>JABGQS010000001.1 GCA_018648645.1 Clostridia bacterium
TTCAATTTTTCTTGTCGAAACACCGTTTATGACCATTTCTATCATCGCAAGAACAAGCGCTTGTTCGCTGCGTTGGTAACGCTGAAACATGGTGGTGCTGAAATCACCGTTTCTATGGCGTGGCACTTTTAAAGTGATAGCGCCGATGCGTGTCGTCAGGTCTCTGTCTCTAAAGCCGTTACGGTAAGCCGTGCGATCATCGTTACGTTCATAAGGTTCTGCTCCCAGCTGTTCAGTTGATTGAGCCAGAAGCACCTGATTAAGGATTGCTTCCAATAATTTAGAAAATGCTTCATCCTTTGAATCTTTAGTAAAAAGTCCGTGCAAAAGTTCCGTATCCAGTGTAATATTTAGTTGAGCCATTTTTCTCCTCCTCGATTTGTATTGTCTATAACTTTATTTTAACCGAGGTTGAGCTCTTTGGCTCTTTTTTATTTGAATTCCCTTTTTACACCATTATACGGACTTTATCGGATACAGAAAAAATCAACACAAATGTAATATCTGAAATCAATTTAATCATAATGCTACCTCACTACTTTTTCATATATTTCCTGCGATATTGACCTACCCCCAGTAATACTACAGAGTTGAAAGTGAGGATTTACAACTGATAAATAGCTCAAAAGACGAAGGAAGGTAGTAACAAGATATATGAAAAAACCACAACTCCATAAATTGAACCGAACCCCCTTGCCTCATTCTTACTATAAAATTTGACAATAACACTTATAAAAGTGACGGTTAATTTTATTATAACCTAACAAAAAACAGGGATTCCGAATAGGTTAAAGATTTTCAAGGTGCAAGATTCATAGGCTAAACTACTTATAACTGTTCAAGCTTCTTATTTGAGTGCTTGGTTTAGTGTGCCTCTTTCTCCGCCAATAAAAGGGTACCCATATGGGTACCCTTTTATTGGCGGTTCGGCGGGATTCGAACCAGAGCTTGCCGCCGCCTGTGGCGGATGAAGGCAAGCGAGGTGGCGTGATAGCGAGCAACGCGAGCGGAGCGAATCCCACCCGTTGGGGGTGTGCTGTTGGTTGATTAGTAATGGGTACCCTTTGCGTTGGCGCAAGGCGGGATTCGAACGGGCACTCGCCGCCGCCTGCGGCGGATGAAGGCGAGAGCCCATGTGTGATAGCGAACGCAGTGAGCGGAGCGATTCCCACCTTGTTGGGGTGTGCTGTTGGTTATTTGGGAGGTCTATTTTCATTCTATCAAATCCGATTCGAACGGGCACTTGCCGTCGCACATTCCGTGTATTTATAAGGTGGATGAAGACAAGCGTATCGGTATCCAATATGATATAATGAAAGAAGATACATTTTGGAGGTAGGCATTATGCAGTTTGAGCAGGAGCAGAAAAAAGCGATATTTGCGGGCGGGTGTTTTTGGTGTATGGAACCGCCGTTTGACGGCGTGCAGGGCGTTATAAGCGTGGTGCCGGGATACACCGGCGGGCAGGTGAACAACCCGACATACGAGCAGGTGTGCGGCGGGGACACGGGACACTACGAGGCGATTGAAGTGACGTATGACCCCGAGTACTTATCGTACAAGCAGCTTTTGCACATATTCTGGAGAATGATAGACCCGACGGACGCGGGGGGACAGTTTGCGGACCGCGGGCAGCAGTATATGTCGGCGATATTTTATACGGACGCGTATCAAAAGAAAATAGCGCGGGAGAGCAAAATTGAGGTTGGGAAGTTGTTTAAAGAGCCGATAGCGACAAAAATTCTTCCTGCGAAAAAATTCTATACAGCGGAGCAGTATCACTGCAAGTATTATCTGAAAAATGAGGCGCATTACAAGGGGTATAAAGTGGGCTCGGGAAGGCAGGGTTACATCGACAGCGTTTGGAAAAAGATTGACGAGCGGCAGGACGAGCTTAGAGAAAAGCTGACGCCAATGCAGTACAGCGTTACGCAGCAGGATGCGACCGAGCCGCCGTTCAAAAATGAGTATTGGGACAACATGCAGGACGGCATATACGTAGATATAGTTTCGGGGGAGGCGTTGTTTTCTTCGAAAGATAAGTATGATGCGGGGTGCGGATGGCCGAGCTTCACAAAGCCGATTGACGAGGCATTGGTGCAAAGAAGCGTGGACAACAGACTTGCGCGGGTGAGAACCGAGGTTAGAACCACAAACACTGACGCGCATCTTGGGCACGTTTTCGATGACGGACCCACGCCCGAGGGTACGCGCTTTTGTATAAACTCTGCGGCGATGAAGTTTATCCCCAAGGATGAGCTGGAGAAACTTGGGTACGGGAAGTATTTGAAGCTTTTTGAATAGTGTTGAGAAATTAAGGGTGATAAGATGACGGATAAGGAAATTGTTAAGTCGGTGACTATAGAGAAATCGCTGAACGAAGTGTGGTGGGCTTGGACAACGCACGAAGGGCTGTTTACTTTCTTTGGTGCGGACAACAAAATTGAACTAAAGCCGGGCGGAGTGTTTGAGATATATTTTCTGATGGACAATCCGTATGGGCTGCGGGGAAGCGAAGGGTGCAAAGTGCTTAGCTTCCTGCCGCAAAAAATGTTGTCGTTTTCGTGGAATGCACCGCCGCAGTTTCCCGATATCCGAAGCGATGAGTATAAAACGTGGGTGGTTGTAGAGTTCGAGCAAGTAGGCGAGAGTGAAACAAGAGTAACGCTGACGCATCTTGGGTGGCCGGAAAGTAAAGAGTGGAACAAGGTGTATGATTATTTTGACGAGGCTTGGGAGAGCGTGCTGGAAAGTTTGAAAGGCGGGGAATTAAAACGGGCTAAAGATTAAGCCCATTTTTCAACTCGCGTATGAATTCTTTTGCGTAAAGCTGTCGTTCATCGAGAGTGGCTGCGTTCTCTTCAAGAGAAACCTTACCGTTACCGATAATGTTCTTTTCCATATAGGCAATGGTTTCGGTCAGGCTTTGCCCTCTCGCAGTACCGGTTACCAAACATTTTGTCACGATAAAAGTTTTACCGCCCTCCAGCAAATGTGCATCATGAAGAATGCTACCCTCTAAGGAAATTGGAATACTATTTATTTGAGAGTCTCGCGATGCTTGAAGAATTTTCGCGATTTTACTCTGAACAATGTTTATGCTACTCAAATATTCTTGAATATCGTCGGTGCTATTATCAACCAAGCCGTGAAAATAAGCGCCGAAGATGACGGTTTCTATTTCAGCGTCAGCATGATTTTCGCACATCTTTTTTGCGAGGCGAATAATCCTGTCGATGTGGCAGAGGTTATGCATGATGTCTTTGCTCTCATAATGAGGAGAGCAAAACTGCCGCAAGTTTTTTTCGTCCATAAACAATCATCCTATAAACTATTTGCGGATTGAGTGTGGATTATGAAATGTCTGCGCAGAACCCTAGCTCATCGATCATCTTGTCGATGTTTTTGATGTCGTAGGTAACGCTGAACGCGTCGCATATCATGGCGCATCTTCCGCAGCCTTTGCATTTGTCTTGGTCGAGGGTGATTAGGTCGCCCTCAAGCGTGATTGCGTTTGCGAAGCATTCGTCTACGCATTTGCCGCATGCGTTGCATTTGTCTTCATCAAAGAGAATTTGCACGGATGGCAGCTTTTGGGCGTTGGAGTGGAACGAGTTGTCTAGACCGTCGCTCAGTTTGCCCGAACGCCGCGCAACGCAGTGACACGGGCAGCAAAAGCATACCAGCATCAGCTTATCGAAATCGAGACTCAGCATCATGGCGTCGCGCTCGTAATGCGAGATGAGCGGATAGAGACCCTCGCCCAGCGCCTTTTTGACATGTGCTTTGGCTTCCTGCTTGTCTACGATTCTGCCGAAGCTTGGATCCATGTCCTTGAGGCTGCTTCCCATACCGAGGCAGGCGATGTCGTGTGGGTAGTCTTTGCAGTTTCCGCCGACGCGGCACATGCACTCTTTCATGACAGCCAAAGCACCGGCTTTGTCGATAAAGGCGTCAACGATGTCCATTGGGACAAATTTCTGTGATGGCTGCTCAATTTTCTCTTCCATGGGGATCATTACGAAGTGCATTCTCTCTCTTGGCGCGCGCACGTACTTTGCGAGGATACCATACCAAGAAGAAAGCTTGTGGCCGGCAACGCAAGCCAGCTTGTACCAAGCGTAGTTCAATTTAGCTTTATTCATTTTTTGTTACCCCTCAAACTTAATAAAATATATATGATGCAGATGCGCTTTGAGTTCGTATATGATGATAACGGATGAGAACCAAAAGCACATTTAATATAATATCAAACCCGCGCGTTTAATTCAAACACGAAATTCTAACAATCATGTAATAACTTGCTTTGTTGATGCATTGAGTAAAATCGCACCTATAAAGCGGGCTTGGCTTTCGGCGAAAACAGCTTGAACACGAGCGCGGCAAGGGCTGCGCCGACAAACGGTGCGACGATGAACACCCAGACCTGCTGCAGCGCGATGCCGCCTGCGAATATGGCGGGCCCAAGACTTCTTGCCGGGTTTACCGACGTGCCCGTGAGGTTGATGCCGAGTATGTGCACGAAGGCAAGCGTTAAGCCGATGACAAGACCCGCAACTTTGGATGTTTTCTCGGAGCTGGTGACCCCAAGGATGGTGAAGACGAACACAAACGTTAGTATAATTTCGACGATGATTGCACCGAGCATCGTGATGTTTACCGCAGAGACCGCGCCAAATCCGTTGGTGCCAAACGCGAGATCCAGATTGGACGAGCGGACGATGAACAGTATGATTGCCGCAGCTGCGAGCGCGCCAGCGACTTGTGCGATGACATAGCCGATAAAGTCGAGAAACTTCATTTTGCCCGAGATTAGCATCGCCAGAGAAACAGCGGGGTTGATGTGACAGCTTGAAATGGGGCCGATTACGTAGGCCATTGCGACGATGGACAAACCAAATGCCATTGCAATTCCAAAAACGCCGAGTGAGCCGCCGGCGACCACCGCGCTTCCGCAGCCAAACAGCACCAGTACGAACGTACCGATTAGTTCTGCAAAGTACTTTTTCATATGCGCTACCTCCATTGTTTTTTCTCTTTAATTATAAAAGTATTTGGCAGAAAAATCAAATTATAAAGCGCAAAGACACAAAGTGCCTAAAGTTGGTTCTGTATCGGTGAAACGCAGCAGCTTTGCGGAACAAAAACGACTGCAAATGCGTCTAACTTGTATAGGAGAGTGATTTTAATGAAAAAGATGTTATTACTGTTATTGATTTGCGCGATTATTTTTGCGTCAGCGTGTGCGCCGGCGATGCAGGCGGAACCCAGTCAAGCAGAAGAGGCGCAGTTAAGCAGCAGCAATGAGGAGTTTGAGATCACGCTTTACACCGATAAAGGTATTTATGTGCAAGACGAGGCGATTGAGTGCTATGCGGAGCTTAAGTATCTTGGGAGCGATGCAATTACGGTTTACAGTGGCAATCCGCTGCTTGGCTTTGGTGTGAAAGATGAAAAATACTTTGACGGCGGGTATGTGACCAATGACAGCCTTGAGTATACACAGTTTGCACCGGGAGAGACAGTACGGGTAGCGTTCTCAAAAAGCGGCGGGTACACTTCTGACGATCCGCTGGTGGAGTTTTTTAAGGAGTACTATGCGGACAGCGAATTCGTTTTGCCGAGCGGCGAGTATGAGATTAGTGCTAACATTGATTACTCGTTGGATGTGGACGATATGTTGGGGAGCAGGAGAACGCTCTCGGTTTCGGTGACAGTAACGGTGGAGTAGGGGATTGCAAAAAAACATTGAGAGAAACAATAAAAGCCTTGTCGATAAAACGACAAGGCTTTGTTTATGTTGTGTTAGTTTTCCCGCTCCTCTAAAACCAGCAGGTCGCAGACGTCTTTTGGAACGTTGATAGGCTCTTCGTCGTGATGAAGCGGTGTCCAGACCTGTGCGAAGAAGGGGTTGACGCCGGCTATCTCTGTGTAGTTCCATGCTTTACGCTCGCACTCGGGACACCAATGCCCGCCTTTGAGTACGAGGTTTGGTGTTGCTTCAAACTCGTGTCCGAACGCGCACGTCCAATTGAGCGGTGTAAAAAGGTCGCCCTGCGTCATCTTTGCGGATGTGCACGTTCCGCCACGGAAATCAGCCGCTTGTTTCATATCTTCTAGTTTTAATTTTTCTGTTGGTTTGGTTTCGTCGTAGCCGTGATCGAGGTAGCTGGGGTCTTCGCTCGGGCGTTTTAGCTCGTACCCTTCGTCCCATGCTCTGATGCATGCTTGTTTCTCCCTTGAACCATAAAACGCTTTAATCCAATCCTCTTTGTTGTTTTCTATCATCCAATCGGGTCCCATGTGCTTTTTGCATATTTTTTTGTTCTGCTTGTAAAGCTGCTTTGCCGAAGGAATAAAAACTCGCAGAATCGGTATAGCGTATAGGCGCGTGTACAGCTTAAAGATGTCTTCAAAATAACTGTCGGGTGACAGACTTCTAAAGTGCGTGATTTCATCGAGCGCGTCTGAGTCGGTAAACCATTGACCGTGAAAGTTGTACAGCGCGAGGTCTCTGCAGTCAAAGGCGCCGTGGAAATCGACGTTGATGGATTGCAGTGCCTTTTGCATGAACTCCCAATGTGTGAACCGCCACTGCTTGCCGCCGCCGATGTTGTAGGCTTTGCGCCAGAATGATTCAGGTATCCAGTCTTCGCAGACATTCGCCATCAATACTGCGGATTCTTCTGCGGTCGCCCACTCGATTGCGTTGTTGGCGTTTTGGTGGAATATGATGGGTTCGTGTCTTGCGCTGGTGTGTACGGGAAGCATGCCTGTTTGTCTCAGGCTGACCCATCTTGCGAGACCGGACTCGAAAACGGCGCGCTCTGATGCGATTTTGGAAGTGGCATAGCTGTCGAAAATAGCGCCTTTGATAGGATCGCCGCATCTGCCCCAGTGTATCGGCTCTCTGCGGCAGCCGGTGTTTGCGATTGTTCCGACATAAACAAGCGTAATATCGTCTGCGTTTGGCTGTGCTTTAATGGCGTCTATTATGTTCAGAATTGATCCAAGGTTGGTACGCATGGTCAGCTCGGGATATTTGTCCGCCTCGGGTGATATAATGGCGCCCATGTGAAGTACATAATCTGTGCCCCGTACACATTCAAAGATGAGGGCTTTGTCGAGCATGTCGCCCCAAATAATCTCCAGACCGGGTGTGGCGCGATATTTCCTCATGAGCTTTTTGTTCTTCTTGGAGGGGCGCACGAGTATTCTCACATTAAAATGGTCTGTGCGAGTAAGAAACTCTTTTAGTGTCGCAAGACCCATGCTGCCGGAAGCACCGGTAAAGAAAACGGTTTTTTTCGTATTCACAAGTTTAGATTCCTTCTTTTATAAAATATATATGATGCCAATTACATAAAATATACTGGTTTTCGTCACTGTTTGCAACTAAAAAAACTTTATATTTGTGTTACAAAACTCAAAAAGGGTGGCAAAGTAGTTTTAGAAGAGAATAAAGAGCGCAGTATTTAGCTGCGCTCTGACGAGGTATTACTATGAGTTAGAGTCATGTTTCTTTGCAAAAAATCTGCAAAGTCAAGACAATCGGTTTACAGCAGTTCACCGAGGTTGACTACAGCAAGTTTGCCCGCTTCGATTAGAATAGCTTGAACCGCTTCGTCATTTGTGTTGCCTGCGCCGATAACGATGTAATAGCCGCGATACAGGATGTGCAGACCGGGTGTGCCTGAAAAGCAGTCGTCGCCGATGCCGCTGACCGCAAGGTCGCTGGTTTCGTCGAGAGCTTTCTTGGCTGACTCATAGATTTCGGACGGCGTGATAGAGCTGCCCGCCGGCATGGAGCTCTGTTGACTGAGCGATATCTGCAGGAAGGCAAATGAGCCGTCCTCCACCGGGTCGTAGAGCGCAATTTTTTGACCGACCGATTCCATTTGAGACTTTTGCGCGTCCATAACCGGCTCACCAAGCAGGGCGGACACATCGTCGGTACTGAGAAGCTGTTCGGGTTCGATTGCGGTCATGAGCGTTTCGTTTTCATTTGATTCTTGCGTTTGCTCGCCGGGGGCTTCGCCTTCTTGCGCGCTTTGCGATTGCTCGGCGGGTGCGGCAGGTGTTTCAGGGATGCCGGAACAGCCTGCGAAAGCTGCAGCAACAAGAATCAGAATCAAGATTGCACACAAAAATTTCTTCATTACAAACCCTTCTTTCGTTTACATATTTGGATATTGTATATATGTAATAATACTTGGAATTGGGATAAATTGCAAATGAAGAGCGCGAATATGAGTCTTTGGGGTAATAATGAGGTTACATACGTTCAAATGTGAACAAATTGTAAAAAAAGCTATTGACATAGTGCGCTATATTTCCTATAATAAGCACTAGCATGGTAGCGTTGGGTGGAGTAGTACATAATCAACAGTAGTAGAATGTGATAATTGATTTTTGTTTACCCTTTGGTTCGCGCCAAGGGGTATTTTTGTATAATAATAAAAAATAATAAAAAGGAAGAGGTGAATTCATTGCTAGGAATGGGTGATTTTTCAATTTTTTTGGTGTACATACTTTGTATAGCGTCTGCGCTTGCGTGCGTTATTTATGGCATCATCAATTGGAACAAAGGCGGAGAAACGGAAGAAGAGCTTGCGAAAGACAAGGAGTGGGCTGAAAAGGAAAACAAGATTAAAGAGGAATTGGACGTTTAGTATTTATACTTAAAATTTTTTAGAAAGAATTGGAGGGTGGAAAATTGGCTTTAGTATGGAAAATAATTATTATAATAGTTTATCTTGGAGTTGTAGGGTTTCTTGGATTCCTTGGTTGGAAAAGAACGAAGAGTGCAGAAGATTTCATGCTCGGAGGTAGAAAGATACATCCGGCTGTTATGGCTCTTAGCTATGGTGCAACATTTATCAGCACCTCGGCTATCGTTGGGTTTGGCGGGTTTGCGGGATTGTTTGGAATGAGCCTATTGTGGCTGACGTTCCTCAACATATTCCTTGGCGTGTTTATCGCGTTTATCTTCTTTGGAAAAAGAACGCGCAGAATCGGTCGCAACCTGAACGCTCACACATTCCCCGAATTTTTGGGTAAACGATTCAAATCTAAGTTTATACAGAAATTTGCCGGAATCATCATATTCGTGTTTATGCCGTTCTATACCGCAGCAGTAATGATTGGAGTCTCGAGGATACTGGAAGCCGGACTTGGGCTTAACTATAACCTCGCGCTCATTATATTTGCGGTAATTGTGGCGGCCTACGTTATATTCGGTGGCATCAAGGGTGTTATGTATTCGGATGCGTTCCAAGGCAGCTTGATGCTGGTTGGAATGGTGGCGTTGCTGGTTATCGTGTATACGCAGCTTGGCGGAATAGCACCGGCGCATCAAGCGCTGACCGACATGGGACAAAACTCGGCAGTTTTGGAGCAGGTTAAGGCACCACCGGGATTCACCGGCTGGACTTCTATGCCGGAGTGGTTCTCGATGAACTGGATGATTGTCGTTACGAGCATCATCGCCGGCGTTGGTATCGGTGTTCTTGCTCAACCGCAATTGGCCGTGCGTTTTATGACAGTCAAAAGCGACAAAGAACTCAATCGCGCAATCCCAATCGGTGGTGTGTTTATACTGCTGATGACGGGTGTGGCGTTCGTCGTTGGAGCACTGTCTAACGTATTGTTTTTCCAGAAGGGCGGCGAAATTGCTGCTGTTGCTTCAGGAGGAGTCGATAAAATCATACCGAACTTCCTCAACACGTTCACTTCACCGTGGTTTGTGACGATATTCCTTGTCATACTGATGGCGGCGGGTATGTCGACTATCAGCTCGCAGTTCCATACAATGGGTACTGCAGTAGGCAGAGACATCATCACACCGTCTAAAAAATCGCCTAAGAAGTCGATGATTTTCTCGCGTATCGGCGTTTTGATCGCGATCGTTGTGACAGTGATACTGGCTTACTTGCTTCCGACTGTTTGGGACGGTGCAATCGCTATTGCGACAGGATTGTTCTTCGGACTTTGCGGCTCGGCGTTCCTGCCTATGTTTATAGGCGCGCTGTATAGCAAGAAGCTGACTAAGATAGCTGCCGTTTCCGGATTTGTTTCCGGATTTGCTGCCAGCATCATTTGGATGGTATTGTTCCATGCGAAAGAAGCTAGTGTGTTTGGGCTGGTTGGCGCGATTACAGGTGGCGAGGCACAGACGGTTGTGGGTAACATGATCGTACAGAACCTTGACCCGCTGTTTGTTGCACTGCCGATATCGGTTATCGTTACGCTTGTTGTTCAGGCAATAACGAAGAAGAAGCAGCTTCCGCAAGAGCTTATTGATCAGAGCTTTGCAGGCGTTGGAAAAAAGAAATAGTCTAAATGAGAATAGAAAAGCAGGTGCGAAATGCACCTGCTTTTTTTCTTACGCTTATATACGAAACGTTGCATATGGCTCGGTAATATATTCTTTTAATCCATTGCAACGAAGCATCAGACGAGCCTCCTTATTTTCGTTAAAGATAGAAATTTGTAAAGGTTATTGACATATACCCAAAAAGGTGTATAATAATACCGTAACGGGTATATGCCCAAAACAAGAAGGAGGTAATGATTATGCCGAGAATGGATGGAACGGGACCAAGTGGCTGCGGGTCGATGACAGGCGGTGGTTTTGGAAACTGTAATGAAGTGGCAAGCACTTCGCAAAAGTGTGGCAGAGGTCCGGGCGGACGTGGCAGACGCGGGACGGGGCGAAACACGGCGAGGTTTGGGTTTAGTGCGAAAAGCGTATCGTCTCAATACGGCGATACTGCTGTAGGCGAGTTAACGGCGAGCAAAGGTGCACTTGAGAAGGAGCTGAGCCAAGCGAGAGAAGAGAATGACAGACTGATAAAAGAGAACGAGAAAATGCGTGGCAGTAAAGGCAAAGGGAGTAAGGGAAAGTAGGAAAACAGAGCGAATGTGCAACAGGCGAAAGTGTACATTCTTTTGAACAATTAAAATGACTGTGATATAATAGTTGTCAAGTGACGTTATTGATTGGAGAGCACAGCTTGTCTAGACCAAGGATACAAAAAAGAATATGCGATGTGCCGAGTATAGATACTTTTACACCGTCGGGTATGAGCAGTGCGAGCGCTCAGACCGTCACGATGAGCGTTGAGGAGTATGAGGCCTTGCGCTTGATTGATTATGAGGATCTGAGTCAAGAGCAGTGTGCGCAGATTATGGGTGTTGCACGCTCGACCGTGCAAAGGCTTTATAATGATGCAAGAAAGAAAATTGCCGATAGTATTATTAATGTGAAGGTATTAAAAATTGGCGGCGGGGATTATACAATTTGCTTGAAAAAGCAAAATCAAAGCCTTTGCACAGGCTGTAAGCGGCATCAGCATCGGCGCGGAGGAAATAGAGAATCGTAGAAAAAAATGAATGAAGTAAAAAGCGGTCTGAGTAAAAAACTCGGACCGCTTTTGTTTTGTGATTTATGCGTAAGAAATCGCTATGATTTTACCCAAGCCAAACCAAGCGTACCCGGACCGACGTGAGCGCCGACAACAGGGCCGATAGAGACAAGGTTGATGTCGATGTCTATCAATTCTTTGATGGACGCCATGAACTGCTGAGCTTCTTTTTCGTCGTTGACGTGCATAACCGAAATATCGGAAACGCCGCCCGATTCGATGTCATTGAGCAGCTCTGCCAGCATCACTTTTTTTGCTTTGATACGCGTTCTGATTTTTGCGTGTAGGTCGAGCTTGCCGTCTTTAACCGTGAGGATGGGGACGATTTTCAGAACGCTGGCGGCCAGGGCGCTCGCCTTATTAAGCCTGCCCGACTCTTGCAGATATTTAAGTGACTCCGGAATAAACAGTAGCCTGATTTTTGGTATGGTGTTATTTATGGCGGCGATTGCCTCGTCCATGTTTTTGCCTGCGGCAACCGCTTTGGCTCCGGCGAGCGTTGCAAAGCCGTGTCCCATGCAGTTTGACTGCGTGTTTACGACCTCCACTCGTGCTTTCGGATACTCTTCGAGAAGCTGATTTTTTACCGTGAGTGCGGTAGAAAACGTTGTGCTCAAGTCGGACGAAACGCATGTGAAAAGAACGCTGTCGCCGGCAGCTGTATATTGCTTAAAAACGGAGTATATCGCTTGCGCGGTTGGATGAGCCGAAGAGGGGTGAAACGCGCTTCTTTTGAGCCGCGCAAAAAACGTCTCGTTTGTAATTTGGGTCTCGTCAATCACCTCGGGACCAAGGATTACGCTGAGCGGTATGATGTCGATGTTGTATTTTTCAATAAGCTCGCCCGGCAAATAGGACGTGGAGTCGCAAATTAACTTTATCATAATGCTGCCTTTCTACTTTTGGGTAATGTGGCTTGCTGGCTTCAGTATAGCACAAGCGGGCGCGGCAGGTTGGTAAAGCGGGTAATGTTTATGGATTGTTAATGTTTTGGGGTTTTGGTGGGGGGTGATGCATGACTTGTGTGTGGGGCGATAAAGCATCAAACGCCAAAAAAGGCACACAATATGCGTGCCTTTTTGTTTGCGTTAAACCACCCTATTCTTCCGGGTTTAGTATTCCGCCTGTTACCAGCGCGTCGATAATTGCGCTGATTGCCGCTCGTGCTTCGGCGTCAGTTGTTGTGCCGCCGCTTGGCGCAGTTATGTAGTCCGCGTGCTCCCCGGTCAGCCCATCTACTGCGCTCTGCACATCGTTCAGCTTGTCAATTTCGGCGTTTGTAATCATTTTCGTTGCGTTTTGATCCACGTTAAACGAAATACCTTCAATGGATACTTTTTCAAATCTTGCCATAGTCGTCTCCTTTCTTACGCTGTGCGCTTCCACATATAGACTGTAATCGACGGCTGCAGGTTGGTGTGCGCGCTGTCGCTGCCCGCGGACTGGTTGGTTGCGGTGTTGCCGCCGGATGTTCCGCTGTGCGAAGGTAGATTCACACTGTGCGTATGGTCTGACACCGCTTTCGAAATCATGGAAGCATCGTATACGCTGCCACTGGCGTAGCCTGTTCTGTAACCAGTCGAAGAGTACGAACCGCCTTCGTTACCGCTCGACAGCGAGATAGGTCGGTTTGTCCCCCACCAAATACTATGCTGATGACCGCCGCCGCTGCCCGACGTTGCCGAAGCGTGGTCGTGGTTGATAGAGTGCGTGTGGCTGTTTTGCGTGTGCGTATGCGAGGGAAGCTCTGATTCGGCCAGCGAGTGGGTTTTTGCGCCCGCTGTGCCTTCCGACGTGCCAAAATCGCTGTCGCCGCTTTGGAATCCGACGAGTGCTTTGCCTGCGCCAAACGCGCTCCATGTGCCGCCAAACAACGTTGCGGGCGAAGTGGAAATGACCGACGTGTAAATAGCGCCGACCGGATACATCGCGAGCTGAAAATCTGACAGCGTGAAGCCGTCTTTGAGCGTTTTTGTGCTGCTGCCGTCCCATTGCGGGAATTTCTCGTCGGTGTTTGACGCCGGTGCAACTACATCGCCTGTGCCGTTTCCGTCTTCGCCCTTGAACAGCATGCCTGTGCCAAACGTGCTGCCGCCGTCGTAGCTGAACCGAATGTACTCATCGCCCGAGGCGTATGTGCCGTGCCAAGAAGCGTCGTCGGTCGAATACTCTGACTCAACATCCGGTGCAGCAGCTCCGGTTGCACCTGCGTCCCCGGTGTTGCCGGTGTCGCCTTTGCTTGCGGCCAAATCCCAATATGTCGCGTTTGGCGGCTCAAAATTTGTGCCGGTGAGTTTGCATACATAACTGCTGCCGTTGTGATCCACGATGTCTATGAAATCGGCGCTGTTGACGTATTCAGTTGCAGAATTCCACTCGCCTTGGTTTCGAAGCGATACGCCGGTGTCGCCTTGAGAACCTGTTGCGCCTGTTGCGCCTGTATCGCCTGTATCGCCCGTGTCGCCTTTTTCACCCTTGAACAGGATTGCATCGCCCCACACAGTGCCGTCGTCAACGCTGAACTGGATGTATTGGTCGCCTGTCGTAAATGAAGCGTGCCAGCCGATGCTGTCTGCCGAAAACTGGTATTGCAACTCCGGCGCATTCTCGCCTTTGTCGCCAGTATCGCCAGTATTGCCGGTTGTGCCTGTGCTGCCCTTGAACGGTATCTTCACATCCTGATAGTTGATGATGAAGCTGACCGTTAGGAATGGCGGCATGTTTTCGTGCGCGCTGCCGCTGCCTGCGTTGCCCGAGTCTCCGGTGTAGTTCGGTAGGTCTACGCCATGCGTATGGCTCGCGCTTTGAGTGTCAGAATCAAAAGAGCCTTGGTTGTAATACCCTGTGTTACCCGAGTTCCCGCTAGCGACAACGCTGCCGGTTCCGCTTCCGACAACTGCAGTGCCGACACCGTCGGCCAGACTATGCCTATGAGTCGGGGGATTCACTCCATGCGTGTGACTTGCGCTTTGGGTGTCTGTTGTTGCCGAAGCGTGATCGTGCGCAATCGAATGATCGTGCGAAGGCAGCTCTGACTCGCTCAGCGTTACGTCCTTTGCGCCGCCTGTTTCTCCAAGAGCGTCGAAGTCGGTGTCCGAGTCGTCTATACCAATCGGGAACTTGCCCTTTAAGTTTGGCAGGTTAAACGTCGTGCTGTTGTCTCCCACACCGTATGTCGTGCCTATGGTTTCGTACAAATCCTCATATGTCGTCCGCGATACTGCAGTTCCGTCACAAAGCAGCCATCCTGTCGGCAGCGTTTCGCTCGTCCACATCAGCATAGAGCCGACAGGCATAAGCGTATCTGCAACGTAGCTTGTGGACACTTCTTGATTTCTTTTAATTCTTCTGGATAGTCTTAAATATTCACTGTCCATAATTGTCCTCCTTTATTTTGTAGTTTCGTTACCTTTGCCCTTTTGTCATAACATTATTGTCACACCTCTTTCATCAAATAAGCTTTTCGCTATTGTCTTTTGCCATGCTTGATGGCGTATGCTCTATTCGCCAACAACGTATTTTTGCCCAAAAATCGGCTTATTACCGCGATTTATTAATATTGTTGCACAAAAAGTCGCTCACGGTCGCTCATCTTTTCGGTTTTTGCAACTTTTTTGCACAAAAAAACCGCTTTTCGTGTTGACAAGCGGTTTCGTTTGAGATTTCTACTTCTTGCGGCTGCCTTGGTAAAATGCTGACTACATGTGCAAATGGGTACTATTCATATGGCGAGATGTGTATCCAAGTGTTGCCCGGTCGCAGTATGATTTGGTTTCCTTCGGCGTCATAATATACGGTGGCGTCGTCTGTCGATTCGCGCTGCCACGTGCCCTTTATGAGCGTGCCGCCAATGTATATGTCTGCGTCTCCGCCGCCGGTCATTGCCCATATCTTTACGGGACCGCTTTTCGTATACGTGCTGTATTGCACGATGACGTTTTTTACAAAAAGCTGTGCGTCAGTTTCTGCTGCAAGAAACGGTTTGCCCTGCATGCTGCGAAGGTATACATCGCGCTCAAAGTCGTATGTGTAGGATACGTATTCTGACACATCGGAACATAGCGCAAGGTTAATCTGTGTGCCGTCCTCGCCGATGTAGACTTTTTCGCCGTCAAACAGCCATGCGATTGGCTGGGGGTCGTAATCGTAGAGCTCTTGCGCAAGCAGCGGGTTACCCATCACGTTGTGCGGTGCTCTGGCAAAGTCGACTCGGTAATAGTAGGCGTTCCATTTGCCGTACAGCCCGTCTACATCAAACGAGATGTCGTCAAACAGCTTGTGACCGTATACATTGAATGCTTCGGTGCCGCTTTTATTGTCGCTGCCCGAGCCACCAAAGTGCATGTATATAGCGTCCCACTCGTTTATCACGTATAAAAACGGTACGCGCGCGCTCCGTACAGGCATCACTTCGCTGGGGACGATGTCGGAAAACACGCAAAGGAATCTTGTTATGCTGCCTTCAACGGGGATTTCGTACACTACGTCGGCGGTTTGCAGACCAAGCTGCGGACGTGCGGCCGGAGAGTTTTCGATCGTCACGATAACGGGTTTGTACTGCCCGTCGTACGGCAGGCCTGTGGTGAGCGACTTTTGCACATATGGCGTAGTTGTCGGTATTGGAGACGGCGATGGTGTTGGCACAGGCGACGGCGTCGGCGTTGGCACAGGCGTCGGCGATGGCGTGGGTGCAACGGTTGGCTTAAGAGTCGCAGATGGCGCGGGCGGCTCTTCTAGCACCGCGCATGCCACAAGCGATGCGCAAAGAACAATCGCGATAATTAGTAAGATTAGACGTTTCATATATTTCTCCAATGTAGGTGTAATTTCATGTTGATATTATCATTAATAAAGTTTGTTGGCAAGAATTGGCGATTAAGTACGTTGTGTCGGCGTGCCGAGCGGGCTTGACTAGAGAAAGACATCTTGCTATTATCTAGCTGTGGCATATTGAAAGAGAAGGATATTAATATGATAGATCCAATTAGATATGAAGATAACAAAATCATGATGCTTGACCAGACGCAGCTGCCCGGAAAAAGCGTTTATGAGCACATCAAAACTGTAGAGCAGATGTTTGACGCGATAAGAACGATGAAGGTGAGGGGTGCTCCGGCAATCGGTATCGCGGCGGCGTATGGCATGGTGATTGCTGCAAAAGCTGCGCCGACATGCAGCTATGGAGCTTTTATGGCTGTGCTGAGACAGCACGGCGAGTATTTGAGCACATCGCGACCCACAGCGGTTAATTTGTCTTGGGCGATAGTACGGATGGTGGACAAGGCAGAAGGTATGCAAGGCAGCGGAGTTGGAGAGATTGTTGCAGCATTGGAGAGCGAAGCGCAGGTGATTCATGCGGAGGACGAGCAGATTAACCGCGCGATCGGCGAGAACCTTTTGAGTCTGCTGAAAGACGGTGACACCGTTTTGACGCATTGCAATGCAGGGATACTTGCGACGTCTAAGTACGGCACTGCGACTGCGCCGTTTTATCTGGCGCAAGAGAGAGGCATGAACATTAAGGTGTATGCGGACGAGACGCGTCCGCGATTGCAGGGCGCAAGGTTGACGGCGTATGAATTGTTCGAAAGTGGAATTGACGTTACGTTGATTTGTGACAACATGGCGGCTGTTTTGATGGACGGCGGTAAGATAGATGCGGTTATCGTTGGGTGCGACAGAGTAGCGGCAAACGGCGACACAGCCAACAAGATTGGCACGTATAATGTAGCGATACTCGCGAAACATTTTGGGATTCCGATGTATATCGCGGCACCGACGCCGACGATTGATATGGCTTGTGCGACGGGCGACAAGATACCGATTGAGCAGCGCGACCGGCAGGAGGTTATTTGCATCAACGGCAAGTACAATGCACCTAAGGACGTGAAAGTGTTTAACCCTGCGTTCGATGTAACGCCAAATGAGCTGATAACTGCGATTGTTACTGAAAAGGAGATTGTGCGCGCGCCGTTTGGGGAGAATCTGAAAAAGTTGTTTGCGATGGACTAGTAGAGACGAAAATGTGTGAAAAAGAAAAAGTCTGAAATGTGCGGAGATTGACATGTTTCAGACTTTTTATATACGTTTAGTTAGTTTTGATTACCAAGCTGTCCAACCGCCGTCTACAACCACGTTTGAGCCTGTCATGTAGCTGGATGCGCCAGAGCACAGAAGCAGGAGTGGTCCTGCGAGCTCGTCCGCTTTGCCTTCGCGTTTCAGCATCGTCTTGGCTTTGAGCTTCTCGTAGAAATCCTTGTCTGTCGCTTCGGAAATCAGCGGGAACGGACCGGGGGTTAGGCTGTTGACGCGGATGCCGCGCTCGGATAGATTTGCCGCGCAATATTTTGTTAGCTGGATAACGCCTGCTTTGCCCGTGCCGTACATGACCGGGCTGTTGTTGCCTGTGTCGCCGTATATCGAAGGGTCGGGTGCGACTGTGCCGTACATTGACGCGATGTTGACGATGTTGCCGCCGCCCTGCTTGTCGAAGAATGGCAGAACCTCGCGAATACAGCGGAACGTGACGCCGACAGTGCCATCGATACCGACCGTCCACATTTCGTCATCAACGTTGTCGATAAACGGCGAGCTTTTTGAGCCGCCTGCGCCGCCGCCGTATGCAGCGTTGTTGATGAGAACGTCGATGCTGCCGCCGATTTGTTCTACTGTGCCGTACATTTGGCGAATGGACGCGGTGGACGACAAGTCGCATTTGATGTAGTGCAGGCTGCCGCTTTTTTGATAAGCACTTAGCGAGTCAATTGGTGTGTCTACGATGTCGGCGATGAAAAGCGTAGCGTCATATTCGAGCAGCCACTTTGCCATCACTTTTCCGAGATTGCCGTTACCACCTGTGAGTATTACGTTTTTGCCCTTCAATGAAAATAGATTCATATAATTCTCCTATAATAATTATTGGTTGAACCAATTAATTGTTTTCTTTAGGATGTCAGCTTGACTCTGCGCATCGTCGGTGTCCCAGTAGTTCGTTTTGAACTGGAGCAGGTTTGGTTGGAGCTGCTCGGCAACGGGGCAAAGACCTTGCTCGTAACGATAGTCGCCAGACATTTGAAGTATCTTTTCTCTGCCGAGGAAGTTTTGACCAAGAAACATCGGCTCGAGATATGACAGCTGCCACGCGCCGTAGATACCGTCGCCGCCGAATTCGGCGAACTTTTTGCGGAAGGTGTGCCACGAGACCTTGGCGCTGTCGATTTTGGCGGTGAAAGCCCAGTAGGCGTGCTCGCACTCGCTTGGTGTGTGTTGCGGCGTAAGCCAATCGCAGTCGTTAAGCGCGTCTAAAAACAGCGCTCCTGCATGTTTCCGAGCACCCACAAGCTCATCCAGACGTTCTAGCTGCCCAAGCGCTACGCCGCCGATAACGTCGGACATGCGGTAATTCCAGCCGAGCACCATGTGCCGCTCGTAGCTTGGGTCTTGTATATCATCTTTGGTGATTCTGCCTTTGTTTAGCCCGATAGCGCCGTAGCCTAGCCCCGAATAGCGGCGGACTTTAAGCGCTAAATCCTCGTCGTTGGTGGTGACCATGCCGCCTTCGCCGCACGTCATGTGCTTGCTGGATTGGAACGAGAAGCTGGATATATCGCCGATGCCACCGGCAAGGGTGCCTTTGTATTTGCCGAGGAAGCATTGCGCGTCGTCCTCGATAACTGCGATGTTGTGCTTTTTGGCGAGAGCCATGATGCTGTCCATGTCCGGCATCAGCCCGTACAGAGAAACCACGATGACGGCTTTTGTACGTTGCGTGATTTGTTTTTCAATCTCGCTTGCTGTGATTAAGAAAGTGCGCTCGTCCACGTCCGCAAAGACGGGGATTGCGTTTGCATGCAATACCGCGATTGCGGGGGACGACATAGTTAGCGGCGGCACTATTACCTCGTCGCCAAAGGACACGCCCGCGGCCTCTAGCGCGATGTGCAGCGTTGCTGTACCGTTGACGAACGCGATTGCGTATTTAGTGTTCATTTTTTGAGCAAATGCGGTTTCGAGTCTGCCGACTAGTTTATAGCTGCTTGCGCTCTTGAATTGACCGTCAAGCGCCTTGCTTGCATAGGAACGCTCGAGCTCTGATATTCGCTGCATAGTAATGGTTGCTCCTTATTTTTGTTTGGGAGGTGTAGATGCGCTAGCTTTGTGATTCAAACCGCCAAGCGTCCTCGCACATTTGGTTAATGTCGAGCTGTGTCTGCCAATTAAGCAGCTGTTTCGCCTTACTTGTGTCGGCAAAGCACACAGCGATGTCACCGGGGCGGCGTGGGTCGATAACGTAGGGAATCGTAATACCCGTTGCCTGCTCGAACGCGTGGATGATTTGCAGCACGCTGCAGCCTGTGCCCGAACCTAGGTTGATGGATTGTGCACCGCGGCTTTCCTGCGCATATTCGAGCGCGCGTACATGCCCCTGCGCCAAATCGACAACGTGGATATAGTCGCGCACGCCTGTGCCGTCGGCGGTGGGATAATCGTTGCCGAAAACGTGCAGCTTGTCCCGCACGCCCGCAGCGACCTGTGTTATGTATGGCATAAGGTTGTTCGGGATGCCGGATGGTCTCTCGCCGATTTTGCCGCTTTCGTGTGCGCCGATTGGGTTGAAATAGCGCAGCGACACGATTGACCAACTCTCGTTGGCGGTTGCCAAGTCTCGCAGAATCTGCTCGTTCATCAACTTTGTCCAGCCGTATGGGTTGGTGCACCCTAGCGTCGCGCTTTCAACCAGCGGCATATCGTTACTTGGGTCGTAAACGGTGGCGGACGAGCTGAAAATAAGCGTTCGCACACCCTGCATGTCCATAACTTCGCACAGAGTAAGCGTGCTGTCAAGGTTGTTTTGGTAATAGGAAAGCGGCTTGCTGACAGATTCACCGACCGCTTTGTGCCCGGCAAAATGTACGACCGCGCTGATATCGTAGTCTTTGAAAACTGACAAAAGCTTGTCCTTGTCGCGAACGTCGGCATCGACGCAAACCACATCTTTGCCGGTGATGTCTCTTATCGATTCAACTACGCTTGGGTCGCTGTTGCAAAAGTTGTCTACGATAACGACTTTGTGCCCGGCATTGATAAGTTCTACGCAGGTGTGGCTTCCGATATAGCCCGCACCGCCTGTGACTAGAATCATAGTGTTTCCCTCCGCGACTGCATAGTTTGTGCCATAGCACAATTGGTAGTATAGCAGAATAATTATACAATGTTTAATATTGGAGTGCAAGAGGCATCATTACGACGAGTATGCAATAAAGTGTCGTGAGTATAGAGGACTTGATTTGTTGCTTGTCGAAAGTATGAGTGTAACAGTGCTAATGAAGGATTGTATGATTTGGCGCTGCGAAAGGAGAGGCAGATGGCTGATAAGCAGGCAGTATATGACGCCTTGAATCATAAGCAGGGCAAGGTTGCCGTGGATCTTGGGGCAACGCCGACGTCCGGCATCCATATCAGCACGATGCAAAAGCTGCGCGAGCGCTATGGGCTTGAGAAGCGCATTCCAAAAGTCATCGAACCGTTTCAAATGCTTGGAATGGTAGAGGACGATTTGAGAGAAGCGGTGGGGTGCGATACAGCGCCGTTTTGGGCACGCGAAACTATGCTTGGGTTCGAGAACAAAGGCTGGAAACAGTGGACTGCGCCTTGGGGACAGACGGTGCTTGTGCCGGCAGGGTTTGTAACGAAAAGAGTTGGCGACAGAACGGTATTTTACGCGAAGGGCAACACCGACTATCCGCCGTCGATGGCGATGCCGGATGCCAGTTTCTTCTTTGATTCGATTCCGCGGGACAGCGGGTTTGACGAGAACAACCTTGACCCGCGCGACAACCTAGAGGAATTTGGCGAGATATCGCAGCAGGATTTGGATTTCTACCGCGACCAAAGGGACGAGTATAGCGGCAGCCCTTATGCGCTGTGCGGCAGCTTTGGAGGAACGGGGCTTGGCGATATTGCGCTGATACCGGGACCGGGGATGGAGAACCCGAAAGGCATACGCAGCGTGGAGGAGTGGTACGTATCGACCGCGATTCGCCGTGACCATTTGCACGCGATATTCGAGCGGCAAATGGATATCGCGATCCGCAACTTGGAAAAGATATATGACGTTGTCGGTGATGCGGTGTGCGTATCGTTTGGGTGCGGTACGGATTTTGGTGCACAGCTTGCGCCGATGTGCAGCGCGGATACTTTCAGGAAGTTGTATAGGCCGTATTACAGGCAGGTGAACGATTGGGTTCACGCCCACACAAAATGGAAGACACTCAAGCACAGCTGCGGCGCGATTGAGCCGTTGATGGGCGAGATTATCGACGCCGGGTTTGACGCTATAAACCCTGTGCAATGGACAGCAAGCGGCATGGATGCCAAGAAGCTGAAAGTGAATTACGGCAAGGATGTCGTGTTTTGGGGCGGGGGAATCGACACGCAGAAGACGTTGCCGTACGGTACGCCGAGCGAGGTGGCGGACGAAACGAAAAGGGTGTGCGAGATCTTCGCTAAAGACGGCGGGTTTGTGTTTAACGCGATACACAACATACAAGCGTTGACGCCGCCGGAGAACGTGGTGGCGATGTTTGAAGCGGTAAAGGAGTTTAACG
This sequence comes from Clostridia bacterium, assembly GCA_018648645.1. Taxonomy (GTDB): domain Bacteria; phylum Bacillota; class Clostridia; order Christensenellales; family SZUA-584; genus JABGQS01. The sequence continues at coordinate 22,034 of JABGQS010000001.1, forward strand.
CATAGATTGTATTGGCGCAGATTTGTGTTGGTATAAATGTGTGGCGATGATATAATGGAAAGCAAATAATGATGTGGAGGATGAATATGGGTTGTGGTAAAGACGGATGCGGCTGCGAAGAGATTATGGGACTTGCGCACATTGGTGTGTTTGTGGATGACATCGAGGTATCAAAGGCGTTTTACATGGACGTTTTGTGTTTTGAGTGCTTTGATGAGTCGGCGATTGATGGAGAGAGCGGCACGGTAAAAATAGCGTTCATACGCAACGGCTCGTGCGTGATAGAGCTGGTGGAGTTTCCTGAGAAGAAGAAGCGAGCTGTTGACAGCGTGATTGCACACATTGCGCTTAACGTGAAGGACATAGAAATCGTTCAGGTGTGCCTTGAAAAGAAGGGCGTTAAGTTTGAGACGGAGAAGCCGGTAGAGTTACCGATGGTGTTTGACAACGGCGTGAAGTATATTATGTTCAGCGGTCCCGACGGCGAAGTGCTTGAGCTTAATGAGACAATGTAGTATGTAATAGGCGTTTAGAATTATAGATTTCGAAGCGAAAAAAAGAGCCGACATTTACCGGCTCTTTTTTTATGCGATTGTGGGTATGTTTAGCCTGCGACAAAGATGCCGTCAAAAATGTCCCAAGCATCGATGTACATGACGTCGTCGTATCCGCTCATCTCAAAGCTGACAACCCTAATCCAGCCTTGATAACCGTCTGCTGTCTTTAGCTTGAACCAACGCTTGCCGTACACTTTGACGACTTCCAGCGTTTCGCCGTTTTGCGCGATGATTACAACATCGCCTGTGCCACCGGGGTCTATCGCTCTGCCCTCTGAATGAGGCCAGGATGCGTGATCCCACATGACGTTCATGCTGAATTCGAAATACGCAAGGTCGATGTTTTTCAGCAGTATACAAGGTTTCTTTAATGTTAAGTCCGGGATGGGATATAGCGGTACTGTCGCGTAGAGGTCTTCTTTCTTCTGTCTGTTTGCGCCGTTAAGCTCCCAATGCGCCATGTACCACATGTCCGTGAAGTTGGGCGAGCGGTCTAGCGACATAATCATACCGTGACCGTCCATGTGCTCGGTGGCGTCAAAGCTTGCGCGTGCTGCTCCGTCCCAGCCCATGTCCCAGAAGCTTCCGCACTCTATGAAGGTGCTGCCGTCCCACCAGTAGTAGTATGTGTTTGGCAGGTCGAGGTCGTGCTCCGGCGCGTCATCGACATCGCAGAAAGCGATCTCTATCCAGCCATCGGAAATGTCGACATCGGTTATAGCAAACTTTTGCGCGAGGTCGTTTTCGTTGATGGTGTAAGCTACGCCGTTGACGGTTAGTGTCGAGCTACCGCCGCCGGCAACAAAGCTGATAGTGTCGTCGCTGCCGTCGTTGTTTATGTCGGCAACCGCGTCTGTGTCGTAGATGTCGAACAGCACGTCACCGCTGCCTGCTGAATCTGCCGCGGGCAATGCCGGTGTCGGTGATGCTGTGGGGCTAGGCACGGGCGTTGCAGTTGGCGGTGGAGGCTGTGGCTGCGTTGACGTTGATGGCTCTTGCGGGTCGGTTTGTGCCATCGGCTGCTCGTCCATAAACTTGATGAACGCGCTGCCTTCGTCCAGGCTGCCGGTTTTCGTTATAATGTCTGCTTCGAAACCGAGAACCTCATTGATTTTACGCATGAGCGCTTGCATGTATTGATCTTTGTTGTCTTTGTTGCCGAATAGCGTTAACGTAATGGTGACGTCGCTCGGCGGGTCAAAATATCCTTCGCGCTTTGCGAGAGCCACAACGGTGCCTATGGCGTTGATGGAGTTGGTGCCTTTAAGGTCGACTCCTTCGAGGATAGCTGCCGCGTCTTCGCTGGCAAACGCAACACTTTGCACGTTATCGTCGTTGTCTATCTCGAGCACAATGCTTGGGTTTATCTCGAGCGCGACATAGGCGGCTGTCCCGCCCGCCGGTGCAAACACGCCGGTGATGGCGAGCACGGCTATCACCACTGCTGCTGCCAGTGCCGCGGCAACACCGATAAGTGCTCCCTTATAGCTTCTCTGACGTTTTGGCTGTTTCTTTGGTGTGTCCATTTCGATATCCATAATAACCTCCTTATAACTGTTTAGAACTTTATCGTCCACAGGGCTGTCATTTTCGAAGATGTCGGTATTAAGGGCAAGTTTGCTTAGTGCGTCTTCAATTTTGTTCATTTTTATATTATACATACCAGTCATCTCCTAACTCTTTTTTCATCAGGATGATTGCTTTGTTTAGCTTGTATTTGACGGTACTTTCGCTCATACTCAGCAGCGGCGAGATCTCGACAAACTTTTTGCTGTGGAAGAAACGCAGCACTACGATGTCTTTGAGTTTGTCCGGCAGAGAAAATACTGCGGTCAGCAGCTCTGCCCGCTGCTCTTTGTCGAGGGTTAATTGCTCTGTGGATTTTTGCTGTGCCAGCAGAGACTCGTAGTACTCGATGTCAAGCTGCAGTTTTGTGGCGGAATCTGTTCCGCGCGTTCTTGCCCGTTGTCGCCGAAGCTCGTCATAAATGGTGTTTTGGCAAATCTTGAATATCCAGCTTTTGAAGCTGCTGCCCAGTTTAAACGTGTGGATTTTTCTAAATGCTTTTTCCCACGTTATCTGATAGCAGTCCTGCGCGAGATCGGAATCGAGCAGGCGCGTTCTGCAAAAGCCCATCAGGTCTGCTTTGTGCTTTTTAATGAGTTTGTTGGCAGCATAAATATCGCCGTCTAGCATTTTGGCAATATACTTCTCGTCACACAAAGCTGTTCGCCTCCCCTCGTATCAGGGCGTCGCAATCACGATTGTTTAAGCGCCTTCACTATATACTACGTATGTTGTTTACAAAAAGTCGGATATTTTTAATTATAACTCTTTTTTTTGTATAATGATAGGTTTTATGGGGTTATTTTGTGTTGGAATGCCGGAAGAAACCTTTTTTCTTGAAAAAGGTTTCTATTCGGCGCTTTGCGCCGAATTCACTTCCAAAAAGCGCTTAAGGGTGGGGTTTCGCTGCTTGCCAGCAGCGATTTAGGGCGCAGCCCTAAAAACCCGCAATTTTTTGGTAAAAAATTGAGTAAAACTTTTTTATAGGGTATGAAAAAAAGAGCTATCAAACTGATAACTCTTTTAGTTTTAGTTTCTATTTTAGGTTGTCTTCGTTCAGCACATCCAGCTCGCCAAGGAAAACGCCGTCTTTGCGCACTAGCTCGTCGTCGAAGTAAATCTCGCCGCCGCCGTACTCGGGTCGGTGGATTTGCACGAGATCCCAGTGAACTGCGCTTTGGTTGCCGTTGTCCGCTTCCTCGTAGCACGCGCCGGGGGTTAAGTGAATCGAGCCGGCGATTTTTTCGTCGAACAGTGTGTCGCACATCGGGTTCTGTATGTATGGGTTTACGCCCATTGCAAACTCGCCGATGTAGCGCGCGCCTTCATCGGTATCGAGTATTTTGTTGATGCGATCGTTGTCGTTGGCTGTTGCTTTGATAATCTTGCCGTCCTTGAATTCCAGACGAACGTTCTCGAACTTGAAGCCTTGAAGGAACGAAGGAGTGTTGTATGTGATGACGCCGTTTACGCTTGTTTTAACCGGCGCTGTGTAAACTTCGCCGTCGGGTACATTTCTGTCGCCTGCGCATTTGTTTGAAGGGATGTCTTTGATGGAAAACGTGATGTCTGTGTCTTTTGCTACGATGTGAACATTGTCGACAGACTTCATTCGTTTTTGCAGGACTTCCATCGCTTTGCCCATCTTCGCGTAATCGAGATTGCACACGTCGAAGTAGAAGTCTTCGAACTGCTCTGTGGATTTGCCTGCAAGCTGTGCCATAGATCCGTTTGGATAGCGAAGAATTACCCATTTTGTTTTGGCAACCCGAAGGTCTAGGTGCACTTGCTTTGAGTAGGTTGACTGGAATAGTGTCATGTTGTCCTCGTTAACGTCGCTAAGCTCGCTGTTGTTGTTAGAGCCGCGGAACGCCACGTATGCGTCCATGTCCTGCATGCGCAAAGAGTCATAGCGTGTCATGTCTGCTATCTGCTCTTTGGTCGCGTTTTGCAGCAACGCTCGACGCACGCTGATTGAGCGCGAAATGTGATACGGAATACCGCCCACTGCGTATACTTCCTTGATGAGCTGAGTGGATAATTCGTCTGGGCAGTCGAAGTTTTCGATGAGAACCTTATCACCCTTTTGTACGTTCATTGAGTAACTTACCAATGATTTGCATAGCTTGATTAGTCTTTGGTCTATCATGTTTTCTCCTGTCAAAAGTTTATTTGTTCGTTAATGATATATATTGGACGGGACTTTGCCTCGTCGTATATTCTGGCTAGGTATAGTCCGAAAATGCCGAGGCTGACAAACAGCGCGGATATGAGCATGAACACGATGGCGAACAGAACGTGAGATAGTGCCCATGTACCCATGCAGGACAGTACGATGGAAACAATCAGATATGCTGTTGAAGAAAACCCGATGAACATACCAAAGTATAAAGGCAGCTTTAGCGGTCTATTGGAGAAAGAAGTTACGCCGTCGCCTGCTAGCTTGAGCATCTTTCCCATGGAGTATTTTGTCTGCCCGGCTGCGCGCTCGTCACGCTCGAAGAGTATGGGGACAGCGGTGAATCCCGACCATGCGGACATGCCGCGCAGGAATCTGTTTTTCTCGGGCATTGCGTTTAGCGCGTCGCAGACTTTGCGGTCGATTAGCCTAAAGTCGCCGGTGTTTCGTGGGATGGGCTGTCCGCCAAGAAGCGACAGCGTTTTGTAGTAAACCCATGCGGTTAGTTTCTTGAATACCGACTCGCCTTTACGTTTGGTGCGCTGACCGTACACGATGTCTGCGCCCTGTTTCCATTTCTCTATCATCTGTGGAATAACTTCGGGTGGGTCCTGCAAATCGCAGTCGATGATGATGACAGCGCTGCCTGTGCTTTTTGCCATGCCGGCAGACACGGCTTCCTGATGTCCAAAGTTTCGCGAGAAGCTGAGAACCTTGACTTTCTTGTCCTTTTTTGCCAGCTGCTTTAGCATTATCAGCGTGTCGTCGCGCGATCCGTCGTCGACATAAATAAGCTCGTAGCCACCAAGTTTGTCCATCACTTTTTTTAGGCGCGGGTAGGAGAGAGGCAGAACCTCTTGCTCGTTGAATGCCGGTATTATTACTGAGTATTTCATGTCTGCCTCCTAACGTTTCTTCGATAGAAGTATATACCAAATCGTGAATAATTACAAAGGAAATCAGTGTGAACGATTCGAAAACACTTCGACGGTGGTGGGTTGCCACAAACAGCCAAATCTGCTAAAATGAAAGTAACTTCGAACTGCATTTGTCGCAATAAAGGAGAAAACTATGACGGTTATCATCACTTTTTTTGACAAGGATTTTAAAGGCAATACGTATAAGCTGCAAGGTAAATATTTTGAGCATTTTATTCGGGTCTTTCCCGGCTATAAAACGACGCTTAAAGAAGCAAAGCGATGCATCGCGTTTTTTGCCGGCAGGGACAACGCGAATATGCATGCCTACACAATCGAGATCAAGTCGGTTAATATACTGAGCAAGAGTATATTGTTTGAGTTTGGGATAAGCAAGAAGCTCGATTTGTTGAGTAAGGACTTAGCACGCCAGGTGCGCAGGATATCGACGCAGCGCGGGTATAACGACGCGAAGGGGATGTCGCCGCTTGTGTGTCTGTTTGCCAAGCAAGAAGAGATTATGCGTGCTGTTGATAAAGCAAAAAGAGTGGAAGCTCTGATAAAAGACAAGAACTATAAAGGTGTGTGCATGATGTTTGCGCCGCTCGGCGAGGCGAATAAGAATCCGGATATTTGGAGCAACGCGGATACGCTGTATGCTCTCGGGCTGTCGTGCAGTAAGCTGTCTGTAACCCTTTTGGTGAAGGCGGGGGAAACCAAGAAACTGCAAAGCAAAGCGAAGTATCGAAAGTATTGCGTGGCGTTTTTGACGCGCGGGTATGAGATAGAGCAGGACAACGTTCGGTTTGCGGCTGCGCTGGCGTATCGGTATTATTCTAACGTACACGAGCTGATGCGGCCGGGCGAGCGGCGGGACAGCGACGTGGAGCAAGAGATTGCGCTTGCAAACGAGTGGCTAAACAAAGCGCTTGAGATGAACCCGACCAGTGTACGAAACCACTACCGAAAAGGCAAGCTGATTATCGAGAAGCAGGCGCCGTATCTGCTGTTTGGCAAAAAGTCGTACGGACCCGCCGAAGCGAAGACGATTCGCGAGATTAGGCAGGTGGGCGAAGAGCATTTGGTAACGGCGATTTCGCTTTATGAAGCACTGACGGACGAAGCAAAAAAGAAGTCTAACGCAAGGGAGTATGCAAAAGCGCTGTTCGTGCTGGGGAGGTATTACCTCGGTGATACCAACCTGCCGATACATGGCTTTTATCTAAGCAAAGTGGCGGGCAAGCAGCCCGATGTGACAATTGAGAAGATCGATAAGTTGAACCTGCAAAGCGCACATGTGAACCTGAAAAAGAGCTTTACTGCCGAGAGCGACATGTCACTTAACGGTGCGCTCGATATCAAAAAGCTGGCTGCGCAGGAAAAAGAGTGGACGAACTCGCCTATCAAGAAGCTGTATCATATCGGGTGTATGTATTGCGATACGGTGTTTGTGCTGACGGCACAGGGCAGTGCACAAAAGGCGGAGCAATATGCAAAAAAGGCGATCAAGATACTCGAAGCCGCAAAAAGAGTTGCGGACAGCTTGAAGGACAGAAAGCGGAATACGTGGTATATAAGCGAGCGGATTGCGTGGGTATATATGCATATCGGCAAGTATGAAGTTGCGGTCAAGCTGCTGAAAAACGCGCGTGCCGGGTATGTCGTAAACACGTACGCGATTGCGCTGATGCTTTGTGGCAGCGAGAACAAAGCGAGGGCAGAGCAGGTGCTGAAACAGGCGGCGGGCGACAAGCACAATCTTGCTGCGGGTCTGTCAAAAGTGCTGTATGCATATGCGTCGGCAAAGACGGGCGAGGCGATATGGCTTGACACAAAGGAACTGTCGGAAAAGAACAAGAAACTGGCGAAAATACTGGATATTGAGTTTGTGAACTAAGTGTAAATTAGGCATCTGGGGGCGTGAGGCAAGATTGACACAAGCAAATGCGTATGTTATATTTGTTGTGGTATAAATTACTAATTTATTACAAGGAGGAAAAGAGTATGAAGATTAAAAACATCAACGAACCCGCAAAGTTCTTCGAAGTGCTCCAGGATTGCAAAGGCAAAGTAGAACTGGTTACTAATGAAGGCGACAGGCTGAATTTGAAATCGACTCTTTGTCAGTACATCATGCTTACGCAGATGTTCAGCGAAGCAAAGATTGATGAGCTGGAATTAATCGTATCTGAGCCTGAAGATTTGAATCTGCTTCTCAACTATCTGGTTAGAGGATAGTTTCAACTCTACAACGATAAGCTGCTTTTTTAGGTGGCTTTTTTAATACGATAATATTCAAAAAGCACCTTGGGAAAACCAAGATGCTTTTGTTATTTTAACAATTGCGCAGTACTATAGCGCGAGTTTAAGAATGTTTTTGATGTCCTGCTCGTACAACTTGACGAAATAGCCGACTCCGTCGTCGTTGGTTTTGCGGCAGTTTGTTGCAATACGCTCGAAGCTGCTTTCATCAAGATCTATCTGCGACAGCATGGTCGGCAAACCTAATGATTTGAGAAACGACTCTAGCCTTGCAATACCTTCCAGCGCAGTTTGCTCCGGATTCCCGAATGATTGATCTACGTTCCAAACGCGAACGGCAAACTGGACGAAGCGCGCAATGTCGTGCTTATAGACATATTTGAGATATGCCGGAAATACAATCGAAAGACCCGCGCCGTGTGCTACATCGTTAATCCCGCTGATTTCGTGCTCTATCATATGCGTAGACCAGTCGCCTTCTCTGCCTGTATCGAGAAGATTATTATGTGCTAATGTGCCTGCCCACATGATTTCACTTCGTGATGCATAGTCGCTTGGATTTGCCAGCGCCAGCGGTGCGTTATGTATCATAGTTTTTAGCGTTGATTCACAAAGACGGTCGGTGAAATCTACATCCTTGACATTCGTGAAGTATCGCTCCATAACATGAGCCATGATGTCTGATGTGCCACATGCTGTTTGATAAGCAGGCAGTGTATAAGTCAATTCCGGATTCATAATAGCAAATGTGGGTATAATTAACGGGCTGCCTATATGCCGCTTGTTTTTGTTTGGCAAGTCTGTTATAACGCTGCCATCGCTCGACTCGCTGCCGGCCGCAGGAATAGTTAAGACTACTCCGTTTGGAATGGCTTGCTTGATGACCGCTTTATCATAGAAAAAGTCCCAAACGTCTCCGTCATAACGCGCGCCAACCGCGATAGCTTTTGCGGAGTCGATTACGCTGCCGCCGCCGACGGACAGTATAAAGTCTACTTTGTGCTCGCGGCAAAGAGCGATGCCTTCTCGCACTAATGCAAGCCGCGGGTTTGGCTTTACACCCCCGAGCTCAATAAAGTCGACGTTAGACTCGTTTAGCGATTCGATTACTTCGTCATAAAGACCGCTCTTTTTGATGTGGCCGCTGCCGTAATGAAGCAGCACTTTACTGCCGTGCTTTTTAACTTCTGCACCAACTTCCTTTTGAGTGTCCTTGCCAAAGATAATTTCTGTTTTGTTTAAAAATCTAAAGTTTTGCATTTTTCTTGCTCCTATTTTTTTTATTTTTTGGTTTTTTTGATGTCCATATATGATACCTTTCCAGACTAGCTGCATATTCTAAGGCCGGTTCAAGCTTCTCGTAGCTTTTATCACGTTTGAAGAGCCAATTTTTAATCAGTATTCTAAGCAGCCCAAACAGCGGTGCTGCAATTAGCATACCGACAATGCCAAAAAGAGCCCCCATAACAATGATGGAGAAAAGTATCCAAAACCCGTTGATGCCAAGGGAGTCGCCAAGAATTCGCGGCGAGAGAATGTTGCCCTCGATAATCTGCACGGCAATGATAATGATGAGCATGTAAAGCCCGTATATGGGCGAGGTCATCATCGCGAGCAGTACGGCCGGGATTGCGCCAATCAATGGACCAAACGTTGGTATCATGTTTGTGACAGCGATGATTAAGCTGATGAGCGCGGCATATTTGAACCCGGCGATTGCGCAAACGGCGAACGTTATAATACCTACGGCGAGGGAGCTAAGACCCTTGCCGGCAACGAATCGAAAGAACATGCCGTCTGCCACCTTGTACGTGAACGCGAGCTTGTAGTAGAATTTTTTGAACACTGCTTTGCTGATAAGATTAATTTGGTTTCTGATTTGGTTTTTGAACAAAAGCATGTAGATAGCAAAAACCATACCTAGCACGAAGTTGTATAGGAACCGACCTGTGTTGACTATGAAACCAAACACGGCAGCAGTTGCGCTTTGCAGTACTGATGTGATTTCGCCCCATGAGTTTGTTACGAGTGCCGCAATCGAGTTATCGTCGGTGATTTGCACATCAAGGAACTCGAGCACCTGCGCAACAAACGGTGTCTTGGTCATGTCGATACCCCATTGATATACGTTTTGAGCGTATTTGGGTAAATCGATACCAAGGCTGCTGATGCTCTGTATTATACTTGGTATCAGCAAGTATAGGAAAGCAGCGAAAAAAGCGAGCAGCAACACAAATGTGATGAGCACACCAAGTGCACCCGCGCCTCGCGGACGCGTTTTGAAAAGCTTGGTTTTTTGCAGCAACCGGGCAAATATAGCTGCCGGTCTGTGCAGAAGAAACGCAAATATAAAGCCGATTATAACGGGGGTAAGTATGCGCGCAATAAAAGAGACGGCAGAGCTCACGCTCTCGTAGACCAAGCCGATGTTGTTAATGATCATCATAATCGCGTATAGAATGGCAGCAGAGATGACGACCGTTATTGCGATTTTTACGTGTTTGCTTACGGGCTTTTTCATTTGCCTCTTCCTATGTAAGTCGTTTGTCCGCTTTATTTATACTTGATTGCGGTGCCATATGCTGTTATTTCGGCCGCGCCCTGCATGAGCGAGCTTGAAGTGAAGCGCATACCTATTATGGCATCTGCACCGAGGGTATCTGCCTGTGAGCTCATCCTGCGAAGCGCTTGCTCTCTGCTCTCTTCCATCATTTGCGTATAGCCTTTAAGCTCACCGCCAACAAGAGTCTTAAAGCCTGCCATCATGTCTCTGCCCAGGTGTTTGCTTTGTATCATTGAACCACGCACAAGGCCGAGAACCTCAAAGTCCTTGTTGATGTGCTCGGTTGTCATTATAATCACGTTTGTTTCCTCCAGTATCTTGTTTTTTTGATTATAACATAAGAAGACCCTGCATACATTATTTATTTTGCAATTTTTACCCATCAGGAGTAGAATGGAACAAAGAGGTAGAATTCAATTTGGAGGTGTTTTATGAAAAAGTCGATTGTGATTTTAGTGTTTGTTTTGGTATGCGCGCTCTTTCTTGCGGGATGCCAGATTCAGCTTGGCGGCGGTGGTAAAACGGCCATTGAAATGAGCGGCGAAACCGGCGATGTCGATTCTTTACCGGACACCGTGACGGCACCCGTGGGCAGCACGTTTGCGTTTAGCCTTGAAGGAAATGCAACAACGGGGTATACGTGGCAAGTAACGATTGAGGATGAGGAGATTGTGGAGCTGAAAAGCAACGAGTATGTGCCGGAGGACAGCGATGCGGTCGGCAGCGGAGGGATTGCTACGCTGACGTTTAAAGCGCTGAAAAAAGGCGAGACGAAGCTGACACTTGAGTATGCACAGGACTGGGAAGGCGGAGAGGTCGACAAGACCAAAGAGGTTACCGTTGTTGTAGAATAACCGATGTTTGCTGCTGCGAGTAAGTGCGAAGTTATCCACGAGCGAATAGGGCGATTTGTGAGAAGATAGGGTATAAATGCGCGTTTTTATCCGCGTAATACACAATGCGGTTATAACTTCGTGGAATGTACGAGCGTCCTTGGTGGATTTCGTGTGAGGCTGCTTGGATGCATTGTATATAGGTTTAGGTAAAAATAACAGTTATCCACATACGTTGTGGATAGCTGTTTGTTTTTTGGGGAAAGTATGTGTACGCTAAACCAGAGATACTGATTTACCCGGTGCAAGGAAGAAGATCACTTTTTCTTTGACGGGCAGTTTTGTTATGCCGGTAAGCGCGTTTGCGTACAGCGAAAGCTGAACCGCGTACTTTTGCGCGGCGTCCGCGCAGGTGGCTACTGTAACACTATCCGTTTTGTAGTCCACAATCACCCAATTGTCGTTCTCGATAAAACACAGATCAATGACGCCTTGCACGATGATTGGCTCGTCAGAATCCGTAAGCCCGGCTTGCTTCGCGGGCATCTGTAGACAGAACGGCGCTTCCGGAAGGCTGCGCTCCGAATGCCTAGCACGAGTGGCGATATCGCTGTTTAGAAAGCGGGCGATGCTTTGCGCGTCCACGTGCTCAGTGTGCTTTGCGTCAATTATACCGCTCTGCGCGAGAGAGGTCACAAAGGAGCTGACTTGTGCAGCGTTTCTTTGGTCTAGACCAATTTTTTGCAGCACTTTGTGAGTTAGTGTACCGCGCTCGGACGCAGAGATTTCGGTGCTTTCGCTTGGCAGATATGCAGGGGTGAAGTCGCGCGACTCGCCCATGCGCTTTAGTGCAGACACGCTTAGCTTGGAGGGTATGCGAGTATCCGGGCGGTAAGCGTCGCGAATGTCTATCGGCTGCGCAAGTGCAGCTTTCTCGAAAAGTGTAGTCAGTTTTTCCGCTTTGTTGTGAGGCGGCAACGCCGTTACTTCAAAGTCCGAATAATCGACAAATTGACTTATATCATCGGCATACATATGCAGCGCGGGCATTATTAGGTCTAGGTGCGTACCTGCGCTAAGCTGCCAATTTGCAGCCTTTGGCTCTTCCCATTCCTCCTTGTGTTTTTTAATGACTCCGCAGATAATCAGTTTTTGCTGTGCGCGCGTCATGCCGACGTAAAGCAAACGCACTGTTTCGCAAATTTTTTCTTCTCTCATAGCGGAGGCTACCGCTTTTTTGTGCAAGGTAGGGCGCTTTATATGCGAAGCGGTGTCCGAAATATCGAGCGCTAAACCCAATGACCTGCCAACCAGCACAGAGCTTTGCGTGTCCTGCTGGTTGATTCTTTTGTGCATGCCCGAAAGGATGACGGCAGGAAACTCGAGGCCTTTCGATTTGTGTATCGTTGTGAAAAACACGGCGTTGGTATCGTTTTGGGCGCTGCCCGCGTTTTGAGCTGCAATGATGCGGTCTGAAATCTCGAGGATGCCACTGATGTGCGTTGCCATGCTTGCGTTGTCGATGAGCGCGCTGATGGCGAGCTCCTTATCCTTGCCGCTTGGCGCGGTTAGTGCGTATTCACGAAACATGACCTCTTGACGCAGCCGCATAAGGAAATCGGGCATGGTGAGGCTGTCTGACAGAAGAGAAAAATAAGCGATTTTGTCAGAGAAACGCTGAACCTTTTCGCCAAGGGCAGAGCGCTGTGTGAACATGCGCACCGCATCGCTAAAGCTTAAGTATATCTGGGATGTGTTTGCGTCTGCATGTATGCGAATTTTCGCAAATTCGGGCTCGGTAAAGCCAAAGTATGGGTATCGCATTACACTCAAAAGTGCAACGTCGTCATATGAGCCGTCGATGACTTTCAATAGGTTAAGGTATACGCTGACATCGCTGAAATCGGGATCGGTGCTGTTAAAGCCGCTGATTAAAGGTATACCAAGATCGGTAAGCGCTTTTGCTATTTGCCTGCCGTCGCCGGCGACCACAGGGCGGAGAATGGCGATGTCCTTGTATTCAAACCCTTGAGCCACCAAATCGCGAATATGCGCCGCAATAGCCCGCGACTCTGCCGCTGTTGCGCTGTCGCTGATTGGCAGGGAGACTTTCACATCGCCGCTGCCGCTGATGCCTGCGCTTAGCATGTGACCACCTGCGTACGCAACACCGCCGATTTGCTCTGTCATCATATTTTGCATGACGCCGTTGATAAAATCGATGATGGCGGGGCAGCTGCGATAGTTGGTGTTCATCTCGATAAGACCGCTGCCCTTTAGCTCGCTGCATCGCGCAATCAGCAAGTCGGGGTTGGACTCGCGGAACATGTATATACACTGCTTGACATCGCCGACAAAAAAGTCGTTATCATCGCGTTTGACGCGGCTGATGATTGCGTGTTGGACGTTGTTGATGTCTTGGTATTCGTCGACGAAAACATGGGTGTATCGGTTTTTGTATCGCTGCGCGATGGCGTCCTCACTGAGCACCTTTTTGGCGAGATGAAGTGAGTCGTCGTGGTCGAGTATATTTTTCTCGCGCTTGAGCTTGGTGTATTGCTTCACGAAAGCGCGTGTGATTTCAATAAACGCTCCGCCGTCGCTTCCCGCACCGAGCTGCTCGTCCGATATCTTTTGTGCAAAATCAACGCTGTATTCGGTGAGTTCCTCAAAGCACTTGTTTGCTTTGTTTGTCAGCTTGCTCACAATACCGTACGGCGCGCCTTTGAACTTTTCTATCGGCGGCAGAATGGGAAGTGTTGTGTTGTCAGGCGAGATGGATTGTATTGCTCGCAGCATTTGGATTCGCTCAGCTTCGCTGGCATCCGCCTCATCGACAAAGCCTTTTTCTTCCCATACTGCGCTTCTTGCAGACAAATAGTCGGATGCGGTTGCGGCGGCAGAATGTGCCATGCTTTTATAGTGGGCAAAAAGTGAGTCGATAATTTGCGTGCCCGAAAAATTGCTTTGTGCGTTGCTTAGCCACTGTGTCGGGTTGTCGCTGCTGATGATGCGCGAGTAGATTTTGGACACAATGCTTTTGATGCCGTTTGTGTTGCCCCGCGGCGCATACCTTAGCAGAAAGTCTGTTACTTCACTCGAATAGCTTTCGACAGCGTGGTCGAGCGCGCGCTGTTTCAGAAGCGCTGTTTCGGCATCGCTGGCGAGCGAAAAAGTCGGCGAAACGCCGGCGTATTCAAAGTTGTCTCGGATGATGTTGTTACAGAAAACGTGGATGGTGCTGATGTCGGAAAACACGCATTTTTCTGCTTGGGCGGCAAGCCGCGCTGAATTGGTTTGTCTGCCGGCACTACTCAGGCGCTGATATATTCGCTCTTTCATCTCGCTTGCCGCAAGGTTGGTGAACGTGACGATGAGCATGCGCTCGATATCCTCGCCCTGCTCGACAAGTCGTAGAACGCGCTCTGTCAACACGCTCGTTTTTCCGCTTCCTGCTGCGGCAGAAACCACGATGCTTTTATCGCGCGCATCTATGGCGGTCTGCTGGTGTTTGTTGAATACTTTATCGCTCATCGCTGACCCCCAATTCCGCCTTGTCGAACGGTTCCATTTGCCGATACTCATTGCCGCCGTAACCTTCGTCCATCTGGCACACCGATTTATATTCGCAATATTCGCAAACGTGATCACCCGGCGAAGTTTCTGTTGGGTGGATGTCAGCTTCACCGCTGTATATACCGACAGCCGCGTCAGCGATTAGCTTGTTTGTGAGGTTAAGGAGCGCATCAAGCTCGGTTGCTGTAAAAAACTTGTTTTTTGCGATGCCGTTTAGCGCGCCTTTTGACGTGACTCGTTGGTCCATAGCAGTAAAACCGCCGTTCTCGTACTGCGTGGAAAAGCTTTGCAGAACATCAACATCGTTTAGCGATATTCCAAGCAGGCGGCGGTCTTGTGCCAGCTCGGTTTCGCTTTGTTTAAAGCCTTCGCCGATTTGCATATAGTAACCGCCGGACGGCAGGAGAGAGTTCGCTTCCAACAGCCGTCGAGCGGCTTCGATATATATCGGCAATTGCAGCGCGATACCGTTTGCAAACTGCTCCAAGGAAAAGCTTTTTGCGGAGGATTTGTAGTCGATTATGCGGAAGTATCCATCTGCCGTGTCGATTCTGTCGATTTTCCCCGATATTGTGACTTCTCCGAATTTTGTCTGTATCGCAATGTTGTCGAAGCTTTGCTCGCTTGCGAATATTTGAGCTTGAGTGTCGTCAAAGTGCATTTTGATGCGCTTGGTTGTATTAATAAGCTCTTGTGTTAAAAGCGGGTACAGCATTTTGAACCGCTCGTCTTCAAGCAACTTCGCGTTGTCGTATTGCTGCGCGGCGGTTTGTGCAGAGGCGACCGCACGATTTTGCACGTCGTCAAAGCTGATATGCCGGATGTCAGCCTTGTCGTCAATCAGACTGTTTGCAAATATGTCGAGCGCAAGATGAAGGTATGAACCCGTGTCGAGCGCGTTGATAAACTCTCGCAATGGCTTGGCCTTGAGCCCGCGTTCCATAAAGTGCGCAAACGGACATTTGTAATAGCTCTCTATGCGCGTTGCGCTGCACTTGATGCCTCCGTACAAGTCTACTGCGTCGGCTTCGCCAAGCGCTACTGCGGCGTTGGTTCTGGTGAGGATTCTTCGCGCTTTGGTTTCCCATTCGGGCTGTTGCAAATATGCTGCGCACGTGCGGATGAGCGACTGCGCAGGCTCGCCGCCGTTCAGTACGTTGCAGATTTGAGAAAGCACGGATGATTCTGCGCTCTTGAGCGACGCGATTGGCGAGTGTTTATCTATCTCTAGCTTGGGGAAAATACGCCTTATGCGGTCGATTAGCACGGAAGGTGGTGAAGCTGTGTTATAGCTTATGTACAGCTTGTCTTTTGGCTTGACGAGTGCTGTATAGATTTTCAGCTTTTCTGCGCCGAGATCGGGTACGCCAATGTCGATGCCGATAGCGAAAAGTGCCTCCCGCTCTTGCGCTGACATGATACCGGGCGGCTCGTTCATTGAAGGCCAGACGCCGTCCTGCACACCGGCGGCGAAAAGCACGTCTATGTTTTGTAGACGTGCCAGCGATATATCAAAAATGCTAACTTCGTCGGTGGAAGGCGGGATTACGGCAATTTTGGTGGCGGTGCAGCCCGTTTTGATAAGCTCGATAAGCTCGGCTGGGGGTATTGCTTGGTCACCAAACACATTTGATATGCCATGTAAAACCTCTATGGTTTTCTCGAAAACCTGAGCGTAGTATTCGCGCTGCTCGGCCATTTGCAGCTCGCCGAGTGTGTCGCAAAAGTCCAACAATTTCTGCTCAACATCGCAGTCACTTAGAAACTTTGTGATGGCACTAATCTGTTTTTTTGCGCTAAAACTCTTTAGCCCGTCCTCGAGAGCGAAAAGAGGACGCATCACCGATTTGCGTATTGTTTCTGCCTGCTGCGCATCTTCGCCGCGCCAAAAAGTGCTGCCAAAGTGCCAGCCTTTGTAGGCGTGGTTTTGTGCGTACTTTCGGACAGTTTGGCGGTTAAGCTCGCTTGTTGCAGAGAATTTGCTATATACGTAACCAAGGGTGTAGAGTGCATCGCCGGCAGCGGCGAGCAAGGACTTGTTTAGGAAATCAAAAAAGGTGTTGTCGCTTAGCGCGCGCCGCTCGTCGATGAAAAAAGGAATGTCGCTGAGTTCAAATTGCATTTTTAAAATAGGCACATATTGCGGCAGGTTGCCGACAACAACGGCGATGTCGGAATACCGCTTGCCATCCGCGACCTCGGCCAGTATCGCAGACGCGATGATGTCGACTTCGCCCTGCATATCTTGAGCCTGCCGCATTGCTATATTTGATGTGGGAAGCTGATATGCGTCGTACGGATACTTGTATAGATTGGCTTCAAGATGCCGCAGCTCATCGTTTGTGTATCTAACATCATCGCTCTTAAGCTCGATTTCCTTTACCGATTTACCGGTGGATTTGGCGGCGTTGATAAAGCGCTGCATATCAGCGGCTTCGGTGGCGAACAGACCCTCATCGCTGCCGCTGCCTTGGTGCCGAAATGCGGCAAGGGTGTCGCTGCTGTACTCTATGATTTTGGCTATCATCAGCATAACGGCCGGACAATAGCTGTCCATGCCGTCGATGACGACGTGTGCACTTTTAAGAAACTGCGCAGAGTGTGCTTTTGCTGCGGCCAGTGCGTACATGTCGTCGCTGTCATATTTGTCGCCGCAAAAAGAAAGGTATTGCTCGAAAATGTCGGCAGTATCGTTGAGCTTCTGCTTTATTGCGCTGTCTTGCGTTTTTGCCTGCCTAAGGCTCTCCGGAGTTTGGTTATAGCTTTTTAGGCGGGTGATGAGCGCGCTTAGACAGCTTAGAAAATCGGGAGAAACAGCCACGCCGTGAAACGGAGCGTCGAGCTCGGCAAGCGCTTTTTTGCACACCATCGCTTTTTGGGCGTTGGTGAGGAACGTTTCTGTGTCGTCGAGGATGGCGTAGGCAAGCCGCTGTATGCTGAAAACCTGCAACCCGAGGATGCCGTTGACTCTGCAGTTTTGTATGATGTTTTTCTCGGTCTCGAATGTCAGCGAACCCGGCACAATGACGATGACTTTTGCAAACGGGTCTGCGATTAAAGAGCTGATGTGCTCCGTCAAGCGGCGGCTTTTACCGCTGCCCGAGCGCCCTTTTATAACTGTAACGCTCATATGTTTGCCTCCGGTGTATTGATAATATCACTATAACATAAATCGGTATGTTTTGGCAGATTTACGTTGATAATTTTGGAATTTGTGGTACAATGAGTTTTGGATTTTGTGGTACAATAAAATTGTACAAAAAAATAGATATGACTAATAAACAAAAAGCGCGAATATGCGCGCCGAGAGAAAAGAGGTAAATGTATGAAAGTTGTTATTGTGGGAGGCGTTGCGGGCGGTGCAAGCCTTGCTGCACGTTTAAGAAGATTGGATGAGAATGCGCAGATTGTGATGTTTGAGAGAGGCAGCTACATTTCGTTTGCAAATTGTGGATTACCTTATTATATAGGCGGGATAATAACAGACCGGGATGAGCTGCTTTTGCAGACGCCCGAGTCGATGGGCGCGCGCTTTGACGTGGATGTGCGAATAAACAGCGAGGTTGTCGGCATCGACAGGGCGGCAAAGACTGTGCAAGTGAAGAGCGGTGGAGAGACGTATAGCGAGAGTTATGACGTTTTGGCACTCTCGCCGGGGTCTAGCCCAATTGTACCGAAGATGGAGGGCGTGGATAGCGATAAAGTGATGAAGCTTTGGACGATACCCGACATGGACAAGATTGCGGCTGCGGCAAAGGGCGCAAAAAGCGCGGTGGTTATCGGCGGTGGATTTATCGGTGTGGAAATGGCGGAAAACTTGACGCACGCGGGGCTGGATGTGATCTTAATCGAAATGATGGATCAAGTGATGCCGAATCTCGATTTTGATATGGCGCAGATTTTGCACAAGCACATGAGCGCGAAAGGTGTGAAGCTGGCACTGAATCAAGGCGTGAAAGGCATTAAGGATACGGACGTGGGCGTTACTGTGATAACGGATAGGGCGCAGATTAGCGCAGGGTTTGCTGTGATGTCGATTGGTGTACGTCCGAACAGCGAGCTGGCAAAGGACTGCGGGCTGGAGCTTGGTGAACGCGGCGGTATCGTGGTGGACGTGAGTCTCAAAACGAGCGATGAGAATATATACGCGGTGGGCGACGTTGCGCAAGTTAATAATTTTGTAAGCGGCGAGAAGACTATGATACCGCTGGCGGGACCTGCGAACAAGATGGGGCGCATGGCTGCGGACAACATATGCGGGATGAACCGCGTTTATAAAGGCACACAGGGCAGCAGCGTTGTCAAAGTGTTTGACATGAGCGCCGCAAGTACCGGTTTGAATGAGAAGCAGCTTAGCGGCATGGGCAAGAAGATAAACGACGATTACAGGGTGACTGTGCTGCATCCGCTGAACCACGCGGGGTATTATCCCGGTGGAGAGAAGATGTGCCTAAAGGTGATATTTGACACGGATGGCAAGGTGCTTGGTGCGCAGGCGGTTGGTGGCGAAGGTGTTGACAAGCGCATCGATGTGATTGCGACTGCGATACGATTTGGTGCGAGCGCGGACGATTTGCAGGAGTTGGAGCTTTGCTATGCACCGCCGTTTTCATCCGGCAAAGACCCTGTGAACATGGCGGGATTCACCGCTGAGAATATACTTGGCAACGTGACCGCCAACATCACATTTGACGAGCTTGCTGATTTACCCGACGATACAGTATTGCTTGACGTGCGGACACCGGGCGAGGTGAAATGGGGCGCAATTGAAGGCAGCGTTAACATTCCTGTTGACGATTTGAGAGCGCGTATTGGCGAGCTTGATAAGGACAAGGATTATGTGGTGTACTGCGCTGTGGGCATCCGTGCGCATACCGCTTGCCGGATATTGATTAACAATGGGTTTAGGAGTGTGCGAAACCTTGCGGGCGGATATTCGACGTATGGAGTTGCAAGCAAAGATTATACGATTGGTTAAGCAGAATAGTTGATAGAGAGAGTAAAAGGTCTGTGCAATGCGCACAGACCTTTTTAATTTGTCAACGTATTGATGAAAGGGTTATTCTTCTGCGGTTTCGTGTTTTATATCTGCGCGTATGCTGATGTTGCGCAGGGTGGGAATGGTATCAAACTTGATTATGTATGACGCATTCTCGCTGTCGTAAGCGATGACTTCGCCGGCGCCCATGATGGTATGAACGACGCGGTCGCCCACCGTAAAGCTGGGACCGTTTGCCATAACCTCGAGCATTTTCTCGCTGTTGGTGATGTTCCAGCCGGATTCGGACACGAGGGAGCCAGGAAGCTCGTTAGTATATGTAAGCAGGGTTTTGTCTATGTTGAAGATGAACCGCGAAGGGTAGCGATATGAGCCGTCGAGGTTGCGCCCTTCTGCGTCGGTGAGAAAAAGCGATTTTTGTGCGCGGGTGATTGCGACGAATGCGAGTCGGCGCTCTTCCTCCATGTTTTCGAGCGTCGAGGTTTTCTTGGAAGGGAACACGCCTTCCTCGAGACTGCAAACGAAAACGTGCGGGAACTCGAGACCTTTGGCAGCGTGTACCGTCATCAGCTTGACGCTGTTCTTCTGCGAGGCGGCGTCTGTGTTTGTCATCAGCGCGACGCGGGAGAGGTAGCTGGAGAGAGTGCTTTCCTCGCCGCAGGTGGTCTCATATTCGTAGACCGATTGCTTAAGCTCTGCCAGATTGTCGAGACGGTCTTGACTGCCTTGCGTGCGCAGCATCTGCTCGTATCCGCTTTCGTCGAGCAGCGCGCTGAGGCGTTCGGAAATGGGGGCTTCCTGATCCTCGTTGCTAAAGCGCTCGATCAGCTCCAGAAACTGTCGCGCCTTGGTGCCTTTGAAGATGTCGTTGTCGATTGCGCGCTCTAGCGCGGTATACATCGAGCATCGGTTTTGCTCGGAGTACTCTGTCAGGAAAGCGATTCTGCGCTCGCCGATGTTGCGCTTGGGGGTGTTGACCACGCGCAGGAACGACAAGTCGTCCTTGAACTCGATGAGTCGCAGATAGGACAGCGTGTCTTTGATTTCCTTTCGCCCGAAGAACTGCACACCGCTGTAGATGGTGTAGGGCAGCTGCTCTTTGAGGAACACATCCTCGAGCACGCGGGTCACGAAATGCGCGCGATACAGTATGGTGATGTCGTGTAGAGGTATATCTTGGTCGGCAAGCTGCTTGATTTGCGACACAATCCATTTAGCCTCTGCCTGCGATGTTTTTGCGTGGTGGTAGATGGCATCGGTGCCATCCGGCAACAGTGCGATTAAGTCCTTTTTGATGCGGTTCTTGTTGGTACTAATCAGTGAGTTTGCGACCGCGATAATCTGCGGCGTTGAGCGATAGTTGTCCATCATCTTGATTGTTTTCACATCGGGAAACGTTTTGTCGAAATCGAGGATATATTTGATACTGGCACCGCGCCAAGTGTATATGGTTTGGTCGGGGTCGCCCACGATAAACAGGTTGTTGTGGTATGCGCACAGAACCTTCATCAGCTTGAACTGCAGCTCGTCGATGTCCTGATACTCGTCTACCATGATGTACTGGAGGCGCTGTTGCCATTTTGTTTTAATGGCATCGTTGACGCTGAAGATGTATAGCACGAACTTAATGAGGTCGTTGTAATCGAGACCAAAGCACTTTTTCTGCTGGTATAGATAGCCCCAGAATATGATGTCGTCGCTAGACTGCGCATCAAGATACTTTTGGTGCAGCTCGCCGAGAGTCATAGCAATCAAGTGCTCGTAGTAGGTCGGGTTCTGTTTCAGCTTGCGGATTTCGATCATGTCACGCGCTTTGGCGAATGTCATGTGGCGCAGGGTTAGGTCGCGCTCTTCATAAACGATTTTGAGCATGGCGTCGATGTCGCTGTTGTCGAGAACGAGAAAGTTCTTTGGGTATTGCACGGAGTTGATGTCCTCTTGCAGCACGGTGACGCAAAAGCTGTGGAATGTGCTGATATAGCCCGTGTCGTTGTCGCCCGTAAGCGCACGGATACGCTGGCGCATTTCGTTGGCCGACTTGTTGGTGAAGGTGACGCACAGGATGCCCGAGGGCATGATGCCGATTTCGTTGACGAGATAAGCAAAGCGATGCGAAAGCGCGCGCGTCTTGCCCGAGCCCGCACCCGCGATGACACGGATGAAGCCTTCGGTGGATGTGACAGCCTTGCGCTGCTGCTCGTTTAGCTCTTTTAGAATATCCAGCATGTTGGTACACCGCCTTAAAACGACTATATCATATAGTATAGGCGCTTTCCAGTCCCAAAAAAGGGACGGGGGGAAGCGGGGTGGTTTAATGGTAGATTTTTGGTCAGGTTATTGATATAATGGGATTAGATTTAGGTTAAGATAATATTTCTTTAGGAGCACATATGGGCAGACTTGAAAGTAACCGTGGTTATTTGTGTCAAGGAGTAGTCTCAATATTTAGTTCTATTTTAGAAAACGATTGGGATGGCATAAGTGTTAAATATGCAGCTGAAAGGGACAAAGTTGACATAGCCCTCATTTATTCTGATGGTACTTTAAATAAAGCGGTCCAAGTAAGATCATCAATAAACGTATTTAGCAAGGATGATGTTCTTTCTTGGATTAACGAAATAATGAATGATATAGATGCTCTTGAATATAATCTAATTATAATTGGGGAATGTAAAAAGAAAGCCAGCGCATTTATTGAATCTATAACAAAGTTCTATTCTTTAAATATGGATAATGAAGCAAAGAGAAGTATTGCCGGTTTTGAAAGTGCTTTATCCCGCAATATGATAAGAATAACTGTACTGCCTTATGATGCAGATACATTATTTAGAGAAGTTAGTGACTCCGTTTATCGTTTTGCTTCATATAAGGATTTCTTAGTTGATCATCCAACCCTAGAGCAATTATCATATGCGCTGGTTTCATTGCCTATACTTTTTGGGACAAAAGGAGAAAATGTACGTAAAACGGATTATGAGAATAAAATTTTTAGGTGGTTAGAACATACGGTGAACAATGAAACGGCGAGAACGGACACTTTTTCTGATTTGGATTTATTGGCTTATGATGGAATAGAAGAAGAGTTTAAGAAGAGTTTTCATGCTTACCATTTGTCTGATTTATCCTCATTTAAACTATATAAGGAGAAGCTGCTATCCGATGGCAAAGAACTAATAGATAAGATAAACTCGATGAAAATGAAATCCTTTGATCTACAGATAGCCGACCATACTGATAATACTAAATCAGCAGATACAGATAAGATAAGCTTAGCGAAGGCATTTCAGTTTAAAAAAGCAGAACTTATCGATGATGAGCAAATAGATTACAAAGCAAGTATAAAGGAGTATTGGGGCATTGAAGTTAAAACCAGTTTTTTTCATGTTGGAAACCTGATACAAGAAAATATATTGAATACCAGGATTGTGTATGAGGGAACTGATGTTGAAAAGGAAAAGCACAATTTGATAAATGTTTTGCTGTTTAACTATATTTTTATACTGAAAAGTATTGACCATTTGTCCAAAGGAATGCAGCAGGTGCTATTCCTGCAATTAACAGTAGCGAATACAGCGAATATATCAGACAGTAATATTACGATAACGATTCCATCAAAAACAAATGATTATTGCTTGTTTGATTTTGATAGGGATTTAAGCAGCGATAATAAAGAAATGCTTGATGTAATGGCAGATATCTGGATTGAGAAAAAGATTATTGGTACGCTCTTCGGGCAAAAGGCAAATTCGCAGGTTGGCACAGACGCTGATGAAAGTGTTTACGACAACCCACTGTTGATGCCGACATTTTTAGGAAATGCACCAAAGAAGAATCTGGAAGATATAAAAAAAGAAATAGCGTTATATCAAGCGGAAGAGAGTTCTGCCGGATTCGTAGAATATGATTTTAGCTCTATACGTCCGGACGAATCTTTATGGCTGGAACCTTGGATGATGATATTACCAAGCACCAATGAATTTGAAATTCGCTACTCAATTCTTTCAGATGCCTTAGGCGGTAAGAAAGAGGGAGAGCTAGTGGTATCCGTTGAATAACTATTAGTGAATACCTACACAACATATAAAGAAGCCTCCGCAATATAGGAGGCTTTTTTTCTACCTAAAACAGCGATTTCACAATAAAATAAAAAAATTAATAATAAATACTTGACAATAGTGTATGGCATACAGTATAATGAGCACGAGGTGAGAAGATGAGTGATAATAACGAGATTAAAACGAACTTATTCCTGGAGCTGAGACGGGGCACGATTACACTGTGTGTGCTGAGCCAGCTGACAGAGCCAAAGTACGGATACGCGCTGGTGGAGACGCTGGACGAAAAAGGAATGCGCGTGGAACCCGGGACGCTGTATCCGCTGCTGAGAAGGCTGGAGAAGCAGGGGCTGTTGAAAAGCGAGTGGGAGACCACGGGCAGCAAACCGCGCAAGTATTACGTGCTTAGCGAAATGGGAGAGCAAGTGTATCTGGCGCTGACAGCAGAGTGGGGACAGATGCGCGAAACGATTGATACGTTAACGAATGAGGAGGCAAAGTAAAATGGAAAAGACGAGCAATGATTTTATGGGAATGGTTGATCGATATGTGTATGACGTGACACGGCGGCTGCCAAAAGCGCAGCGGGCAGATATCGAGCAGGAACTAAGAGGATTGATTGAGGACATGCTGGAGCAGGCGGGGCCGACACCTCGTAAAGAAGACGTGGAAGCGGTGTTGACGGAGCTTGGGCGTCCGAGCGAGCTGGCATCCAAATATCGCGGTAAGAAGCGATTTTTGATAGGACCGGAGTTATTCGATACTTACTTACTTGTGATTAAAATCGTTATGGGCGCAGTAGCGCTTGGCATCACAATCGCGACAGTTGTCGGCGTGATTGCCTCGCCGCCGCCGCACTTTTGGATAGCGCTAGCCGATTACTTATCAACTCTAGTCTCGGCGGTGGTGCAGGCGTTTGCATATGTCACAATAGTGTTTGCGATAATCGAGCGCTTTGCCAAGAGGAAAGAGAACTGGAAGCAGGACGCTTGGAAGCCGGTCGATTTGCCCGAGATTCCAAAGGCGAAGGCGCGCATCAAACCGTCTGAACCGATTGCCGGCATCGTGTTTGCCGTAATCGCGCTGATGGTATTCAATACTGTGCCGCATTTGATTGGCATCTATCAATTCTCGGACGGGGTTACGATTACTCCGGTGTTTGATCTTGATGTATTGCGCAGTATGATTGTATTGATCGATATACTGTTTGTTCTCGCCATTGTAAAGGAAGCATTTAGATTGGTGAACGGCAAGCATTCGATAATGCTGGCGACAGCAGTTACAATTATTAACGCCGCTATGATTACGATAACGATTGCGGTGTTCCTCCCACCGGCAATCTGGAACGGCGATATGATTGCGATGCTGCAAGCGGGTTCGGATATGACCTGGGCAGAGCGGGTTGACTTGCAATACATTTGGTCAATCGTACCAAAGATTATTGTGGGGCTAAGCGTGTTCGGCTATGTGGTAGAGATTATCACAAGCTGGGTACGGGGCGCAAGAAACGCAATCACTGGATAGGCAAGAAACAGGCAAAAAAGGGAGCGCATCCGCATTGGATGTGCTCCCTTTTTATTATGTCGTCTAATATGCTACCATTGTGTTTTGTCTTCTTGCTTTTCTGTATTGACCGGATAGTTCGGCTCAGGAAATTGTGCAGAGCTATCAATAGGCGCGACTGAAATCGCTGTGTCTTCCTGTTGTGCAATTTGCTGTTGCTGAGTGATAAATGCCTCCATGTGTCGATGATACTGCTGACGAAATACCAGCTTTTGAAAATAGCTGTCGGGCAGCGGTATAAAAGCGAGTATGCCGGCCGCGATACACACAAGGCTTGTGAACGCCAAAATAGAAAACGCTGCAGAGTCGATAACGGCTATCACAAACAGTGGTATGCTTGCGCCAATAATGATTAGACCGCCAACGATGCGCTTTGCTCTTATTAAGCCGGCACCGACGATGCTGGCGGCGACCGTTAGAAACAAGAGTATGGCTACGGCTGTTGCTACGCTACTGTCATATTGTAAAAAGAAAATGTCTTGGTGCCCTGCCAATATGCTCGTGCCGATTATTAGTGCGAACAGACCGCCGTATATGCTGGCGATAAGCCCCATAATAAAGCCGGACAATCTTCCTCTGTTACGTTTCAATTTCGCTATATCCAAAAGTGCTGCCTCCGTATTTTAGTCTGCTATTCTGCCGGGTTGTTGTCCTTTGGTGGTGGCGGCGCAACCGGGGGTTGCTGTGGTTGCGGAGGTTGCTGCGGTTGATATGGCTGCTGTGGCTGCTGCTGATACGGTTGGTACGGCTGTTGCTGTGGTGGATACTGCTGGTATTGCTGCTGCGGCTGGTATGATTGTTGCGTATTTCGGTTAAATTTCTTTTGTTTGCGCTCGACATAAAGCTGCTTGTAGCGGGCGCTGTATGGTACAAACGCCAGGATTGCGGCTGTGAATGACATCAGCCCGGTTATGAGAAGTGGGATCATAAGAATCGAAGTCCATGCGCCGGCAACGCCGACAAAAATAATGGGTATAGAAGTAATCAGCATTAAAACGCCGCCTGCGATACGGCTGGATCGAACGATGCAACCGCCAATCAAGTTGAGCAGAGCGATAACAAAAATAACGATGCCTGCAACCAGGATTATACCACCCAACCAAGCACTCAAGTCGCCCAATACGCTTTCAAACAGACTGCTTGTGAAACCACTTGCCAAGAATGCGCTAAATGCCAAAACGATGCCGATGATGCCGTGGAGAATCCCGGCGATAAGCCCGAGCACCGTTGCGGAAACGCGTCCAATTTTGTTACTCATTGCAAATACCTCCAAAATTTTTGTACATATTTATATGCTTCAATTTTACTCCCTTTATCTATAGTAGTCAATCAGATTAACACGCTTTTTGCAAATTTTACATGTCGGATTTGTGAACACAGTGGTAACATTGCCGTTTTGAAACGCGAATTGAATAAAAAGTGTTGATTTTCATTGGGGGGTATGTGTTATAATAGTTTAATTAGGAGGAGACAGCTATGCGGGATAACAGAATTAGCGAAGCGGTTATAAGTCGGCTGCCTAAGTACTATAGGTACTTGAGCGAACTTGAAGCAAAGGGGACTCAGCGAGTATCATCCAGCAAGATGAGCGCGGATATGGGGCTTAATGCGTCGCAGATTCGGCGAGACCTTAATTGCTTTGGGGGTTTTGGTCAACAGGGGTATGGGTATCAGGTGAACAATCTCAAAAACGAGATTAAGAAAATACTTGGTATTGGCAAGAAATATACCGCGGTGGTTGTGGGCGCCGGAAACATTGGGCAGGCGCTGTACAAGTACACGAACTTCGCTGAGGAAGGTTATAATCTTGCTGCAATCTTTGATGCTGACCAATCTGTGGTCGATAAGGAGATTGACGGAATAACTGTGCGGCCTATCGAAGAGCTTGCCGATTTTGTTATCAACAACGAAGTGAACCTTGGGGTGATTACTGCGCCTAAGCGGCACGCCCAGCGGATTGCTGACGAGCTTGTGCTTCTTGGCGTCAAAGGCATATGGAATTTCGCGCCGGTTGATGTTGTGGCACGCAAAGGCGTTTGTGTAGAAAACGTGCATTTGAGCGACAGCTTGTTTGTGCTTTCATATAGGATGAGAACCAATGGAGAAGATTAGCGTAAAGACAAAGCAGCGCTGTGAGATGGTCAACATCACAAGCGACGTAAAGCGATGCGTAAAGCAAATCGGGATAAAAAGCGGCGTGGTGCATGTTTTTGTTCCGCACACAACGGCGGGGGTGTCGATAAACGAAAACGCAGACCCTGACGTAGTGCGTGATGTCGTGTTTGCGATGGAGCGCGCTGTGCCAAACGAGGGATTCGATCACCTTGAAGGCAATTCGGACGCGCATACCAAAGCGCAGATGACTGGGCTGTCCTTGACCGTAATTGTGCAGGACGGGCAGCTGATGCTCGGCGTGTGGCAAGGCATATATTTTTGTGAGTTTGACGGACCGCGCAATCGTCAAGTATATGTGCAGGCAGCAAATTGTTAATGTAAAGTCGGTGTTTGCAGATGCTCTGCGATGCCTGAATCAATAAAGGAAAGAATGTGCGAAGGGCACAAAGCGAAAGGAAAAGTCATGGTAAAGAGAAAAAACAAAAACTCAAAATTAATGAGGAACTTGTTATGGGCACTCGGAGTGCTTATCGTAGCATTGATTGTCGTGCTGATTATTATACTTGCGACCGGCGGAAAAGATGAAGAGCAGCAGAAAGTTGAGCAGTTGTATGAAACGGCTGAGTATGTTACCGGCGTGTCTATTTCGGGTGTTGATATCTCGGGGTTGATGTTTGATGAAGCAAACACAAAAAGTGAGCTGTTATCTATTGCAGGGTCTGCGACCGACAATGTGAGCTTTACATTTAACGTGGACGGTGTGCAGTTTTCGTTTACTGCCGAGGAGCTTGGTGTCACGTCCAATTTTGCGCAGGTGCTGGAAGATGCCATGCTATATGGTAATTCGGGCAGTGGTGCGCAGATTAGAGAAGAGCGCGGTGAGGCACGAGAAAACGGAATGGATTTTGCGATTGGTTTACATGCAGAGGAAACGGTTGTATATGAAAAGCTGCAGCAGATCAAACCAATGATGGATATATTGCCTCAGGACGCGTCACTTGATATTGTAGATGCCGTTTTAGGCGAAGCGAGATTTATATATACGGACGAAGTCAAAGGTGTCGATGTTGACATTGCGCAGCTTGCTAAGCTGATAGGCATAGGTGCGGCGAGCGGCGACTTTAGCGCGATTGAAGCGCCGGTGATTATCACCAATCCGAAAATCGATGTCGTTACTCTAAAAGAGAACACAAAGCTGATAGCGTCATTCTCTTCGTTCTTTGACTCGCCTACGCTGAGCAAAGAAGGCAGAGTGAACAATATTCAGATACTCGGAGACTTTGTGAACGGTGTTGTCATTATGCCGGGAGAAACGTGGTCGATAAACGAGGAAGCAGGACCGCGAATTCCGTCTACGGCGACGACAATTGGATGGTCAGAAGCACCGGGAATAAGCAACGGCAGATATGAAGAGCAGCTTGGCGGCGGAGTTTGTCAGGTTAGCAGCTCGGTGTACAATGCGGCGATTTTGGCAGAGCTCGAAATTGTCTCTAGAAACCAGCATAGTTGGCCATCGGGATATATTGTTGAAGGAATGGATGCAACGATTAGTACAGGCGGACCGGATTTGGTATTAGGAAATCCTTATGATATGCCGATATATTTGGCTGTCTTTGTAGAGGAAGAGGAGTTTAAAGTGACGGTCGAGGTTTACGGACCTCCATTGACTCACGGATATACGGTGCGGTTTGTTTCTAATTTGGTTCAAACGATACAGGCAGGCGATCCGATATACCATTATGATTCGCTTGTTGACCCGGAGGGCAACGAAATCCCTGAGGGTGCAACTGTCACATGGATTAAAGGAAAGAACGGTCAAGTTTGGGAAGTGACAAAACAGTACGTTGATGAAGATGGCAACGTTATAATGTCGGAGAAGTTCTCGAGCAACAGGTATAAGGCGTTTACCTATGAGTATTATGTGAACGGACCGGACCCGGCGATTGCGGGACCGACGCCATTGCCGTCACCATCACCGACACCATAGAGCATATCAACACGGGGCAGACGACGGGCGTGCTGCATTGCGAGCTGTCGGTTTACAAGAAAGAGATTATGTTGTATTATATACAATATATGGAGAAAGATTATTTGGAGGAAGTACAGTTATGACCAACGAGGGGAAGTACCAGGTGGATAAGCCCGCAGTTGATATGAAACAAAAAGGAAGTCTTTGGAGCAAGATAACTCTGATTGCGGCAGGCGTTGTGTTTGTTGTCGCGCTCGGTGTTTCGGCGATGTTTATTATGGACGACAAAGGCGTCAGCGAAGAGAGAATTGTCAGAGTGATTGACTACGGTACGGTGCTGAGTGGCGTCAGTGTCGGTGGCGTGGATGTTTCCGGGATGACGGGAATTGCGGCATCTGAGGCAACCGGCGGTATCGAAACGCAGCTGTTGGCATCGGCACAGTTTGTGCTGGATGTGGACGGCGAAATCACAGAGTATGACGCAGAATCGTTCGAGCTGTTTACCGATTACGAGGAAGTTTTCGCGCAAGCGATGAGATATGGGCATGTAGGCACGTTTGAGGAACGCAAAGCGGCAAAAGAGGCGGCGTTGAATGGCGGCGTTGATTTTACAGTCGAGATGTATGCCGACGAAGCTAAGGTTGCGGCAGTAGTAGCCGATTTGAAACTGGCTATGGACAGACCACCATCAGACGCGGGATATACATTTATGCCGTGGGGTTATTTTGAAGACGGAACCGCGTATGAGCCTGACATGGAAGAGATGATTACTATACTCGCTAAGAAGGATGAGTTCGTGTACCCCGAAGGGCTTGTCAAAATCGCAGACGAGGATATGCCGAGCGATTTGAGATACGAATATTATCAAGACGATTACGATTGGGAAGAGCATTACGAAGAGCAGTATAAGCCAAAGGATGCGGCTATTGCGAGGTTCTCGTATGCGGGAGAATCGAAAGGCGTTATTGTGGACGAGGCAGGCACGGTTGACCTTATTATGGCGGCTGTGCAAAACGACGATTTTGCAGCAATCGCAGTGCCGGCGCAGATTATTCACTCTGAGGCAACGCTCGAGGCAATGCTGAACGCTACCCAGCTGATTGCATCTTGGACATCGAGCTATCACGACCATTACGGACGAAGCAGAACATACAACGTTGGTAAGCTGTCGTTCATCATCAGCGGCGTTGTAATAATGCCGGGCGAGACATGGTCGATAAACGAGGAAGCCGGAGATCGAACGAGATCGAACGGATGGAAGGAAGCTGCGGGGATTAGCGGCGGAGCGTTTACGCAGCAATACGGCGGCGGTGTTTGCCAAGTCAGCAGCACGCTGTTTAACGCGGCGCTGAGAGCGGGGCTTCATCACGAGGACGATATTGACCACGCCAATCATACGATTATCTCCGACTATATACCGATTGGACTGGATGCGACGATCAGCAGCAAAGGGCCCGATCTAAAGCTGACCAACCCGTATGACACGCCGCTTTATATCGTGTCGTACTTGAACGGAGTAGAAGAGAACGTTACGATAGAGATATACGGCAGCCCGCTTATTCATGAGGAATTCGGTCCGATTATATACGACTTTAGCAGCAGAAGAACGGGCACGGGCGAGGCGCCGGAGTATACTTATATTTATGATACACCGGTTGCACCTGACGGCGAAGTGATTGCGCCGGGCGAATCCTATAGATATATTAAGTCTCGCGGCAAGACAACCGCAAGGGCGTATATGCATATACTTGACCTTGAGGGCAACGAGCTGATTGAGAAAGAGCAAATGTTTACTGCGACATACAAAGCATATACAGGTGTATATTATGTGAACGACCCTGCTCCGCCGGAACCGACAGAGGAGCCGACGCCAACTCCTGATCCATAAAGACAGCCGGCGTAGTTCAAAGGTAAAATGTAGCATGATTGGCAGGTAAAGTGTTGTTGATAATGGTATATATAGTGGGGTTTTAGTGCAGTATAAAGGGATTTTAACAACATATGGGGTGTTGACGAAAGTCTGCTAAAATGATAATATATTTTATGCGTGAAATATAAGTTTTGCGTATAAAAATACAATGGTCAAAAGAAGCTGATGAAAGCGTTCCTAACCTTGGGTAGTGGTAAAAAAATTCTCCTGGAGTTATGAAAATGTCATCTCGTCTTGTGAACCATGGATAGCAAAAAAAGGAGAAAAAATGTTTGAAGACAGAACACTGAGTTGCGCGGATTGTGGTAGTGATTTCACTTTTACAGTTTCTGAACAGGAATTCTATCGTGAAAAAGGCTTTGAAAACGATCCGAAGAGATGCCAGGATTGCCGCCAGGCAAGAAAGCGTCAGAGAAGAGGAGACCGCCCAATGTTCGAAGCAGTATGCGCTGAATGCGGCGCAGAGACTCAGGTTCCTTTCCAACCTACAGGTGAGAGACCGGTTTACTGCAGTGATTGCTTTAGAGCCAGACGTGACCGTTACTAGAAAGTAACTTATCAAAACGACACAAAAGTACTGTGTATGAAAATGCACAGTACTTTTTTTATTGGTGAAAACAAACGCCCCGAGCTGTGTCAAAGCTGCTCGGAGCGTTTGCTGCTTAATCGGTTGGGAGTAGCTGCTACTTAATTGTAATTTTGCCGACAACCTCCGGCACTGCGTCGAGCGTTGCGAGGTACTCGATGACTGCTTCGTCAAGAGCCGCAAACTCGTTCTCGATACCGTTGGTGAGCATCTCGTACCCATCGCCGCCTGCATACATGAAGTCGTTCGTTGCAATCACGAAAACGTCTGTGTCCGCTACTGCAACACCCTTCACCATCAAGTCTTCAACTCTGCTGCCAGCCGCGTTTGCTGTGTTGATTGTAAACGTGATGTTTGCGACATGCGGGAAAGCGCCCATGGTTTCGGGGTAGCTGGACGTTCCAAGCTCGAGAGCTTCTTTCAGCTGTGCGCCGGTGACCGTGGTGGTTACGATGTAGTTGCCGAACGGAAGCACGGTGATGATGTCGCCGATTGTGATGTCGCCGGGGTCAATGCTTGCACGGATCCCGCCGCCGTTGGTAAGCGCGATGTCTGCGCCCGTCTCATAGATCATCGCATCAACAATGAGGTTACCCAGGTTGGTTTCTCCGGTACGCACATCGTCTCTCTCTCCGTCGAGGGTAACATCGGTGCTGCCGACGACTTCGCCCAGAATCTCTGCCTGTGCATCTGCGATTCCATCGATTAAGTCTTCCACATCACCGTTTGGCAATACGCGCTCGATCAGCTCTGCTTCGATGCTGACCATGCCGTCCGCGTAAGTCAATCGAACATGACCCAAGTTTTGTAGATATTCACCCGCGGAGACGATAACTGTGCCCGTTTGCGAAACGATGCCGCCGTCAAGTTCGGTATGGCTGTGACCGTCGATAAACAGGTCGATACCGCTGACTGCGTCGCAGATCATCTCGCTGGTAATCAAAGTGCTTGCGTCGGTGCCGATGTGACCGATGCAGATGATGATGTCTACCTCTCCGGACAGCTTGTCGACCATCTTTTGTGCCGCTTCTATCGAATTGGTAAAAGTTATGTCCGCAACATTGTCGGGATGCGTTTTGTATGCCGTTTCTTCCGACGTTAGACCAAACAGACCGATTTTTACGCCTTCGATTTCTGTGATTTCGTATGCAGGCAAGAACAGATCACCGTCTCGAACCACGTTTGCGGAGATGATTGGGAACTCTGCCATGCCGGCAAGCTCGAACAGTTTATCGGCTCCGTAGTTGAAATCGTGGTTGCCGGGTGCCATGTAGTCGTAGCCAATTAGGTTCATGATTTCCACGATGCTTTCACCCTCTTCGAGCGTGGCGAGCGTTTTGCCGTGGAACGTGTCGCCTGCATCGATGAGCAGCGTGTTGGGGTTGGCTGCTCTAAACCTCTCTACAAGTGTAGCCAATTTTGCATAACCCATGCCGTCATACTTTCCTTCTATTGCGCGCGCATGTACGTCGTTTGTGTGCAAGATGTCAATGACAACAGGGTCTGCCACGGGCTTTGGCGCCTCGGTTGACGCAGTCGTTTCGACCGGCTCTGGGGTTGCCGATGCGGGTTTTTCTGTCGGTTCCGGAGTTGACGTTGGGGTTGCACAACCTGCAAATATAAAGCTGCATAGCAGTGCAACGAGCACCATAACAAGCGTTATGGATTTTACAACATGTCTATTCATAATAGTCTCCTTTCCTGTGATTATTTGATATATTTATTATACCATAATTCGGTATGATTGCATATCGTTATGCGAAAGGTTTTACCTTTTATTCCAGTGTAGAAAAAGTGCCGGCAAAGTTCGAAATTTCTTTGAAAATAAAAAAAGACACAGCAACTGCGTGTCTCGATTTTTCTTGCTGGCTAATATGCTTCGGGATGCCCGCACACCCCGAAACAAAAGCCAGACAAAGAAGTTCATCATTATTAAAAGTGACTTTAAGCCCCTTTTAAACTTAATATCTAGTTAGGTACTCGTCAATTTCCCAAGGATGAACGGCCAGCCTGTAGCTGTCCCATTCCTTGGTCTTGAACTCGTAGTATGTGTCAAAGACATGCTCTCCGAGCGTTTCCTTGACTAACGGATCTGCCTTGTACTCCTGCAGTGCATCGTATAGGCTGCCCGGCAAGCTCGTTACACCAAGAGCGTCCATTTGCTCGTCGCTCATTGCGAAGATGTTTTTGTTGACAGCCGGTGGAGGAGTCAGGTCTTTCTTTATTCCGTCAAGACCGGCAGCCAGCAGCAGCGCAATTGCGAGATACGGGTTGCACGTCGGGTCGGGATTTCTCACTTCTACCCTTGTGCCGGAGCCTCGGGAAGCAGGAATGCGGATTAGCGGGCTTCTGTTCTTGCCCGACCACGCTACATAGCACGGAGCTTCATAACCCGGAACAAGCCGTTTGTATGAGTTAACCGTTGGGTTGGTGACGGCTGCGATTGATTTGATGTGAGCCATGATACCCGCAATGTAGTTATATGCAATTTTGGACAGACCGTCTTCGCCGTTTTCGTCGTAGAAAGCGTTTTTACCCTCTAATGTACAAAGCGACTGGTTTGCGTGCATTCCGCTACCGTTGATGCCGTATATCGGTTTTGGCATAAATGTTGCGTACAGACCGTGACGTGCAGCGATGCTCTTAACAACGATTTTGAACGTCATGATGTGGTCTGCGACAGTGAGCGCGTCGGTATACTTGAAGTCGATTTCGTGCTGACCCGCCGCAACCTCATGGTGAGACGCTTCGATTTCGAAGCCCATCTCTTCGAGCGTCAGGCACATGTCACGACGTGCGTCTTCGCCTTTGTCGATTGGCGCAAGGTCAAAATACCCGCCGTCATCGTGAGTCTCTGTCGTCGGATTTCCGTTATCGTCCGTTTGGAAGAGGAAGAACTCGCACTCTGGACCAACGTTCATGATGTAACCCATGTCTTTGGCTTCCTTGAGAACCTTCTTCAGCACGTTTCTCGGGCAGCCCATGTAAGGCTCGCCATCGGTCGTGTATACGTCGCAGATAATACGCGCGACTTTACCCTGCTGTGGTCTCCATGGATAAATCTCGAAAGTGTCTGTGTCCGGCATCAGCGTCATGTCGGACTCTTCGATACGCACGAATCCGTCGATCGAGCTGCCGTCGAACATTGCACCTTCTTCGAGCACTCTTGGAAGCTGCTTTGCTGTGATTGCTACGTTCTTTAGGATACCGAACACGTCTGTGAACTGCAGCCTGATGAACTTTACGTCGTTCTCCTCAACCATTTTGAGGACATCTTTGTTTGTAAAACTCTTTGCCATTTTTCTAATCTCCTTTAAAAAATCTTTGATATAAATGTATTTTTAATGCCCATCTATAAATCGAGCATTCCAGTCGTGTTGTATGCCGACACCTTATGTTCGGCGTTGTCGAGCCCGGCAATCTCTTCTTCTTTCTTCACCCGCAAACCAACAAATCGTTTCATCAGAGAGAAGTATACGAAGCTGATTGCCATTGCGAATGCACCACATGCGACTACGCCAAGGAATTGTATGGGAAGTAATATCCCACCACCATAGAGTATACCACCATCGACTGCAAATAGTCCAACACAAATAGTGCCGAATGCGCCCGTAATTCCGTGGACCGATATTGCGCCGACAGGATCGTCGATCTTCAGTTTGTTATCAAACAAGTCTACGGCGAAAAGCATCACTATGCCTGAAAGTACACCTATTACGATTGCTGCCCATGGTTCTACGCCGGAGCAGCCCGCCGTAATGCCGACAAGACCTGCAAGGCAGCCGTTTAGCGTGAGGCCTACGTTTGCGTGTTTGTGCCGAAGCATGCTGACGCCCATTGCCGACAGCGCGCCTGCTGCGCCGGCAAGAATCGTATTGACTGCAACGAGACCGATGTCTGCTGTTGCGCTAAATCCGCTGCCTGCGTTGAACCCAAACCAGCCAAACCATAGGAGCAACACGCCGAGCGCGCCTAGTGGAATGCTGTGTCCGGGGATCGTTCTTACGTTGCCTCTGTGCGGATATTTGCCGTTGCGCGCGCCGACGAGCTTTGCGCCGACCAATGCCGAGAAACCGCCGATTGCGTGTACTGCTGTTGAGCCGGCAAAGTCTGTGAACCCTAAGCGGCCAAGCCATCCGCCGCCCCAAATCCAGTGACCGGTAATCGGGTATATTACCGTGCACATTACGAGACAGAACCCGAGGTACACGCCGAACTTCATGCGCTCTGCGACTGCGCCCGATACTATGGTTGCGCAAGTGGCAGCAAACACGGCTTGGAAAAACCAAAACACGTTTAGAGAAACGCTGTCCGCCCCGCCGCCGACGATGCCAAGCCCCGGCGTGCCGATGATGCCGAGCAGGCTTGTGCCATACATCAGCGAGTATCCGATGAGGTAGTAGCACAGTGAGCCGATTGCGATGGTCATGAAGTTTTTCATGATGATGTTTGCTGTGTTCTTCGACTGAGTCATGCCGGCCTCTACGCATGCAAACCCTGCATGCATTAGAAAAACAAGTGCTGCACAAATCAGTATCCAAACATTGTTTAGTGCGATGTCAATAGTCATGTGCCTTCTCCTCTGCAAAAATTTTAAAATATAAAAAAGATGCCCAAACTTGCGCCGCAGCGCAGGATTGACATCTTCGTCATCTGATTTATACTGATAACATACCACACTTTTTATCGTGATGCAATAGGAAAATCAACAATTATGACATTTAATTTTAGATTTCTTGCAAAAATCGCGAAAAATCGGCTGAAAAAGTACTAATATTACAAGATGTGATGATGCGACTTGCGAAAATTAATTTTTGGGAGTGCGGTCGGCAGGTTGAGAACAGCACAAAACGGTAAACACAATGTATACTCGCGGTGCGGCTGCAAATGTGAATTTATTGCATCTACCAACAAAAGATGTGCTATAATAGGTTTGGTACGTGGTGAGAACATTTTATGGAGAGGGTTAATGAATAGTCGTATTCGTTTTATATTATTTGCGGTTTTGATCGTAGGTCTTTTTTTCACTTTGGTGGTGCAACTGGCAAAGCTGACAATTGTGGACGGCGAGAAATATGCGGCGTTGGCTGCGCAGCTTGAGGAAAGAGAAGTCAGCGTTTCGGGTGCAAGGGGCAGCATACTGGACAGAAACGGGTTGCCGTTGGCGTACGATCAAAAGAGCTACAATGTCCAGTTTTTAAGAGACCCTATGAAAAATAAAGAGACACACCGCGCATATTATACCGAAATTATAATTGAAGCAATTGCGATTATAGAAAAAAACGGCGCGAAGACTGTTGACACCTTCGCAATCAGATATGACAATGACGAAGGCGTGTACTTTTTTGACTGGGGGGATATATCGCCCGAGAATCAAGTGAAACGTGAAGTGAACTGGCGCGAGAACATGTACGTGAACAGCGACCTATCACCAGAGCAAATATACTTATTTCTGCGCAGAAAATATCAAATACCGAGCGAGATGGGGTATGAAGAGGCAAGAAAAGTGCTGTCAATTTGGCAGGATGTACAGCTTGCGTCTTGGGTTGCGTACAAGCCGATAGATATCGCGTATAACGTCAACATTCAAACGGTTGCTGAGATTGAAACACACGCGGTCGAGCTTGAGGGTATGAGCATTGCCGACAGCACGGTGAGGATATATCCGCGCGTGAATGTGGCTGCGCACACGATTGGGTATCTTGGAAAAATCGAAGGAAAAGATAAGCTTGATGAGATGACTGATCTTGGGTACAGCGTGGATGACTTGATTGGAGTCAGCGGCGTTGAAGCGTCCATGGAGTCGTTTTTGTCGGGCAACAGCGCAAAACGGCAGGGTAAAAAAGTTGTGGAAATTGACAACATGGCCGTTGTTATAAACGAGCTTTCGTCTACCGAACCGTCACAGGGCGATAATGTTGTATTGACAATTGATATTCCTTTGCAGCTGGCGCTCGAGGAAGCATTGGCAAAAAACGTTCCAAAGATAAAGGAAAAGCAGATAGAAATTTTTAATACTGATAGAGAAAAGCCGCTGAGTAAACAAAGCTATGAGGATATTGAAAAGATTGAGGATCTTAAACTTGCCGAGACGGGAGCTGCGGTTGTTATAGACGTGAACACCGGCGATGTTTTGGCGATTGGCAGCTATCCGAGTTTTGACTTGAATTTGTTTACCGGCGGTATTGATTACGATGTGTTTAAAGAGATGAACGATGATGAAATAAAGACCCCGCTGTTTAACAAAGCTGTGTCGAGCCGAGGAACACCGGGCTCTATCTTTAAGATGGTAACGGGCTTGGCGGGGTTGATGGAAGGCGAGCTCACGCTTGAAGAGCTGATTGATGACGAAAGTCCGTATGATAAATATACCAGATACGGTGAATCGCCGAGCTGTTGGACAAGATATCCAAGTAGCCATCAGAACCAAACGATTGTGGAGGGCCTGAAAAACAGCTGTAACTATTTCTTTTTTACCGTTTCGGACAGGTTGGGTATAGACCGCCTGAACGATTGGGGAGACAAGTTTGGATTGACATCATTGACCGGTATTGAGATTCCCAGCGAAGTGCAGGGCTATGTTGGTAACCAAGACATACTGTATGATAACGATCGCGAAGTTAATGACCAGGAAGCGTATATTGCGATCCTTGTTAAGCGTCGTATCGTTGAGACGATACATCTGATCAGCGAGGAGAGAGATGTGCAGTACAGTGAGGATTTGATAGACGATACAGCGGATGAACTAGTTTTTCTTGCCGGTATTGACTGGAAACCGAGATCCGAGACCGACCCGACGCTAATAGATGAACGTGGGATTCCGTTGGGCGATTATATACGCAGTATATTGAACGATAACTTAAGGGTGCCGGAGAACATTGCGAATATCAATGGCTGGGACAGAGACATATCGGCTTATATTTATGAGCTGCGGTGGACGCCGTTTATGACGATAACCAGCGGAATTGGTCAGGGGCTTGTGCAGGTGACGCCGATTGCGGTGGCAAGATACGTTGCGGCGCTTGTGAACGGCGGCATTGTCTATGAAATGCACGTTGTGGACAAAGTAATCCGCCAAGACGGTACGATATTGTTTGACCAAGAGCCGGTCGTGTTCAACACGCTGGATGCACCGGACGAATACTTGGATGCAATAAAGCGAGGAATGCGGGACGTTGTTGATGAAGGCGGAACAGCGGATAGATATTTTAAGGACTTTATATATAAAGATGAAATGGGTGGTAAAACTGGCACGGCCGAAGTTAGCTTAATTGATCTTGAAAACAATAGTTGGTTTGTTTGTTTTGCGCCGTACGACAATCCTGAGATTGCTATTGTGGTGTACACTCCGAATGGGTATTCGGGAGGGCTGTCGTCTCTGGTTGCGCAGGATATCATTACGTATTACATCGAAGACAGCCGGCTGGTGGCAAAGCAGACGATACCCGGCACAAACACGCTGGTACCCGAGCACAATCTGCTGGTGCCCGAGAACGATGACGAGGAAGAGGAATAAGTACGACATATTTACTGTATTATGCAGGATAATATAATACACATATAGAATTTTGAGCTACACGCTGATTATTTAGAGGGGTATATGGGAATTTCGATAAAAGGAAAAAACGGGCGATTAGAAGTTGCGGTAGATGAGAAGACGCCATATAGCGAAATCAAAAAGGCGATTACTGATAAGCTGTCGAAAAACAAAGACTTTTTTGCAGGCAGCGAGGCAAAGCTTGTTATCTCCGGCAAAGAAATGACAAAGGCGCAAAGGCAGGAGTTAAAACGGCTGCTTGCCATGGATTATGACATATTTGACGTGTCGTTTTGTGGCGCGTTGAGTTCGCCGGACTCGCAAGTGGAGGTAAAGCAGGCACAGCCGGCGCAGCGCAATGACGCTGACCCAGCTATTAATCTGGTTTCAAAAAACTATTTTAATGCGAAGAGCGTTTTCGTGTCGCACACGCTAAGAAGCGGACAGCGCGTGGAATGCGCAGGTGATGTTGTGGTGCTTGGGGACGTTAACATTGGGGCAGAGGTTATTGCGGGAGGCAGCGTGGCGGTTATGGGCACGCTTAGAGGTTTGGTGCACGCAGGTGCGACGGGGCGAAGCGATGTGGTGGTTGCGGCGAACGCGCTGCTACCCGGGCAGCTGCGCATAAGCGGAAAGATTGCCGTTTTCCCCGAAGGAAAACAGTCGCCGGGACCGGAGATTGCCGAGTATAAGCAGGGCAGCGTGATGGTGAGGCTCTTAAAAACACAAACAAGACAGAAAAAATAATTGATATAAACATTTTGGAGGATAAGGCATGCAGAACGTAATTGTGGTTACATCGGGCAAAGGAGGCGTTGGAAAGACAACAACCGTTGCGAATCTTGGCGCAGGGCTGGTACAAGAAGGTAAAAGGGTTGTTTTGATTGATACGGACATCGGGCTTAGAAACTTGGATGTTGTTTTGGGACTAGAGAACCGAATCGTGTACGATTTGGTCGATATTGTTGAGGGCACGTGCAGAATGCAGCAGGCGATGATTCGCGATAAGCGATTTTCAGGATTGTTCTTGATACCGGCTGCGCAAACGCGAGACAAGACGGCGGTGAGCCCCGCGCAAATGAGAAAGCTGATCGAAGAGCTGGAGCAGGAGTTTGACTATGTTTTGATAGATTGCCCGGCGGGGATAGAGCAGGGGTTCAAAAACGCGATTGCCGGAGCAAAATCGGCGATTGTGGTTACGGTGCCCGAAGTCAGCTCAGTGAGAGACGCGGACAGGATTATAGGACTTTTGTCGGCTAGCGGTATAGACGACTGCGAGCTGTTGGTCAACAGACTAAGACCCGACCTCGTGAGAAGAGGCGACATGCTTGCGCTGGACGACACGCTTGATATTTTGGGTATCGATCTGATCGGCGTTGTGCCGGAGGACGAGACGATTATTCGCAGCTCTAACATAGGAGAGCCGATTATAAGCAACGAAAAATCTATGGCGGGCAAGGCGTACAGGAACATTACGCAGCGTATACTCGGCAACAATGTTCCGCTGCTTGACATGGACACGCAGGGCAACTTCGGAGGAAAACTTAAGAAACTATTTAGCGGAAAGTAGGGGGGAATTATGGCACGATTCAGACGAAAAAAGACATCATCCAGTAATGTCGCTAAAGAACGGTTGAAGTTGGTGTTGATCCATGACAGGGCGGGCACGTCGCCTTCCGGCGATATCATGGAAAACATCAAGCAAGATATCATCAAGGTTATTTCGAAGTATTTTGAAGTGCGCGAAGAGCTTTTTGACGTTGAGATAAAAAACACCAGAGACACCAAAGGCAGCAGCGCAACGACGTTGACTGCTAATATTCCGATTCGGCGAATTAAGAACATGGGAAAAAACAAGTACTAGGGCGCCTTAACTTTAAACTGATGCGTTTTTATCAGTACTTTTACTCGAAAGCAGAGCCGGGGGGGTGGACACTGCCCCTTCTTTTTATGCGAAGAGT
This sequence comes from Clostridia bacterium, assembly GCA_018648645.1. Lineage (GTDB taxonomy): Bacteria > Bacillota > Clostridia > Christensenellales > SZUA-584 > JABGQS01. The sequence continues at coordinate 63,202 of JABGQS010000001.1, forward strand.
ACGCTTGGAGCGCGGCGATACTGTAATAAATTAGTCAAAAAGGTTGGCGTATCGTGGGTTTTGTGGGTATAATATAAAAAAATGATGGGAGATATATATGAGCGGTTTGGTTTTTGATTTTAACAATGCAATGGCGGGAATGGTGAGCCATGGGTTTGAAATACAGCAGAGCGATGAGGCGATGGTGGCGAAGGCGCACAGCGCTATGCAAGAGGGGCAGATGGGGTTTCGCGAGCTGCCGAGAGGGCAGGAAGATATTCTTGATGATATTATTGACACAGCTAGAGATGTGAGTGAGCGGTTTGATAATTTCGTTGTACTGGGCATCGGAGGAAGCGCGCTTGGTCCGATTGCGGTGTATCATGCGCTTGGGCAGCAAAGCGATATCAACTTTTTCGTAGAAGACAACATTGACCCCGAACGGCTTAACAGAACGTTTGGTGGTCTCGATTTGCAAAAAACGATGTTTAACGTTGTGACGAAGTCGGGCAAGACCAGCGAGACGATGGCGCAGATGATGACGGTAGCCGGAATGCTGGAGAAAGCGGGGCTGAAGCTGAGTGACCACATGATTGCTACGACGGACAAAGAAAACGGTAATCTCGCACTGATTGCAAGAAAAGAGGGGCTTAAGACGTTTATATTGCCGAGCAATGTCGGCGGAAGGTTTTCTGAGCTTAGCCCGGTTGGGCTTTTGCCTGCGGCGGTGTGCGGGATTGATATTCGCGGTTTGCTGCAAGGTGCTGCGCATATGGACGAGGTATGTTCACGCGAGCAAAATAACCCGGCGGCGATGTTTGCGCTGCTGCACGTGATGGGAATGCAAAGAGATATGAACATCAGCGTGATGATGCCGTATGCGGACAGCTTAAAGTTTATGTCGGACTGGTACGCGCAGATTTGGGCAGAGTCGCTCGGCAAGAGAGTGGACAATGACGGCAATGAAGTGTTTGTAGGGCAGACGCCTGTTGGTGCACTCGGTGTGACCGACCAGCATTCGCAGGTGCAGCTGTATACCGAAGGTCCGTTTGACAAAATAGTGACCTTCCTGAAGGTTGACAAGTTTGCAAGTGAGCTAAAGATTCCAAAGGCGTTTGAGTATGTGCAGGACATCGCGTTTCTCTGTGGCAAGTCGTTTAGTGAGCTGATGGCGGCAGAGCAAAGCGCTACCGAGTATGCGCTCTGTGTTGCAGACCGCCCGAACATTTCCATAACGCTGAGCGAAGTTGACGCGTTTAGCATAGGCGCGCTGCTATATTTCTTTGAGATGGCGACTGCGTATGCCGGAGAGATGATGGGCATTAACACGTTTGACCAACCGGGTGTGGAGGAAGGTAAACTGGCAACTTTTGCGCTGATGGGCAAGCAGGGCTTTGAGGAAAAGAAGGCGCAGATGGATGCCTTATCAAAAAAGCAAGACAAGTGGATTATGCAATAGTAAAGTAAAAGAAAAGCAGCGACTTTGAATCGGTCGCTGCTTTTTTCATGTTTTCTTAAGCGTTAAGCTTCATGAATCACATTCTCGTCATATAGCGCAACTTGATTTCTGCCGTTTGCTTTTGCGAGATAAAGTGCTTCGTCTGCGTATTTGATCAGCTCTTCGATTTTGTTGATTGGAGTTTCGGGGAAGGAAACGACGCCAACGCTTACGGTAACCCGCATTTCATTATCGCCGTAGGGCACAGAGCTGCGCTCGATCAGAGAGCGAATCCTGTCTGCCACAACCATGATATCATGTGTGGACGCGCCCGGCAAAACCGCCATGAACTCTTCGCCGCCATAGCGAACGAGAATATCATGCTCGCGAAGTATGACCTTGATTTTATTGGTGATTGAAACAAGAATTTTGTCACCTGCGATGTGTCCGTATGTGTCGTTGACTAGCTTAAAGTGATCGAGATCGAGCATCAACAAACCCAGCGGAGCGCTGCTTCGAACCGAAGCGGAGTATTCTTCTGAAAGGCGTACGAAACCGAACCTTCGGTTGTACGCGCCGGTGAGTGGGTCTAGCGCGACGAGGGTTTGCAGCTGGCTGTGCTTTAGTGAGTTGTTGAGCGCGAGCGCCAAGTTGTTGCTGAACATATCAAGGTGGTTGATGTTGCTCGGCTGATGAGTCGTGCTTGCCAGAATTACGACACCTAAAACCGCATCCTTGTATAGCAGCGGCTCGACGATGATGCTGCGCGGTTTCACTTGCGTAAGCAGTCCGTCGATTACAATGTCTTCGGGAAGCTCAATAACTTTGGTGATTTTTGATTTGAGTGCGCGCAGAATATGGTTGTTGTCTATCAGCGACTCTGCGTCTTTGATGCCTTCGCATGCAGTGAGAGTCAGCTTTCCGCTCTCCATTACGAAAACTGCGCCAAAGTTTGTTTTAGTGAATGCGAGTATTTTAGATAATGCGCCTTCGGTAAGCGAATCGAGTGCAAGCTCGCTGGACAGCGTTCGGTTGTATTTTCGCACAGCGTTCTGGGTACTCAGCGACTGCTCGAAAGCGGAAAGGAGCTGGTTAAAGGCATGTGCGCTTCTTCCAAATTCGTCTGTTGAGTCGTCGGCAAGGTAGCAGTCCTGCGCGTCACAGAGCTGCTCCATATCGCTTTGCGACATTTCATGAAGTCTGTTTTCTACTTTGATCATGGAATCCGAAACGCGTTTCAGCCTTTTTTTTACTATCATCCGAGCCAAAAAGATATTGATCGCCCCGACTATGACGCCGGCAAGGACGCAAAGCAAAAACATGAGCAAGGATAAAGCGATGTTTTTTGACACACCCATCCAAACCATAAAGAACGGAAACGTGAGACCGACAAAGATTCCAAATCCGATCATGGAAACAGCAAGTATTGAAAATACATTTTTTCGCATATACATTCTCCTTTACTATGCGTTTATGCTTGTTTGTAAACATTTAAGTGTACTTTTAAACATCATTTGGGAAGGTGCGGGGGAGTATTTTACAAAAAAAGACGGGCATTTACCCGTCATTTTCCAGATATACAATAAAATGTTATGCAATATTATGCAGTCCGTGCCTTTTGCTTTCTTGCCAACGAATCCGCTTTGAATGACTCAATCGCTTTGCGGACACCCGGTATCAGCGCGATCACAAAACAAATCACTATCTCAGGACCGAGGTATGTGATGTTGTAGAGCAGTGAGTAGACAGCGGCGCTTTGACCTTCGGGCGCCCATTCACCAAAGAAGATCATGCCGCTAAGAAACGCAAACAGCAGTCTGCCAAGTCCTCCGACGATTATGCCGGGAAGTATGTTTTTCTTGAACAGGCCGGTTAGCGATATTGCCATGAATGCCAGCATGTAGTCGAACAAAAACTGTACCCAATGTACTATATACAAGTCTTGCACCATTTGAAGCAATCCGTATGCCAGCCCAACAATAAGACCTTTTGGTGTGCCGTAGATATATGCGAACATCATGATTGGAAGCATACTGGCAGGTGTGATTGACCCGCCTTGCGGCATTCGAAAGAACTTTAGGTATGACAGCGCAAAAGCGATTGCAATGCACAGCGCGCCAAAGACGAGCTCTCTTGTAGCCCATCCGGCTTTGGTCGGGATTTCGTCTTTCCGGTTTTTTCTTATCTTATTTATGATTAGGATGACAGCGGTTGTTATTGCGGCGGCGATAACCAGAATGATGACGATAGCCAGCGCGATTCCCCACCACGGCGTTATGCCTTCTGCGTTTGTAAATAGTGTGTTTAGCCAGTTCATTTAATTCTCCTTAGGTGTTTGTATTTTATTACCGCATAAGGTAGAATATAAAGAGAAGATTTGACGTTTGTGCTTGGCTCTTTTCATGAAGTGCTGGTTTTTGGAAATAAAAAAACCGTGCACCGCACGGAAAGAAGGTCGTTAATCTTGCTTCCCTGCGTTGGAATTATCCAACAGGTTCAAAGGGTATTGCGCCTATCAGCGCATCTCAGCCTATGCGGCCCCCCTAGCGGTTAAGAGGATTATAACGCGGCGGTGAGGGCGTGTCAAGAGGCATGTATGTTTGGAGGAAAGCGAATGTATCATTTTTTTAGTTTTATGGCGAAGATGAAGCACATCAAGCGATGGGGGCTTATGCGCAACACGCGAGAAGAGAACATACAAGAGCATTCGCTGCAAACGGCGATGATTGCGCACGCGCTGGCGATTATTAAGAATACGTATTTTGGCGGCGAAGTGGACGCTGAGCATGTGATGGCGGTGGCTGTTTTTCACGAGGCGGGCGAGGTGATTACAGGCGATTTGGCGACGCCGATAAAGTATTATAACCCCGAGATTAAGCAGGCGTATAAGCAGATTGAGCGTGTAGCCGAGCAAAAGCTGGTAGGGATGCTCCCCGATGAGCTTAGGGGCGAGTACGGCGACTTGATATTAAATCGCGAAGCTGACGACGAGGTTTATAAAATTGTAAAAGCGGCGGATAAAATTTGCGCTTACTTAAAGTGCGTTGAGGAGATGTCGGCGGGCAACAAGGAATTTGAGAAAGCCAAGGCGACGCTAAAAAAGGCAATTAAAAAAATTGACATGAAAGAAGTGCAGTTCTTTATGGATAACTTTGTGCCAAGCTTTGACTTGACGCTTGATGAGCTAAATTAATTTTCGGACTCGGAAGAGATTAGTTTTTCCAACTTATTTTTTACACGCTGGAGCGCGTTGTCGACAGACTTTACGCTGCGGTTAAGCTCTTTGGCAACTTCGAGGTACGATTTGCCTTCGATGTATTTTTGCAGAACCTTCATTTCGAGAGGAGAGAGCATTTTGCCCATTTTAGACTCGATGGTGCTAAAATCCTCTTTGCCGATAAAGATGTCTTCGGGGTTGCTGATTTTACCGCTGCTGAGCACGTCTATGAGCATCCTGTCCGACTCCTCGTCGTATACCGGTTTGTTAAGAGACACGTATGAGTTTAGCGGACGGTGCTTTTGACGCGTGGCTGTTTTGATTGCGGTGATGATTTGGCGCGTGATGCAAAGCTCTGCAAAAGCGCGAAACGAGGTGAGTTTGCTAGCGCGAAAATCTCGAATCGCCTTGTAGAGACCAATCATGCCTTCCTGTACGATGTCTTCTCTATCCGCACCGATAAGGAAATATGAACGCGCCTTGGCACGCACGAAATTTTTGTATTTGGTTAACAGATAATCCTGCGCGTCTGAGTCGTTATCTCGCGCAAGCTCTGCAATTTGCTCGTCCGGCAACTCGTCAAAATCGGTATAAACTTTTGTCATGGGTGTGGTGTTCAAGGTGACTCCTCCTGCAATGTGTGTAATTCATATTATAACTGCCGCAATGCCGAACGTCAATGCAAATCGGAGCGGCTTGTGTTAAGTTTGTATGAAGTTTTTTTGAAACGGTGTTTTACTAAATATATTTGAGCTTTATATCGTTGTCATCTCTGCATAGAACAATGCGTCTCATATAGTTTTCGTCGTCGCGCAGGGGATAGTCCTCGCGATAGTGTGCGCCGCGACTTTCCTTGCGCGCCTGCATGGTGAGAAGAGCCAGATGTGCCATCTTAAGCGAATGTCGTGCTGCTACGGCGTCTCGAATTGTATCTCCTGCTGCAATCGCTTGGTCTGCGCTGAACGCTTTTTGCAGAGCGGCGACCTGAAGCAGGCCTTTCTGCAAACCTGCCTCTGTGCGCATGATGTTGGCGAAGCTGTCGAACGTATTTCGTATTCCGGTCATCACTTCGCTTGCTGACAATCCACTGTTGCCGCTTGACAACACATCGGAAAACTGCTGCATCGCCTGCGCGTCTGTGGCTGTGTTTGGCGACTTGCCCTGCCTTTTTATGACGCTTTGCGCTGCGCGTTTGCCGAACACAAAACAACAGCCGCTTGCCAATCCGCCGACTCTGTCTGCGCCGTGCAGACCGCCGGCAACTTCGCCTGCGGCAAACAGACCGTCGACGCCCGTTTCACTATGCTCGTTTATGAAGACACCGCCGTTGGTGGAGTTACCGAACGGTGCCATCGTTAATCTGTCGTTTATGACATCGATATTTTGCCGTTTCATGTTGGCGACTTGCAGGATAATCGAGGGGTTGTCGGATTTGAGTATTTCTGGTGAGAAGGTAATTTCGCATGCATCCTGTCTGCCTGTCTTGAGAATCTCTTTTAGTGACGCGATGTCGAAGTACTTTGAATAGTCTTCGCTGGTGAAGGGACCGTGACCGCTTCGGCTGTCGATGCACCGGCGCGCGGTTACGCCCTGCGGCAAATACGGCGAAAGAATGTCGTTGCCGTCTGTATCAAAAACGCCATCGAGATACAGCATGGCGGTTTCGGGCACGGATGCGTTGTATGTGGGGGTGATAAAGCACGGTAAAAACTGCACGAATTCTAAGTTAATCAGCTTTGCACCGGCCTCGTACGCCATGATTTGACCGAGCCCGCTGGTGTCGGCTGTGTTGGTGTTGTTTGTATACAGCCCGGCGAACCCGCCTGTCGCGAGTATAATGTTGTTGGTTTTGACGTGCGTCAGGTTGCCCGTTTTGTCTGCGACGACTGCGCCCTGCACGGATTTGTTTTTGCTGACGATGTGCACTACGTCGCTGTGTTCCATGATGGTCAGGTTCGGGAACTCGTTGAACGCCGTGCGAACGTTGCGCTTGATTGTGGCAAAATCGTTCCACATGAAAATGTCGCGGTCGCGCGTTGCAAAGCACGCCTTTCGACCAAGAAGCTTGCTTGTGGGGAAGCCCATTTCCTCCAGCTCCGAAACACGCTGCGCGATTTCGTTTACAAACGTTTCGCTCATGAGAGTGTCGTTCATGCCTGCGCCCGCATCGTTTAGCTCTTGCACAAAAAGTGCCTTGTCAGCTTCGTCCACAGGCGAAAGACAGCCGCAGCCCGTCATCAAAGGATAGTAGCTGGACCCCGAGCACACGCGCGATTTTACAACGAGCAGTACATCAAGCCCCGCTTTGCAGCATTCATAAGTTGCTTTGATGCCTGCGTATCCGCTGCCCGCGATAACAACGTCGGCATGCACGGTTGCGTCAAATTTTATTTTCATGTGGATTTCTCCTTTTAAATTAATCGAAATGGAGTTGGTTTCAGATATGATTGGTTAGTCTTGATCTATTATTGAATCGAGCATTAGGCGCGCTTTCAGGTCGTCGCCCGACAATGACGAGCGGTGCAAATGGCCGGCGTGCTTGTTGCGCGCGGCGTTGATGTAGAGCTTCAGCTCGCCGGGAGTGATGCGTATTGCGCCCGCTTCGAAAACGGACAGTTGCTCGAGATAGTCCGCGGTGACGACTTTTAACCGTCGTTTGCTTTGCTTGACCGTGCGCTGAATGTATGTGTCGGCAGTGACGCCGTGCTCGGTATAGACCACTGTGACCAGCCCCTGTTTTTCTTCGATGCCCGCAGTTTTTTTGTTGTATGCGTCAAAAACCACTGTGATATTCTCGCCCGAAAAGCCTGCGTAATCATCGAGGACATGCAAAAGCGTATGCCGGGCGTCCTCTAGATTAGCCACATCGAGACCCCACGCGTGGATTACGTTGTACCCGTCCACAAGCATTAGAGTAAATCCTGCCGTGCTTTTTCGTACATGAGCACGCCTGCCGCGACCGACGCGTTCAGCGAGCCTGTCTGCCCCTTCATAGGTATGCTGGCCAGAAGGTCGCAGTTCTCGAGCACGAGGCGGGAGATGCCTTCACCTTCGCTGCCGATAACGAGCGCGATTGGACCCTTCAAATTCAGCGTGTCTGCACGCTCGCCTGTTTGCTCTGCGGCGACAATCCAAAGCCCTTTGTCCTTTAGCTCTTTGATGGTTTCGGTCAGGTTGGTGACTTTGACGATTGGTAAAAGCTCTGCTGCGCCCGAGCTTGTTTTGTATGCGACGGCGGAGAGCGATGCGCTTCTTCGTTTGCCGAGGATGACGCCGTGTGCGCCCAAAACCTCTGCGCTTCGGATGATGGAACCGAGGTTCCCTTCGTCCGTGATGCTGTCTAGTATAACGACAAACGGAGGCTGTGCCCGCTGCTCTGCGAGCTCAAAAACGTCGCTTAGCTCGCTGTAGTCCTTTGCTGCGACAACCGCAACAACGCCTTGATGATTTGCGGGGTTTCCGCCGTGTCCAAACTCCATAGTCAAGCTGTCGAGCTTACGCTTGTCCACCCGAACGATGGGCAGCTTATGTTTTTTTGCCAGCGATAAAATCTCCCGTACGCTTGGGTCGTCGATGTCCTTTGCGGCGAGTATTTTGTCGAGTGGTCTGTCCGATTTGATTGCTGCTTTTACTGTGTTTCTTCCAAAAATTACGTCCATTTATTCCCCTTTGATTTGCGATTATTTTCCCTTTAAAAAGTGAGCGATTACAATGCCCATCAATTCGTCCATGCGCGCGGTTTGTCCTGTTAAATACAAATATCCAATGACCGCTTCGATTGCTGTAGCCATCGAATAGTCCTGAAAGCTCATGTTCTTTGGCGGACGTGATTTTGTGTTTTTACCGTAGCCAAAAATCTCGCGCTCGCGCTCGCTAAGCTGTGGCAAGACAAGCGTCGCGGCAGCTGCCTGAGCCTTTGCGTTGACAACGCCGGAAGCCAGCTTGTGCAAAGCCTGCACCTTGCCCATCTGTTTTTTGACGATATGTGTGCGCACGTAAAGGTCGTACACCGTGTCGCCGATGTACGCTAGATTAAGCGCGCTGAACTCGCGTATTTTGTTGTCGCTGACCACAGCGTTTATATCATGTGTTTCCATCAAAACTGATTATAACATAATTGGCGGATATAACAAGCGGGCGGGAGGAAAAAAGAGTGATGGGGGAGGAAGGCTATTTGTGTTTGTTTACGTTTTTAGTTGCGATGATTTTGCACGAGTCGTCTTGAAACACGACATCGCCGGACAATACAGGCGCGGGTAGTTGCAGCCCTTTTAGTATGGTCACATACTTTGAAATATCGGTCAACGGGATTTGCCCTTCGCTACGTGTGCTGATAAGCGGAAGGGTGCCGCCACTGACGAGCACGCTGAACGTTAAGGTACGCATTGGGTTGGTGATTTCCTGCAGCGCAAAATCGTGCGCGCGTTTGCATGTGCCACCCGTAAGGCTGGTAATCTCTTTGGTGCTTTCATCGTATTCGATTTTGAGGTGGCAGCTGTTTGGGCACAGTACGCACATAATCTCTTTATTCATTTAATTGCACCACAATCCTTTTGGCTAGAGAAATCTCTTCTTTGCTCAGTTTGATATGTATCATTTCGGCGGGAATCAGTCTGTCAAAGTGTTTGGTATGCAGTATTGTTTGACCATTCATAAACGTTATATCGCCGCCGTCGTAGTGCGGGGTTTTGACGCGCATGGCGAACGTTACGTCCTTGGTGCCTGAGACGGTGTTGGGCGTGACGTACGAGATGCCGCTGCCCGCGGTTACTTTGATATCGCACGCACAGACTTGGTCGCCCATGATGTAGTCGTATGCGCATTTGCCGGTGTATTCGCTTTCGAGAGAGACCCAATCGACAAGGTCGTTGACGTGCAGCACGTTGCCGCAGCAAAACAATCCGTCGTGACTTGTCATGTTGTTCTCGTTGACGTACGCGCCGTTGGTGTTCTCGTATATTTTGGTGCCGCTCGGCAAAAGCTCTATTTCGGGCAGCAGACCGACAGCGAGAATCAGCGTATCGCAATCGATTGTTCGACTGGTGCCGGTGAGGCACAGGTGCTCGTCAAAGTCGGAAATTGTCACGGCAGTCAGAGCAGGGTAGCCGTGAATGCGCGTCACCGATTTTTGCAGATGCAACGGAATGTCGAAGTCGTTTAGACACTGTTGGACATTGCGCAGAAGCCCGCTTGGGTATGGCAGAATCTCGTATACGCCGAGTACTTTTGCGCCTTCGAGGGTCAATCGTCGTGCCATGATGAGCCCGATGTCGCCGCTGCCCACGATGACCACGCGACTGCCGACCTTGATGTTTTGTAGATTAACGAGGTTTTGCACGGTGCCTGCTGTGTATACACCGCTGGGGTGCGTGCCCGCAACGCCGATGTTAAACGCTGTGCGCTCGCGGCAGCCCATGGCGAAAATAACTGTTTTGTAACGTATGCCGATGTAGCCCGATTTGCTGTTGAGGGTCATGGTGCCATCCGCTATTTGCGTGGCGTAGCTGTTCGTCATAATCTCGATATTGCTATCATAAACTTCGTCTTCGTATCGCTGCGAGTATTCGGGACCTGTGAGTATCTCTTTAAAAATGTGCAGACCAAAACCATCGTGGATGCATTGCAGCAATATTCCGCCAAGGAGCTCATTACGCTCGACGATGAGGATGCTGCAATTCGTATCGCCCTGCGACTGTGCCTGCGCCTTTGCACCTAGCGCCGCGGCAAGCCCTGCCGGGCCTCCTCCGATTATAACGATGTCTTTTTCGATATAGTTCATAATACCTATTTGCCTCTCAGCTTGGTGAACATCTGTGTATTTTTGCCGCTTGCTGTAATGTCTTGCGCAGATATGCCAAACTCCTGCTCTAGCACTGATGTAATCTTTGGCAGACAAAAGCCGCTTTGGCATCTGCCCATCATGGCACCTGTGCGCATCTTCATGCTGCGCAGCGATGTTGCGCCGAGCGGGTTGTTATATGCTGTGATGAGCTCTGCGCGCGTTACCTGCTCGCAACGGCATACGATGTCGCCGTAGTTTGGGTCGGATGCAACAGCTTCAATGCGCTCATCATCGCTCATATTTCTGTATTTCGCTGCGGCTTTGGGCAAGTATGCCCAGTCGGTTTTTTTGGTGAGCTTGAGATGATTTTTCACCATGGGCAGAATCATTTCTGCGATGGCGGGCGCGGCGGTAAGCCCCGGGCTTTCGATGCCGACAGTGTTGATGAAGCCGGCGATGTCGTCTCTGTCTTCGATAACAAAATCAGCATTGCCGCCGATCTCGGGCGGTGTCAGCTTTGGACGAAGCCCAGAGAAGTGTCGTATGAAATCGCTCGTTGTTAGCCCCGGCATCATGTTGTGCCCGACGGTACTGAGCGCACCAAGAACATCTGCTGTGCAGGAATATCCGTCGTCGAAACTTGTATACTCTGCGCTTGGACCAATCATGATGTTGCCGCGCGTTGTGGGTGTAAGATGTATGCCGAGACCCGGCTCGTCCGCTCTGGGTGTTGGGTAGACTAGCGTGTGCAAACCGCCGCTCTTTGCGCGGTCGAGAATCCAATACTCGCCTTTGCACGGGTATACGCAATAGTCGTCGATACCGAGCATTTTGCAGATTTGGTCGGCGAAAAGCCCTGCGCAGTTGATTAACACTTTGGACGTGAAAGATTGACCGATCGCTTTGACAGAAAAGCCGTCATGGAGGTGGTCTATACCAGTTATCGTCGTGTTCAGATATATGTCTACACCGTTTGCCAGCGCGGTCTCTGCCATGTTGATGGTCAGCTGGTATGGGTTCACGATGCTGCTGGACGGCGAGTATAGTGCACCGATGCCTTTTGCGCCCGGTTGTATTTTCTCGATAGTATATGCGTCAACAATCTGTAGATCGGGCACACCGTTTTGCTTGCCTTGGTCGAGCAGTCGCTCTAGGGTTTTGACATCCTCGTCGGTTCGTGCAACGGTCAGTTTACCGATGTTGTCAAACTCGACACCGAGATTTTTGGTCATCCGGAAGAGCATCTCGTTTCCGCGCACGGATAGGCGCGCTCTAAGCGAGCCCGGCGAGTAGTTGAAGCCGGAGTGTGAGACACCGCTGTTTCGAGAGCTTGTCTGCTGCCCGACATCGCTGTCCTTCTCCAGCAGCGCGGTTTTGATGTTGTATCGGCTGAGCTCCAGCGCAATCGCCGCGCCGACAACACCGCCGCCGACGATTACTACATCAAAGTTTTTAGCCACATTTTTGTCTGTCAATGGATTTACCTCGTATAATCACATTTGCTACAGTATATCATATGTATGGTGAGCGGATAAATAAAAAGTTGCAATGATGCGACTTCTTTTATATAATTACGGTAGCGAAACGAGGAGGAAACACATGAAGAATATTAAAGTAGTTGTAAAGGGCAACCTCAAAGACAACGTTAAAAAGACAGGATGCGGCGAGTGCCAGACGTCTTGTCAATCGGCATGCAAAACGTCGTGTACGCTTGCAAACCAGAAGTGTGAGAATAAGTACAGATAGTAGACAGACATAAAAAACAAGCAATCAACTTTTGGGTGTTCAGTTATGCTGGGTGCCTAATTTGATTTTAGGGAGATAAACTTGGTACACACGTTTGAGTACAAAAACGAATATTTTGCGCTGGATGTGCAGAGTGGCAGCGTGCTTGCGGTTGACAAAAGCGCGTATGAAGCGATAGGTGTGCTTTGCCGTTTGGACAACATTGATGCGGCACTAGCAAGCAACAGCGATGATCCGATATACGCGCAGATTAGGGAGCTGAGAGACGAAGGGCTGTTGTTCTCTGCTGAGGAGCAGTGCGAGCAAGCTGAGCCGAGCGTCATTAAGGCGATGTGTTTGCACCTCGCGCACGACTGCAACCTGCGGTGCGAGTATTGCTTTGCAAAAGGCGGCGCGTTTGATGGCAAGCGCGAGCTGATGAGCGTGGGCGTGGCAAAGGCGGCGATTGATTATTTGGTTGCGGCATCAGGAAGCCGACGCAATTTGGAGATTGACTTTTTTGGCGGAGAGCCGCTGCTGAACTTTGGTGTGCTGAAGCAAACGGTTGAGTATGCGCGCAGCATCGAGGTGCAAAACGAGAAGAATTTTAGATTTACCGTGACAACAAACGGGTATAAAATCACGGACGAGATGGAACGGTACTTGAACGAGAATATGGACAACCTCGTCATCAGTATAGACGGGCGTGAGCAGGTGCACGATGCTACGCGCAAGACGGTGGGCGGCAAAGGCAGCTACGCAAGAGTTGTGGAGAATGCCAAAAAGCTGACACTAAACCGACAGGGTGAGTATTATGTGCGCGGAACGTTTACGGCGGACAATCTCGATTTTGCGAGCGATGTGCTGCATGTGGCGGATTTGGGGTTTTACGGCGTGTCGATTGAGCCGGTGGTGACAACAATGGACAACGCGATAAAGCGCGAGCATTTGGATGCGATATATACCGAGTACGAAAGGCTGGCGGACGAGTATGTGAAGCGCGAAAAGCAAGGCGATGGGTTTGTGTTCTTTCACTTCATGGTGGATTTAACCGGCGGACCGTGCAGGAAAAAGCGTATACGCGGGTGTGGCGCGGGGACGGAGTATATCGCGGTGGCACCGAACGGCGACATATATCCTTGTCACCAGTTTGTGCAACAGTATGAGTATAAGATGGGCAGCGTGTTTGAGACAGGGCTGGACAGCGAAATTGCGAAGCAGTTTGACGATGCGGACATATACCATATTGAAGGATGCAGCGAGTGCTGGGCGAAGTATTATTGCAGCGGCGGGTGTGTGGCAGCGAACCAAAGCGTGAACGGCGATATGCTAAAGCGCTACGAGATTGGCTGCGACATGCAGAAGAAGCGCCTCGAGATCGCCATCGGCATGGAAGCGAAAAGAAAACAGGAGTGTGAGCTATGATACAGAGTGTGAATGAGCATTATCCCGAAGTGCCGGACAGCGCGTATGTGCACCCGAGTGCGGTGGTGATTGGCAACGTGACGCTTGGAGCAAATGCGAATGTGTGGCCAAACGCTGTGCTGAGGGGCGACTTAAAGAATATCGACATCGGCGAGAACACCAACGTGCAGGACGGGAGTGTGCTGCACACGGGCAAGTATAACCTGAGCATCGGCGATAACGTCCTGGTTGGGCACAACGTTACGCTGCACTCGTGCGACATCGGGCGGAGCTGTATGATTGGCATGGGCGCGATTATTCTTGACGCGGCGAAGGTTGGTGAGAACTGCATCATCGGTGCGGGAAGCGTGATTCCGCCGGGCGCGGTGATACCACCAGGCAGCGTTGTGATGGGCAATCCGTATAAGATAGCAAGAAAAACGACGCAGGAAGAGATCGAGTATATATTTGAGCATTGCACCAATTATGTGCAGCGGGCGAAGACGTATAAGAAGACGGCGAACATTTTGTAAGGCGAGAGCTTGGTTTGAATAAGCAGAAATCAAAACAAGGGCTGTCAATCGACAGCCCTTGTTTTCAATATATCAAAGAAAATTTTCTCTTGTAAAATTTTCCTCTCGTTCACAAAATCATAGATTTTGTGAACGATTCACCTTTAAAATACGCTTTTAAGTGAGGGGATTTCGCTATCTGCGGATAGCGATTTAGGGCGCCGCCCTAAAAACCCACAATTTTTTGAAAAAAATTGAGTAAAACTTTGATATTATTTCAACAACTCATACGTGTCTTGCGCGATCATTTCCTCTTCGCTGGCGCTCACGACCAGCACGCGGGTTTTGCCGCAGCTGATGACGCGCTCGGGGCTGCCGTTTGCGTTCGTGGTTTCGTCAAGCTCTATGCCGAGGAACTCTAGACCCGCGCATATTTTGTCGCGCATGTCGGCGGAGTTTTCGCCGAGGCCGCCTGAGAAAATCAGAAGGTCGATACCGCCCATTGCCGCAGCGTATGCACCGATGTATTTCTTGAAGCGGTGCGCGACGGCGTCGATGGTGAGCTGTGCCTGCGCGTTGCCTGCTTTGGCAGCGACGATGATGTCGTACATGTCCTGCCCGATGCCGCTCATGCCGCTCCAGCCGCTCTGCTTGTTTAGTATGTCGTCCGCCTGCGCGGTGGTGAGGTTGTCTTGGTCCATCATGAACAACACGGCGGCGGCGTCGATATCGCCCGACCTTGTGGATTGGATTAGCCCTTCGACGGGAGTAAAGCCTGTGCTTACCTCGAACGAGTTTCCGTTCAACGTGGCATTGGCGGTTGTGCCGCTGCCGAGCATCATGTTGACGATTTTCTTATCGCTGAGGTCCTCGTTGAGTAGAGCCTGCGCTTTGCCCATCATGCTGCGAAACGCGATGCCGTGAAAGCCATATTTGCGGATTTGCAGCCGTTTGGCAATGTCGTAATTGAGACCGTATGTGTACACGTGCTCGGGGATGGATGTGTGATAGCCGTTGTCAAACGCCGCGACCTGTGGCAGGCTGGGCAGCAGCTTCTGCACAGCACGGATACCTTTTAGGTGGTTCGGGTTGTGCAGCGGTGCCAAGTGCGCGATGCTCTCGATATATTCGATAATACGCTCGTCGACGATGCGCGACGCGTTCATTTCGCTGCCGCCATGAACAACTCTGTGCCCTGCAGCGTCAATGTCAGCAAGACCGATGCCTGTGCTTTGTTGCTGCGCGTCAATTGTTTTGAGAATGAGATCGATGCCCTGCTCGTGGTTTGCGACGGGCTGCGTTGTCTCGGTTACCTGCTTTGCACAAAAAGTGAACTTAGCGTCGTCGCAGCCGATTCGGCTGATTCCGCCCGAAATTAAAACAATGCCGTCCGGCATGTTGATGATTTTGAATTTGATGGATGAGCTGCCACAGTTGAGTACGAAAACGATCATGTCAAATGCTCCTATTCTTTCCACAGCGCCTGCGCACCGGTTGATATGCCGATGGCGCCGTTGCTGAGCGCGTCAATCACCTGCTTTGTGTCCTCGACCATGCCGCCCGCAATAACGGGAACGGTGATTTCGCTCGTAAAGCGCGCTATAACGCTTGGTATGATGCCGGGCATTATTTCTACCATCGAGGGTTTGTTTTTGTGCACCGCCTTTACGGAAACGTCGAACGACGCGTTGTCCACCATGAAAAAGCGCTGGACACAAAACACACCGCGTTCTCGCGCGTGCTTGATGAGTGAGCTTTTTGTGCTTATGATGCCGCTTGGTGCAATTCGCTTTTGCACGTAGTCGAGCGCCTTGGCACCGGGGGAAAGCCCGTCGATGAGGTCCATGTGCAAAAAAACGTTGCAGTTTGCATTGCGCGCGATATCGACAAACGCCTTGGCAGAGAAGATATCGGTGTTCAGTAAAAAAATCGTAGGCACGCCAATCGCGATCGCCTGCTCGAGCCCTTCCTTTGTATGAACCGCCGCAATGATGGGGTTGTCTTTGATGGTGTCGATATACTCGTGCATAATTTTCTCCAAAAATGATTTGGTTTATTATATCATGAGGCTTGCGATGATTGCAAAAAATGTGATAGAATCCGCATTGAGAGGTATAAAATTATGAGAAAAGAATTTTCCTTTGAATCGCAGGACGGCAAGCAGATTTTTGTGTACAAGTGGGAAGCGAAAAAGCCGGTGGCGGCTGTGCAGATTGCTCACGGCGCTGTAGAGCACGCGCTGCGATATGACGACTTTGCAAATGCGCTGGCAAAGCAGGGGTTTGTTGTGTATGCGAACGACCACAGGGGGCACGGCAAAACAGCCGGGGAAGCGGATAACGTGGGATATTTTTCTGACCAAAAAGGCGGGATAAATCTGGCGATTGATGATATGCTTGCGTTGACAAAGATTATTAAAAAAGAAAATCCTTATATGCCTGTATTTCTTTTTGGTCATAGTATGGGTTCGCATATGTCAAGGCTGTACGCAGCAAAGTATGGTGGTGAAATTGATGGGCTGCTGCTGACAGGCACCGGCAGAGTTAACAACGTGCTTATATCCATCGTGCGTGCCTTTGCAAAGGTGCAAATGGTGCTGCTTGGTAGAAAGCACAAGTCACCGCTTTTGAATACTTTGGTGTTTGGTACGCTTAACCAACCGTTTAAAGGTGACAAGGGCTGCGAGTTTATCAGCACGGATCAAGCCGTTATTGATGCATATGAAAAGGATGAATATTGCGGGAACACCATTACGCCGGAGTTTGTTTATGAACTGTTTTGGTGCATAAAGCAGGCGACAAAGAAGGAAACGTTTGCTGCCACACCAAACGATATACCGATTTTTATTGGTGCGGGCGAGTTTGACACGATGGGCGGCAATAAGCTGTCTGCCGTCAATAAGGATGTCGCCGATTTTTCGAAAAACAACGAAGTAACGTTTAAAAGATATGAAAACATGCGGCACGAGATACTGAACGAGAAGGACAAGCAAGTCGTATACACGGACATTATCGAGTGGCTTAAAGCGCAGATTTAGCAGCGGTGCGGTCTCTTTTGCCGGTATGCATCTGCTCGCGGTTGGTATACATTTTTTAGTTGGGAAAACTTACTTTTATGTAGTATAATACTATATATTGAAGTTTCGGGAGGAACACATATGCTTTTAGACGCTAATTATAATGAGAGCAATAACAGATGGGATGTTAATTTGTATGGTGAGGTTGACATCTATAATGCAGACAGCTTGAAGAACGAACTGCACTCTTTGATTGCCGAAAAAAGTGCGGATATCGTTCTTGACTGCACGAATTTGAAATACATCGACTCGACCGGACTTGGCGTTTTGGTAAACGCGCTGAAAAAGGTGAAAGAGACAGAAAAGTCGATTCGCATTGTGAACTTGAAACCGTACATCGCGAAAATCTTTACGCTGACCGGGCTGGACAAAATATTTGTGATAGAGGTGAGTGAGCAGTGAACAAAGATAAGGTTACGTTAAGCGTTCCTGCTAAGCCTGATTATATAATCGCGGTGCGGCTGATTGTGTCGGCTGTTGCGCAGCGTGCGCAGTTTAGCCTTGACGATATCGAGGATTTGAAAGTGGCAAGCGCGGAAGCGTGCACATTGCTGCTTGCGCAAAACCCGGAAACTATCGAGGTGTCGATTAGCAAAGGTGAAAGTATTCATGTTTGCCTGACGGCAATTGCACCAAAGGGCAGCCAAGGCGAAGAAGACGAAGTAAGTGAGCTTAGCCAGTACTTGTTGGAAGCTCTTGTTGATCGTTGCGAGCTTGTCCACGAAGGTGAGATTTTAAAGAGTATTAATATATATAAGAACTAGTTTATTTTTTTGTTGGGGTTTTTGATGCAGTATGAAGAAATGAGCGAGCATGAGCTGTTTGAATGTTATGATAATCAGCCCAGCGATGCTTTAAAAGAGTGCATTTTAAGAAAATATTTATATATTGCCGAGATCGTCGCCAAAAAGTTCGTTGGTCGTGGTGTCGAGTTCGATGACCTGTTTCAGGTGGCGTCTTTGGCGTTGGTCAAAGCAGTTGACCGATTTGAGAACGTGCGCGGCGTAAAGTTTAGCAGCTTTGCGACCCCAACGCTGGTAGGTGAAATAAAGAACTATTTTAGGGACAAGACGCGAATCATACGCATATCGCGGCGCGACAGCGAAATGATACGCAAGATGGACGACGCGAAAGAAGTGCTGCAGCGCAAAAAAGGACGCAATATAAAGCCGGAGGACATTGCGCGGTATCTTGGTATTGATGTTGAACGCGTGCTGGAGCTTATGGAAACGCAGTCCGTGGGCTATGCAACGTCGCTTGACAGCGCTATTGCGGCCGGCGAAGATGTACAGCTGATGCAGATACTTGGGAGCGAAGACAGCGAGTATGAAAAGGTGGAAAACAGAGATTTTATCGCGTATTGCATGGCGCGGTTAAACGATGTAGAAAAGCAGCTCATTAAATATCGATACGTTTATGAGAAGAGCCAACGCGAGGTGGCGGCAAAGCTTGGGGTATCCCAAATGTATGTTAGCAGGGTTGAGCGAAAAATTTTGGAAAAATTACGCACCATATATGAAAATCAGGTTTAACACCATAAAAAGCTGGGTATATATGAATTGAACAGCGGCGCTAAGCGCTGACGACAGCTATGAAAAGTCGCAAAAAAATATGGACTTGGTGTTTAAATGAAAACGAACTTTATTAGAGAATACATACTGACTGAAATCGCAGATATTAAAATTGCCATTGATGGCGTAATGAGCGGAATAGAAGGGCTTTTTACTCTGTCTGATGCTCGTAAATATGAGATTAAACTCGTGATGAACGAGCTTTTGGTGAACTGCTTTGATCATTCGTGCCCAAAGGACAAGCAGACTGTTGTGCTCAAAGTGTCTGCAAAAGAAGATAAAGTGCGCATTCGTGTAAAAGATAACGGGCAGGGGTTTGAGTATGAGTATACCAACAAGCGCCTTGGGGACCCAATCAGCAAAGAGCGGCTGTACAGCGAAAACGGCAGGGGCTTGATGTTGGTCAACGCGTTTTGTGACAACGTTAAGTATTTTGGGAACGGTAACAGCGTGGAGGTAAATATCGCGTTATAAACAGCAATACAATAAAAAAAATCCCCCTTTATCACTAAATTTGAGGTTTGCTCTGTTTAATAATAAAGGATTTTTTTTTTGGATGGAGAAGTATACTAAGGAGAAGCAGTGAAAAGGGGATGATGCGGCAGATGGCAGTTAGGCGCAAACCAAAGCTAAGATTTTTTATAATACTGGGGATCGCTTTAATTGGTGCAATCCTCGCCGTTATTTTAGTGATTCAAAGCCGACAGACGGCGGCGGTCGAGTGGGCGAGCACAGAGTTTGAAGCGAACTTTGACGTTTTGATTGTGCGCGATGAGGTTGTATACGAAGCAAAGAATTACGGCAAGACAGAGTTTATCGCCGTGGAAGGCGAGAGAGTGGAAGTAGCAGACCCCATCGTTGAGGTTTATGAATGGGGATACAATGACACTACGCACAGCGAGCTGTTGGATTTACAGAAAATCATACTCGAATATGAAGCGGATGTCATCAGAGCAGGAATCATTGATGACCAGCTAATAGATATAAACGTAAGAATTGACGCCAAGGCACTGCAGATTGCGCAGGTCGTATCGGGAGATGCTAAAGATTTGCTCCCGCTTGAGAGAGAGATGAAAGAGCTGCTTGACGAGCGAAGTACGTATCTTCGAAACGTGATGCCGGACGATCAGCTGACCGAGTATCTAAAGCAGGAAACAGCGCTGCTTGAGTTGATTGCAGGGTGGCGGCAGTCGGTTGTTGCCAACGAACCGGGTCTCGTAAGCTTCTACTTTGACGGGAACGAAGCGTTGATGAGCAAGGAGAACATCGGAAGCTTTACACGCAGCGCGCTTGAGGAAGTCATCGACGGAAAGATTATCGAAACAAGCAGCGATGACCAGGCGTTTGTGCCGCTGTATCGAGTGGTCAAAGAGGACGAGTGGTATGTGATATTGCTCTCTGATGCCGATATTCCCGAGATGTATATCGGCAACGGATTTTCGATCATTTTCGACGATTATTTGGACGAGATGCAGACCGGAGTCGTGTTTGAGAAGACAATACTTGAAAATAATGACGGTTTTGTGTATACTATACTGATAAGAGGTAATATTGGCGCTCTTCTGGGGGAGAGGCGAGTTTCTGCAAAGCTATATAACGTGCAGGAAGGCATGCGAGTGCCGCGCTCGTGTATCCGGTCAACCGGCGAGATTAGCTACGTCGAAACGACCGATGGACAGATTGTTCCGGTGTACTTGATTGCGGATGACGGCGAGTACGTTTTCATACAGACCTATCAGGGAGAAGCAGAGCTGCAGATTGGTCAACTGTTAAAAAAATAAGTTTATGTTACATAAAAGGTTTATGTTGCATTATAGGTAAATACAAATGATGGACATAAGTGAGAATATAAGAAACATTATAGAAAGGGTTGATAAAAGCGCTAAGAAGTCAAAACGTAGTAAGGACGACATTACGATTGTTGCTGTCAGCAAAACAGTGAATGCTGAATCTGTTGTACAGGCCGCAAAGGCCGGCATGAAGGATTTTGGCGAAAACCGTGTCCAAGAGTTTCTGAAAAAACGTGAGGAAATAGGAGACGAAGTTAATTGGCACATCATTGGACCGCTGCAACGTAATAAGGTAAAGTTTATACTCGACGGTGTAACTTTACTGCATTCATTGGACAGGCTCTCTTTGGCCGAGGAAATTGAGAAGCAGTGTGAAAAGCTGCGCACCAACCTTGACGTACTCGTGCAGGTGAACATTGCAAAAGAGCCGACAAAATCGGGTGTGTTTGAAGAAGATCTTGAAAAGTTTCTTGAAAGTCTATCTGTTTTGAGGAACGTGCGCGTCAAAGGACTTATGGCCATCCCGCCGTATTCACTTGACCCGGACGGTAACAGAAAGTATTTTGCAAGAATGCGTGTCTTGTATGACACATTCAAGAATTTCTCTGACGGATTCGAATACCTGTCTATGGGTATGTCGGGAGACTTTGAAGCTGCTATTAAAGAAGGTGCTAATATAATTCGGATTGGAACTGCCGTGTTTGGAGCGAGGTCATATTAATTTTAGGGGGTTTCAATTATGTCGAAGGGTATTTTTAACCGTATCTTGGATGCGGTCGGACTCGAAGAAGAAGAATTTGAGTATGAAGAGGACGAGATCATGGACGAGGAAGTAGATTTCTACGAAGATGAACTCGAAGAGCAGGAAGAACCGAGGGCTTCTAAAAGAAGACAGGCAAAGATTACACCACTGCCGAACTCTTCTGCAAAGATGAAAATGCTTGTGTTTCAGCCAAGCAGCTACGAAGAAGCCGAGTGCATTATTGACAATCTGAAGTCTAGAAAACCGGTGATTATGAACCTTGATGAGCTTGAGCTTGAGCTTGGTCAGAGGATTCTGGACTTTGTAGGTGGAGCGGTATATTCGCTTAACGGCGATATTAAAAAAGTGGCAAGAAGTATTTTTGTCGTGGCTCCGTCCAATGTTGATGTTGCGCAGAATATCGAGACGAGCGCAAGAGACGGGTTCTATAGATAATAATATGTGTAGATTGCATGCCGCAGGCTAATAGCTTAGCGGCATGTGGTGTATAATCTGTTTATTGTCGGGGTATTTATTAGCGATGCGACTAAGTCGCGATTCATTTGCGCGAAAGGGGTAGTGACATGTCTTTAACAACGAAAGACATATACGAAATGACCTTTAAAAGGTCTAAAAAAGGGTTTGACGAGGACGAGGTAGATAAGTTTTTGGACCAGATTATTGACGAACTCAAGGCAAAACAAAACGAGATCGATTCTCTGAAAGAAGAGATCAAAGTTGTTAGAGACCTTGAAACCAATATCAAAGGGACCGAAGACACCATCATGAACACGCTTGTGTCGGCACAGAAATCTTCTGAGCGAATCCTTCGGGAGGCGGCAAGGAAGGCCGAGCTGCTGATCGACAACGCAGAAAACACAGCAAAACAAAAGAGCGAGTCGATGAAACACGAGCTGATTGTTTTGGAAAGAAAGCTTGCTGCCATTAAGCAAAGCGCATACAACTATGCCATGAGCTTTACAGAAATGGTCAACATACAAGCGACTTCGTTTGAGAAGACGTACCAAAGCTATTTTGGCGATATGGACGCGTATTCGAGCGGCGGAATCAACTTTGATGCGCTGGAGAGAATTGACAATGACATCTCGAAAGACATTGAGGAAATTGTCAGCAGCGATACAGTTGACGACGCGCCGGAAAAGGCGGATCAGCTTGCGGTTGAATGGAACATACCGGACAATGATGAAAACCAGGCGCTGGAAGCGCAAGAGCCTTTAGCTCCAATGGAGCAAATGGAGGAACTTGTTCCGCTTGAAAAAGCCGAGGTAGAACCAACTTTGTCGGAAAAGGCTGAGGAAGAGTCAATAGTGTTCGAGAAAGTGGAAGAGGAAGAGCCAACGGTGTTCGAGAAGGTGGCAGAGGAAGAGCCCGAGAAGCTTGAGAAGGTGGATATAGAACCCGAAGAGCCTGTAGCCGAAGAGCCTGTAGCCGAAGAGCCCGCAGCCGAAGAGCCCGCAGCCGAAGAGCCCGCAGCCGAAGAGCCCGCAGACGAAGAGCCCGCAGCCGACGAGCCGAAAGCCGAGGAACCGAAAGCGGAGGAACCAAAAGCGGAGGAGCAGAAAGCCGAAGAGCCGGCAGAGGAACGCAAACCGGTCGATGGCATGCCGCTTAACGAGATCAATCAAGTTTTGACCGATATCGAAGTGGACGGTGACGAACCTGCCGACGCTGACAAGACAAAGTTTGACGATTATTCGTGGCTGTATGGCGAAGACGAGAAGAAAGAAAAAAGTGACTTTGAGCTATCGTTCAAAGACCCAAAAGAAGGACAGGAACTAAAGTCCTTGATAGACGACGTAATCGAATAACAAACAGTTAGGTAAATGCATTTGTCTGCATAAGAATCTTATGCGGACTGTTTGCTTTTGAGCTTGCTGTGAAAAGCGAAGCATGATTGTTGAAATTGGATACATATGATTGAGTTTTGAGCCATTTTCGTGACTCTTTGCTTAATAGATATTTAACAATTTCATAATGGTTATATCCATATTGTTTGTTATAATAGTCAGGGAAAGATGCTAGGTATGTGTGCGCGCCTGTTTTAGTATTGATAAAGAGGAGAGAAGGCTTTATTTATGAGAATGACAGTTGGGCTATTTAATGAGTCGTTTGCACCCGTTGTCGACGGCGTTGCGAACGTTGTCGAGAACTATGCTTATTGGATAGATCAGAAACATGGCGACAGCATTGTTGTTACGCCGAAATTCCCCGGCGCGGTGGATGACTATGAGTTCGGGGTAAAGAGATATTCGTCGGTGAGGGTACCAACAAGACCTGAGTATCGTTTTGGGCTGCCCAAAATGGATGCGCCTTTTTGGCGAGACCTGATGAATACGGAGTTTGATATCGTTCATGCGCACAGTCCGTTTGGGTCGGGCAGCGCTGCAAAGACGTGTGCAAAGAGGCTTGATGTTCCGTTTGTAGCGACATTCCATTCAAAGTTTAGAGAGGATTTTAAGGCGGGGTTTAAGCTGGATGTCATCGTTAACTCAATATTATCGAAAATAGTGGAATTCTATGAGTCGGCTGACGAAGTGTGGGTGGTTAATGAAAGCTCTGTCGACACGCTGCGTGAGTATGGATATAAGGGCGACGTGCAAATCATGGAAAATGGCTGCGATATTGCTGTGCAGCATCCATCCAAAGAGTCAAACGAACAGATAGATGAGATGTTTTCGCTTAGTGCAGAAACACCGTTGTTTATGTATATCGGGCAGCACACATGGCAAAAGAATCTAAAAATGGTGATGAAATCGCTGAAAATACTTCGCGATAGCGGCACTGATTTTCATATGGTGTTTATCGGTGACGGCGCAAAACGGCGTGAGATGGAGCACATGAGCGCGAATTATGGATTGGATAACAACGTGACGTTTGCCGGCAAGATTTACGACCGTGACATTGTATCGAAGATATATCTGCGAAGCAGCGCGATGCTGTTTCCGTCAACGTATGATACTTCGTCGCTGGTGCCCAAAGAAGCGGCAGCGTGCGGGTGTCCGACGGTGTTTGTGCGAGGCGCAAGCACAGCGCAGGGCATCACGGAGAAAAACGGTTTCTTGATTGAAGACACTGCACAGAGCCTTGCGCAAACGGCGCAGTATATCGCGGAGAATAAATCTGCCGCCAAAAAAGTGGGCAACCACGCGCGCAAAAGTGTTTATCGAAGCTGGGAAGACGCAGTTGAGGTTGCCACGAGCAGATACGAGTATTTGATTGAGCAAAAGAAGCTAACGAAAACGGATTAGCTAAGGAGGACGTTTTGCAGTATAAGTATGTAATAGTAGGTGCCGGAATTACCGGCCTGACGATTGCGCAAAAAATCGCATCAGAGCTTGATGAGAAGGTGCTTGTGATTGAGAAAAGAGGGCACATCGGCGGCAATTGCTATGATTATTATGAGCAAAGCGGTGTGTTGGTTCACAAATACGGACCGCATATTTTCCATACGACGAGCAAACGTGCGTATGATTATTTGTCGCAATTCACAAAATGGAATGACTATCAGCATCGCGTATTAACGTATGTTGACGGAAACCTTTTGCCGATGCCGATTTGCGCGCGCACCATCAACATGCTGTACAATTTAAACCTTAGTACGCAGGAAGTTGAAGGATTTTTGAAGGGTGTTGCGGACAGTAGCAGAGAGATTAAAACGAGCGAAGACGTCGTTATCAGCAAAGCCGGAGAGTACATATACGAAAAGTTCTTTAGACACTACACCAAGAAGCAGTGGGACATGTACCCAAGCGAGCTTGACCCAAGCGTTATTTCCAGAGTGCCCATAAGATATAACACGGACGAGCGGTATTTTACCGACCAGTATCAGGGCATGCCGTCCGCCGGATACGCGCACATGTTTGGTAACATGGTGAAAAGCGAAAACATCAAGATTCTGCTGAACACTGACTATAAAGAAGTTATTGGGGATATCGAATATGACAAGCTCATTTACACCGGACCGATCGACTATTTCTTCGATTATACATTTGGCAAGCTGAAATATCGTAGCATTGATGTTGTTTTTGAAACGAAAGATACGTGCGATTATCAACCGGCGAGCGTGGTAAACTATCCGAACGATTATGATTTTACACGGATTACCGAGTTTAAAAAGTTGACTTGGCAAAAGCACGATAAAACGGTGATTTGTAAAGAGTATCCGACATGGGAAGGCGACCCGTACTATCCTGTGCCGATTGATGCGCAGAAGAAGCTATATGCGCAGTATAAAGAGAAAGCTGACGCGAGCAAGAATGTGGTGTTTGCCGGGCGGCTTGCAGAGTATAAATACTATAATATGGACGCAGCACTCTTAAGCGCGCTGGAGTTGTTTGACACGCAGATAAATGTGTAGAAGGGCGCGGTACGGCGAGTTATGGTTGACTATGCTGATGAAAAAGCGTAGTTTATCAAAAGAGATGAAGTAGCAGACGCAGCACGGAGAAAAGGACGCGGGCGTCACATTGCCTTGATTATTTGGACAAAGTTTGATATTCTTGAAAACTGAGCAACACATAGGGTTATTAATCACAGCAGGGCTGATTACAGCCAGCAAAGTGGGGCGGAATGAAGAGCAAGAAAAAAACGTCAATTCTACGATTTGTATATATTGGGGCAACCATTCTTGTAATTGTACTGATTGGTATTTTTACGGTGGATGTAGAAGAGATGGAAGCTGCGTTTACTGTGCTTAACCTACGATGGATGTTCGCCTGTGTTGGCTGCTTGTTTCTATATTGGCTTACGGATGCGGTGCTGCTTAATGACATCACTTCATATATGTACAAACGCGAGTCGTTTTGGCACTCGCTAAAAGTGGGAATTGTTGGGCTGTATTATGGAGCGCTTACGCCGTTTGCAACGGGTGGACAGCCGATGCAGGTTGTGTATATGCGCAGGAATCGCATGCCGGTGGGCACAGCAACATGCATCGTCGGCGTCAAGTTCGTAGTGTACGAGTTGTCGCTATGTGCGCTTTTTATTACTGCTATGGTGCTTTATGGCCCGGAGCTTTATGCGCAGCCGGGCGCGATGTTTTGGTTTGCGATCCTGGGGTTTGTTGTAAACGCTTCTGCAGTTTTCTTTATTATAATGACGCTGGTCAACAAGACGCTGGTTTCTCGTATCGGCAATGCGCTGATACGCTTTTTCAGTAAAATAAAAATTATCCGCAAACCGGAAAAAGCACAGCACAACTTTGAGCACACTATCAATGACTACCATTCGGCGGCAGAATATATCGCGCATCATAAGCTAAGAGCAATCGGTTCGTTTTTTATTTCTGTGGTTAATCTACTGTTCTTTTTCGCAGTACCGTACTTTATATATATGGCATTTGGTGCTCCGGGCGGCAAAGCTGTCCAAGACATCATTGCGCTTCAGGCGTTCCTTTATATTGCGATATCGTTTGTGCCGACCCCCGGAAGCGCAGTCGCGGCAGAAGGTGGATTCCACGCTATATTCTCGGCAATATTTGGCGCGGGTGCTGTGTTTGCGCCCATGCTGATATGGCGGTTTTTAACGTACTATCTCATGCTTATCGTTGGCAGCATCGTTGTAGTGTTTGACGAAGTGTTTGCGATAAGACGGGCAGGCAAAGACGTAGAAGAAGAAACTGAATCAGAGTAGCACATATTGATTAGTGTAGTATAGTATATCTTTAATAGCGATTATTATATTGAACTCAAATTCATTGTATCGTTTCGTTTTTTTATTTACGGTTCCCTATATAAATGATAAAAATCAGCACATAGTGGTCAATATTGAGATTATAGTATGCAACTACTTTTATTCCTTGGAGGTAATATGGGTGAAAGAATCAACGAGATTTAAAACTCTTTATATCAAAATGCTAAAACACCCGTATTTGTCTATTATAATTTTCGGTACCATTGTGTTTATTATGCACTTGTTTATTACGCCCGATTTCGCGGATGATATTTGGTTTGCTAATGCGTTTTCAGATTTTAATAACAACCCTTTTTCCTACTCTATCGTAAGATATAATACGTGGACATCACGGACTTTGATAGAATTGCTGATTTTATTATGTGTCAAAACTCCTGCAATTATATGGAGAATTCTAGATACTTCGATGATGATTATAATAGCAGTGTTTATATCTAAAATATTGGCTGAGGATAAAAATCGAGCCCAAATTAATATAGTCGTTGCATCTCTGCTGATGTTATTTCCGTTTGCCATTTTAAGCTCTGCCGGCTGGATAGCGACCACCGTTAATTACACGTGGTCATTGGCTTTTGGGTTGATTGCCATATATCCACTGAGCAAAATAATGAGAGGAAAAAGAATAAGAGTTTACGAATTCTTTGTATATATACCCGCACTGTTAGTCGGAGCGAACCAGGAGCAGATGTTCATTATCCTTTTTGCGGTTTACTTAATCTTTACTGTGTATCTTTTTTCAAAAAAGCGAATAAATAAATTTGTTTTAGTGCAGCTTGGTTTATGTTTGCTTAGCTTAATAAACATTCTGATTTGTCCGGGGAACGCTAATCGGGTTGCCGCAGAAATAGGGAGATGGCTGCCGCAGTTTGCGAACTTTTCGTTTTTGCACAGGGCCGAACTTGGTTTGTCTGTCAGCTTGGCTAGCATTTTTTTAAATAACAATTTGCTGTTTCTGTTGCTAACGTTCTTCGTATTCGTTTTGGTTTGGCAAAAAAAAGATAGGATTATTTACAAAGTTATCGCTGCTGTACCGGTGGGGTTCGCTATAATGTTTCTAGCCTTACGACAGTTCATATTTTCGGATATACAAATCATAAAAAGCTTGTTTAGTATAGGTTCGGGAGATTGGATAGCAAACTCGCAGGTGGTATTCTCTCTAAAAACTTACGCTGTTTTGTTGACTATGATTTTTGTTCTCTTGACTTTGCTGATATCAGTTTACAGGATACTATCCGGAACGTTGAAACCTTGGCTGGCTATAGGTGTTTTATCGGCAGGCTTTGTTACAAAGTTCATAATGGGCTTTTCTCCAACGATATGGGCGTCAAGCGAGAGGACATCAACGTTTCTGCTGATATCGATTATTGCTTGCATAACTATATTGCTAAGGAAATGGAACTTTAACGATAAAAGCATGACACAACTTATGCTTATTATCACTGTTTTATTTGGTGTATACGGAGCTATTGTAAATCTCGTTTTTGTATTGCAGTTACGATAAAGGACCACGTTCAATATATTGTTTATCAATAAATTTAACTTTTTGGGGTTTTTAGTTGATAAATAAAAAACCGTGTGCTATAATGCGGAATGAATGTCACACCATCGTGGATTTGTGCAGTCGTGCCCAAATATTCTGGGTTATGCATCAAAGACGAAGCGATGGGAGGTATAAAAACGAGGAGGAAACATGGCAGTAATTTCAATGAAACAGCTACTTGAAGCTGGTGTTCACTTTGGGCACCAAACAAGACGATGGAACCCCAAGATGAAAAAGTATATCTTTACCGAACGTAATGGTATCTACATCATCGACCTGCAAAAGACGGTCAAGATGGTAGAACAGGCGTATTTTTTTGTGCGCGATGCGGTTATGGAAGGCAAAACAGTACTTTTCGTCGGAACAAAAAAGCAGGCTCAGGAGTCTGTTGAACTGGAAGCAAAGCGGTGCGGCATGTTTTACGTCAGCCAAAGATGGCTCGGCGGAATGCTTACCAACTACAAGACAATGCGTAGTCGCGTACGCAGGCTAGAGAAGATCGAGAGAATGGAAGAGAGCGGTGAGTTTGAGCTTCTGCCAAAGAAGGAAGTTATCAAGCTGCGTCACGAATATGAAAAACTGAACAGAAACCTTGGCGGAATCAGAGACATGAAGGAACTGCCGGGCGTAATGTTTGTTGTAGATCCACGAAAAGAGAGAATCGCTATTGCAGAAGCGCGTGCACTTGGAATACCAATTGTGGGTATTGTTGATACGAACTGTGATCCGGACGAAATTGATGTTATTATCCCCGGAAACGACGATGCAATTCGTGCAGTAAAGCTACTATCGTCAAAAATGGCGGATGCGTGCATCGAAGCCAAGCAGGGTGAGCAGATGGAAGAAGCTGCACCGGCAGTAGCACCAGCGCCAGCGGCACCAGCACCAGCTCCGGCAGCGGCACCTGCACCAGCGGCACCAGCGGCTGCGGCACCAGTACCGGCAGCACCAGCACCTGTGGCGGAACCTGTGGTTGAAGCAGTAGCAGAAGCGCCGGTAGTAGCAGAAGCGCCGGTAGTAGCAGAAGCGCCGGTAGTAGAAGAGCCAAAAAAGGCAGCGCCAAAAAAGGCAGCTGCTAAGAAGGCAGCACCGAAAAAAGCAGCACCGAAAAAAGCAGCTGCTAAGAAGACTGTAGCAAAAAAAGAAGAACCGGTTGAAGAACCTGCAGCGCCGGAGCCGGCAGCAGAATAAGTAATTACTCAGGAAAAGGAGAATATATATATATGATTAGTGCAAGTGATGTAAAAACACTGAGAGAGAAAACAGGCGCAGGAATGATGGATTGTAAAAACGCGCTTGTTGAAACAGATGGATGTATAGATGATGCGGTTGTAGCACTGCGCGAGAAGGGACTGGCGTCGGCAGCAAAGAAAGCCGGACGTATTGCAGCAGAAGGCGTTGTTGAGAGCTACATACACATGGGCGGAAAAATCGGCGTTTTGGTCGAGGTAAACTGCGAGACTGACTTTGTAGCAAAGACGCCGGCATTCGTTGATTTCGTCAAGGATGTTGCAATGCAGATAGCAGCAGCAAAGCCTACGTTCTTATCCAGCGATGAAGTTCCGGCAGATGAGATTGAAAAAGAAAAAGAGATACTGCGAGCTCAGGCGCTTAACGAAGGCAAACCCGAAAAAATCGTCGACAAAATGGTTGAGGGCAGAATCAAGAAGTACTTCAAGGAAGTGTGCCTGCTTGAGCAGCCGTTTGTAAAGGACCCTGACAAAACAGTAGCGACGCTGGTTATGGAGAAGACTGCTGAAATCGGCGAAAAAATTGATATCAGAAGATTCACTCGTTATGAAATGGGTGAGGGACTCGAAAAGCGGCAGGATGATTTTGTAGACGAAGTGATGAAGCAAACATCTAAATAAGACTAACTTTGGGAGAGCGGCAGAGATGCGCTCTCCCTTTTTTAAAAAGGAGAGATAGCGTGCCAAAATATAATCGTGTAATTTTGAAGCTTAGTGGAGAAGCACTGTCGGGTAACGGCGGAATGGGATTTGACTTTGACGTAATTAATCAAGTTGCCGACCAAGTAATTGAGGTTGCGAGGCTAGGTGTGCAGATTGGCATTACCGTGGGCGGCGGCAACATATGGCGCGGCAGAAGCGGCGTGGGTATGGACAGAACGACTGCGGACCATATGGGTATGCTGGCAACCGTTATCAACGCGCTTGCGATGCAAGACGCGCTTGAAAACAAGGGTATGCCGACACGCGTGTTGTCTGCGATAGAGATGCGCCAAATTGCAGAGCCGTACATAAGGCGCCGCGCTATGAGACATCTTGAAAAAGGCAGAGTCGTCATCTTTGGCTGCGGTACGGGTAACCCGTATTTTTCTACCGACACGGCTGCGGCTCTTAGAGCGGCAGAGGTTGAGGCAGATTTGATATTGTTGGCGAAGAATGTAGACGGTGTGTACAACTGTGATCCTAAGAAGGACAAAGACGCAAAGAAGTACGACTTTATCAGCTACATTGATGTAATCAACCAAGGGCTTGACGTTATGGATACGACGGCAGTTTCGCTGTGTATGGACAACGATATACCGATTATCTGCTTTGGTGTGGACGAGAAAGACGGCATAAAGAGAGTTGTTATGGGAGAACATATTGGGACCAAGATTAACTCTAGACCATAAATAAAAGGAGGCAAAGCATGTACGTAGAACATGAAGCGCTTGACAAAGCGAAAAGCAAAATGGATAAGACCATTTCGGTTTTTAAGAGAGAACTGTCGCATATCCGAGCGGGCAGAGCGAATCCTCAGCTGCTTGACGGTGTGATGGTGGACTATTACGGCACACCGACGCCAATCAATCAAGTCGGCAATGTTTCGGCACCCGAGCCGCGTATGCTTATTGTCTCGGTGTGGGACACCTCGCTGATTACCGAGGTTGAAAAAGCGATTATGAAAGCCAACATAGGTATTAACCCGAGCAACGATGGTAAGGTGATACGGCTTGTCATGCCCGAGCTTACCGAAGAGCGAAGAAAAGAGCTAGCAAAAACGATACATAAAAAGGGCGAAGACGCAAAAGTGGCGGTTCGCAGCGTAAGGCGTGACGCGAACGATACGTTTAAAAAAGACAAGAAAAGCAGCGCCATTACAGAGGACGATCTTACTGATCTTGAGAGAGAGATTCAGGAAGCGACAGACAACCACACGAAAACGATTGACACGCTTGTTGCTGATAAAGAAGCAGAAATCATGGAAGTATAGATGGAAAGCGTAATTGGACAGCAGGTCAGCGAAGCAAAGCAAAGGCTGGAAAGCCTTGGATTTGTTGTGCGAATAGTAGAGTATGAAAGCAGGCGTGGTATAGAGAACGCCGACTCAACGCGCGTCTTGCGGCAAAATGATATTGGCAACAACACAATAGAGCTGGTCGTGTCGCATTTTAAAACGCATATGAATGACGATTAGGAGTTTTTTTGAGCCGATTTAGCAGGCTTCTTTTTGGCAATCGAAGCAAAAAAAGCAGCGATGACAGCGTTTATGGCAGCGTTGACAAACGCAGGCTGCCCGTGCACGTTGCGGTGATTATGGACGGCAACGGCAGGTGGGCGAAAGCTAAGGGTTTGCCGCGCAGTGCCGGACATCGTGCCGGAGTAGAGCGCGTTCGCACGATTATCCGTATGAGCAGCGATATTGGTATCAAATACCTGACGCTGTATGCGTTTTCTACCGAGAACTGGAAGCGACCAAAGGCAGAGGTTAGCACGCTGATGCGGCTGTTGCTGGAGTATTTGCGTGACGAGCTGAGTGAGCTGAACGAGAAAAACGTGCGTATAAAAACGCTGGGCGATATGTCGCGGCTGCCAAAAGAAGTGGCAGCAGAGGTGGCTCGTGCAACTTTTGCCACAAAGGACAACACCGGGCTTACGGTAAACATGGCTATTAACTATGGCGCGCGCCAAGAGATTGTGGGCGCGGTGAAAAGGGCTGTAAGCGAAGCGGTGGACACCGGGGAAATTGATGAGCAGTATGTATCGTCGCTGCTATATACGGCGGGTCAACCGGATCCCGATTTGATGATTAGAACGAGCGGAGAGAAGCGTTTAAGCAATTATCTTCTGTATCAGCTGGCGTACGCTGAGTTTTACTTTACAGACACTCATTGGCCCGACTTTGATGAGAAGCAGTTTGCGATAGCACTGGATGATTTTGCGAAAAGAGACCGCCGATTCGGCGGGGCATAGAAGCTATGGAGGAATTGGCTTGGTAAAAAGAACACTAGTAGCACTTCCGGCGATTGCGTTGCTTGTAGCAACAGTATATTTTCACGGATTGTTTGCAAAAATAGTGATTAGTGCGATATCCGTTCTGTGCATGCACGAGATGATGAAGGTTGTACGGACCGGCGAGGACAAGCCGTTTTTGCCGATTGGGTATGCGTTTTCGGCGCTGCTATATCCGGTGTTTGAGTACTGCGGAGGATTTGTCGGGATAGCGATATTGTTTGCGCTTGCTGTGATGAGCGTGATGATAGTGCTTGTGTTTTCAGGGCGAAACTTTAACGATGGGTTGATGATTATTTTTGCGCTGGTTTACCCCGGCATGTTCACAGCGTTTTGGATAGCTATTTTCTGCATACCCGAAGCGGACACATCGAGGTTTTTGATTGCGATGTTGTTTGTGACGGCTACGGTAACAGATTCCTTCGCATATTTTTGCGGAAGACTGTTTGGCAGGCATAAGCTGATCCCAAGGGTGAGTCCAAAGAAAACGGTTGAAGGTGCGATAGGCGGATTGGTTTTTGGAACGGCGTGCGTGACGCTGCTCGGGTACTATCTTCAGGGCGTGTTTGGACTAAGCGTCGCATTCTACTGGTACATTGTGCTTGGGCTACTGCTTTCAGTATTGATGCAAATTGGGGATTTGAGCGCTTCGATAATAAAAAGAAGGTTTGGCGTGAAGGATTACGGCACATTTATGTCGGGGCACGGCGGCGCTATGGATAGGCTGGACAGCTCGCTTTTTGTCAGCCCGGTAATCTATCTATTTTATTTGATTGTAATACTATAAGGAAATGATATGAAGAAAATTGCGATACTTGGCGCTACCGGCTCTATTGGCCGTCAAGCGCTCGACATAATTGAAAAAAACCCTGATTTGTTTACTGTGACAGCGCTTACTGCGCACAGGGATAGTGAGCAGCTTATCTCACTCGCCAAGAAATTTGGAGCGAAATACGTTGGGCTTACGGGCGTCAGCGGTGACATTGAGCTTGAAAAGAAGGTGCCAAAGGGTGTGGATGTTGGGTTTGGTATCCGCGCGCTTGTAGAATCTTGCGCAGCCGGCAACCCGGACATCGTTTTGATTGCGGTGGTTGGTATTGCGGGGCTTCCTCCGCTGGTCGAGTGTCTGGAGCACGGCACGAACGTTGCGCTTGCCAACAAAGAATCGCTCGTTTGCGGCGGACACATTGTAAAAGAAAAGCAGAAGACGTCAAAGTCAGAGCTTTTCCCGGTAGACAGCGAGCTTTGTGCGGTGTATCAGTGCCTCAAAGGCGTGGACACCACCGGGCTGCGACGTGTGATATTAACTGCGTCGGGAGGACCGTTCTTTGACTGGAGCAAAGAAGACATTGCGAACGCGACGGTAGAGCAGGCGCTGCGTCACCCAAACTGGAACATGGGAAAAAAGATTACCGTAGACTGCGCGACGTACATGAACAAAGGACTTGAGATTATCGAAACCAAGTGGCTGTTTGACATTTCGCCCGAGATGATTGATGTGGTGGTGCACAGGCAAAGCATCATTCATTCTATGATTGAGTATAATGATGGGGCTGTGATTGCGCAGATGGGACCGACCGATATGCGTCAGCCGATACAATATGCATTTGGACACCCCGAACGCCTTGAGAGCGCAGTTGGGCATCTTGATTTTGCTTCACTGAAGTCGCTGACGTTTGACAAGCCAGACCTAAATAAGTTCCCGTGTCTGCGGCACGCGATGGAC
The DNA here is from genome assembly GCA_018648645.1 of Clostridia bacterium. Taxonomy (GTDB): domain Bacteria; phylum Bacillota; class Clostridia; order Christensenellales; family SZUA-584; genus JABGQS01. The sequence continues at coordinate 97,657 of JABGQS010000001.1, forward strand.
GCTATCAGTGAGGGCGGAGCTATGCCGGTGATACTAAACGCGGCGAACGAAGCTGCGGTCGAACTGTTTCTTGAACGCAAGATACCGTTTGGCGGAATAGAGCAGGCGGTGGCAAGCGCGATGAGCAAATTCGCGCATCTGAAAGCGGGTACGCTGCTCGAAATATACAACACCGACACTGAAGTAAAAAGATTTGTATATAATAATTTAAAATAGTCTGCGTTTTAGCAGGTTTCTTGTGATATAATAATAAACAGCAATTTGACGATTTGAAACTGGGCGCATATGCCCGGCATGTTTTTTGAGTTGCGGTAAAAGGAGGCATTTCTTGGACACATTTTTATCGATAATAAGCATCATAGGCGCACTGGTCATTCTTGGAATCATTATTATGGTTCACGAGCTTGGACACTATAGCATTGGGCGGCTATGCAAAATAAGAATTTTAGAGTTTTCCGTCGGCTTTGGACCAAAGATAAAGAGCTGGGTAAAAAACGGCATTATATATTCCATCCGCTGGATATGGCTCGGCGGTTTCACTAAGTTTTATGGTGAAGACGATGAGCTTGATGACACCGAAGCGTTTAACAAACAGCCGGCGGGCAGGCGTGCATTGACCATTGCTGCCGGTCCTGCGTTTAATATCGTATTTGCGTTCTTGTTTGCAGTGTTGGTGCTGAGCGCTTTTGGCGAGTTTGTACCCGTAGTCAATGAGGTTTGGGAAGGCGGACCTGCACAGGAAGCCGGGATTCGAGAAGGCGACATTATTGTTGAAATGAACGGCGTGGATATTGACTTTATGATGGAGACTGCGGCGGCAGGGAGAAAAGCTAACGAGCAGAGCATGACAATTACCGTTCTTCGAGGTGAGCAGGAGATATCATACGATTTAGAAAAACAGTATTTTGAAACATATGGTGAGCTGCAAATCGGCAGAAACATGGCAGGATTCTCATATACACATGAACCTACAACGTTTGGTTTTTTTGAGGCAATAGCGCTGTCGTTTAAATGGACGTTCTCTGCATTTAGGGAAACGGTGATAGGATTTTTAGCTTTGTTCTCGGGCTTATTTGCGGGAGCAGTTCCTGAAGGAGTAAAGGGAATAGGAGGTATTGTTGAGGAACTTGGGTATGCGCTGCGACAAAACTTTATGTATCTATTGCAGCTTTGCGCAGTGATTAACATAAGCCTTGCAGTGTTTAATATAGCCCCACTGCCTGCACTGGACGGAGGACGACTGGTATTTATCGGTATCGAGAAAGTGTTTAGAAAACCGGTGCCGAGAAAGGTAGAAGGAGTAATTCATTTTGTTGGAATCATATTATTGTTTGGCTTGATGGGATTCTTCTTGTTCCGCGATGCAGTTGGATGGTTTGGTGGCTGATATGAAAAGCACAAGAGCGGTGCGTGTGGGCAACGTAGTAATCGGCGGGGACAATCCCGTGCTGATTCAGTCGATGACCAACACGGACACATGCGATATAGATAAGACGCTGGCGCAGATTGAGGCGTTGACTGCAGCGGGCTGTGAGGCGGTTCGATGTACGTTCAACAATGCGGAGTGCGCCGATGCGTTTAAGCAAATAAAAAAGAGCATTGATATTCCGTTGATTGCGGATGTGCATTTTGACCACGAGCTTGCGATCTTAGCGCTACAAAACGGTGCTGACAAAGTGCGCATTAATCCCGGAAACATAGGCGGGCAGGCAGAGCTTGAAAAGGTTGTGCAGTGCGCGAAGGGGCTAGGCAAAGCGATACGGGTCGGAGTGAATTCGGGTTCGCTCGAGAAGCAGATACAAGACGAGTATGGTGTGAGCGCAAAAGCGCTGGCGATGAGCGCAGTAAACAGTGTGCGGTTTGTACATAGCTTAGGGTTTTATGACGTTGTGGCTTCGATTAAGTCGTCGTCTGTGCCCGTGTGTGTGGAGGCATGCAGGATGTTTGCAGAGCAGTGCGACGCTCCGCAGCATATCGGCATAACCGAAGCGGGCACGTACAACAATGCAATAATCAAATCGGCAGTCGGGCTTGGTGCGCTGCTGCTGGATGGCATCGGCGATACAATTCGTGTTTCCATTACGGGAGACCCGGTGTATGAAATTGAGGCAGCTCAGCGGATATTGCAAAGCGCGGGGATACGCACGTTTTTCCCCGAGGTTATAAGCTGCCCGACGTGCGGACGCACAAAAATTGACGTGTCCGAGTTGGCAGAAAAGGTCGAGGCTATTTTGCAAGCGGAGAATAAACGCATTACGGCGGCGGTTATGGGATGCGCGGTCAACGGACCCGGTGAAGCAAAGCACGCGGACATCGGTATTGCGGGCGGCGGGAAAAAGGCAGCGCTGTTTGCAAAGGGCGAGCTTGTGGGTACATACGAGCAGGGCGATGTGTTGGAAGCATTTACTTCATATATTAGACAGAATTTTTAGGGGGAAGACGGTTGGCACAGAACGATTTCTTTAAAACGCTGATAGACGCAGTAAAGGTTGATGAGCGATTTGAGCTGGAGTTTGTTCGGATACAGCACGATGTAGCCGGGGGCTTTTTTTTGATTCATTTTACGAGCAAAGTGCTGCCGCCTGCGCTCTATCTTCAAATAGAAAAGTTTGTTAGGAAAACTGTTGGTGCAAAGACAAAGATATTTATCGCGTATTCTGATGTAGAGCAGCACAGTGACGAGCAGATATTCACACACATCAAAGAGCTGTGCTGCGAAAAGCGACAGTCATTAACGCCGTTTTTGGTACGCGCACAAATGAGCCGAGAAAAGCATGTGATAAGCATTGCGTTTGCGGACGACTTTGGCAGAGATATATTCAGCTCTAGCGGGCTTGATATGTATATCGAAGACTATTTTTCGCGGTGTTTTAACCAAAAGGTGAAACTGAAAACAGACAGGCACTTTGACGGCAAAAGTGAAACGCACAAGCTGGCGGATGCTCAGAAAGAGATGCTGAAGCAATCGGCAAAAGTGATGGAAGAGAAGGAAGAGAAGCAAGACAAGCCCGAAAGCGAAGCGCAAAGCAAGAAAAAGGGCGGGTTGCTGCACGGCAAAGCGATTGAGCGCGAGCCGATGCCCATCAGCAAAATTGAAGAGCTGACAGGACCATGTGCTATTGTCGGAAACGTGCTTGGCATCAAGTCGTTTGACATAAAGAACGAGGCGCGCGGGAAAAAGTCGATTCTCATATTCAATGTGACGGATTTTACCTCGACAATTACTTGCAAGGCATTCGTGAGCAGAATTAAATGCGAGACGCTTAAAAAGTCGCTGAAAAATGCCGGTGCGGTAAAGGTGGAAGGCAGGTCGCGATACGACGATTACAGCCGGGAAATCTGCGTGATGGTGAACAATATCGAAGCGACGCATGCAGCCCGGCGCGAGGACAACGCGAAGGTGAAGCGAGTTGAGCTGCACATGCACACAAACATGAGCGCGCTTGACGGCGTGGCGGACGAAAAAGCGGTGGTTTTGCGCGCGGCTGAGTTTGGACACGATGCGATAGCGATTACCGATCACGGTGTTGTGCAGGCGTTTCCAAAAGCGTTTGACACGGCGAACAAGTGCAAAATCAAAGTGATATACGGCATGGAAGCGTATATGATTGACGATACGAATGACACTTTTACCGAGCAGTTTGAGCACGAGTATATCGTGTTTGACCTTGAGACGACGGGGCTGAAACCGCAGCAAAACGGCATCACCGAGATTGGCGCTGTGCGGTGGCGCGATGGCGAGATTATCGACACATTTAACACGTTTGTAAACCCCGGACAGCCAATAAGTGCGGAGATTACGCGCGTGACGGGCATCACAAACGAGATGGTGGCGGACGCGCCGAACATGGGCGAGGCGCTAAGCGCGTTCAAGAAGTATATCGGTGACGGGGTTTTGGCCGCGCACAATGCTCCGTTTGATATGAGTTTTATCAACAAGCACGGGGACGACAACGATATTGATTTTGACAACGAGTGTTTGGATACGGTTCCGTTATTTCGGCGCGCGATGCCGGGGCACAGATCGTACAGCCTTGGCAAGCTTGCGGCAGACCTTGGTATCAAACTGCGACACCACCGCGCGCAGGATGACGCCGAGTGCACGGCGAAGATTCTCTCGATGGCGATTGACGCGATTAGGCAGGGAAACCGGAAAGCAAAGGATAGCACGAGCTTTCATGTGATATTGTTGTGCAAAGATAAAACGGGACTTTTTAATCTGTATAAGCTGGTGAGCGAGTCGCACATCAACCATTTTTATCGGCGTCCGCGCATACCAAAGACGCTGCTTGAAGAACATCGAGAAGGATTGATTGTTGGAACCGCTTGCGAGGCGGGCGAGCTGATTACCGCGATACTTGGTAATAAGTCGGACCAGGAAATTGAGCGCATTGCGCAGTTTTATGACTATCTTGAGATACAGCCCGATTGCAACAATGCGTTTATGGTGCGCGATGGCAAACTGCGAAACATGGAAGCCGTGCGCGACATTACGAGAAAGATTGTTGCGCTGGGTGAGCGTATCGACAAGAGCGTTGTGGCAACGTGCGACGCGCATTTTATCGAACCGAATGACGAGTATTTCCGGCGCATATTGATGCACGGGCAGGGGTACAGAGACGCGGACGAGCAGGCAGCGCTGTTCTTTAGGACAACGGACGAGATGCTTGAGCAGTTCGCTTATCTCGGCGAGGAAAAAGCGTATGAGGTTGTTGTAGAGAACACGCGAGCGATTGCGGAGCAGATAGGGAGGATACAACTGCTGCCCGACGAACCTGCGATGCCCGAGATTGACGGTGCGGCAGAAAAGCTTGAAAAAATGGCGTTTGACAACGCAAAGGCGATGTACGGAGACGAGCTGCCGGATATCGTGAACGATCGGTTGACGTATGAGCTTGATTCGATTATAAAACACGGGTACGGGGTGTTGTATTATATCGCGTATGAGCTGGTGAAACACTCGCTTGAGAACGGATATCTCGTTGGGTCGCGTGGCTCGGTCGGCTCTTCGTTTGCTGCGACGATGTCGGGGATTACCGAGGTGAACCCGCTGCCGCCGCACTACGTGTGCCCAAAGTGCAAGCATAGCGATTTTGACGTGGATGCGCATAGCTATACATGCGGACCGGACTTGCCGAGCAAGGATTGCCCAGAGTGCGGCACGGAATATAGCCGAGAGGGCTTTGGTATACCGTTTGCTGTTTTCCTCGGCATCAATGCCGACAAGGTGCCGGACATAGATTTGAATTTTTCTGGCGAGTATCAACCGCAAGCGCACAAGTTTACTGTCGATTATTTTGGCGAGGACTATGTGTTCCGCGCAGGCACAATAAGCAGCATTGCTGAGCGAACAGCGTTTGGGTTCGTTAAGGGATATATGAACGACAAGCAGATTGTGTCGACCAAAGCAGAGGTAGAACGATTGGTGGAAGGCGTCAGTGGAACAAAGCGTACAACAGGGCAGCACCCTGGTGGATTAGTCATATTGCCCAAAAACCGCGACATCAACGAGTTTACGCCTGTGCAGCGCCCCGCCAACGATATGAGCAGCGAAAGTATTACCACGCATTATAACTTTGACTCTCTGCACGACCGGCTGGTCAAGCTCGATATACTGGGGCATGACGACCCGACCGCGCTGCATATGCTGCAGGAGTTGACGGGGATAGACCCAAAAACGATACCTATTAACGACCCGCAGACGATATCGCTGTTTTCATCATTGAACAGCCTTGACCTTACCAGCGACCAAATACTTGGGTGCAGAGTTGGCAGCCTTGGCATTCCGGAATTCGGCACCAAGTTTGTGCGGCAAATGCTGCTGGACACCATGCCAACGACGATTGGCGAGCTGATACGAATAAGCGGGCTCTCGCACGGGACAGACGTTTGGATTAACAACGCACACGACCTAATCAAAAAAGGTACTGCGACGCTGCGCGAGGCGATATGCACGCGCGACGACATTATGAACTATTTGGTTGGCAAGGGCATGGACGAAACAGAGTCGTTCTACATCATGGAGTCTGTGCGAAAAGGCAAGGGATTGAAAAAAGAGTGGCAGGCCGGCATGAAGAAAGCGGGCGTACCAAAGTGGTTTATTAACTCGTGCAAAAAAATCAAGTACATGTTCCCCAAAGCGCATGCTGTGGCGTATGTAACAATGGCGCTTAGGATTGCTTATTTTAAGGTACATCATCCGCTGGAGTTCTATGCGACATACTTTACCGTAAGGGCGGACAACCTTGACGCGATGTATTTGCACTCTGCGGACACTATCAGAAAAAAAATAAACGAGATTGAGCGCGCCGGCAAAGAAGCGACAACGCTTGACCTCTCGCAGCTGACCATACTTGAAATTGCGCTTGAGATGTGCGAGCGCGGGTATTCGTTTTTGCCGTGCGATTTGTACAAGTCTCACGCGACAAAGTGTGTTATTGAGGACAATCAACTGCGGCTGCCGTTCACCGCTCTTGGCGGCACGGGCGAAACAGCGGCAAAACGCATAGTGGAAGCGAGAGAGCAGGGCGAGTTTTTGTCTGTTGAGGACTTGAAGCAGCGTGCGCGGATATCGAGCGCGGTTATCGAGAAGCTTAATGAAGACGGCTGTTTGAAAGACATGAGAGCCAGCAATCAAATCAGTTTGTTCGATTTATAGGCGAATATGCGAGTATTACTATATGTTTTGTTGACGAATTGGTATACCGCAGTTATAATGTACAGACGAGTTTATTTGTAGAGTAGCTATTTTTGTGCGCAATTATACGTATATACGTGTTATAGAAGGACAAAAGGCAAGTAAATTATTTAATTTAGATAGAAATTCAAAGGGAGGAAGCTGACAAGATATGAAAGAAAAGAAACCACGCAAGATTCTTATGTCATTGATTGTTATATTAATAATATTAATTATCAGTGCTTTCGTGTATTTTGGGCTGACCGGATTTAGCATTGGATTGTCAAAAGTAGATCCACTGCCGGAGCAGGTAAACCTTGGTCTCGACTTGACGGGTGGCGTTTACGCAGTATACCAGGCCGATCAAGCTGACATGGAAGCCGGGTTATTTGGCGCAAAGATTGACGCGACGATGGGCGCTCTTAGAAACAGACTGGACGCAAAGGGCTTTACCGAGGCAACGGTGGTTGCGCAGGGAAGCGACCGTATACGTGTTGAGGTGCCTATAAACGATACGACTGAAATGAGAGACCCCAGCAAAATCTTAGCATTTATCGGAGAACCGGCCTTGCTCGAGTTTTTGGACTCAAGCGGAGAAACTGCGATAAAAGGAGATTTGGTAGAGAAGGCGGGCGTTAGTACGCAGTCGAACGAATACGGTATAACCGAGTATGTAGTTATGCTAGAGTTTAACGGCGAGGGCGCGGCAATTTTTGAAGAGTTAACAGGGGCTGCGTATGCGGAATATGTTGCAACGAATGGAGCCGGAGGGTCAATTCCCATAACTCTGGACGGGGCAGTAATTTCTGATCCTCAAGTGCGAGAGGGTGCTATTGGCGGCGGAGAAGCTGTAATATCAGGTGATTTTACGAGTGAGACTGCAAGCGACCTCGCAATCCAGATTGAGTCGGGCGCATTGCCGCTAGTGCTGCAAGAGATTGAAGTGCGCTCTATCAACGCTTCGCTTGGTGAAGACGCGCTGAGCCAAAGCATATTTGCCGGGTTTATCGGTATTTGCATACTGTTCCTGTTCATGATTGTTTACTATCGTTTACCGGGAATTGTGGCGTGCATTGCGTTGTCGGTATACTTGTTTATCGTGGTGTTCCTGCTTGCGGCAATACCGGCGATACAGCTGACACTGCCGGGCATAGCGGGTATCATACTTGGTATCGGCATGGCGGTTGACGCAAACGTGATTATATTTGAGCGGTTTAAAGAGGAGCTTGCGCTCGGCAAGACGCTGCGCTCTAGCTTGAACTCAGGATTCAGCAAAGCGCTGCGTACGATTATCGACTCTAACGTAACTACGTTTATCGCAGCAGCGGTTATCGCGTTCCTCGGAGTAGGTACGGTAAAAGGCTTTGGATACACGCTGATGATTAGTATAGTGACATCGATGTTTACAGCATTGGTTGTAACGCGATTGCTGCTAAAGTTCATCATATATTTGAAGATTAAGAACAGAAAGCTGTATACGATCAGAAAACAAGCTGAAGAGCTTGAAGCCAAGGGAGGTGAGTAGTATGCGGTTTATGAATAAATCGAAGTATTTCATGCTTTTTTCAGGAGCAATAGTCCTAGTTGGAATCATAGTAGGCTTGATATTTGGCGGGCTTAACCTTGGTATCGACTTTACGGGCGGAAGCATACTCACCGTTGAGCTTCATGAGCAGTATGACATGCAGGTTGTACAGGACGCGCTTAGCGCAAACGGAATAGACGCATCTACTACACAGTTGGTTAAGGCGGGCAATGACGACACACAAGCCGTTATACGAATGCAGGAGATGTCCGAAACGATGGACGACGCAACCGTGCGTGAAGACGTGATTGCAACCTTGCAGGAAACTTATCCGCTGGCAGAAGGCGGAGAGGTCGAAAGCGTTGGAGGCGTAACAACGGGCGAGATCATCAGAAACGCGTTTTTGGCTGTTCTCATCGCGTCTGCGTTTATGCTCATATACATCTGGATTCGCTTCGAGCTGTTCTCGGGACTTGCGGCGCTTACCGCGCTGGTGCATGACGTGCTGATTATGACGGCGGTTGTGAGCATCGCGAGGGTGCAGATTAACAGCAGCTATATTGCGGCGGTTTTGACCATCGTTGGTTACTCGATAAACGACACCATTGTGCTGTTTGACAGAATAAGAGAGAACAACAAGCGCTATAGCATAAGCAGCAAAACAAGAGCACAGGTTGCGGACATCAGCATAAAAGAGACACTCAGCAGAACGATTAACACTTCTGTTACTACGCTTGTTATGATTTTGGCGCTCTACATCTTTGGCGTCGAGTCGATTAAAGAGTTTGCGCTTCCGTTGATAATAGGTCTGATAAGCGGAACGTATTCGTCAATCTTTATTGCAAGCCCGGTTTGGGTGCGGTTGATGCATCTTAAGCACAAGAAAGATTATAAAAAACTAACTGAAAAGATAGCAAAAGTGAAATAAAATTTTAGTGCAGTTTAAGTCAAAGCCTTTCTCACAGTGAGGGAGGCTTTTGACGTATTTGTGGCAGAGAGAGGAAGCAAAGTGATCAAGTTTAAGCCAAGGGTGAGCAGCGCGATAAGCGATGCGCACCAAATTGAGCAAATTATTAAGGCAACCGGGTTGTCGAGTCGTGTTGCGCAGATTTTGTGGCAGCGCGATATAAAGACAGCGGCGGATGCGCAGCGGTTTTTGAACCCTGGCGAGGAGCACATTCACGACCCGTTTTTGCTGCCTGACATGGCGGCAAGCGTAGAGCGCATAAAACGAGCGGTGGCAGAGGGCGAAATTGTTACGGTGTTTTGCGATTATGACGCAGACGGCACATGCGGCGGAAGCGCGCTGTACGTGTATCTGCAAGCAAGCGGCGTCAGCGTGAACATCATGTCGCCCAACCGCCACAAAGAAGGCTATGGACTAAACGAGGCTGCGGTGCGCGAGATTGATGCAAACGATTCTACGCTGATTATAACTGTTGACTGCGGCATCACGAACTTGGATGAAATCGAAGTGGCGAAAAGCCTTGGCATAGATGTTATCATCACCGATCACCATGAGTGCGGGGATACGCTTCCCGAAACGCCGTATGTCGTCAACCCCAAAAGGCCTGACAGCGAGTATCCTTGTGCGTTCATCGCAGGCTGCGGGGTTGCGTTTAAGCTGATACAAGCGCTGTCGAATTTAGAGACTGCGCTTCAGTATATCGACCTAATTGCAATCGGCACTGTGACGGATATTGTACCGCTGCTTGGCGAGAACAGAGCAATAGTTCACCTTGGCGTGCAGAAAATGAAGGAAAGCCCATCGGCGGGCGTCGAGGCGCTTGCGAGGGTGGCGGGTATAAAGATTACTTCGTCGCTTGGTGTCAGCTTTGGACTTGGTCCAAGAATCAACGCGGCGGGGCGCATGGATACGGCGGAGATTGCGATTGAGATACTCAGCGCGACAACGCGCAGCAATCAGCTTGACGAGAAAGCGAAGGCGCTGTGCGCGCTGAACGATTTGCGGCGGGCTGAAGTGGACAAAATCACAAACAGCGCGCAGGAGCTGGTGATGCAAAACGAGTATATGAACGACAGTGCTATCTTGCTGGCTGACGAGGATTGGAACACCGGCGTAATTGGAATCGCTGCAGCAAAAATTGCCGACAAGTTCACTCGGCCGTGTGTGCTGTTTGGCGGTGCTGATGGATTGCTGGTAGGCTCTGCACGAAGCATTGACGGCATCAATATGTATGAAGCGCTGGATGCGTTTAGCGAAACGTATGAGAAGTTTGGCGGACACGCGCAGGCGGCGGGACTTACCATAAAACCCGAAATGCTCGATTCGCTTAGGCAAAACATTTGCGGATATATTGACGAGCATTATGACGAGAGTGCGTTCGTGCAAAGAAAAGTGTATGACATGTCGCTGAAAGTATCCGAGATTACCGGCAAGCTTGTGAAGGACCTAGACAGGCTGGAGCCGTTTGGGCATGGCAACGAAAAGCCTGTGGTCGCCGTTATGAATGCGGACATTACGCAGACGAAATACGTTGGCAAAGGCATCAAACCGCATTTGAAATTTGGGATGAGTCAAGACGGTGCAAGTTTGGACGCAGTCAGTTTTTTCTTTAAGAGTAACCATTCGTTTGTATCGAGATCGTGTGATTTTCTGGGTGAAGTGGGTATAAACGATTTTAACAGCAAACCGCAGATTGTGGTGCGGCATATGGCGATGCACTTTGACAAAAGGCTGGTTGACAGCTTTATATCAGCGCACAAAAATCAAATGTACCGGCAGTTTTTGGACGAGGTAACTTTGGATTTGCAAAGCAGCACCAGCGACATGAGCGAGCAGGAGTTTACGGGCGGGGTAAGCAGGCAGATGGACAAAAGTCGGTTTGGCATGTGCGTTGTGGCAGGGACTATGCCTGCGCTTAACAGACTGCTCGGTATTGATCCGATACGTGATGCTTTGCAGTCAGGTGCGCTTATACTGTACGACGGCAGAGATTATAAAAGCGACAACTGCGTGGCGAGCGCGCCGGTAAGCGGACACCGGATTGTATATCGCGCGGGAGTCGGCGGCTTTTTTGACGAGCAGATGCGAATCAGCTATCTTGAACACGCACAGGCGTTTTTTGCACCGAGAAACGAGCTGCTGGCAACGTATAAAACGATATCGCAGTTTGCAGCAGACGAGCGAAAAACGATGCATGAGATTACTGAAGATTGCGGCGTCACGTATGAAAAGGCAGCGTTTGCGCTAAGGGTGTTTAGTGAGCTTGAGTTGATAGAAGTTGATAAAAGTGGTAAAATACTTGCATTAAAAAACGATGGAGAGAAAAAAGAGCTTAGTGATAGTTTATGCTATCGCAGTTTCGCCGCTTTGATAGAGAAAGGGCAATAGTTTGGAAGCGCTGACCGAGAAAGTAAAAAAGCATTATAGTGAGGCTGACGTAGAGGTCTTTACGCGAGCGTATCATGCTGCGCAAAAAATGCACGAGGGGCAGATGCGTCTTTCGGGCGAGCCTTTTTTCCGGCATCCTTACGAAGTAGCAAGCATTTTAATAGACCTTGGGCTTGATATATCTACCGTAATCGCAGGGCTGTTTCACGACAGCGTAGAGGACACTGAAGCCACAGTAGCGCAGCTGAGCAAAGAGTATGGCGAAGACGTTGCGACACTTGTCGAAGGTGTGACGAAGGTGAACCGAGTCGACTTTTTGTCTAAGGAAGACCATCAAGCTGAGAATCTGCGAAAAATGCTGCTGGCGATGAGCAGCGACATTCGTGTCATTCTTGTCAAACTTGCTGACCGGCTGCACAATATGCGCACGCTGAAGTATCAAAGCAAGGACAAGCAGCTTGAAAAAGCTAAGGAGACGCTGGAGATTTATGCACCGCTGGCACATCGTCTTGGTATCAACACCATGAAGTGGGAGCTTGAGGACTTGGCGCTAAAGTATATAGACCCGGACGGGTATTACGATATCGCAGGAAAGCTGACGCAGACACGGGCAGAGCGCAAGGATTATATTGATACGGTCATCAACAACATTCAGGAGCACCTTGTAAAAATAAAGGTGAAAGCGGATATTGAAGGGCGACCGAAGCACATTTACAGCATATACAACAAGATTAACGACCAGGGGCGGCATTTCGACGAGGTGTATGATTTGATTGCGGTGCGCATCATCGTCAAAAACGTGCGCGACTGTTACGCTGTGCTGGGCACCGTGCATACCGTTTGGAAGCCGATACCCGGCAGGTTTAAGGATTATATCGCCGTGCCAAAGCAGAACATGTATCAGTCGATACACACGACGGTGCTGGGCAGTGACGGTCGCCCGTTTGAGGTGCAGATAAGAACCAGAGATATGCACGCGACGGCGGAGTACGGTATCGCCGCGCATTGGCACTATAAAGAGGGCATTCTTGAAGAAGACAGCATGGACAAAAAGCTGACTTGGCTGCGCGAGCTGCTGGAGTGGCAGACGGACACCAAGGACAGCAAAGAGTTTATGGAGTCGTTGAGGATCGACTTTTTCAGCGATATGGTTTTTGTGTTTACGCCAAAAGGCGACGTAAAAGAGTTTGTGCAGGGCGCAACTCCGCTCGATTTTGCTTACAGCGTTCACAGCGCGGTCGGCAACAAATGTGTCGGCGCAAAGGTAAACGGAAAAATTGTGCAGCTTACCTACGAGATGGTGTCGGGGGATATTGTAGAGATTATTACCAGCAACGCGTCCAACGGACCGTCACGAGACTGGCTAAAGATTGTTAAGACAACGCAGGCAAAGAGCAAGATTCGCAACTGGTTTAGAAAAGAGATGAAGGAAGAGAATATCGTTAAGGGTAAGGATATGCTCGAGCGGGAGGCCAAGCGAAAAGGGTATGAGTTTCAAACGTTGTTTAAATCCGAGTGGGTAAAGAGCGTTTTTAAGAAGTTTACATTGCAGTCGACCGACGATATGTACGCGGCGGTTGGGTACGGCGGCATTACGACGGGGCAGATTCTAACCAAGCTGATAGGCGAGTATCGCAAGGAGAACAAGGTTGAGGAAGCGATGCAAAGGACTGCGAAGAAACCGAGCAAGGCTACGGTTGCAAGCGGCGTAATCGTAAAAGGGTACGACGATATGCTGGTGCGGTTTGCAAAGTGCTGCAACCCGGTTCCCGGCGACAAGATTGTGGGATATATCACGAGAGGCAGGGGAGTGTCTGTGCACCGCCGCGATTGCAGCAACATTAATATGGACGAGTTTGAGGAAGAAAGGATGATTGACGTTAAGTGGGCAAAGGACGAGGTCAGCTCGTACAACGTAGAAATCCAAGTTACCGCAGATGACAGGTCGGGTCTTATGGCAGAGCTTACAAACCAGCTGTATGATATGGGCTATTCGATTACGACAGTAAACGCGCGCATGGGTAAGAATCAAATTGCTAATATTGTTATTGGGCTGGAGATTGCAGACTTAAAGCAGCTTGATTATATAATATCGCAGCTGGAAAAAATGGCCGGGGTAACAGATGTGTTTAGGATTAACAAGTGAGGCGGCAATAGATGATAGCTGTGGTTTCGCGCGTGAGATGCGCAAAGGTTGAGGTGGACGGCAAAAGTGTTGGCAGCATCGGACCAGGGTTGCTTGTGCTGCTTGGTGTTGCAGATGCGGACGAGCAAAGCGACCTTAACTATATCGTCAGTAAAACGGCAGGGCTGCGGATATTCACGAGAGACGACAAGATGAATGATGATGTGACTCAAGTGAATGGACAGATTCTGCTTGTGTCGCAGTTTACGCTGCTGGGGGATGCGCGCAAAGGACGACGTCCCGATTTTGGAGCAGCAGCAAAGGCGGCAAAGGCGAAGCAGTTGTACGAGCGGTGCGCGCTGGCGTTTGAGCAAATGGGCATTGTTACACAAACGGGGCAGTTTGGTGCAGACATGCATGTTAGCAGCGTAGGTGACGGACCGGTGACGATATTGCTCGATTCGAATAAAAGGTTTTAGAGGCGGAGGAGAGAATGAAGGTAGTACAGATTGCAACAGGAGTGATGCAGGCGAATTGTTTTTTGGTGTATGAGGAAGGGTCAAGGTCGGCGTTTATCGTAGACCCCGGTGCACAAGCAGAGAAGATTTTGGCACATATAAAGCACTATGAGATTGAAGACGTGACGCATATATTTTTGACACACGGGCACTTTGACCACATTGGCGCGCTTGCACAGCTAAAGGAAGCAACGGGGGCAAAGGTGTGCATACACGAGCGCGATTTGTCCATGCTAAACAGTCAGGAAGACAACCTTGCTGCGTTTTCGGGTGTGAGCATAAAGACATGTGATGCAGATATAGTTCTTAAGGACGGCGACATTATCGAAGCGGCGGGCATGGACGTTAGAGTGCTGCATACACCCGGGCATTCGGGCGGCAGCGTGTGTTATATTGTAGACAACGTGATGTTTTCCGGCGATACGTTTTTCTATATGTATTGCGGAAGGACGGATTTCCCGGGCAGCGACCCGCAGGAATACCATCACTCTTTGAATGTAATTCTGCGCTCGCAAAAAACGAACTATCATGTGTATACCGGACACGGAGTAAAAACCACGCTGTTTGGAGAGTTTGAAAACAACCCGTATTTTAGCAGGTAGATATGACGTATTTATACTCAGAGACGCCGGAGTTTTTCAGCGAACTATGCGAGGAAATCCGGCTTTTTATCGACATCAGAAGAATTGAGAAACTTAAAACCGACGAGTTTGAGAAAGACGGTTTTTTTGTTCTGCACTATTTTGTGCGAGGCGAAGGTAGTGTGGAAAGCACTGCGAGAATAGCCAACGACGGCGAGATTGTGGCAGAGTATACGTATGAGTGTGCCGCACAGAGCGGTGAGCTGGCAAGAAAGCGTGCGGAAAAACGCGCTGCAAAAATCAGCCTGTATCGCGCGCTGAGTGGGCATTTCGGCAAAGCGATGCCGTGGGGGTCTCTGACGGGAATTAGACCGACAAAGCTGCTTCGCGACAGCCAAATGCGGCTTGGGAAAGCAAAAGCGCAGGCGCTCTTCCTAAATGAGTTTGATGTGTCGGAGGAAAAGCTTGCTTTCGCGCAGAGAATCGTGGATGTTCAGCAAAGGCTGCTGCCAAGCGGCGAGAACAATATCGATGTGTACATAGGCATACCGTTTTGCACGACGCGGTGCGCGTATTGCTCGTTTGCGTCGAGCACGCCGGATGTGTTTGCCGATGCCGAGCAGCTATATATGGATGCACTTACAGATGAACTCAATATATTGGATGATTTGCTGGAAGGAAAAGTCGTGCGCGCGGTGTACGTTGGCGGCGGGACTCCAACAGCGATTAGTGACGAGAACTTAAAGAAGATACTGAGCATTGCTGCGAAAATCGGCGCAGATGAGTTTACTGTGGAGGCTGGCAGACCCGACACCATCACGCAAAGCAAGCTAAAACTCATCAAGCAAAGCGGAGCAAAACGAATCAGCGTGAATGCGCAGACGCTGCGTGACGACACGCTGAGCAGAATCGGGCGGTGCCACACAGCGCAGGACTTTTTTGAAGCATACAACATGGCGAGGCAAGCAGGATTTGAAAGCATCAACGTGGACTTGATTGCAGGGCTGCCGGGCGAGAGTGCGGACGATCTTGTAAACACTTTGGAGCAGATAATGCGTCTTGAACCGCAGAACATTACGGTGCACACGCTTGCTATAAAGCGTGCCAGCAAGTTTGCAGCGCAGAATATGGACGCTCTGCCGTCGAGCGAGGACACTAGGGACGCGCTCAAAAAAGCTGCCGATATGCTTGAGAAAGCCGGATATGCGCCGTATTATATGTATCGGCAAAAGTATATGAAAGGCAGTATGGAGAACGTAGGGTATGCAAAGCACGGCAAAGAGTGTTTGTATAACATCGACAACATGGAGGACGCTTGCAGCGTTGCGGCGTTTGGCGCGGGTGGAATATCCAAGCGGGTGTTCGGCGGTGTGCAGGCCGCGGGCAATGAGACGGGACAAAGGATTGAGCGTGCAGCGAACGTGAAGGATTTGCGCGAATATATCGCGCGGACCGGTGAGATGAGGAAAAGAAAACGCCGTTTGTTTGAAGTGTGATGCAAAGGGCTGTGAAAGGCAAAAAGTACCTGCAAAAACGTGTGAAAAAAAACTAGTTGACAATCGTGCGCGGTTAAAATATAATTTTACTCGTTGACGAATGCAGGGTTTTCGTGCAAACCCGACTGGAGGAAGCATGAAGATAGATATTAATGACGTGTTAGTGAGCGATGGCGAAATGTTTTCTGCGCAGTATAATGGTTCGTTTTCTGCCGCTGAGTTTTTGGGACAGCGATACGAATTTGGCAATGGAGTCCATGTGAAAGCAGATTATTTTCTCAGTAAGAGCGACATTGTCGTTACAGGCAGTTTTGAAGGTGGCACAACGGTCAGCTGCTCAAAATGCTTAACAGAGTTTGAGTACACGGTGAATTTCAAGTTTACCGAATACTATAAGAAAAGTCAGCAGGATTCGGATTACACGTACGTTGGATACAGCATAGACTTAACTCAGATGTTGCAAGACAATTTGATTTTGAGTCTGCCGAGCAGGCATGTGTGCAGTGAGATGTGCAAGGGACTTTGCAGCAAGTGCGGTTGTGATATGAACACACAGCAGTGCGACTGTAAACAGCAGATGGACGAAACAAATCCGTTTTACGGCTTATCAGAATTGATTGACGACGAGGAGGTGTAGATAGATGGCAGTACCAAAGAGACGATCCAGTAGGCAAAGAAGGAACAAGAGAAAATCTGCAAATTGGAAAATAGCAGCGCCGACAATGATGGAATGTCCGCAGTGCCACACGATGAAGCTTGCGCATAGACTTTGCGGAACATGTGGGTATTACAACGGCAGACAGGTTATTGACACAGAAAAGCCGGCAAAAGCAGAATAGGCAAGCCGGCGGGCAATAGCAATGAGGGCATCAGGTGGTGCTCTGATTGTTGGGGTTTGTACTAAAAAGCGTGCGAGTTTAGTGCGTTTTTTTTCGTATTATTTAAGAGCAATCTTAATAGTTGCGTAACAAAACATCGCATAAAGATGTTGCAATGGGTTTATTTTTTTTATATACTACCCATATATATAGAATAGAGGATAGATAAAGTGAAAGTTATTGTAGATGCAATGGGCGGCGATAATGCGCCGGGCGCTATTGTAGAAGGATGTATACAGGGACTGCAAGCGAATAAAAAGCTTCATATTACGCTTGTTGGAAAACAAGACGCAGTTGAAGCTGAGCTTAACAAATATAAATACGACGAGTCGCGGGTGAGTGTTGTTAATGCAACGCAGACGATTGAAATGGCAGAACCGGCGGTCGAAGCGATTCGCAATAAAAAAGACAGCTCGATGGTGGTTGCAATGAAACTGCTGAAGGAGAATCCGCAAAGTGTGTTTATAACTGCGGGCAGCACGGGCGCTGCTGTGGCGGGCTCTACCATGATTGTGCGGCGCATGAAAGGCGTTAAACGACCTGCGCTTGCAGCGTTGGTCCCAACAAAAAAGGAGAGGATGCTCGTTCTTGATGTTGGAGCAAATTCTGATTGCCGCCCGGGGTTTTTGGCGCAGTTTGCGTTGATGGGCAGCATATATATGCAAAAGGTTGAGGGCGTCAAGAATCCGCGCGTTGGGCTTGTCAGCAACGGCAGCGAGGACGAGAAGGGCAACGAGCTTACCAAAGCGGCGTTTAAACAGATCAAAAAGATGCCGGTGAATTTTAAAGGAAACGCGGAAGCCAGAGAGCTTATGTCGGGCAACTATGATTTGGTTGTTGCTGATGGGTTTACCGGAAACGTTATTATCAAGTTTTTAGAAGGGCTTGCCGGTGCGTTGATGTTTATGCTGAAGCGCGAGCTTAAAAAAACGCTGAGAACGAAGATAGGCGCTGCGCTTGCAATGCCGGCGTTTAGGGGCTTTAAGGATAGCATGGACTATAAAGAGTATGGCGGGGCGTTGCTGCTTGGTATCAACGGCGGCGTGCTCAAAGCGCACGGCAGCAGCGACGCAACAGCAATAAAGAGTACGCTGAGGCAGGCGGCACACTTTATTGAGGGCGATGTCATTGATGTGATTAAAAAAGAAATTTTAAAAATAAAGATAGAGGACTAGAAAGGAACTGGGGAGGAAACTATGGTATTTGAAAAGATTAGAAAAATTTTGTCTGACCAACTGGAAATCGACGAAGAGAGCATCACGATGGAGTCTGATCTTGTTGAAGATCTAAAAGCAGATTCGCTCGCGATAGTGGAGCTGATTATGGACCTTGAGCAGGAGTTTGACATGGATATTCCTGACGAAGAGCTGCCAAAAGTAACGACGGTAAAAGACGTTGTGACCTATATCGAGAAGAACGTTGGCGGATCCTAAGGAAGCGATGCGGCTGCCAATTGCAGTGGCGTAATTTGTTATGACGAAAAGAGATTTTACTTGGTTGCAAGAAAGTATTGATTATACGTTTGAAGACGAGTCGATAAGAGCCAGGGCGTTTATTCATTCTTCTGCCGATATGGGGGAGAGTTATGAGCGCCTTGAATTTTTGGGCGATGCGGTTCTTGAGCTTACGGTGAGTGAGCTGATTTTTTTGCGTCGTCCCGACTTTAGCGAAGGCGAGCTTACTAAAAGCAGGGCTGCGCTTGTCAACGAAGCGTCGCTTGTAAAAGTGGCAAAAGAACTTCGCCTTAATGAATTCATCGTGCTGGGGCGAGGCGAGCAAAACTCGGGCGGGGCGCAGAAGCCGTCGATTTTGGCTGACGTTGTGGAAGCGCTAATTGGCGCGGTGTATATAGACGGCGGGTTCGAGAGCGCGCAGGCGCTTGTGTTGAGGATGCTGGAGAGCAGAATTGAAAAAGTGCTGAAAGGCGGCGGGAACCACGATTATAAAACGCGGCTGCAGGAGCACTTTCATAAGAAGGGTGTTAATAACCTAAAGTACGAAGTGTATAAGGAAGAAGGACCGCCGCACAACAAAGTGTTTTATGTGAAGCTGGTTGTGGGTGGCAGCGAGGTTGCCAAAGGCGAAGGGCGCAGCAAAAAGACCGCCGAGCAGCGCGCGGCTAAACAAGCGTACTTGAGCGCGGTCAGCGAAGCGAATGAAGTAGATTAGATTTCCGGCTTATGTCGGTAGAATAGGAAGTGAATCAATGTTAGACTTTAGTAAAGTGAAAGCGGTAGACGAGGAAGTTTATGACTCGTTGATGGACGAGCTGAAACGGCAGCAGAGCAACCTTGAGCTGATCGCGTCGGAGAACTTTGTGTCCGAAGCGGTGATGGAAGCGACAGGGTCGCACTTGACCAACAAGTATGCCGAGGGGTATCCGGGAAAACGATATTACGGCGGATGCGAGTTTGTGGACGTGGCAGAGACGCTGGCGATTGAGCGCGCGAAGGAATTGTTTGGTGCAGAGTTTGCTAACGTGCAAGCGCACAGCGGAGCGCAAGCCAACACGGCTGTGTATTTCGCGATGCTGGAGCACGGCGACACGATACTTGGCATGAACCTTGCGCACGGCGGACACTTGACGCACGGCAGCCCTGTCAACATCTCGGGCAAATACTTTACCATCGTGCCGTATGGCGTGAACAGCGAGACGGAAACCATCGACTACGACGTTCTAAGAGAACTCGCCATTGAGCACAAACCAAAGATGATTGTTGCAGGCGCGAGCGCGTATGCGAGAAAGATCGATTTCAAGAAGTTCAGAGAGATTGCGGACGAAGTGGATGCGCTTCTGATGGTAGATATGGCGCATATCGCAGGACTGGTCGCTGCGGGCGAGCACGAGAGCCCTGTGCCTTATGCAGACTTTGTTACCTCGACCACGCACAAAACGCTTAGAGGACCGCGTGGAGGGCTTATACTCTGCAAAGAGAAGTATGGCAAAGCGGTCAACAAAGGTATCTTCCCCGGAATACAGGGCGGACCGCTGATGCACGTGATTGCGGCAAAGGCCGTTTGCTTCAAAGAAGCGATGACGGACGAGTTTATAACGTATCAACAGCAAATCGTCAAGAACGCGCAAGCGCTGGCAAAAAGCTTGATGGAGCAAGGTGTGAAGCTGGTGTCGGACGGCACGGACAACCACTTGATGCTGATCGACCTGACGAGCAACGGCATCACGGGCAAAGAGCTTGAAGCAACGCTGGGGCTGGCCAACATCACGGTGAACAAGAACACCATACCGAACGAGCAGAGAAGCCCGTTTGTGACCAGCGGCATACGCATCGGCACACCGGCGGTGACAAGCCGTGGCATGGATGAAGCGGACATGAAGATTATCGGCGAGCTGATTGCTGACATTATACAAAACGGCGAGGACGCTGTGGAGCGGGTGAAGGCGAAGGTGTTGGAGCTGTGCGAGGCTAGGCCGTTGTATCAGTAAGGATTTCGGATAAAAGATTGAGACAAAAGACAGAGCCGATGGGTCTGTCTTTTTTGTAAGTTGGTGATATACTGGGGTTGAGGTGAGTGTTAATGATTAGAGGATTGGAATTTCAAATACCAAATGAATATGCGAATGCATTGTCATATATATTGAAAGACATAGATTTTGATATGTATTCTTGGCATATATCTGAAGATGAAATTTTCTCTTACAAAAAAGGGAAGGAAATGCTTAAGAAGACTGTGTATGATGGCAATAACTTTAAAAAGCAATTCAAGAACAAAAGATACCTGCCTCATTTTATTAATCTTCAAGCCTATCAATTAGGAGGAGCAAGAGAAAGTATAGAAAACTATGAGGATTACGTAAAAAGTAATTGCGAAATTATTTTGCTTATTTGGGATAGCTTCTATGTGAACCTATACGCGAAAAATCATGATATTATTGAATTAGTAAAGAAGAATGTTGAACAGAATGCAGAAAACTTAGAATACATAACTGATGAAAATGATTGTAGAACACGCATGTCAGTATGGTAGGCGACATGTCATGAAGGGGAAAAGATATATGAAAATATCAAAAAGAGCGTTGGTATTGTTTGTGGCTGTGATTGCTGTGATGACGGCTTTTTCGGGGTGCAGGAAGGTAGATAAGTGGGAAAATGAAGTTATTGAAAGTAATGAGGAATTACTTATAGATAAGTATGATTTAGTATCAAATGAGGATTTTTTAGATTTTGACAATGAGGTGGATTTTGTATTTGATAAAGGGTCTGAATTAGAGGTTAGTGATTTAACAGGCTATTATAGTGCAATGACCATAGATTTGAATCATCCGTGGTTTACTATAAGAAAAAACAAAGGTAAACTTTATACAATTTACAGCCTGTCGAATGAAAGACTGATGTATTTAGAGCTTCTATCTCTTCCAACTACTGGAGTTACGATGATTGTTTATAGTGCGGTAGAGTATCCATTTGTAAATGAAGGGGACAGCTATATTTACGAATACTTACTTGAGAAGGATTATCCAGAGGTCATTATGGAAAGCATGGATTAAAATACAAGTTGTATTTGATGATTAAGACAGGGCGGAGACACCCTGTCTTTTTTACGCTCATTGACGATATGCGCTTGCTAATGGTAGAATACATAAAATGAATTATGGAGGTATATTGATATGAACAAAGCGTTGACGGAAGAGATATTAGCGATGCTGGAGAGCGATGCGCGGCTGAGTGCGGCCGACATGGCGACGATGACGGGCGCAAGCGAGGAAGAGATTGCGGCCGCGGTTGCAGCGCTTGAAGCAGACAAGACGATTGTTAAATATACCGCGATTATAAACAGCGACAAAACGAGCAGCGATGACGCAGAGGCGCTTATTGAAGTGAAGGTTGTGCCAAAGCGGGGCCTTGGGTATGACGACCTTGCTGACCGCATCGCGCGGTTTACCGAAGTGAAGTCGGTGTATTTGATGTCGGGCGCGTATGACCTCTCGGTGGTGGTAAAAGCCGCGAGCATGAAGCAGATATCGCATTTTGTGTTCGAGAAGCTGGCCATACTGGACGGCGTGGCGAGCACGGTGACACATTTTATAATGAGAAAATATAAGGAGCAGGGCGTGGTGCTTAGCGCGACTGAGACCGAGGAGAGGCTGGTGATTTCGCCGTGACAGAAAAGTATGTATCGAGCGCAGTGAAAGCGGTACCGCCGTCGGGCATCCGCAAGTTTTTTGATATCGCAAGCGAAATGAAGGATTGCATTTCATTGGGCGTGGGCGAGCCGGATTTTGATACGCCCTGGAATATAAGAGAGAGCGCGATATATGCGCTGGAGTCGGGACGCACGCATTATACTGGCAACCACGGAAGCACCGATTTGCGGCAAGAGATTCTGCGATATATGGACACGCGGTTTGGTTTGTCGTATGAGATTGAACAGTCGGTGGTGACAGTTGGCGCAAGCGAAGCGCTGGACTTGGCGTTTAGAGCCATCATGAACCCGGGTGACGAGGTGCTTGTACCTGCGCCGTCGTATGTTTCGTATATGCCGGGCATCAGCTTTGCGGGCGGCGTGCCTGTTCCGATGCAGCTGCAAGAGAGCGACAACTTTATCATTACACCCGACAGCATAAGAAACGCGATTACCGACAAGACCAAAGCGATTGTGATTGCGTTCCCGAACAACCCGACGGGCGCGATTATGACCAAAGCGCAGTATGAGCAGATTATTGATATTATCATAGAGCACGATTTGCTGGTGATCTCTGACGAGATATATGCAGAGCTGACGTATGGCAGCAAGCACTGCTCGATAGCGTCGCTGCCGGGCATGCTGGAGCGAACGGTCGTCATCAACGGGTTTAGCAAAGCGTTTGCCATGACCGGATTTCGCCTAGGGTACGCGGTGGGTCCGCTGCCGATTATCGACGCGATGGTAAAGATTCACCAATATTCGATGCTGTGCGCTTCTGTCATCAGCCAGGACGCGGGTTGCGAGGCGCTAAGGCACGGGTGCAACACCGGTTTTGCCGATGTCGAAAAGATGGCAGGCGAGTATAACCGCAGACGCCGCTTGATGTACAAGTCGCTTAACGAGATGGGGCTGACTTGCTTTGAGCCGCTGGGTGCGTTCTATATCTTCCCAAACATCAGCAGCACGGGGCTGAAATCGGACGAGTTTTGCGAGCGGCTGCTGTATGAAAAGAAGGTGGCATGTGTGCCGGGCACAGCGTTTGGCGAAGGCGGAGACAACTTTGTTAGGTGTTCGTATGCTTCATCGCTTGACAACTTGAAGGAAGCGCTGAGGCGCATTGAGGATTTTATAGGCAACCTGTAGAAACATAGAGTATACAAAGATAATAAGAGCAGCTGATTTCCGGCTGCTTTTTATTTACGCAAAAAACGGCAGAAAAAGCAGGCAGACGCAGATATTTTATACTATGTAATGATGATGGCACAATTTGGGCAGGAAACGGCAATATTTGCAGAATATTAACTTTGACTATCTTTGACTTATGTGGTATAGTGTACACAGAAAGAAGAAGGAGGAAGGGATAATGAAATTAGTACCTTATCAGAGAAACTTATTGGCAGACGGATTCTTCAGTGACTTTTTTGGCGAAACGTTTCCTGCAGTAGCAAGACCTTCAATGAAGGCGGATGTGCTGCAGACAGAAGATAGTTATATCGTTGAGGCAGAGGTGGCCGGCGCAGGCAAGGACGACATTACGTTGGTTTGCGAAAAGGGTGTGCTCACAATTACGGTAAGCAAGAATGAAGAGAAGTCCGAGGAAAAGGACGGCTATATCCGCAGAGAACGGCACACCGGAAGCACGAGCAGAAGGTTTGCGTTTGGCGAGATTAGCGAGGCGGACATTTCCGCAAAGATGGAAAACGGCGTGCTGACAGTAACGCTGCCAAAGGCAAAGGAAACCATCACTAAGCAGATTGATATTGATGTAGAATAATCAATCTAGCTTACTGGCACGGCTGTTATAATGCAGTCGTGTTTTTTTATACAAAAAGTTGGCAATATGCGCACTGTACTTGTTAATTCTCCAAAAGTCATTATAATAGATATATGAGGTGGAAAATGAGAAAAACGAAAATCATATGTACGATTGGCCCTGTTAGCGAGAAAGAGCCGATGATGAGAAAACTGGTTGAAAACGGTATGAACGTGGCGCGGCTGAACTTTAGCCATGCGAACCACGCCGAACATAAAGCGCGAATTGTTCTGCTTAAAAAGCTGCGGATTGAGTATAAAACGCCTATTGCGATACTGCTGGACACAAAAGGTCCAGAGGTGCGGGTCAAGTCGTTTGAGGGCGAAGCGGTCACGCTGAAACAGGGCGGCGCGTTTAAGCTGTGCACGAATGACTGCGTGGGGGACGAGACCAAAGTGGCGGTCACTTATGACAGGCTGAACAAGGACGTAACCAAGGGCACACGTATATTGCTGGACGACGGGCTTATTGAGCTGGCGGTGGAGAAAGTTGAGAAAGACGGTGTTGTTTGCCGTATTATAAACGGCGGTGTGCTAAAGGAAAACAAGTCAGTAAACGTGCCGGATATAGACTTAAAAATGAAGTATGTCAGCGAAAAGGACGAAAACGATATTCTTTTTGGTATTGGCAATGATATCGATTATGTCGCGGCTTCGTTTTGCAGAAGCAGCGAAGATGTGCTGGCGATTCGGAAGATACTGGAAAGCAATGGCGGCAAGAGCGTGCAAATTATTGCGAAGATTGAGAACGGCAGCGGTGTGGAGAACATCGATGAGATACTAAAAGTTAGTGACGGTATCATGGTGGCGCGGGGCGACATGGGTGTCGAAATGGACATTGTAGACCTGCCGCGTATACAAAAGATGCTGATCAAGAAAGCGTATTCTGCGGGCAAAAAAGTTATTACCGCGACACAGATGCTGGACTCTATGATAAGCAATCCGCGCCCGACAAGAGCGGAAGCGACTGACGTAGCCAACGCGGTGTATGACGGAACGAGCGCGATTATGCTTTCGGGCGAAACGGCGATGGGTGATTATCCGCTCGAAAGCTTGACAACAATGTCCAGAATCGCAATGAAAACAGAAGAAAATATACGGTATGAGAACCGATTTACGAACCGGCTTCCTGACTTTTCGACCAGCATTACAAGCGCGATTTCGCAGGCAACGTGCTCTACAGCGCACAGCCTTGGCGCAAGCGCAATCATAGCGTTTACGCAGTCGGGAAGAACGGCGCGTATGGTGTCGAGCTTTCGCCCAAGTGTGCCGATTATCGCGTGCTCGCCCAAGGAGAAGACGTGCAACCAACTTGCAATGTCTTGGGGTGTGTGGCCGATAAAGTCGGAGGAGTACAAAAGCACAGACAAGATGTTTACTCATGCTGTGCAGCTTGCGCAATCAACAGGGCTCGTTAAGCAGGGTGATGTGGTTGTTATCACAGCCGGTGCTCCGATTGGCGTCAGTGGCTCTACAAATATGCTGGAAGTGCAGATTGTCGGCAATGTGCTTATCAAGGGCACAGGCATAGCGAGCAGCTCTGTGCACGGCAAGCTGTGCGTTTGTGAAAACGAGACGCAGCTTCGCGAGCGATTTGAAAAAGGCGACATTATCGTGATTCCGAGGACGGACAATTCGATGATGGACTTGCTTAAAAAATCGTCCGGAATTATCACGGAGCAGGGGGATGTCGATTCGCACGCAGCGATTGTCGGACTGACGCTTGGCATACCGGTGCTGTGCGGGGCAGAGAACGCGACGAAGATATTGAAGAACGGCGCAGCGGTTGTGCTGGACACGGTTCGGGGATTTGTGTATACGGGCTTTGTAAGATAACAGATAAGTGAGGTAGATTGGTGGCAAAGGATAAAACAGCATTCGTCTGCAGCGACTGCGGATATAACAGCGTAAAATGGATGGGGCAGTGTCCCTCGTGCAAGCAATGGAACACGATGCAGGAGATGACGGTTGCCGCGCCTACAAAAGCCAGAGCAGCCAGAGCAGCAAGCAAAGCGGTGTATTTGAAGGATGTTTCGCAGCAAGCCAGCGCGCGCTGGTCCACCGGCTTTGGTGAGCTCGACAGAGTTCTTGGCGGCGGCGTTGTCGAAGGCAGCGTTGTGCTGGCGGGCGGAGAGCCGGGTATAGGCAAGTCTACGCTGTTTTTACAGGTGGCAAGTGCGCTTGTTAAGGCGGGCAAAAAGGTGCTGTACATCTCGGGCGAAGAGTCGCTGCGACAGATACGTATGCGCGCAAAAAGACTATCCAGCTCGGGAGAAATTATGCTGCTTGCCGAGACGGAAATAAGCAACTGCATTGCGGCAATGAACGAGCACGCGCCCGATTTTGTGGTGGTGGACTCGATACAGACGATGTACAGCGAGGATATTAATCCTGCGCCTGGAAGCGTCAGCCAAATTAAGCAGTGCGCAAGCATTTTGACCATGCAGGCAAAAACGAGCGGCGCGGCAGTGTTTATCATCGGGCACGTGACCAAAGAAGGCGCGATTGCGGGACCGCGGATTCTGGAGCACATGGTGGATACCGTGCTTTATTTTGAAGGGGAGCGGCAAGGCACGTTTCGCATTTTGCGAGCTGAGAAAAATAGGTTTGGATCCACCAACGAGATTGGTGTTTTTGATATGCGGGACAGCGGCATGAAAGAAGTGGAAAATCCTTCAGGCGTGCTGCTGAGCGAGCGCAACGCCAGCGCGTCGGGCTCGTGTGTGTACCCGTCGCTCGAAGGAACGCGACCGGTGCTACTCGAGATTCAAGCACTGGTGAGCACGACATCGTTCAACATGCCAAGGCGCATGGCGAGCGGGCTGGAGTATAACCGTATGGCGCTGATTATCGCCGTGCTCGAAAAGCGCATGGGGCTAAAGCTGTTTAACCAAGATGTGTACATCAACGTGGCGGGCGGCATCAAGCTGAACCAGCCTGCGGCCGATCTCGCTATGGCGGCAAGCATCGTTTCGAGCTTTCGTGACAGCGCGGTCAGCGACGTGGCGGCGATGGGCGAGGTTGGGCTGACGGGCGAAGTGCGCGCAGTCGGGCAAATAGAAAAGCGCTTGAACGAGTGCAGCAAAATGGGTTTTAACAAAGCCGTGATTCCAAAAGCGAACTTGAAGGGTACAAAAATCCCCGAGGGTATGCAGGTGCACGGCGTGCGAAACGTGTTTGATGCGCTCGAAATTCTGATATAAGGTTTCCAAAGTAAACAAATTATTGCAATTGATACTTTTGATGTGTATACTCATTCTATATCGAATATAGGTTTTGGAGGTAGACATGTTTTGCTATTATTGCGGAAAGAAATTGCGGGAAGACGCAGGGTTTTGTACCGGTTGTGGTAAATCTGTAAAAGCTGTGGAGGAGCCAAAACCTCCAAAGAAGACACGTACCAAAAAAGAGAGAGTTAAAAAGACACCAAGCGAAGAAACACCGAGTGTAGAAACTGCGAGTGTAGAAACGCCGAGCACAGCAGTGTATACTAAGAAACGTAAAAAAAGATTAGGGCCTATACTCGGCCTTGTCGGCGGAGTGGTGCTTATCGCGGTGGCGGTTGTGCTTTGTTTTGTTTTTGGCGTGTTTAGCCTGGGTGCGGATAGAGACGATGATTATAATGTTCATGTAGGCAAAGCGGGAGTGCATTTTTCAAAAGTGTTTGGAACAGCCGAAAATTGGGATTTTACTGATGTAATTTATGAGATTGACGGGGAAGACTATTACTCGTTGGATGCGGAAGATTTCATGGATGAACCAGTTACTATTACTGTGAAATACATGGATATCACAAATGTGTGTGATCAGTTTACTGTGACTGATTTTATGATTATTGACACGGAAATCGATGATTCTGTGGACATGGGCGACTATGAAATGGCAAAGGTGCTTTATGTGCATGACCCAAGTGCGCAGCTTGATATGGGCGATATTGATAGCTTTAGCGAACTTGAGTATTTAGTTCTTGATGAGTGCATGGGGTTTAATGATATAAGGGGTATTGAGGATTTAACAAAACTGACTGCGCTTGACCTTGGCAACATGCAAAACCTTGAGAATATCGACGAGATTGAAGAGCTTGTAAATCTGGAACTTCTTTTTCTGTCGAGTTTAGGAATTGAAGAAATTGATGGTGTTGAAGCTCTTGAGAATCTGCGATACTTAGAATTAGTTATATTAGATATCGAGGATATCGACGAGGTCGAGGAACTTGAAAATTTACAAGGACTAAGGTTGGTATTCTTATATAATGTCGATAGTATTGAGGCAATTGAAGAGCTAACAAACTTAACACAGCTATCGCTGCTAGGCATTAAAATTGATGATTTAGGTGACCTGGAGGATCTTGAGAATTTGGTCGATTTGAGTGTTAGTATGACAGAACTTGACGATGTTGATGCGTTGGAATCAATGGAAAAGCTGGAACGCCTTACGTTAATGGGCACTGATATAGACGACTGGGACGGATTTGAGGACCTTAGGAACCTGAAGAAATTAACTTTATACGACGTAGAAATTGACGATATAGATTTCCTTGAGTCGATTAAAACTTTGCGGAGTCTTTATATCGGCAACTCTTCGATTGAGGATCTTGACGTAATAGAAAGCCTTGAAAATTTAGAGTTTCTTTCTCTTAGCGATTTTGACATTGGAGACCTTGACCTTCTTGAAAACTTAACTAGTCTTCGTCTTCTTTCGTTGGTTGACTCGGATATTGACGATATCTCGGGGATAGAAGAAATGGTGGGTTTGCAAGGTGTTATTCTTAACAATATTCCTATAGAAGATATAAAAGCATTTGAAGGTCTGCAAAACTTGCAGCTGCTGCGGCTTTCAGACTTGGTACTTGAAGATATTGAGCCATTGGATGAGCTTGTGAATCTAAAATACCTCTATATATCGAACGTCAAGGTAGACGATGTGGACGATGCTGAGGATATTGTCGATATTCTCGAAGACGATTATGGCGTTGATGTGGAGAAAGCCGAGTTCGAATAGAGTATGTAATAAAAAGCTCCTTTGCTTTTATAGGCAAAGGAGCTTTTTTGGTTAACGCGATTCCAGGTGCAGAAAATGATTTTAACGCTGATTGAAAAGCATTACAATCTTCTACGGGTATACGGGTATACGGGTATACGGGTATACGGGTATACGGGTGCACGGCGTGCGAAACGAGTTTGATGGGCTTGAAATTCTGATATAAGGTTTCCAAAGTAAACAAATTATTGCAATTGGCACCTATGGTGTGTATACTGAATACATATCGAATATACGTTTTGGAGGTAGTTATGTTTTGTTACTATTGTGGAAAGCAATTGCCCGAAGATGCCGGATTTTGTACCGGTTGTGGAAAACCTGTGAAAGTTATGGAGGAGAAAAAACCTTCAAAGAAGAAACGTCCTAAAAAAGTGAAACCCCAAAAAGTACCGAGTGCAGTTACGGCGAGCGCAGAAACTGCGAGTGAACAAACTGCGAGTACAGAAACTCCGAGTGAGCAAACTGCGAGCACAGAAACGGCGAGTGCGCAAACTGCGGGTACAGAAACTGCGAGTGCGCAAACTGCGAGTGAAGAGGCGCCTCCAAGGAAACGCAAAAAAAGATTAGGGCTCATACTCGGTCTCGTTGGTGGGGTCGTGCTGATTGCGGTAGCAGTTGTACTATGCTTTGTGTTTGGTGTGTTTAGTCTTGGACCCGTCGGCAGCGATGAGTACTCGTTACGAGTGTCTGATGGAGAAATATATTTTTCCAAGATATATAAAATTGGCGACAAGTGGGAAGCTACCAACGTTTTTTATGAGGTTGACGGGAAGAATTATAATTCGCTGGACATGGAAGATTTCATGGACGAACCCGTTACCGTTACTGTGAAGTACATGGATGTTGCAGAAGTAGGCGATCAGTTTACCGTGGCCGATATCATGGTTATTGACACCGATATTGAGGATTCGGTGGATCTTGATGATTACGAGATGGCAAAAGTGCTGTATGTACACGATCCGCTTGGACAGCTTGACATGGGTGATATTGCCGATCTAAGTGAGCTTGAGTATCTAATTTTGGATGAGTGTTTGGGGTTTGAGGATCTAAAAGGTATTGAGGACCTGGAAAACCTGACTGCGCTTGAGCTTGACGAGTTGAGTAACCTTGAGGATATCGATGAGCTTGAAGAGCTTGTCAATCTGGAACACCTTGCGCTGACGTATCTTAAAATCGAAGACATTGATGCAATAGAAGCGCTTGAGAATCTGCAATATTTAGAACTCACGATATTGAGGATTGAAGATATCGACGCGATAGAGGATTTGGAGAATCTGCAAGGATTGAGGCTTAGCTTTTTGGATGAAGTTGAGAACTTTGACGCTGTCGAAAACCTCACAAACTTAAAGTTTCTTCGGTTACTTGACATTGAGATTGACGACATAGATGTATTAGAGCAACTTGATAATTTGCGCGAACTGGTGCTTATCATGGTGGAATTGGACAATATCGATGCGCTGGAATCGCTTGATAAACTGGAAAGTCTATCAATATGGACCTGCGAAATTGACGATTGGGATGGAATAGAAGGTCTTGAGAAACTGGAGAGACTTGGTTTGCTTGAGACTGAAATTGATGACATAGACTTCCTTGAAACCCTTGAGAATTTAAACTCTCTTGATTTAAGCAGGCTGGAAGTTGATGATATCGATGTGCTTGAAGACCTTGTCAATCTGGAGTCATTAATGATTAATGCGCTGAATATTGACGACATTGATGTGCTTGAAAACTTGAATAGTGTTAAGTATCTCAGGCTGGAGAATATGAACATTGATGATATTTCAGTGATTGAGGAGATGGAGAGTTTGCAGGGAATCGTGCTTGGAAACCTGGCCATAGAAGATATTGATTCACTTGATAACTTAGAGAATATTACTGTGTTGTCTCTTTGGGGTTTGGCGATAGAGGATGTTGACGCTCTGGAGGAGCTTGTCAATCTGCAGCACCTTTATATATCTAGTGTTACAGTAGACGATGTGGATGAGGCAGAGGATATTGTCGATATGCTTGAAGACGATTATAATGTTCAGGTGGAGAAAGCCGAGTTTGAATAGAGCATAAATTGAAGGGCTCCTTTGCGCAAATATGCAGAGGAGCCTTTTTCAATTACAAAAGCGGGAAATGTCTCGAAAAAGGTTTAGGTAAGTGAGAGCCCAAGCGCCAATCAATAAACATAGTACATGAAAATCCTCAAAACACGAACGATTCGTTTTTTATTTGTTAAACCCATTGCATTGCGAATTAATATAGGGTAACATGTTGCGTGAAAAGGAAGTGGTGCTGACAGCCGACTTTTGGCTTTTTTAAGCAACGGCGCCAAATGGGACATGATTAGCAATAGCGCACGTATTAGCAGAACGGTGAAGCTCAAACGAATACGCAAATGGCGAATGCCGGATGCTTTTCTAGAAACGCAAAGAACTAAGCGAGATGTTTATTGTATAACGAGATTTTTTCTTGCAGTATAGGGCAAGGATGAATCTATTTTTTTGCAACGTAGTTGGCATAAGGAAAGCAGCAGGGTAGGAAATGAACAAAACGAAGGACCTTACAAAAGGCAGCGTAAAAAAAACAATCAAGAAATTAACACTGACGCTTGTGATAGGAACACTGGCGATGGTGGTCTATGGCTTCATTGACACCGCTATTGTCGGTCAGCTTGGCGAGATACAGCTGGCGGTGCTGGGGTTTGCCTATCCTGTTACGTTTGTGCTGATGTCGATTGTGGCCGGGCTTTCAATCGGCACAGCCACTGCGGTTGCGCATATCGCGTCTGACAGGGAAGGCGTGAAGCGGCTGGTTGCAGATGGTTTGATTATTACGTTCGTAATCACGATTGTTGTGGTTGTCATCGGTATCGTTACAATCAAACCGTTGTTTTACGGTATGGGCGCAACGGATATAGAAATGCCGTATATCGTTAAGTACATGACGCTGTGGTATCTAAGCGCTCCATTTCTCGTTTTTTCTATGTTGGGTAACAACACGATGCGCGCGCTCGGCAACGCGAAAGTGACGGCGGTCGTCTCTTCTACAATATACGTTGTAGCTCTTGTGCTGGACCCATTTTTTATTCTTGGAGTCGGCTTTTTCCCGGAGCTTGGGATAGTGGGTTCGGCTTGGGCGATTTTGATAGGGCGGTTTTGTGCGTTCCTGGCCATATTATACTTCATACGCATCAAAACAAAGCTGCTCACGTTTAAGGGTATCAGCGTAGTTAAAATATTTAAATCCGCAAAGAAAATACTGCACGTTGCGATTCCCTGCATATTTACAAAGTCGATTATTCCGATTGGCGCATATATTATAAACGGGTTTTTGGCGGCGATTGGGAGCGGTGCTGTTGCCGGTTTTGGCGCGGGGCTAAGGGTGGAAAGGCTTGCAATGCACTTGATTACTTCGCTGGCGTTTGTCATGGTTCCGTTCGCCGGACAAAACTTTGGCGCTGGCAAAATGGACCGTCTCAAGCAGGGGTTCAAGTATACGTTTTCCGTCGTTATCATATACAGCGTTGTGATATACGCAGCTATGTTCTTTGCTGCACCTTATATAGCCACAATCTTTAATGACAGTGCGCTTGTCCAGCAAACAACGGTGCTGTATTTGCGTATTGCGCTTGCCGGAATGATATTCCATGCCGGTGTGCTGATTATCACATCGATGTTCAACGCTGTCAGCAAGCCGTTTCATGCTGCCGGTATTTCGATCTTGCAAGTGTTTGTGATTTATGTTCCGTTGGCGTATCTGCTGTCGCGGCAAATGGGACCTGCGGGCATATTCGTTGCGCTCGTCGTATCGTACGCGGTTGCTTCTGCTGTCGGATACTTTCTGTTCAATCGGTTTGTGCGCAAGCAGGAGAGTGCGCAGATTGAGGCGAGCAAGCTGGTCCGGGAAACGCAATAATTCTATAACAACAACGGGGGGGGGGGTGTATTTTTTTGTTAGAATGGTTGCAATTGCAACTAATATTGTATATGATAAAGACAAAGGTAGGTATACTATGAGCAGGGTATCGATTGGAAGACGAGTAACGTACGTGTCGCGGCAAATTATAAAACTCAGGAACAAGTGTCTAGACGACTTTGAGTGTGAAGTTAGCGCGGCGCATGTGCATGCGTTTATTTACTTTGCGCACAATATCGGATGCAGCGAAAAGCAGGCGGCAGCTGCGATTGGGAAAGACAAAACGAGCATTGCAAAGTCGGTGAAAAAGCTTTGTGAAATGCAGCTGATCACCGCAAAACCAGACGAAACCGACGCCCGGATAAAGCGCATTTCGCTTACGCAAAAAGGGCGGCAAGAGATGATAAAGGTAGGCAAGGCGCTGGAAGCTGTGTCGGTGATTATGTCGAAAGACTTGGGGTCGGAGCAGGTGCAGGCGTTTCTGGATATCTTATCGGCAATTCAAAATAACGTTCAAGACAACTTGGAAGGACGAAACTAAAAAAATGGCTAGAGCAGATTTAACGCAAGGCAACATCAAGAAAACAATTATCAGATTGACGCTTCCTATGATACTTGGGATATTTGGCATGGTGGCGTTTAACTTTGCGGATACGGCTTTTGTGGCGCAGCTTGGGGGCACACAGCTTGCTGCGCTTTCGTTCACGTTTCCTGTCGTCATGATTATCCAGTCGATCTCGATGGGGCTCGGCATGGGCGCAGGGTCTGTAATCTCGCGGGTGGCGAAAAAGAAGGACAGCGTGAAACGGCTTGCCACAGACAGCCTAATACTTGCTTTCGTTGTGGTTGTGGTTGTAGTTGTGGTCGGGTTGTTGACGATCGAGCCGCTTTTTTACGGGCTGGGGGCAACCGATGTGGAGATGCCGTATATTAAGCAGTATATGACCGTGTGGTATTTTGGCGTTCCGCTGGTTGTAATACCGATGGTCGGCAACAACATCATCCGCGCGTTAGGTGACACCAAAATACCCGGGCTGGTGATGCTGGTGGCGGCGGGGATGAACATAATGCTCGATCCGCTGTTCATATTCGGTATCGGATTTTTCCCACAAATGGGCGTTACGGGCGCAGCGCTTGCGACGGTTATATCGCGGTTTACGACGCTTTGCGTTTCGCTTTATGTGCTGGGGCGCAGAGAGCGGCTGCTGACATTCGCCGGATTCAGCTTTGCAAAGATGCGCAGCTCGTTTGCGCGCGTGCTGCATGTCGCTATCCCTAGCGCGCTGACCCGTGCTATCGTGCCTTTTGGCGCGTATATCATAACAGGGCTGCTTGCAGTATACGGAGCAGGCGTTGTTGCGGGATACGGCGCCGGTATACGCTCGGAATTCGTTATGCTTACAGTTGTGGGAGCACTGGCTTCGGTGATGATTTCGTACTCAGGTCAAAACTTTGGAGCGCGCAATATAGAGCGGCTGCGCCAAGGTTTCAAATTTGCAGTGAGTGTAAACGCGCTGTACAGCATAGGCGCATATGCGGTGCTTTTCTTTGCGGCTCCGTACGTAGCCAAATTGTTCAGCTCGGAGGAAATTATTATGCAGACGACAGTGTTGTATTTGAGAATAGCGGGCGCGGGGCTTGCTTTTCAAGGCAGCATACAAATCGTCACTTCGTCATTTAACGCGGTAGGTAAACCTATATACGCAACGATTATTGCGCTGCTGCAAATGTTCGGGATATACATTCCGCTCTCGTTTGCGCTGAGCTCGCTACTGGGACAGGCGGGTATATTTGTTGCGTTGGTAATCTCGTACATATTAGCGGCGGTTATAGGTCACATTAGTTTTATGCGGTTTTTGCGCAAGGAAGAGGCAAATATAGAGGTTTTGGAGCACGAGAATACGAAAATTGGCGATATTGTAAAGTGAAACGCAAATTCACTAACAGGCATATGAATAATTTGTAAAGCATAGGCACAATCGCTATACCAATGCGAAACTTATTGATAAAATGACATTGATATTAACAATTATACGTATTTTGGTAAATAAATAATCAAGATATAAACAATTTGGAGGAGTTTATGGCTAAGAAGAAAAGTAAGAAGAAATGGATTATTCTCATCATTGTGGTGTTGGTTGTGGCGGCGGCGGTTTTCGCGTTTATTAGTTTCCGCAATAATCTGAATGCACAATCAAAGACGAGCTATGATATTTCAGCGGTGCAGCGTGGTACGGTTGAAGTGAAAGTTAAGGGCGCGGGCGCTGTTGAACCGCTGATTGACGAGACAGTTTACGCTTCGATTTCCGGCACGGTGGCGGACGTTTTGGCTGAGAACGGCGATATTGTAAGCGCAGATGATATTATTGTGACGTTTGTAGATGACGCGATTGAAGAAACGCGCGAGGCGCTGGAGCAGCAGATAGAGGACGTGGATAGGACTATCAGCTCGCTTAGAAGCACAACGAGCAGAGCGACTATTTACTCGCCTGTCGAAGGCAGAGTAAAAATTATGTATGCGCAGGAAGGCGACAACGTTGACGTGGTTGTGGCGCAGTACGGCGCGCTTGCTGTTCTTTGCCCGGACGAGCTGATGCAGGTTATTATACCGATTGTTGACGGCGTAGCAGCCGGGGACATGGTAGTTGTGACGATTGGAGAGAAGACGCAGGACGGTACTGTGTATGAAATCGGCGAGAGCGACATGACGATACACTTTGAAGACGATAAATTTTATCCCGATGATAGCGCGGCTGTGACGCTGGAAAGCGGCAGCGAGCTTGGCACGGGCAGCGTCAGCATTGCAAACCCGGTTTATATTGTAGCTCAGGGCGGCGTTATAGACGATATCCGTGAACCGCTGGGACACAGAGTTAAAAAGTACGGCAAGCTGTTCTATCGTGACGGAGAGATACTTTCTGCCGACTTGTATGCACAAATTGATCTGCGCAAAGATCTTGAGCAGGACTTGATTGACCTAGAAGAAGATATAGCCGACCTTATGGTGTATGCCGGCACGGACGGTGTGATTTCCGGGTTGATGCTGAACACAGACCAAGTTGTGCAGGCGGGCACTTCACTGTTTACGGTAGAGAGTAACGAGATGGTTAAGCTGGACGTCGAGATTGACGAGATTGACATCGTGAACATCGTGATTGGGCAAGAGGCCAGCGTAGATTTTGACGCGCTGCCGAACAAAACGTATGTTGCGACGGTTGTGAAAATCAACCCGATTGGCGTGTCTATCAACAACGTGACTAACTTTACGATAACGCTCGAGATAGAGCAGGCCAGCGAGATATTGCTTGGCATGAGTGCGGATGTCGAAATTGTATCGCAAAGCGCGACGGACGTGTTGATTATACCGATAGAAGCCATACAGATTATCGACGGCGAGAAATACGTTGCGTTTGGTGAGGATATCGATGAAGAGCTCGAGTTTATACTGGCAACGCACAAAATCGAGACCGGCATTACGGACGGCGTGAACATCGAAGTTACGCAGGGGCTGAGCGAAGGCGACATGATTGCAGTACCGCAGGTAAAACAGCTTAGCGCGCAAGACTTCATGATGGGTGGCGGAGCCGGCGGCGACGATAACCCGTTTGAGTAAAGGTGCGATAATATGATAGAGTTACGCAAAATAAACAAGACATATCAAATGGGTCAGGCGGCTGTGCATGCGCTTGACGACGTGTCTGTGAGCATAAAAGACGGCGAGTTCGTAGCGGTTATTGGACCTTCGGGCAGCGGCAAATCTACGCTGATGAACGTGATTGGGTGTCTTGATCTGGCAGACGATGGGGAGTATATTCTCAACGGTCAGCACATTGACGACTACAGCGAGCGCGAGCTTGGAGTTATCCGCAACAAAGAAATCGGGTTTATATTTCAGCAGTTCAACTTGCTTGCCAAGCTGACGGCATACGAGAACGTGGAGCTTCCGCTGATTTATCAAGGACTCGGTATGAGCGAGCGCAAAAAAAGAGTGACGGAATCGCTTGCGAAGGTTGGGTTAAGTGACAGAATGAGGCATAGACCCAACGAGCTTTCGGGCGGACAGCAGCAGCGTGTGGCGATAGCGAGAGCGCTAAGCACACACCCGACGTTGATACTTGCGGACGAGCCGACGGGCAACCTCGACTCCAAATCCGGTATAGAGATTATGAACATTCTCGTTGACTTGCACAAAGAAGGCAGAGGCATCGTTTTGATAACTCATGACGAATACGTCGCCGAGAAAGCGACCAGACGATTACACATGCTGGACGGCAGAATTGATAAGGACACAGGGAAGGCGGGTGAGCGTGCATGAAGTTTTCACAAGCATTAAAAATGGCTATGGTTGCACTGAAGGGCAACAAAATGCGCTCGTTCCTGACCATGCTCGGTATCATTATCGGTGTGCTTGCCGTGACATTGCTTATATCTGTTGTGCAGGGCGCAACGGGCGAGATTACAGGACAAATAGAGGGCCTTGGGTCAAACCTTTTGCAAGTGTCGATGATGAGCCCGACAGACACTTATCTTACGACCGAGGACATGAGAGAGCTTGAAAAGAGCGAGTTCATACAAGGTGCGACGGGTATTGTCAGCAAGGGCGCGGACGTTAAGGGCGGTACCGAGACGGAAAGCTATACCGTGGAGGGCGTCGAAAACAGGTATCAAGTTATTACGGGACAAGTGATTAGTCTCGGGCATTTTATAACTGACATTGACGTGGCCGAACACACGTATAACGCGGTTGTGGGCACCAATGTTGCTACCGATTTGTTTGGTATTGAGGATTGTATAGGCAACGAAATCGATATTATGGGATATGATTTTACCATTATCGGTGTGCTTGAGGAATCGGACACTATGCTTGCCAACAAGGATGACACGGTAATTATCCCGTTGATAACAGCGCAAAGGCTGTTTGATGACAAGGAGTTTGGTACATTGTACGTTTCTGCAACTACCAAAGAAAAC
The DNA here is from genome assembly GCA_018648645.1 of Clostridia bacterium. GTDB lineage: Bacteria > Bacillota > Clostridia > Christensenellales > SZUA-584 > JABGQS01. The sequence goes on from JABGQS010000001.1 coordinate 135,682, forward strand.
GTTGATATTGCAGAAGAGATTACCGACGACTTCTTGATTAAAGAGCTTGGTGATGACGAAGGGTATCGTATCATCAACCAAAATATGATCATTGACGTAATGAACGAAGTTATGAGCATAATGACGATACTGCTGTCGGGCATCGCGGCGATATCGCTGCTGGTGGGCGGCATTGGCATCATGAATATAATGCTTGTTTCGGTCACAGAGCGAACGAGAGAGATTGGTGTGCGAAAAGCCATCGGCGCACAGAAGAGCGACATCTTAACACAGTTTTTGATAGAAGCGGTGGTGCTTTGCGTACTTGGCGGATTAATCGGTATTGGGCTTAGTTACATCGGGCTCGAAGTGATTGGCTTGGCGATGGGCATCAGTATGTCGATGTCTGCCAGCACAATTCTGCTGTCGGTAGGATTCTCGGCGCTTATCGGCGTAGTGTTTGGAATATATCCTGCCAACAAGGCGGCGAACCTGCGGCCAATCGACGCGCTGAGATACGAATAGAGGCAGCAAACTATTAATTAGGCTGACATCGCCAATGTAGACGATGTCAGCTTTTTTTAGTATAATTAAGCTGTGACAGAAGAGAGGGCTTTATGGAACGCAGAAACAGCGACAGAATAGAAGATTTGCAAAACGGATACTCAATTATCCAGAACGATGAGTATTTTTCGTTTGGGACAGATGCCATTCTGCTTGCACATTTTGCCGACATAAAAGAAAATGAGCGCGTGGTTGATTTTTGCACAGGCTGCGGGATTATCCCGATATTGCTGGCGGCGAAAAAAACGGATGCGCATATAACGGGTATTGAGATACAAAAAGAGCTTGCAGATATGGCAGCGCAAAGCATAGAGTTAAACGAGCTGAACGCCAGCATAGATATCGTGCACGGCGATATAAAAAATGTGCTGGATTATGTGAAGCACGGTGTGGACGTGGTGGTGGTGAATCCGCCGTACGAGAAAGCGGACACCGGTAAGCAAAGCGCGAACAATTTCGTAAACATCGCGAAGCGAGAGATTATGAGCAGCCTGGAGGACGTGATAAGCAGCGCAGGCAAGGTGCTGAGGACGGGCGGACGGTTTTATATCATATACCGCGTGGGGCGGTTTGCAGAGCTGATGGAACGCTTGCGTCAGTATAAACTGGAACCTAAGCAGATTGCGCTGGTGGCACAGCGGCAGGGGCAGGCACCGAATTTTGCGCTGGTGGAAGCACGCAAAGGTGCAAACGAGGGTTTGGGGTTTTTACCGACGCTTTATGTGTACGAGAAGGACGGCGGATATACCGACGAGCTGAAAGAGATTTACCATATAGAGGAGGCGGACTAAATGCTGTATATCGTAGCAACACCAATTGGCAATCTTGAAGACATTACGATGCGAGCACTGCGCGTGCTGGGTGAAGTGGACGTGATTGCGGCAGAGGACACGCGGCGAACTATTAAGCTGCTGAATCACTATGAGATTAAGACGAAGCTCTTAAGCTTTCATGAGCACAGCGATAAGGGCAAGCGCGACCGTATTATCGGCGAGCTATTGGACGGCAAGGATATTGCGCTGGTTAGCGACGCGGGAACGCCGCTGATTAGCGACCCGGGTGCAATTCTTGTGAGCGAGGCTGTGTCGCGCGGTATCGAGGTAACGAGCATGCCGGGTGCGTGCGCGGCAATCACGGCGCTGACGCTATCGGGGCAAGACGGCGCGTTTGCGTTCGTTGGGTTTTTGCCAAAGAAGGCGAGTGACAAAGCAAAAGCAATTGAGAAAATCGCAGAGCGCGACATGGTGAGCGTTTTGTACGAAAGCCCTCATGCGCTGAGCAAAACGCTGGACGCGCTGCGGATAGCGTGCGGAGAGGACAGGCACATCGTTGTTGCAAAAGAGCTGACGAAAATACACGAGCACGTGTTTAGGGGATCTCTAAAAGAGGCAATCGACTTTTTTGGCATCGAGAACAAAGGTGAGTATGTGTTGATTGTCAGCGAGCGAGAAGAGGAGACAGAAGCAACAGACGAGCAGATTATAGCTTTGCTGGATGAGTATATTACAAATGGAATGACAAAAAAAGATGCCGCAAACGCGACATCTAAAAAACTTGGTATACGTCCAAACCGAGCGTATCGGCTGACGCTTTGAGTTTTACTGGACCTTATCCATGCAGGTTCCACAGATCTTTGCACCCTTGAACTCTGTGACACCGCTTACGCTGTCACAAAAGATGCAAGCCGGTTGATATTTGCCGAGAACGATATGGTTCTCGTCTACAAATATCTCGATTGGGTCTTTGATGTCGATTCCCATTACACGCCGCAGCTCGATTGGCAGCACGATGCGCCCTAGTGAATCCACTTTCCGTACAATTCCTGTTGATTTCATATTACTCATCTCCTAATTTTATTATATGATGACTCTTCTCCAACAATTCTATCGTTATAATAGGATTGCCTCTCTTATATAATATAACAAATTATGTTATGTTATGTCAATGTAAATTTGTCAAAAAGTGTTTCAATTAATAAAATGTTCATATTAACGTAAAAATATTTATAAAAAGTAGCGGTTTTAGGGTAAAATAGCTTGAAATGTTACATAAAAAAGCAGCGGATGTAAGGTTTAGAAATAGCGACTTTTCTTTTTCTCGTGCAGACAATGTTGAAATAATACCAAAGAAGAAAAGGAATGTCAATAAAAAGGTGCGCGTAATTCGATCAGGATTATCGGATATGCCGTTTCACGAGAAAGGGAGCCGTTTAACGTTGCCAAAAAAACACTGGGGTTGCAGATAGTAAGGACGCGCGCGGTATCCTTTGAGAATCAACCAAGCTGATTCGTCTGAAACGCTGCCGGAACATTGCTAAAATGGTAAATCTTCTAGTAAAGTAAGACGCGGGATAAAGAGTTGTATATACCATTAGAACTGATTCGCGAATAATGATGCAACGGAACGTTGCCGGGACGTTGCCAGAATAAACGCTGTAATTACAGAAAGTAACGGCGCGCGCAGTACCCTTTGAGAAGCAACCAAGCCGATTCGCGAGAAATGATGCAACGGGACGTTGCCTGCTACTTGACAAATTGGCTTTGGAAAACTATGCTAAGTAAAGAAATACTAGAAGGAGAAAACATGAAAACGTACTATATTACAACGCCCATATACTACACGAGCGGCAAGCTGCACATTGGCCACAGCTACACGACGGTTGCGGCGGACGCTCTGGCACGGTTTAAACGACTAACAGGCTATGACGTCATGTTCTTGACCGGCACGGACGAGCACGGCCAAAAGATTGAACGCGCTGCAAACGAAGCGGGCAAAAAACCGATAGAATACGTCGACGGAATAGTCGCGTCGATAAAAGAGCTTTGGGAATTGCTGAAGATTAGCAACGACGACTTTTTGCGCACTACGGAACCGAGGCACATCGAAGCGGTGCAAAAAATATTCAAGAAGCTGTATGACCAAGGCGACATATACAAGAGCAAATATGAAGGCTGGTACTGCACACCGTGCGAATCGTTCTGGCTGGAACGTCAGCTTGAGGACGGCAACTGCCCGGACTGCGGACGCGAAGTTGAGATGACGACGGAGGAGAGCTACTTCTTTAGAGCATCAAAATATGCAGACAAGCTGATTGACTACATTAAAGAGAACGACGATTTTGTTCAACCTAGCTCGCGCAGAAACGAGATGTTAAACAACTTCTTGCTTCCGGGTCTGGAGGATCTTTGCGTATCGCGGACATCGTTTAGTTGGGGCGTTCCTGTAACTTTTGACGAAGGGCACGTAGTTTACGTATGGATAGACGCGCTAAGCAACTACATCACGGCGCTTGGGTACTTGAGCGAAGACGACGAGAAATTAAAAAAATACTGGCCTGCGGATGTTCAGCTGGTCGGCAAAGAGATTATGCGATTTCACACCATCACATGGCCGATACTGCTGATGGCACTGGGGCTTCCGCTCCCTAAGCAAGTGTTTGGTCACGGATGGCTTACGACAGAAGGCAAAAAGATGAGCAAGTCGGTCGGCAACGTTATTGACCCTGTAAAGCTGATAGGGCGATATGGCGTGGACGCAATAAGATACTTTTTGCTGCGCGAAGTGCCGTTTGGGTCGGACGGACAGTATAGCAGCGAGTCGCTGTTGCTGCGCACAAACGCCGACCTTGCTAATGACCTAGGAAACCTGGTATCGCGCACGGCTGCAATGACGCTGAAATACTTTGACGGCGTTACGCCTGGCGAGTGGGAAGCGACAGAGCACGACGCGCTGATTGAACAGCAGGGAGAGAAGCTGCACGCTATTGTGAGCGAGCATATGGACGCCCTTAGGCTGCCCGAAGCGCTTGCTGACATATGGAGCTATATTGGGTCGCTAAACAAGTATATCGACCTGACGATGCCGTGGGTGCTGGCGAAAGACGAAGCGAACAAGAAAACGCTGGCAAGCGTTATGTATCACCTTACCGAAGGGCTGAGAATTGTTTCGGTATTGCTTGTGCCGTTTATCGAGGACACCGCGAAAAAGATACAGGATGTGCTTGGCATAGAAGACGAGACGCTTGTAGACTGGGACAGCATCGCAAAGTTTGGCAAGAACGTGTGTGGACTGACGGTCAAGAAAACTGCGCCGTTGTTCCCGCGTATAGATGTTAAGAAGGAGCTCAGTGAGCTTGAGAAGATTGCTGACGACAGCGATCTCAGCAAGAAAAAAAGCACGCCCAAGAAACAGGAAGTCGCGGGCGTGATTACATACGACGAGTTTATGAAGGTCGAGCTGCGCCTAGGGCAAGTAAAAGAGGCGGAAGCGATTGACGGCAGCGACAAGCTGATCAAAATGCAGGTTGATGTCGGCGGGGAGACAAAGCAGATAGTGTCGGGCATCCGAGAGTGGTACAGCGCAAACGAAATGGTTGGAAAAACCATCGTCGTGGTAGCTAACCTGAAACCGACCAAGCTGTTTGGAACGATGTCGGAAGGCATGCTGCTTGCCGCGCAGGCTGATGGAGTACTGAAGCTGGTGACGATTGACGGCGACATGAAAAGCGGCGCGAGGGTGAGCTAGTGATGCGGCTATTTGATACACACGCGCACATGCTGGACAAGCGGTTTGACGAAGACAGAGAGCAGTTGATTGCGCAAATGCCAAAGGACGGCGTGGTAGGTGTTATCGAAGTCGGATGCTGCATGGACGTAAGCGCCCGGGCGGCAGCGCTGGCGCAGGAGCATGACTACATTTACGCCGCAGTCGGCGTGCACCCACACGACAGCGAGGACGTATCGGGCAATTATATAAGCGAGCTTGAAGAGCTGGCGAAGCATAAGAAAGTAATTGCAATCGGCGAAATTGGGCTGGATTATTATTACGACAACTCGCCGCGCGACGTGCAGCGAAAAGTGTTTGAGCAGCAGATTGTGCTGGCGGAGAAACTGGGTCTGCCGATGATATTCCACATGCGCAGCAGCACAGCCGATATGCTGAGCATTCTACAAGAGCACAAGGGAATACGCGGCGTGATGCACTGTTATTCAGGAAGCGTAGAGACGGCGATGATATGCTTAGGTTTGGGACTGCACATATCGTTCACCGGGTCGGTAACGTTCAAAAACGCGCGAAAGGTTGTTGACGCAGCGGCGGCGGTGCCGCTAAATCGCATCATGGCAGAGACCGACTGCCCGTATCTTTCGCCCGAACCAAAGCGCGGCAGACGCAACGACCCAAGGAACGTGGAGCACGTGCTTGCAAAGCTCGCAGAGATAAAGGACGTGACATTCGAGCAAATGTGCGAGATAAACATAGAAAACGCAAAGGGACTATACGGAATCTGATGAATACATACACGTACAGATACAAAGACGCGATTTATATAAACTTGACCAACAGGTGTACTAACGACTGCACCTTTTGTGTGCGCAATAATCACGACGGCGTGGGCGGCTATCACTTGCAGATGGACAGCGAACCGAATGCAAAGGACATTATCGAGCAGCTCGAGAAGCAGGACGATGTCAGCAAAATCGTGTTCTGCGGGCTTGGCGAGCCGACGATGAGCCTTGACGTGCTGCTTAACGTAGCGCGGTACCTCAAGAAACGCGGGTCGCACATTCGCATCAACACCAACGGGCAGGCAAACGCGTACGCAAAGCAGAACATCGCAACGCGATTGGTTGGACTTATTGACGTGGTGTCTATCAGCCTAAACGCGCCAAATGCAGCCGAGTATCAAAAGTATTGCCGCAGCGTTTATGGCGAGGATGCTTACGCACACATGCTCGATTTTGCCAAGGCGTGCATTGCGGAAGGTATCGACACTGTAATGAGCGTGGTGGACGTAATTGGCGACGAGAAGGTGGAGCAAAGCCGTAAGATTGCGCAGGACATTGGCGCGAGGTTTCGGATTAGGAAGTATGTGGAGTAGGGCTCTGCTCTATTTATATAATTAACTTAAATTAAAAAAGCGTGAAAAACCATAATAATCTTGTGCAGTTTTGCACTAATTTGCGAATTGAATAAAAAACTTTATAAAGTTGCAAAATCCCATTGACACTATATATAGTATGTACTATAATTATCAATACAGCGTATAGCGTGTTTGATTTAATTTTCATTTGAATTTACATCTTTGTTTAATATATAGAATAAAAACAAATTGTGAGGGGCAGAAAAGGGGGCAATAATGTTTACAGTTATACTCAAGAGGAGTGGACAGAAGGAAGCGTTTCAGCCAAAAAAAATCACCGATGCCATTTTTAAAGCGGCAAAAGCAGTGGGTGGCGACGACGCAGAACTATCACAGCAATTAACAAACCAAGTAATTGACATCGCACGAATGAAGTACGGAGACAGAACCCCGGAAGTGGAAGGAATTCAGGATATTGTAGAACGTGTGCTCATCAAGAACGGACATGCAAAGACGGCCAAAGCATACATACTTTATCGTGAGAAGAGAAAGAGCGCTAGAGAAGACAACGCGCTAATCGGCGCAACTATCGGCATGTTTGACGGATATCTTGATGATACTGATTGGAGCATCAAGGAGAACGCCAACACGCAAAAGAGCGTCAACGGACTTAACAACTACATCAGAGAAGCGTTTACAAAAAAATATTGGTTGCACGAGATATACCCGGAAGAAGTGCGTGAGGCGCATCTTAGTGGCGATTGCCATATTCATGACCTCGGATTTTTTGGACCGTATTGCGCGGGCTGGGATCTTATGCAGCTTTTGACTCTTGGTTTTGGCGGTATCCCCGGCAAGGTGGAAAGCAAGCCGGCAAAGCACATGAGAAGTTTCTTAGGTCAAATCGTCAACTCTACGTTTACGACGCAGGGAGAAACGGCCGGAGCACAGGCGTGGTCTTCTTTTGATACCTATTGTGCGCCGTTTATTCGTCAAGACAACATGAACTATGAGCAGGTGAAACAGTGCTTGCAGGAGTTCATATTTAACATCAATGTGCCGACGCGGGTCGGTTTCCAGTGCCCGTTCTCTAACCTAACGTTTGACATCAAAGTACCGTCAACGCTAAAAGACCGACCGGTTGTAATCGGCGGGACGCAGCAGGACACGACTTACGGCGACTATCAGGAAGAGATGGACTTGTTTAACCTCGCATTCTGTGAAGTTATGCTTGCGGGCGATGCAAAGGGCAGAGTTTTCACGTTCCCGATTCCGACCATCAACATCACGAAGGACTTTGAGTGGAACAGCCCGGTTGTCGATAAGTTTATGGAGATTACGTGCAAGTACGGCATACCGTATTTCGCAAACTATATCAACTCGGACTTATCGCCCGAAGACGCTGTGTCGATGTGCTGCAGATTGCGCCTTGACGTCAGCGAACTGAGAAAAAGAGGCGGCGGACTGTTTGGAAGTAACCCGCTTACAGGGTCTATAGGCGTGTTTACAATTAACTTGCCGAGGATCGGTTATCTTTCGCGCACAAAGGACGAGTTCTTTGCACGTGTTAAGCGAATTGCAGAGATTGGTAAAACATCGCTTGAGATTAAGCGTAAGGTGATTGAAGACCAGACCGGCAAAGGATTATATCCTTATTCGGCGATTTACCTTGAAGGTGTCAAAGAGAGGTTCGGCAGCTATTGGGAGAATCACTTTAACACTATTGGTATCATCGGCATGCACGAAGCGCTGCTAAACTATATGGGCGAAGGCATTGAGACGCCGCAAGGCAACGCGTTTGCAATCGAGATTATGAATTATCTGCGAGAGCTGATGCAGGAGTTCCAGACGGAAACAGGTCAGCAGTATAACCTTGAAGCAACGCCAGCAGAGGGCACAAGCTATCGCATGGCAAAGCGCGACAAGGAAAAGTATCTGGACATCATTACTGCCGGTACCGATGTTCCGTATTACACGAACAGCTCGCAGCTGCCTGTAGAGTTTACCGAGGACATCATGGAAATGATCGACCTTCAGGACGAGTTGCAGTCGCTTTATACCGGCGGCACGGTGCAGCACTTGTATCTTGGCGAGAAGGTAGAGGATATCGAGACGGCAAAGAATATCATCAAAAAGATATTCACGAAGTATAAGATGCCGTACATCTCTGTTACGCCGACGTTCAGCGTTTGTGATGAGCACGGGTACCTGAACGGCGAGCAATACAACTGCCCGACGTGCGGTGCAGACACAGAGATTTGGAGCCGCGTTGTAGGATACCTGCGTCCTGTGCAGAACTATAACAAGGGCAAGAAGGAAGAGTATAAGGAAAGAGTTAAGTTTGTCGTATCTGATGAAATGACGACATGCGTATAGCTGGATTTCTAAAGAACTCGTTTGTTGATTACCCCGGCAATATCGCCTCTGTGGTGTTTGTGCCGGGGTGCAATATGGACTGCTGGTACTGTCACAATCGTCATTTGTGGCAGACGGAAGACCAGGTAAAGATGAGCGAGATTGATACGTTTCTAGATAAGCGCGTCGGGTTTATTGATGGCGTTGTCATCACCGGCGGAGAGCCGACGCTGCACAGTGATTTGCCGGAGTTTATACAGCACGTCAAGTCAAAGGGATATAAAGTGAAGCTGGACACAAACGGACTTAGACCGGACGTGATTGAGCAAGTAAGCGGTGACATCGATTATATTGCAATGGACATAAAGGCACCACCGGGGGGTATATCCTCCGTGGTGTCTTTTGATATCGACGAAAATTTGATTTGGCAAAGCGCGCAGCTGATTATGAACAGCGGTGTGGATTATGAGTTTAGAACAACCATGATGCCCCTGCTAAAAGTTGCAGATATCGAGAGCATCGCAAAGCGCATTAGCGGAGCAAAAAGGTACGCGCTTCAGCAATATCGCATAAGCAAGCCAAAGGGCGACATCAAGCATGTGTCGATGCAGCTAAAGCCGCTCGGATCTGCGGAAATAAAAAAGGCTGCCAAGGCAGCCGAGCGATATTTAGATAATGTAATTGTGCGGGGGATATAAGCTATTCGTCCGAAGGCGCTTCAGTTATGTTTTCTTCGATAAAGGTCTCAGCCGCGTCATAAGCGGGAATTGTCCAAAGCCCGTATGCTGCACCTGCAATGGCGGCAGCAATGACGATGAGTACGATAATCTTGATAAAACCGGGTATCAACTTCCATACGATTCCAAACGCGATGAAAAACAAAATAACAGCGCCGATGATGATTACCCAAGTCGGGATAGCTTTGTCGGTGATTTGCTGCGTAATGTCATTAATTCCGTTTTCGATTGTCTCTGCCTGTGCGCACGCTGCGAGTATACCGATGGCAACAAGCACGATGAGCACAACCAATAAAAACTTTTTCATCTGACTTCCTTCATTTTTGAGATAGCCATATTATAATAGAAACGCGGCAAAATGTAAAGCGCTGCGGTGAATTTGCATTATAAAAGCATAGACATCAGCTCTGTTTGATTGTAGTATATAGGAAGAGATACAGCAATAGTTTTAGGGAGATTTGAGATGTTTTTAGCGGATAAATTTAAAGATTATACGGTGTTGGACACGGGCGATGGTGAAAAGCTGGAGAACGTGGGCGGTGTTGTTTTACAGCGACCGGACCCGCAGGTGATTTGGGCGAAGAGTGACAGCAAACTGTGGAAGCCGCATGCGGTTTACGAGCGAAGCGACACGGGTGGGGGCAAGTGGCGGTTCAATCGACAAGTGCCGCAAAGGTGGAGCATTAATTACGGCAAGCTGCGTTTTTATGTGCGCCCGACAGGGTTTAAGCACATCGGCATTTTCCCCGAGCAGTCGGCAAACTGGGACTATATTGCGGATAAGATAAAGGGGAGCGGACGCAAGATTCGCGTACTGAACCTGTTTGCGTACACCGGTGGTGCAACGCTTGCGGCACTTAGCGCCGGGGCAAGTGTAGTGCATGTGGATGCGGCAAAGAGCATGAACGAATGGGCGAAGGAGAACGCGCAATTGAGCGGTTTCGGTGGAGCAGACGTGCGATATATAGCGGACGATTGCCACAAGTTTGTGCTTCGTGAGCAGCGCAGGGGAAATACGTATGATGCGATTATTATGGACCCGCCAAGCTATGGGCGGGGCGGCGGTAACGTGTGGAAGATAGAGGACAACCTGTATCCGCTGATAGCGGACTGCACGAAGCTATTGAGTGACAAACCGCTGTTTTTTATAGTGAACTCATATACGACGGGACTCAGCGACATTGTATCGAGAAATATGCTGGAGATGTGTGTTGCCGATAAGTTTGGAGGAAGGGTGGAGTCGGGCACGCTGTGTCTGCCGCAGCAGAACAGCAAGATAGTGCTGCCGTGCGGAACAACAGCAAGATGGGAAGCACAAGCGTAACGCTTCACCTATTCCTGAAGCAGCTTCGGAGTAAAAAAAGGTTTTGTCCGCAATGTGCTGCGTGAGGAAAAGGATGGATATATAAATGAACGTGTTATATGAGGACAACCATCTGCTGGTGGTGGAAAAACCGTATGGAGTACCCAGCCAAGCGGACAGCAGCGGTGACGATGATATGCTGAGCATGTGCAAGGCGTATATTAAGCGCAAGTATGATAAGCCAGGCGAGGTGTATTTGGGGCTGGTGCACAGGCTGGACAGACCGACGCGCGGCGTTATGGTGTTTGCGAGGACGAGCAAGGCGGCAGCGCGGCTAAGCAAGCAGATACAAGCGGGGCAGTTTGATAAAACGTATACGGCGGTGCTGGTAAATGAGCCTGCACAAAAGACAGGCGAGCTGGTAGATTATCTACTAAAGGACGAGAACATGCGCATCGCGAGGGTTGTGCACGAAGGCACACCGGGCGCAAAAAAAGCAGTGATGCGATACGAGGTGCTGGCGACACAGGACGGGTTGACGCTGGTAAGGGTTAAGCTGATCACGGGCAGGTTTCATCAGATACGCGCGCAGTTTGATGCAATCGGCTGCAGCGTTTATGGCGATATGAAGTATGGCAGGCGAGACAAAAAAGAGAAGCTGGCGTTGTTTGCGAGTGAGGTGTGCCTCGTGCATCCGACGAAAAAAGAGAGGATGTGTTTTGCATTGACGCCGATGCATTTTCCGTTTGATAAGTTTGAGTTATAATATTTCTCGAAAGAAAAAGACGCTTCTCCAATAGAGCGTCTTTGTTGTATTACGATGAAAAGTATTTTCTTTTTTCTTACCGTCCAATAGCAAACGTTTTAGATGTGACCGGCTCTGCTCTATTCTTTCGGTTTTAATCTTACACGCGGCGCACGTCCGACACTTGGTGCAGACTTGACACTTGGCGCGCGTTTAAGCCCAGAAGGTCTCGTACTGGAAGTTTTCGCCGGTGTCGCAGGTGTATATGTTTGCGATGGAGTTTTCTCTTGGACTGTTTCTGATTGCGCAGGAGCTGTCATTGGCGGCGCGGGCGCTTCCGGCTGAGTGGGAGGGGTTTTGCGAAGCGGTGTTTGCGATTCCTCGGGCGATGCTATTGGCGGCGTGGGCGATTCCGGTGATACCGTTGAGGAGGCGTTGCGTGTAATAGGTTTTACTTGTATAGGTGAAGTTGACTCGCTTGACGTATGTGAAGGAATATCTGAAAAAGCTTTTAGGTAAACATCGTCATCCTTTTCTTCCTCATCTACATACCATGACCTATTCTTTATGTATTTTCCTGAGTTAACTGCTAGTGTAAAGAATAAAAACAGGTATAGATAAGTCTCAAAACTAGCATAATAGATGGCCGCTGAAAGCTCTACAATAATTATTATTAAGGCACCGATAGAGATGATAATGCTTATTATCATAATGAATCGGTCTTCGTCTCCTCTGACAAGCGTAAGGAACAGACCGATAAACACCGCGGGTCTGGCGAGCGAGCTGAAAAAGGTTACTGCAAAATAAGCGGTATCCGGAATCAAACCGCCCAAAATCCATGCAAAAGCACCGAAGGCAAATATATACTTACTCTGTCTCATCAAGGAGTTCAAAAAACGAACTTTTTTGAAAGTTGCGTTGCATTCCTTAAGGCTGCGCCTTAATGCATTCATATAAGTGGCCTCCTGTTTTTAATTTCTCGCTTGGATTTATACTATAACTTTTCGCGTGTCTTCGCAAGCAATATTTTCCTCTAGTTCCTGCGAGTGCAATGTTTTTTATGGCAATATGTGTTTTGACAATCGAAGTGCAGGAGCACACAAAGGTCTTGACTCAATCCGTTATTTCAGGGAGCGGAGCAATTCACTTGCATTATCCGCAGCATTTATTTGCAAAAGAAAAAGACGCCTCTTAATTGAGAAGCGCCTTTGTTGAATTGCGTTACTACTTGTCTGTTTTCTTGTCGTCCGGAAGCAGACCTTTTCTTGTGAGGTTGACTCTGCCTTGGCGGTCGATCTCTGCAACACGCACAAGGATTTCGTCGCCGATGTTGACAACGTCTTCGACTTTTTCAACACGCTCGTTAGCGAGCTTGCTGATGTGCACAAGACCGTCTTTGCCGGGGGCAAGCTCTACAAATGCGCCAAAGTTCATGATGCGCACGACTTTGCCGAGGTAAACTGCGCCGACTTCGATGTCTTTGGTAATCGCGTCGATAGCTGCCTTTGCTTTTTCCGCAGCCTCTTGGTCGGGCGATGTAATAAACACGCGTCCGTCGTCTTCGAGGTCGATTTTGACACCGGTGTCTGCGATGATGCCGTTGATGACTTTACCGCCGCTGCCGATGACGTCGCGGATTTTCTCCGGGTCGATCATGAACTGCATGATTCTCGGTGCGTACTGCGACATTTCTTCTCTCGGCTCGGTGATGACTTCGTTCATCTTACCGAGGATATGCATTCTGCCGTCGTTTGCCTGAGCAAGCGCGCGGGTTAAGATTTCCTCGTCTATGCCTTTGATCTTCATGTCCATCTGAATTGCTGTGATGCCCTTTGACGTTCCGGCTACTTTGAAGTCCATGTCACCAAGGAAGTCTTCAAGACCCTGGATGTCTGTGAGTATCGCGATGTTGCCGTTATCTTCGTCCTGGATGAGACCCATTGCAACACCCGCAACCGGTGCGCTTATCGGCACGCCCGCGTCCATAAGAGACATTGAGCAGCCGCAGATGCTTGCCTGCGATGTAGAACCGTTACTGCTGATACACTCGGAAACTGTGCGGATTGCGTACGGGAACTCTTCCTCGTCCGGGAGAACCGGTGCGAGTGCACGTGCTCCAAGAGCACCGTGACCGACTTCACGTCTGCTTGTGCCACGCAGCATCTTAGCCTCGCCTGTTGAATACGGCGGCATGTTGTAATGATGCATATAACGCTTGAACTCTTCTTCTGTGATTCCGTCAACACGCTGTCCGTCGCCGATAGCGCCGAGCGTTGTGATAGTCATTGCCTGTGTGTCGCCACGTGTAAATACTGCGCTGCCATGCGTTCTTGGGAGCACGCTAGTCTCGCACCATATTGGGCGAACTTCTTCGTGTGCTCTGCCGTCAGGACGCAGCTTTTTGTTGATGATTTTGTCGCGAACGATTTCTTTCTTGATTCCATAAAGCACTTCGTCGATGTCTTTTTCGCTTTCGGGATACTCTTCTTCAAAGTTTGCAATCGTTTCGTCCATGACTGCTTTTAAGTTGTCGTCGCGTACGTCACGCTCGATTGTGTCGAGTGCAGCTACCATTTTGTCAAACGCGAAATCGCGCACTTTAGCCGCAAAGTCTTCGTCAACTGTGTAGATATCCGGCACGAGTTTTTCTTTGCCGATCTCGTCAACAATCGTGTCGATGAATGCAACGATTTTTTTGATCTCTTCGTGTGCAAACAGTATCGCATCGAGCATTTCTTTTTCTGTAATTTCGTTTGCTCCTGCTTCAACCATCATCACGGCGTCTCTTGTGCCCGAAACTGTCAGGTCAAGAACGCTCTTTTCGCGCTGCTCGCTGTCCGGGTTGATGATGTACTGACCGTCTACCATACCGACGATAACCGATGCGGTTGGTCCCGCGAACGGAATGTCGCTGATGGACAAAGCGATGGACGAGCCAATCATGCCGTACACTGTCGGCGGGATGTCGTAGTCTACGCTAAGCACGGTTACGATGACCTGCACGTCGTTTCTGTACCCTTTTGGGAACAGCGGACGAAGCGGTCTGTCTGTCAGTCTGCATGACAGTACTGCGTTTTCTGAAGGTCTTCCTTCTCTTTTGATAAACCCACCCGGTATTTTACCTACAGAGTATTTTTTCTCTTCATACTCTATGCTGAGCGGGAAAAAGTCGATCCCTTTTCTCTGGTTCTTTGATGCCGTTGCTGTTACCAGCACCATCGTGTCGCCGCAGCGCAGAATACATGATCCGCCTGCCTGCTGTGCATACTTGCCGGTGTCGACCGAAAGCGTTCTGCCGCCAAGTTCCATTTCATAAACTTTGTGATTCATTTTTGTTTTCCTCCATTCATTCTTTACCAAGGTATGCACACCCTTTGCGCACACCCTAGGCGCATGTAATTTTGCGCCTATACAAAGAATAGAGCGACACATTAGCCGCTCTACTCGAAATGCCTATTTTCTTAAGTTCAAGGTCTTGATGACTTCGCGATATCTTTCTATGTCTTTCTTCATCAGATAGTTTAGAAGTCCTCTTCTCTTACCTACCATCTTTAACAGTCCGCGCCGTGAGTGATGATCCTTCTTGTGAATCTTCAGATGCTCTGTCAAGTGGTTGATGCGCTCTGTCAGCAGTGCTATCTGCACCTCGGGAGAGCCTGTGTCGCCGTCTTTCACAGCGTACTGCTCAATAATACCTGTCTTTTTCACTTTATCCATGTGTTCCTCCTAATTTTTAATCCATATACAACGTATAGCGTTGGATAGTCGCTAAACATCGTATAAGGTCTTTTTAGCACAAACAATCATAACACAAGCGAGTTTGTTTGTAAACGGTTTTGTTTGTGCGTCGTGTGGCATAGCCGAGCGTTTGCTATTATATTGTACAGGATGTTAGTTTGGCAAGGCGGTTGATAATGGTTGGAAGAGATTGTATAATGGAGTTGTATAAAAAGTTTGACGATAGTAGATCCATAGGAGGTTAGGAATGAGAAAATCAATTAGATTGACGCTACTGTGTTTTCTAGCACTTGCACTATTTACTTCTACTATAGGTTGCAGGTCTTTGGAATATAGCGATACCGATGATGTAGCACGCAAGCAAGATGTCCACGCAGATACAGGACAATCAACTGCTTACTTTGATGGGCGCATTTACTATATATCTCAAGAAGATGGAGAAGACGGCATATACAGCATGCTTGAGGATGGCAGCGATGTTCATTTTGAATTATCTGTGCCAAAGATTACACGGATGATTGTAACGCAGGATTATATTTACTATGTTGGTGCCAAAAGCCCTGAGGAGTATGAAGGGCAAAAAGTTTTCAGCTTGTATCAGTTTGACCGTTCAACATTTGAAACTATAGAAGTGGAATATTCAGATTCTATACAATCTGTGTATGACGCATATGTGACCGATGGCGGAGTAGTCTGTGTATTGGTGAAGAGAGGTCCAAGAGGTATGGTGCCACCATCTAATTTTGCTTATATTAAGAATAGCAGTGAGTTTTTGAAAGCTGACATTTCGCTAAACGGACATCTTGAAAGTAATGACGAGGTTATTTTTGCTCATGATGAACTAAATGCATTTGGAAAGAGCAATCTAGTTGGCGACTATAACGTATCCTTTCTTGATGCTAATTCCGGCGTTGCAGTGATGAATAGTGTTGAACTAAACGCAGTACCGTACTTTAAAGTGCTATATGCTGAAGGTGATAAGATATGGTGCTCTTTGGATAATAATTTGCTCGAAATAGATAGGAAAACACTACAAGTAAGCTTCATCTATATGAACTTTGATGACAAAGTTCATGATATGAAAATCACTGAAATGTACATGCATGACGATGCGGCTTTCGTAATATATGAAAAACAATTGGGGGGCACTCAATTATTCTATAGATTGGATTTAGAGTATGCGGCATATAATGAACTTATGACCTTTAATAAAGGAAAAGTGCTGCTAAAAGTTGAGGATGAATATGTTCTTTGGGCTAAAGGAAACAAAATATTTAGTAGCCAGTATATTGACGAGAGGTATAGATGGATTATTGGTGAGCCGAAACTTGAAATAGAGATGCCCGAAAATATTGTTGCTAACAACATACTTGAGATTGCGGGGGACTGGCTGTTTATACATAAGAAAGCAAGTAGTGCAGATACTGAAACAAACCAATTACTATATAAGGTGAACCTGGTTACAAAAGAAATTCAGAAGGTTGATTAGCAGGTTATAGAAAAATGTAAAGTTTGTAATTAGCCACCCCTCTTGTAAACAAATTGTGTTGTGTTATAATGCATATTGGTTAACGAATTTATATCTCAAAGGGGCAACATGGCTGACATCATTCTCATATGCTTAGTACTTCTGTTTGCATCGTTCGTGCAGGCGGCGTCCGGTTTTGGGTACGCTATTGCGGCGATGGCCTTTTTGCCGATATTTCTTCCGCTGACCGACGGTATGATGCTGACTATTATATGCTCGTTTCCTATCATGCTTTATTTGTACATCAAAAACATGAAGCACGTAAACTATCGGATTGCGGTGCTGCCGCTCGTTTTCTCGCTGGCGGGCGCGCTTGTCGGTATGATGCTGCTTGTCAATTCTCCAAATGCGCTGGCGCTGCGAATTCTTGGTGGCTTTTTGGTTGCACTGGCCATATACTTTTTCATGTTTTCTGAGAAGATCAAGATACCCAACAACCGCATCAGCGCTTCGGTGGCGGGGCTTGTCTCGGGGCTGACGGGCGGCTTTTTCAACATCGGCGGACCGCCGGTCGTGCTGTTTTATTCGGTTGCTGCTAAAGACAAGAAAGAGTATTTGGCGACTTTGCAGTTTTTGTTCTTGTGCATGAGCGTTGTGAAATTTACTTATTTTGCTGCGACATTAGGCATTTCGAAGCAAGTGCTTACGATAGCGCCTTTTGGGGTAGGCATAAGCGTGGTCGGGATGGTGCTCGGCATGCTCGTGTTTAACAAACTTTCGGGCAAAGTGGTACACAGAGTGGTGTATGTGATTATGGCGCTATCCGGATTATGGTACTTGTTCAGTTAGTTTTTCAAATCAACTTATCCCGGAAAAACGATAAAAAGGGGTAACCGAAATCGGATTACCATTATTATATAACCGCTCTTATTGAGCAAAAAAACATTAGGATTTACTATACAATTCAAGAAAAAACCACTATAATTAGTAAAGAAACAAACTTCATTGGCTCCTTTGAGTAATGGAGGTTTTGGCGCGTAAGACGGCGAAGCGAAAACGAGACTACTATAAAAACGATACTACAAATGGCAGAATATTACTTTACAATTAACGACTTGAAAACAATTAATGTTATGCTATAATACTTATTTGGGTAAATTATTGCGGTTTTTTGTAAAAAAGGAGACTACATGGCAGCAAAACGATCATTCAAAGGCGGCGTTCATCCGCTAAAGCGCATGCATCACGGAAAGATACTGTCCGAGAACAGCGCAATCAGCGCGTGCAGCGTGCCTGACGAAGTTATATTGCCGATAAGCCAGCACATCGGCGCACCGGCGGTTCCGATTGTGGCGGCGGGCGACAGAGTGGACATGGGACAGAAAATCGCGGAAGCAGGAGGTTTTGTAAGCGTGCCGATATTCGCCAGCGTGTCGGGAACCGTGAAATCGATTGAGGCTTGCTCTACGCTTTCGGGAAGACCGTGTGACTCCATTATAATTGAGAACGACCATGAAGACAGATTGAGCGGTGATATAGTAAAACCTGTGCGCCTTGCTGAGCTTAGCGGACAGCAGATTATAGATATTATAAAGGAAGCGGGAATAGTCGGGCTTGGCGGTGCTGCGTTTCCGACGCACGTAAAACTCTCGCCGCCGCCGGAGAAGAAGATTGACACACTGATTGTAAACGGCGCAGAGTGCGAACCTTACCTCACCGCTGACCACCGCGTAATGCTTGAGTATCCAGAGGAGATTGTTCGCGGTATCAAAGCGATGATGAAAGCGCTGAATGTAAAAAAAGCGATTATAGGCATTGAAGCAAACAAACGCGATGCGATTGACGCGATTCTAAAGTATACGCATAACGAGAACATCGATGTGACGGTCTTGAGGGTGAAATATCCGCAGGGCGCAGAAAAGCAGTTGATTGATTCGGTGATAGATCGCCAGGTGCCGTCAGGCAAGCTGCCGATGGATGTCGGCTGTGTTGTTGTGAACGCCGGAACGGCATATCAAGTTTCGCTTGCGATTGAGCAGGGATTGCCGCTGTATGAGCGCGTGGTCACTGTGACAGGCGCGGTCAACCAGCCGAGCAACTTAATGATCCGCCTTGGTACGCCGCTCTCGCACGTAATATCGCACGTTGGCGGGTTTTCCGGCGATGTGGCAAAAGTCATATCCGGCGGTCCAATGATGGGCGTGTCGCAGCAGGACCTTGAAGCACCTATTGAGAAGGGAAGCTCGGGTGTGCTGGCTCTGACCCACAAGATGGCCAAAGCGACTCGCGAGTCTGACTGCATACGATGCTGCAAATGCATCGAGGTTTGTCCGATGGGACTGCTACCGTTTTTGATTGACGCGCACAGCAACAGCAACGATTTTGAAGCGGCGGATAAAGACAGCGTATTCGATTGCATGGAGTGCGGTGCATGTTCGTATATATGCCCGGCAAACAGGTACTTGGTGCAGTCTATACGGCTGGCAAAGGCCGAGCTGACGGCGCAGCGGAAAAAAGAAAAGCAATAATTGTTTATATATAGGAAAGAGGTTTTTATGGATAAGTTCGCCATGTCTTCGTCACCTCACGTCCGAGCGAGTGAATCGACGCGACGAATCATGATTGACGTTATCATCGCACTTTTGCCGGCGACGGTCTGCGGTGTGTACTTTTTTGGGATCGACGCATTGTGGATTATTCTCGTTTGCGTGGCTTCAGCCGTAGGGACAGAGGCGGTTTTGCAAAAGCTGATGAGAAGAAAGGTGACAGCGCTTGACGGAAGTGCTGCATTGACGGGATTGCTGCTTGCGCTCAATCTGCCCGTTATGGCACCGGGAATGCTTTGGCTGCCGTTCGTTGGCGCAGCGTTTGCAATCGCGATTGTTAAGCAGGCGTTTGGCGGGATAGGCAGCAACTTCTTGAACCCGGCACTGGCTGCACGGGCATTACTTATGGTGTCCTGGCCGACAGCGATGACGACATGGACGATGCCGGTAGATGCTGTTTCGGCAGCAACGCCTTTGGCCGCGCTCAAGTACGGCGGCGACGCGTTAAGCCCGTATCTCGACATGGCAGTTGGCAACGTTGGCGGAACAATCGGCGAAACGAGCGCGATTGCGCTCATCATCGGCGGATTGTATTTACTGATAAGGAGAGTTATCGACTGGCGCATACCCGGCGTGTTTATCGCAACGGTTGCGCTGTTTACGTTTATCGCGGGGCCTGAGGGTCTTTTTACCGGAGACGCGCTGTATCATATGCTGGGAGGCGGGCTGATGCTGGGCGCAATATATATGGCGACCGATTATTCGAGCGCGCCGATGAGCAACACAGGCAAGATAATCTTCGCTCTTGGGTGCGGAATACTAACGAGCGTGATACGGCTTTGGGGCGGTTTTCCCGAGGGCGTTTCGTATTCAATACTGTTGATGAATTTGGTAGTACCGCTGCTGGACAAAGCGTTTAAACCGAAATTGTTTGGCACTTCAAGGCGGCGCGCCAAGTTTAAGGGGGTGACGGAATGAAGAAAATTATCGTAATGACAATTAAGCTTCTAGTCATCACCGTTGTTGCGGGCGTTTTACTGGGCGTCGTTAACGCGATTACGAAGGACCCGATTGCCGCGCAGGAAGCAAAGGCGGCAGACGAAGCGAGGTTTGCAGCATTCCCGTCTGCGACCGAGTTTGAAAAAATCGATATTGACATATCGGAGGATTATTCGCTGATACAAAACGTGTATACTGCGAAGGATGCGAGCGGCAGCGACATTGGCGTTGCAATCGGTATCAAAACCAAAGCGTACAGCACAGGGCTTAATATGACTGTTGGGCTGAGCGCGCAGGGCACAATTACCGGTGTTGTAATCGGATCAAACCAAGAAACGCCGGGGCTTGGCTCTAAAGCGGCCGAGCCAAAGTTTATCGATCAATTTAAGGATGTGTCGTTTGACACGCCGCTGGTAGTGATGAAAACAGGTGCAAGCGCGCCTTACGAAATTCAAGCGATTGCCAGCGCAACCATTACGTCGGACGGAGTCACGTACGCCGTTAACAAAGCGGTGGAGTATTACACCAAAGTGCTTGGCATGGGCGAGAACGTGACGAACGAAGCAATCGCGGAGCAAGAGGAGAAAGTTAGGGACGCGGATATGCTTGCTGCATTTGCAGGAGCGGACGCGTTTGAAAAAATAGACATTGAGATACCCGATAAGTACGCGGCAATCAAAGAGCTGTACAGGGCGATTGACGCGCAGGGCAGCGAGATTGGCGTGCTTGTTGTGATGACTTCGAAAGGGTACTCTGAAGACTTAGGTCTGATGATTGGGCTTAGCAAGGACGAGTATGTTGCCGGGCTTGTGCTTAATGTGGGCGCAGAGACACCGGGGATTGGAACGCTGGTCGAGGATTCTTCGTTTACCGACCAGTTTGTGGGCGCACCGTTCGACCCGCCGTTGACGCTCGTAAGAAATGAATCGACAGCACAAACAGAAATTCAAGCAGTCAGCGGAGCAACGATTTCTTCAAGAGGCGTAATGGATGCGATAAACACAGCTGTGGGGTTCTATACCGATATACTTAGCCTTGGTGACAACGTGACGAGCGAAGCGATTGCGGAGCTTGAAGCAAACGCGCAGGCAGAAAACATGCAAGCAGCGTATCCAGATGCAGCTGAGTTTGAAGTGATGGATATACAGATACCTGCGGAATATGCGCAAATAAGCAGCATTTACAGCGCGCTTGATGCGCAAGGAAAACAAATCGGCATACTGGTGGACGTGACCACGAAAGGTCGCGCGGAAGAGCTTGACCTGCTGGTTGGGATGAGTGAGGACGGTTTTATTGTCGGACTTGTGTTAAAGACAAATGTTGATGTACCGTGGCTGGGCACGATGGTTGAGGACACAAGGTTCGTTGACCAGTTTATCGGGCAGCCGATAAGCACGCCTTTTATGACCATTAGAAGTACGCCAACGCAAGATAACGAAATTCAAGCGGTCAGCGGAGCAACAATCTCGTCAAGAGGTGTTGCGTATTCCGTAAACGCGGCAGCGCAGTTTTATGCCGATATGTTGGGTATAGAAATCGTGGTGCCGATAGCTACGCCGACGCCGTCGCCGGTACCGACGCCGACAGCGATACCACCCGAGCGTATTATCGACCCGGTGGACGAAGTAAGGGCGCAGGTGTTCCCGGAAGCGTACTCATTTGAGTTGATCGAGATTGAACTGCCCGAGCACTATGCATTTGTGGACAGCTTCCACAGGGCGTATGACGCTTGGGGCAACGAAATTGGCGTGATAGTGGAGATTACGACCAACGGATATTACTATGGCATTAACTACACGGTTGGGTTCAGCAATACCGGTGTGATAACCGGCATGGCGTTTGGCGAGAACGTGGACGAACCGGGGGTTGGGGACGAGCTTCACGTGGACTACTTTATCGAGGAGTACATAGGACTCTCGTTCTTGGAGGAGCTTAGAGTCTCGATGATGCAGTCGGCACCGCCGGGAGAGATTGACGCGGTTACAGGCGCGACGATTATGGTGGTGGACGTGACATACTATATAAGTGAAGCAGCAAGGTTTTATATCGACGTGATCGGAGGTGTGTCATGAGCAAACAAAAAGCACTGACAATACTGAGAAACGGCATATTTGACGAAAACCCGATTTTCCGATTGATGCTGGGCATGTGCCCGATGCTGGCGGTGACAACAGCTGCGGTTAACGGTATCGGCATGGGGGCTGCCTCGATGTTCGTGCTGATTGGCAGCAACGTTGTAATTGCACTATTGCGCAACTTTATACCGCCGAAAATTCGCATACCGGCGTTTATCGTGATTATCGCGACGTTCGTGACGCTGGTGCAGTTTTTACTTAAGGCGTATGTTCCGGCACTCGACAAGTCGCTTGGCATATTTATACCGCTGATTGTGGTCAACTGTATTATACTCGGACGTGCAGAAGCGTTCGCATCCAAAAACACGGTTTGGCGCTCGTTTGTAGACGCCATCGGTATGGGGCTTGGGTTTACGGTTGCGCTGGTCATTGTAGCGTCTATTCGTGAGATTATCGGCAACGGCACGATATTTGACATCGCGCTGTTTGGAGACCGTTTTGAACCTGCGCTGATTATGGTTGGTGCGCCGGGTGCTTTCATCACGCTTGGGTTGGTGCTCGCGCTGATAAACCACATATCCAAAAAGAGACGACAAAGACAAACGAGGGGAGTGAGATAAGTTATGGAAGGTTTCACAGGGATTATGCTGATACTACTCAGCTCGATACTCGTCAACAACTTCGTACTGTCTAGGTTCCTCGGAGTCTGTCCGTTCCTAGGCGTTTCCAAAAGAGTGGAAACCGCGCTTGGAATGGGGTTTGCCGTGACGTTCGTTATGGCGTTGGCTTCGGTCATATCATACCTAGTGCATTACTATATACTCGTTCCGCTAAACATCGAGTACATGCAGACGATTGCGTTTATACTCGTGATTGCGGCGCTGGTGCAGCTTGTTGAGATGGCGCTGCAAAAGCTGGTGCCGTCGCTATACAAGGCGCTTGGTGTTTACCTGCCGCTGATTACGACGAACTGTGCGGTGCTGGGTGTGGCGATCATTAACATCACGAAGGAGTTTACGCTGATTCAAACGCTCTTTAACGGCGTGGGCGCGGCGATTGGTTTGACGCTGGCGATTGTGCTCTTTGCCGGTATAAGAGAAAGACTGGAGCTAAGTAATGTTCCCGAAGCGATGAAGGGATTCCCGATTGCGCTGATTAGCGCGGGGCTTATGGCAATGGCGTTCCTTGGGTTCCAAGGGTTGATATAGACAAAGGAGAGTACTGAATGTTCAATGAAATTATATTGCCCGTGGCTGCACTAGGGAGCCTCGGACTTATACTCGGGCTCGGGCTTGCGGTGGCGTCAAAGCTTCTTGCTGTCAAGGTTGACCCGAAAATAGAGCAAGTACGGGAGCTTTTGCCGGGAGCGAACTGCGGTGCCTGCGGGTATCCCGGTTGCGACGGCTTTGCAAAAGCGACGTGCGAGGGAGTGGCGCAGGTTGGCGCGTGCACCGTGCTTTCGGAAGAGGACTTGGGCGAGATTGCGGAGCTTCTTGGTGTTGAAGCCAAGATGGGCGAGCGCAGAGTAGCGCGAGTACTTTGCCGCGGTGACGAAGAAAACTGTGCATCAAAGTTTGAGTATTACGGTGTGTCCGACTGCCGCGCTGCGGCGATGCTGGCCGGCGGACCGTCTTCGTGCAGGTTTTCGTGCGTGGGGATGATGACGTGCGCAAAAGTGTGCCCGTTTGACGCGATATATTTGAACGAGGTTGGAATCGCGGAGGTGAACGAAGCGAAATGCACCGGCTGCGGCAGGTGTGTGGTGGCTTGCCCTAAGGACGCGATTGAAGTGATGGACGAAAAGAACATCACTTATATAAACTGCCGAAACACCGATAAAGGCAAAGCGGTGACATCGGTTTGTAAAGCGGGCTGCTTTGGATGCACTCTTTGCGAAAAGCGGTGCCCGCAGGACGCGATTACGATGGTAGATAATCTTCCGGTATACGATTACGATAAGTGCACACATTGCGGCGTTTGTGCTGTGGTTTGCCCCAAAGGCAGCATAGCGCTAAAGACGCCGATAACGCAAACGGCTGTGATTAGCGAAGACCCGTGCACCGGCTGCGGCGTATGCAAAAAGGTGTGCCCGACCAAGGCGATTAAGGGTGAGCCGGGTGAGCTTCATGTTGTTAACCCGGACAAGTGCTCGGCGTGCAACATATGCGTAGAAAAATGTCCGGAGGATGCGATAGAATTATGCGACAAATAGTATTGGCATCGGGGTCACCAAGGCGGCATGAGCTGCTAAAATACATCGTGACGGAGTTCGAGATTATGGCGAGCGACATTGAAGAAATCGCCGACGGATCGCCGAGAGAGCAAGTTGTTAAGCTCGCGCGCGATAAGGCGGGTGACATTGCTGCAAAAAGACCCGGCGCAGTCGTGATTGGTGCGGATACGCTGGTGGCGATCGGGGATACTATACTCGGCAAACCGAAGAACAAAGCCGATGCCGCAAGGATGCTTAGGGCGCTTTCGGGAAACACTCACTGCGTACATACAGGAATCGCTGTGATTAGCGGCGGCAAGACAGAGACAAGATGCGTTGGCACGGATGTCACGTTTAACGAAATGAGCGATGAGGAAATTGAAGAGTATATCGACACGGATGAGCCGATGGACAAAGCCGGCGCGTACGGTATACAAGGATACGGCGGCAAGTTTATCGACAGGATTGACGGGTGTTATTTTAACGTGATGGGGCTGCCACAAAGCGTGCTTTATGATATGATACGAAAATATTTGTAGGAGAAACGCAATGGGCTGCGCCGAATATGACGCGGCTTTTTTTATAACTGTAACCACATAGATAAGGAGAACAACATGGATGACATCGCACAAAAAAACGCAGACAGGTTTACCGGATTTTCGGACACTTACGAGAGTTCACGTCCCGCGATGCCGCTTTATCCCGTGAAAATTGTTAAGAAATATTTGGGAAGGATTCCGGATGTCGTAGTGGATTTGGGGTGCGGGACGGGGTTGTCTACTGTGATTTGGGAAGGCAACTGCAGCAAGGCGATTGGTATTGAGCCGAGCGACGACATGCGAGGGGTTGCGCAGAGCAAAAGCAGCGATACGATATCGTTCGCTAAAGCGTATGCGCACGACACGAAGCTGGCGGACAACAGCGTTGATGCAGCCATTTGCTCGCAGTCGTTTCATTGGATGGAGCCGACTTCGACTTTGAAAGAAGTTCACAGGATTCTGGCGACGGGTGGCGTGTTTGCAGCTGTTGACTGCGATTGGCCGCCGCTTTCCGACTGGCGGGTGGACAGGGCGTATAATGAACTTTTCAAAAAGATTCATCAAATTGAAGATACGAACGATACAATTAAAGACAACTTCACTCGGTATGAGAAAGACAAGCATCTTAGCAATATAATAGGCAGCGGGCTGTTCGCGTTTGCGAGGGAAGTCGTGTTTAGCAACACCGAGAAGTGCGATGCGAAAAGGCTGATTGATCTGACGATTAGCCAAGGCAGCCTTCAGAATATCATCAAGCATGTGCCGGAGTTGATTGCAGACGATATTGAGGGATACAAGGCATTGGTGCACGATGTGTTTGGTGAGCGCGAGTTTGAAATAGAGTTTTCGTATCGCATGAGGATTGCTGTGAAATGAAATAGTGTAAAAGTGAAACCCCGAGTGTTTGGTGCACTTGGGGTTTTGTGTTGCTATTTATTTGTGGTGACTCCGTCAAGCACGACGCCGTCCATATAAGCTTTCAGCGCTGTCGATTTTTTGTGTGACTTGTCGAACAGTATATGCAGACCGGAAGACGCTCGCGATAATTCATGCTTTGTGCTTTCTATATTGCTTAAAGTCATGTCCATATCATACTGCGCGCAGGCGGGTTGAAAAATTTCGCTGAGAATGGAATCCGCTTCAAAATAGGTCGATGTTATTTTGATGTCAGAGGTTATCCCAATATCTGCGAGCTTTTGGTTAAAACTCCTAAGATGACGACTTGCCGAAAAAACAGCACCTTGCATATCCTCTAAATATGATTCTTTGATTGCCCTGATAATATGACCTCGCCTTCCTTCCCAAGCTGCCCAAGCCTGTGCTTTGTCAAGAAAAAACGCTGCGTTATCCAAAGATGCCCGCGCCTGCCTGCTGTAATCAAGCGCTTTTCTTGTGCTTCTTTCTGTGAAAACGAGCTTGTTCAGCTGCTCCGATTTATCCATCAGTATTTGCGCCATTTGAGGGGATTGATTCATCAACAGCTCTTTTTTCTGATTGTACAAACTGTCATACTCTTCTTGGCAGTCCGCCAATTTATTTTGCGCTCCTCTATGCAAATCTATTCTTTGCTGTATATCATCCAGTTCCTTTTTTGCAAAATCGTATTTGATCTTTGCAGACAGCGCTTCTCTCTTTTCTTGCTCGGTACGCTCGACGAGCTGGCTGAGAAGCGTATATATGGCCTTTTTAAAGCTCATTTTTTGCAGCTTTTCTACATCGAGGTTTTCTTTTCGAAACTTCTCATAAAGCAAATCCGCTTTCTGCTCGATAGGGTTTTTCTCTAGCTCCAGCAATAATACCGCATTTTTATATTCTTTGTGTCTTGCGATATTTTCCTGCGCTTGTTCGATTTGCCCGTTTAGCTCCTTGTACATGCAATAGCTCCTTGTTGTCGTTCTTATCATTTTTTCTCTACCCTAAACCTAAGCGTGGTCTTCTGTTTCTCAGGCTCGGTTTTTCGTGCATCGGTCAAGTAGATTTCCTTGTGGGTTTTCTGCGTGCGGAAATATCCGTGCTCGGCGCAGAACTGCTGCATAGCGGCAAACGAAGCAGGCTCATCGTCATAGCTCCCTAGGTGCAGCATTTGCAGACTAAGCCCGTCTGCGATGCGCTCGAAAGCTACGTGTTGCAGCAGATCGTGCGGTTTCTTCTGCTTCGTGAACTCGATAACGCTTGCTGTAAGCTCGTTCGTTACGAAATCGGGCTGACGGATCATGACTGTGTATTTGAGATTGTTCTTGTCGAATGGCTCGTCCGCGTTGGCAGCGTCTATCAAACCCCACACGCCTTCGAGCGGGAACACGGTGTACTCGTAATAGCCCGGCGGTTCGGGTGCTCTTTTGGGCAGCATCTTGACGCCGTAGGCAAGCGAGTACAGCACGCCAATCGCTTCCCCAAAAGGCTCATCGTTGGGGTTGCCTTGCCCGCTTAGCGTGAAGTAATTAAACTCAGCTACGTCTATAATTGTCGGGATTGCCTTTGGTAGATAAAGCGCTTTGTCCTGCTTTCTCCATTCGTATTTCATTGGGCTGCACCTCAAACATTGTTTTTTAGAATATCACAAACCAGATCGCTGTTTTCTTGCAATTGATCCTTGTATTTTTGGAAAATGCCGACTGTCGCAATATCTGTAGGTTTGATGTTGGTATAGACCTCTTCTAATGCGTCTCGCAGCATTTGAGGCGTTTGACGTGCCAGATATCCGCCTCTGAATATTTTGTATGCAATGCAGGGTTTACTGCACTGTTTGATAAACTCTAGAGAAACCGGGCGTGTGCCTTCTATAAACGGATTCTCTTTGCCCGCATCCGTGATTCCTGAAATGGCAGAGCTAACGTGGTCGTCCGGTTTTCGGTGCAGCGATGCCATATAAAAATCGGCGTCCCAGTTCCTCTCCTCCGCCATCACAAGGTTCTCGGTTTTGTGAGACGCGATCCCGGCATAGATACCGCAGTCTTTCATTTGCTTTATTTTATCTATTACCTTTTGCTCTTGCCCGTTTTTTATGTAGTGGTCTATCAGACCACCTTGAAAATACATCGTCCATGGGTGCCCTTTCATCACGGGGGGCAGGGGGAATTCGGCGACTTGCGCGATGAAACCCATGCTGCCGCCCATTTGGCGATATTCACGGAGCATTCGCAGCATCAGCGAATCCGCGAACAGAATAGAGGCGGTATATCCGACCTCCTGCGCGTGCATCAGCGTTTTGGCGATGCGGTTGGCGGTGTAATAATCGTGCATCTCCTCGTCCGCTTGCGGCGACAAGTAAGACGAGCCGGAAAACGGGTTGCTTCCGACGATTAACCGTGATACTTTTCTGCCTAAAAAATCTACTTGTGGTAGTCTCATATTGTTTGTTTAACTCCTGTATGGTTTACTATTTATTGCATAATTACTAGTTTCGCGGCGGTGCACTAAACTATATTTGTCATAACAGTGTGATTGGGGGCGACTATATACAACTCTAGTTTACACTATAAATACAACAATTGTAAATGTGGGCGACGCTTTTCTTAACAGTGTGTTCATCAATATGTAACGAAATAAAAAAGAATACTTTTTGCTGTTGACCATTATGGTAAAAAACTATATAATAACTACGATTGAAAGCAACCTATTTATTAGCGCTGAAACAAAGGACAATTTTTTTGTTTTGGCTATGAGATATAGATAATTTAATTAATTTTATTAGGAGGAACATATGTCAAACAAGCAAACAATTGATGGCAATACCGCTGCTGCGCACGTCGCATATGCGTTTTCGGACGTCGGCGCGATATATCCCATCACACCGTCTTCAAACATGGCGGAAGTTGCCGACGAATGGGCGGCACACGGACGAGTTAACATGTTCGGTCAAAGGATGAGAATTGCAGAGATGCAAAGCGAAGGCGGCGCGGCAGGGGCAGTTCATGGAAGTCTCGCGGCGGGTGCTTTTACTTCGACCTTTACAGCATCGCAGGGGCTGCTTTTGATGATTCCCAATATGTACAAAATTTCCGGCGAGCTTTTGCCGTGCGTGTTCCACGTTAGCGCAAGAAGCCTTGCTTCGCACGCACTGTCTATCTTTGGAGACCACAGTGACGTTATGGCAACGCGCCAGACCGGTTTTGGTATGCTGGCTTCGGGCAGCGTGCAAGAGGTTATGGACATCGCGGCAATTGCGCACCTCGCGACGCTGAAGTCGAGCGTGCCGTTTGTGCACTTCTTTGATGGGTTTAGAACATCGCACGAAGTGCAAAAGGTCGAGATGCTCGATTACGAAACATTGGCGGGCATGGCAGACCAAGACGCGATTGCGCAGTTTAGAGCAGACGCGATGAGCCCGGATCACCCGAGACTTCAGGGAACTGCGGAAAACCCGGACATCTATTTCCAAAACAGAGAAGCGGCCAACAAGTTCTATGACGCGACTCCGGCGATTGTTGAGCAGGCGATGAGCGACTTTGCTAAAAAGTTTGGCAGAGAGTATAAGCTGTTTGATTACGTTGGTGCACCCGATGCTGAGCGCATTGTTATATTGATGGGCAGCGGCACGGAAGCTGTTGAAGAGACGATAAACTATCTTGTTGCTAAGGGCGAAAAAGTGGGCGCGATCAAAGTGCGCTTGTATAGACCGTTTAGCGCAAAGCATTTCATCGACGCGATTCCAAGCAGCGTTAAGAAGATTGCGACGCTCGATAGAACCAAAGAGCCGGGCAGTGTAGGCGAGCCGCTTTATCAAGACGTTGTGACTGTGCTTGCGGAAGCGGGCAGCAGCATGAAAGTAATCGGCGGAAGATACGGACTCTCTAGTAAAGAGTTTACACCGACAATGATAAAAGCGATTTATGACAACCTAAATGGTGAAATGAAGAACCACTTCACCATTGGTATTGAGGACGACGTGACTAACCTCAGTTTGCCGATTGGCGAGTGTTTTGACTCTGCGCCGGAAGGCACGTACAGATGCAAGTTCTACGGACTTGGCAGCGACGGTACAGTTGGTGCCAACAAAAACTCGATCAAGATTATCGGCGACCATACGGATATGTATGCGCAAGGATATTTCCAGTATGACAGCAAGAAGTCGGGCGGGTTTACTGTTTCGCATTTGCGTTTTGGAAAAAGTCCGATACAGTCGACTTATCTGATTGACGCGGCAGACCTTATTGCTTGTCACAACCCGTCATACGTGACGCGGTATGATATGCTGGACGGCATTAAAGAAGGCGGCATATTCCTGCTGAACTCGCAATGGAGCGCGGCGGAGATGGAAACAGAGCTTCCGGCAGTGCTGAAAAACACGATTGCACAGAAGAAGCTGAAGTTCATCAACGTTGACGCGATTGACTTGGCGGCAGCGGCCGGCATGGGCGGACGTATCAACACGGTTATGCAGGCTGCGTTCTTTAAGGCGGCGGGCGTGATCCCCGAAGCGGATGCGCTCAAGTATATGAAGCAAGCTGTTAAGAAAAGCTATGGCAGCAAAGGCGACAAGATTGTTAAGATGAACAACGACGCGATTGACAGAGGCGCAAACGGAATGGTCGAAATCGATTATCCTGCAAGTTGGGCTGATACGACGGAAGGTGCACCTGTGGCTGTTCCGCCGGCAGAAGCTGACGAGTTCTATAACGACGTTGCGTTCCCGATTGTTTCGCAGAAGGGCGATTGCCTGCCTGTGTCTGCGTTTGACCCAAGAGGATATTTCCCTGTTGGCACAACAAAGTTCGAAAAGCGCGGTATAGCGGTGAACGTGCCGGAATGGATACCGGAAAACTGTATCAGGTGTAACCAGTGCAGCTTTGTTTGTCCGCACGCGGTTATCCGTCCGTTCCTCGCTGATGACGAAGCGATGAAGGATGCGCCGGATACATACATAACAATAGATTCGAAAGGCAAGGGGCTTGAAGGCAAGCAGTATCGAATTCAAGTATCTCCGCTTGACTGCACAGGCTGCGGAAACTGCGCAGACGTGTGTCCTGCAAAGACGAAAGCGCTTGTGATGAAGCCGCTGCCGGAGCAGGAAGAAGCGCAAAGTGCGAACTGGGATTTCGCGATTCATCTGCCAAAGCCGGACATCGTGATAAAGAAGAACTCCGTTGTCGGCTCGCAGTATGAGCAGCCGCTGTTCGAGTTCTCGGGCGCGTGTGCAGGCTGCGGAGAAACGCCGTACGTCAAGCTTGCAACACAGCTGTTTGGCGACAGAATGTTGATTGCGAATGCAACAGGTTGCTCGTCTATCTATGGTGGAAGCGCACCGACGTGTCCATACACGGTCAATAGCGAAGGCAAAGGACCGGTTTGGGCAAACTCTTTGTTTGAAGACAACGCAGAGTTTGGATACGGTATGAACTTGGCGCTGGTGCAAAGACGCGCGAATTTGAAAGAAGTAGCAGTAAAAGCGGCAGCAGCAGATCTTTGCTGTGACGATATAAAAACAGCGCTAAACGAGTGGATTGAGGGCGCAGACAAAGCTGACGAGAGCAAAGCGGCAGCAGCGAAGTTACTCGAAGCACTGCCAAACGCTATTGAGAACACCAAGGGCGAAGGCAAGGCGCTACTCAAGACGATGCTGCATAACGAAGACCTGCTGGTTAAAAAGTCGGTATGGATATTCGGCGGCGACGGCTGGGCATATGACATCGGGTACGGCGGTCTTGACCACGTGCTGGCGATGGGCGAAGATGTGAACGTGCTGGTTATGGACACCGAGGTTTATTCTAACACCGGCGGACAGGCAAGCAAAGCAACGCCGACAGGCGCGGTAGCGAAGTTTGCAGCGGCCGGCAAGCGCACAAAGAAAAAGGATCTTGGCGCGATTTCCATGACATACGGCTACATTTATGTAGCGCAGGTTGCCATGGGTGCGAACCAGAACCAGCTGATGAAGGCGATGGTAGAGGCCGAAGCGTATGACGGTCCGTCAATCGTAATCGCGTACTCGCCGTGCATCAACCACGGCATCAACATGGGCAAGGCGCAGACCGAGCAGAAGCGTGCGGTGGAAGCCGGATATTGGCATCTGTATCGCTATAACCCGGACTTGAAGGACGAGGGCAAGAATCCGTTTACGCTGGACAGCAAAGAGCCGACAGCCGATTACAAAACGTTTATCGAAGGCGAAATCCGCTATAAGACGCTGCAAAAGCAGTTCCCTGAAGTGGCAGAAGAGCTGTTTGTGATTGCTGAGCAGGACGCTAAGGAAAGATACGAGTATTATAAGAAGATGGCTGACTAAGTAAAGCCGGAGAGATAGTATAACAATGAAGCTCCTTGTCGATTTGGCAGGGAGCTTTTTTCGTGGAATGAGAAGCAAACGATTGTTCCATAAATATATATGTGGTATAATAATCCAAAATATATTATTTTGGAGTTGCTTATGTATTGTTATAAATGCGGGACCAAGCTAGCGGATGATTTGAGTTACTGTCAATCATGCGGTGCAGAGATAGGACAGGGACAGACACATGAGACGAAACCTGCAACACATAAGAAAATGAGGACAAGGAAAAAGGGCATATTTATTGCAGGTATAACAGGAGTAATAGTCTGTGCCATAACGATAGGTTTATTGTTTGTCTTTGGGGTATTTGGAGAGAAACAGAACATTGCAGCAGATAATGTTGTGGAGCCTGATGAGGAGATTGGTGATAGTATAATTGAAAAGAATGATGGTTGGGTTGATTCCGGTGTAGATATAAGCGTCAATTTAGGACTCAGTAGTCCTGCGTTTTTTATTAATAATTATAAATATGCTCGCTTATCAAGCCAGCTTGGAGAGTTTAGGATAACGTATTATATTGATGGTGAGGAAATGGATTCAACTAATTCTGGTGATTATATGGATAAGCCGGTAGATTTAACTGTTATATATGAATATGTAGAAGATGACCTTAATTTTGAGTTTACCATAAAAAACTTAATGATACTGGATACTGATTGGGATTTGAGCATTGATATTGAGGACTACTCGAAAGCAGATGTGCTGGTTGTTAAGGATTACAATAGCAGCTTCGATTTAATGGAGTTAGAAAAACTTTCCGGACTTGAAACGCTCTATTTGCTTGCGAGCTACGACAGCATAGAAGGCATTAGTGAGCTAAAGAACCTAAAGGAGCTGCATTTATCGCACTTAGAGATTGATAACATAGATGCTTTAAATGGTATGAGCGGACTGAGAAAGCTAAGCGTCAGAAACATGAGTATTAACGATATAAGCGGACTTGAGAATTTGAAGAGCCTTGAAGTTTTAAAACTTGAAAATCTTCCTTTGCTATTCGATACCAGTCCCCTTGAAGGGCTCGAAAAGTTAAAAAGAATTGTGTTGGGGGAAATGCAGATAGATAACGTTGATGCCCTTAGAAACCTAGTAATGCTGGAGGAAATTATTATTTTTGAGTCTGAAAATTTGACTGATATAAGCGGACTTTCAAACCTTAAAGCTTTAAAAAGACTTGAAATAGGTGATATCTCTACAGATCTATATATCGAGGATTTAGATGCTATCGCCGGACTTACAGAACTTGAATTATTGTCATTGATAAGTATCAGTACAAACAGCGATGCGGATTTATTAAGAAACTTAACAAAACTTGAGGAGCTAACTTTGTTTGGTTTAGATTTTGAGGATATTAGTGCAATAAGCGACTTGAATAATCTAGAAAGGTTGATGCTGGCACATTTAGATATAAAAGATATTGATGCAATTGAGAATTTGGGCAATTTGAAGCATCTTACTATATTTGGGTGGCGCTTGGAGAATATAGATGCAGTTACTAATCTTACTTCGCTGAAGTCTTTAAAAATAGTATATTCGTATTTGAGCAACATTGAACCGATTGGGGATTTAGAGAATCTTGAGAACTTGTTGTTATACAAACTGGAAATAGATAGCATTGATGTGGTTGGAAATCTGACCGGACTGGAAACTTTGTATTTACGAGATTTGCAAATAGATGACATAAGTGTTATCGGGCAACTTAAGGAACTTGAATGGTTGTTTATGATGTCTCTGGAGAACATCAAGGAAATCAATGTTCTTCTAGACCTAAAGCGGTTGGAATTTGTTTATATTTGGTCTTTGGAGGACATGGTTAGTTTGGATCAGAATGATGCACAGCAAGTGTTGAATGAACTCGAAAATAGGGACGTTGAGGTGCATTGATAGATATTAGAGGCTAGTAGATTATTAAAAAGCTCCGATGCAAAATCACGTCGGAGTTTTTTCATATACAAATTTACCTATTTCCCACCACACTTTCATAATCAAACAACTCGTCCATTGGCTTAAGCTCGTTGACCATAAACGCGCGGATGTACGCTTTGTCGCGCGTGATGGAGTGGATGTAGTAGCCGTTCTTGAGATAGAACGCGACCGAGCTTGTCTTTTTGCTGGCGGTATAGAGCGTGATGGCTTTTACGCCGAGGCGTCTGCACTCCTGATGCGCTTTCTCTAGCAACAGACCGCCGATGCCGATGGACTGGATGTCGGGGTCTATGGCGAGGCGGGAGAGGTATGCGATGCCGTCTGTGAGGACCGCGAACCGTACTGCGCCGACCAGATGACCGTCGAGCAGGCAAAGGTAGACGTGTTTGTGCTTGATGTCGTAGTCGACGTCCTCGATTGTTTCACTTAGCGCGTCGACATGACCTTGCTTGCGTATCTCGTGAGCGTACGCAATAAACGCCTTTTTGGTGAGGCTGTGTACTTGCTGCGAGTCGGCAATGCCAGCTTTTTTGAATACGATGCTATCCATGTGCTAATCCTTCATCAGCAGAACCATGACTGCTTTTTGTGCGTGCAGGCGGTTTTCCGCTTCGTCGAACACGACGCTTTGGTCGCCGTCAATCACGTCTGAGGTGACTTCCTCGCCGCGATGCGCAGGCAGACAGTGCAGGAAGATTGCGTCCTTGTCGGCGAGTGCCATCAGCTCACTATTGACTTGGTAGTCGGTAAAGTGCGCGTGTTTTTGCTTGGCATCGCTTTCTTGCCCCATGCTGGCCCAAACGTCGGTGTAGACCGCGGTTGCGCCGCTTACTGCTTCTTTGGGATCTTGCGTAATCGTAATTGTAGCGCCCGTGTTTGCGGCGATTTTCTGCGCGGTCGCGAGAATATCCGCGTCCGGCTCAAAGCCTTTCGGACACGCGATTGTGACATCCAGCCCAACTTGTGCGCAGCCGATAAGAAGCGAGTTTGCCACGTTGTTGCCGTCGCCGATGTATGCCATTTTCCCGTCAAAACTGCCGACATTCTCGTAGTACGTCAGCAGGTCGGCAAGGATTTGGCAGGGGTGCAGCAGGTCGGTCAGCCCGTTGATGACGGGGATGCTGCCGTGCTCTGCAAGACCTTCGACGTCGCTTTGCGCAAACGTGCGAATCATGATGCCGTCCACCATGCGCGAAAGGACCTTCGCTGTGTCGCTGATTGGCTCTCCGCGTCCAAGCTGTATATCGTTGCTCGAGAGGAACTGTGCCGTACCGCCAAGCTGGTATATACCGGCCTCGAACGATACGCGCGTCCTTGTCGAGCTTTTGGTGAATATCATTGCGAGTATTTTGCCGCCCAGCAATGGTGCCGGATAGCCTTTTTCCTTTTGTGTTTTTAGGTTGAGCGCGAGGCTCAGAACCTGCATAATTTCATCAGGTGTATAGTCGCTGAGTTTAAGCATATGCTTTTGCGCAAACTCCTCTTTTGGGTTATATGTTAACAAATTCATTATATGCCTCCTAGTAGGTTAAGTATTCGTGCAGCGGAATGAGGTGCTGCTCTATGTTGGTTGCGTCCATGATGGACAGCAGTGCGCCAAGGGTGTCGAGCGAAGTTATGCACGGCACGTCCCATTCCATTGTTGTGCGCCTAAGGATAAAGCCGAGCCGGTCCTTCAGCTTGCCTCTGGTGGGTGTGTTAACGACCATGGATATTTTGTGGTTTTTGATCGCAACAACGACATCCTCCTTCTTGATAAGCATGCACTTTAGACCGTGCTTGCGATAGAACGCACACGTGCCGTCTGTGCCTGCTATTGTGAAGCCCATGTCAATCATCTTTTGGGCGCTGCTTAGCGACTCTTCGATGTCTCGCGGTGTTATGGAGAACAGCACCGGTTTTTCCTTGCCCGGCATGCGGATGCCAGAAGCTACGAACGCTTTGCGCAGCGCTGCCAGATATGTTGTATCTGTGCCCATAACCTCGCCGGTAGACTTCATTTCGGGTCCGAGGAATATATCGACCGCGGTCATCTTTGAGAACGAGAACACGGGCGCTTTGACTGTGATGAGAGTGCTTTCCTTGTGCAGTCCGCTAGCGTAACCGATATCAGCGAGCGTCTCGCCCAGCATGATTCGCGTTGCGGCGGTTACCATCGGAACGCCGGTGATTTTTGACAGAATCGGCACGGTACGGCTTGCCCGTGGGTTGACCTCAAGTACATAAACGTCGTCCTTGTCGTCTATGATAAACTGTATGTTGAAAAGCCCTTTTATGCCAAGCTCCTTGCCGATTTGCATGGTATATTCTACAACGGTGTCCTTGGTTTTCTGGCTGAGCGTTTGCGTTGGGTACACGGCGAAGCTGTCGCCTGAGTGCACGCCTGCGCGCTCTATATGCTCCATGATG
The DNA here is from genome assembly GCA_018648645.1 of Clostridia bacterium. Taxonomy (GTDB): domain Bacteria; phylum Bacillota; class Clostridia; order Christensenellales; family SZUA-584; genus JABGQS01. Next base: position 172,404 of record JABGQS010000001.1, read on the forward strand.
CCGACAACGTGACAGTCCTGACCGTCGCAAATGCTGTCCGTTTCGACCTCTTTGCCCATCAGATATTTGTCAACAAGTACAGGATGGTCGGGCGAAATATCTGCCGCATACGTCATGTATTCGTCAAGCTCGTGGTCGTTGTAGACGATTTCCATCGCTCTGCCGCCGAGTACATAAGACGGACGCACAAGCACGGGATAACCTACCCGGTTTGCGATTTTTTCGGCTTCCGGAAGTGAGAACGCTGTTGCGCCGGCCGGAAGCGGAATGCCAAGCTTCTCGAGCACTTGCAAAAACTCTTCGCGGTCCTCGGCTTTGTTGATGCCCTCGACGCTTGTGCCGAGTATATTTGCGCCCGCGATCTCCAGCTCTGCAGCAAGGTTGATTGCAGTCTGTCCACCAAACTGCACGATGACGCCCATAGGGCGTTCGCGCTCGATTACGTCGAGAACACACTCGCGATCCAGAGGCTCGAAATATAGCTTGTCGGATGTGTCAAAGTCGGTCGAGACAGTTTCGGGATTTGAGTTGATGATGATGGACTCGTAATCCAGATCGCGCAGGGCCATAACGGAGTGCACGCTGCAATAGTCAAACTCGATGCCTTGTCCGATGCGGATTGGACCGCTGCCAAGAACCAAAACTTTCTCGCGGTCGCTTATCTTTGCTTCGTCAACGTCGTCGTAGCAAGAGTAGTAGTAAGGCGTTTTTGCTTCGAACTCGCCTGCGCAAGTGTCTACCATTTTGTACGACGGTTTCAAGTTCATGGCGTAGCGGATTGTTTTGATTACCCTTGCCGTTGTGCCGACGAGGTTTGCGATATAATTATCGCCAAAGCCGTACTTTTTGCACGTGATTAGCAGCTCTGGTGGCAGCGTTTCAAAGTTATATTTCTTTAGCTCCTCGGACAGCTCAACGATGTTTTTCAGCTTTCCGAGAAAGAACTTGTCAATTTTGGTAATCTCCCAAATGTCGTCCACGCTGTAACCGCGCTCAAGCGCTTCGGACACAACGAAAATGCGCTCGTCATCCGGGTTTTTGAGCGAAAACTCGATCTGCGTATCCGACCACTCCTTAATGGACTTCATGCCGAGCTGATAATCGAGCTTGACATCAAGGCTGTCTATGGCCTTTAGCAGCGATTCTTCCAGCGTTCTGCCGATCGCCATGACTTCGCCGGTGGCTTTCATTTGTGTGCCGAGCGTTTTGGTCGCCGTGACGAACTTGTCGAACGGCCAGCGCGGTACTTTTGTGACCACGTAGTCGAGCGTCGGCTCGAAGCAAGCGCACGTTTCGCCTGTGATCGGGTTGGTGATTTCGTCGAGCCCGTAGCCGACGGCGATTTTTGCTGCGGCGCGTGCGATGGGGTAGCCGGTGGCTTTGCTGGCAAGTGCGGATGAGCGCGATACACGCGGGTTGACTTCGATAACGATGTATTCAAAGCTGTCGGGATTTAGAGCATACTGCACGTTGCAGCCGCCTTCTATACCGAGCGCGCGAATGATACGTATTGCGGAACTGCGCAGCATTTGATACTCTTTGTCGGCAAGCGTTTGGGACGGCGCCACGACGATGCTGTCGCCGGTGTGTATGCCGACCGGGTCGATGTTTTCCATGTTGCACACGACGATGCAGTTATCAAACGAGTCTCGCATGACTTCGTATTCGATCTCTTTATATCCTGCGATGCTTTGCTCGAGAAGCACTTGATTGATCATTGAGAAGCTAAGCCCCGTGCCTGTGATTTCTTTCAGTTGCTCGATATCATGTGCGATGCCGCCGCCGGTGCCACCCATGGTGAACGCAGGGCGCACGATGACAGGGAAGCCGATTTTTTCCGCGAAAGTAACCGCATCGTTGATGCTTGAGCAAATGACGCTTTTTGCGATGTGCTCGCCAATTTCGCTCATCGTTTGCTTGAAAAGCTCGCGGTCTTCGGCAAGCTCGATAGAGTGCAGAGATGTGCCAAGCAGCTCGATATCAAGCTCTTGCAAAATATCCGTCTTGTCAAGCTCCATAGCCATGTTAAGCCCTGTTTGTCCTCCAAGCGTTGCGATGATACCGTCCGGCTTCTCTTTGCGCAGAATGTCGCTGACGACCTGCAGCGTGATGGGCTCTATGTAAACTTTGTCGGCTGTTTCCTCGTCCGTCATGATGGTGGCGGGGTTTGAGTTTATCAGCACGACCTCATACCCTTCTTCTTGCAATGCCCTGCAGGCTTGGGTGCCCGAATAGTCGAACTCTGCCGCTTGCCCGATGATAATGGGACCGCTGCCGATGACGAGTATTTTTTTCAAATCAGTACGTTTTGGCATATTATCTCCCTAAATTATTATAATACTTGCTTGAGCGCAGCAATCAGTTTGTCGATGTGCTGCGTTTGTATCGTGTATGGCGGCAGGAACCGTAGGACGTTTTCGCCTGCTGTTGCAGTTACAAATCCCATGCCCAGAAGCTTTTTGAGCACGCTCTTCGCTTCAACCGTTTCATCCAAATCAATGCCGAGCATAAGACCTTTGCCGCGAACTTGTTGTATGCACGAGAATACTTGCTTGAGGTCGTTTAGCTGCTGTTTGAAGTATGCGCCTGTTTGCGCAACTTGCGACATCATATCGGTGGTTATCAACTTGTTTACCACGTAGTACGCTGCAGTGCAAGCAAGATGGTTGCCGCCAAAGGTGCTGCCGTGGTCTCCCTGAAGGAGCGCCGTTGACGCTTTGCCGCGGGCCAAGAATGCGCCGATGGGGAAGCCGTTGCCGAGAGATTTGGCGAGTACAACCACGTCCGGCATTGCGCCGAGCGAGGGGGAAGCCAGAAATTCACCTGTGCGTCCGCAGCCTGTTTGTATCTCGTCTGCTATCATCAGCGCGCCGTGTTTGTCGCAAAGGGCGCGGACAGCTTGGAAATATTCATTAGAGATTGAGATTAAACCACCTTCTCCGATGATAGGCTCTATCATGACCGCTGCTGTAGCATTGGTGATGGTATTCGCTAGCTCGTTTATATCGTTTGGCGCAACGTAAGTGAACGTATCAATCAGCGGTTTGAACGCTTCGTGGAATTTGTCTTGACCTGTTGCTGCGAGCGTTGCCAATGTGCGTCCGTGAAAGCTGCCTTTTATGGTGATGATTTCTTGGCGCTGGTCGCCGTTGTTGTAGTGATATTTGCGGGCGAGCTTAAGCGCGCCTTCAACCGCCTCTGCGCCGCTGTTTTGGAAAAACACGTTGTCCATACCTGTGGCGTTGCATAGAGCTTCTGCAAGCTTTGCCTGCTGCTCTATATAAAAATAGTTTGACGTGTGCATCAAATTGTCGATCGTGTTTTTCAGCGCGGTTTTGAAGCCATTGTCGCTGTAACCAAGACAATTGACGGCGATACCCGACAAAAAATCGGTGTATTTTTTACCGTCCGTGTCAAAAAGATATACGTCCTCGCCTATTGTGAAGCACACAGGAAGCCGTTTGCCAAAGACCTGCATGAAGTATTTTTCGTCAAGTTTCGTGATGTCGCTGAGCATTGTGTCTCCTTATTCCTCGATAGTCTTTCGCACCATTGTGCCGATACCTTTGTCGGTAAAAATCTCGAGCAGTATCGGGTGCGGAATTGTTCCGTTCAGTATATGCGTGCGTTTCACGCCGTTTTCTATCGCTTTGATACAGCCGTCTACCTTTGGCAGCATGCCTCCCGAGATTACGCCGCTTTCGATATAGTCGTAAATCTCGTCGATCGTGATGATGGATATAAGCGATTCAGGGTCATCGGGATCGCTGCGTATGCCGTCGATGTCGGTTAAGAACATCAGCTTTTGCGCGCTTAGCGCAGCTGCGATTTCGCCCGCGACCGTGTCCGCGTTGATGTTATAACTCTCTCCGTCTTTGCCGACGCCGATGGGTGCGATGACAGGGATGTATTCGTCCTTGACCAGAAGGTCGAGCAGGTTGGTGTTGATGCTCGTGATTTGACCGACGTGACCGAGGTCGGTGCCGTCGTCAGCCATTTTCTTTTCTGCTGTGATGAGGTTTGCATCTTTGCCGCAAAGACCAATCGCTTTAGCGCCCGCAACGCCGAACTTTGCTACGATGTCTTTGTTGATACGACCTGTCAGCACCATTTGAACAACGTCCATTGTGTCGTCGTCTGTTATGCGAAGCCCGTTGTGAAAATCGGGCTTGATGTCGAGTTTTTCGAGCATACCGTTGATCTCATTGCCGCCGCCGTGTACCAGAATCGGGTTGACACCGACAAACTTTAACAGCGTGACGTCCTGCATGATTTTGCTGGAAAGCTCTTCACTGAGCATGGCAGCACCGCCGTATTTGATGACGACCGTTTTGTTTGCCAGACGTTGTATGTAGGGAAGCGCTTCGATAAGCACGCCCGCTTTCTCGATGAGTTTATCCATTTATAAATACCATCCTATATTGTTTAGCCCTTCGCTTTCACTATATCCACACATGGTGTTCATGTTCTGTACCGCTTGACCCCCCGCGCCTTTGATAAGGTTGTCGATACACGATATGATTATTATACGACCCGTGCGCTCGTCGAGCTTGAAGCCGATGGCGCAATTATTGCTGCCGATTACGTGTTTGATCTCGGGCAGTGTGTTCGTTATGTGCACGAAAGGCTCATTGCTGTATATATCGTACGCCTTGTCTATCTGTGCTTTGGACGCTGTAGTAGACGCATATATCGTTGTTAGTATGCCGCGTTTTATCGGCAGAAGATGCGGGGTGAAGCTGAGCGTAATCTCGCTGCCCGCCGCAATGCTTAGCTCCTGCTCTATCTCGGACGTGTGCCTGTGACTCGCAACACCGTATGCTTTAAAGTTCTCGTCCACTTCGCAGAAAATAAGCGGCAGCTTTTCGCTTCGTCCGGCACCCGTTACGCCCGACTTTGCGTCGATGATGATGCTGCCCGTGTCGATAAGACCTGAACGAAGAAGCGGTGCTAGTGCCAGTATTGAGCTTGTGGTATAGCAGCCGGAATTGCCGACCAAACCGGCGTGCTTGATTTTGTCACGGTAAAGCTCTGTCAGACCGTACACGCTTTGGTTCAAAAGGTGCGCTGCCCCATGCTTCGTATTATACCACTTCTCATAGACCGCTGCATCGTTATATCGAAAATCGCCCGACAAATCTATGACCTTTACACCGCCATCCAAAAGCTGTGGCACAACCTCTGATGATGTGCCGTGCGGCAGGCAGGTGAAAACGATGTCGCTGTCCGCGCAGATCGCCGGAATATCGAGCGGCTCAAGCGGATAATCACAGCCGAGAAAACTAGGGTATATTTCGCTCATTTTTTTGCCGGCAAAGCTTTTTGACACGGCATGCACGACCTTTGTGTTTGGGTGACCTGACAGTATACGCATTAGCTCTGCGCCCGAGTATCCTGTTGCGCCAATTACCGAAATATTCATAAAAATAACACCTTTCCGTGTAGTTATTTATAATTATACATAAAAATGTATAAAAATGCAACAACTATTTTGAGGATTTGCGAATTATTTTCGAAAAAAAACCGCCCGTGTAAGGCGGCTGTGGTGATATCTATTTAATATCCTTGCCGATTTTGAGCAGCGAGAACACCCTGTCTGCTGCTTTGGCAAGAAGAGCCGACGCGTTTTGTATGCAATCTTGCAGCGTTGTAGGGGATTCGGGAAGTGCGATTAGCGTGTTGACACCGAGAGGATATACCGCTTGCGCGCCGCTGCCTATGCTGCCCGCGATGACGACGACGGGGATGTCCTGCGCTTTTGCGTAGTTAGCAACGCCGTGAACAACCTTGCCGGAAGCCGACTGTGCATCGACCTGACCTTCGCCTGTGACGATGAGGTCTGCGCGCTCAATCAGCTCGTCGAACTTCACCAGCTCCAAAACAGCGTCGATGCCGCTTGTAAGCACGGCGCCTGCAAAGCAAACGAGTCCGCAGCCTATGCCGCCTGCCGCACCTGCGCCGGGTAAAGTGGTCACATCTTTTTTGGCGTAATCGTTTAGGATGAATTCAAAGCTTTTCATGCCGGCTTCGAGTTGCTCTAAACGCTTTGGCGTACCGCCTTTTTGCGGGCCGTATATATATGTTGCGCCGTTTTTGCCCGTTAACGGGTTAGTTACGTCGCACATAATGGAGATGTTGGTGGTTTTGAGCCGTGGGTCAAGCTCGCTGTCGTCTACGCGCGCAACGCTGGCGAGCTCTTGCCCGCACATGCGCGCAATCTCGCTGCCGTTCGCTCGCAGATACCGCAGCCCAAGCGCCTGTAATGCGCCGCTGCCCGCGTCGTTTGTGGCGCTTCCGCCGATGCCGAGATATATGTTGGTGAAGCCGCTATCAAGCGCTTCTTTGATCAGATCGCCCGTGCCGTGCGTGGACGTAATCAGAGGGTTTCTTTCCTGCTCACTAAGCAGCGCCATTCCGCTGCACTCGGACATACCGATTATTGCCGCGCCGTTTGCATCGCCATAGATGCAATCTATAACGCGCCCTAGAGGATCGTGTGCCTGCGCTGTTATCGTTCTGCCGTCCGATGCGTGGACGATGGCTTCTACAGTGCCGTCGCCGCCGTCCGCGATCGGTACTTCGACGATTTGTGCACTCGGGAAAATCGAAAGCGCGCTTTGCTTTACGCCTGCGATAACCTGCATCGAGGAGAGTGAGCCTTTGAACGAGTCGGGAGCAATGATAATCTTCATATTATGACCTATTCTTTCATCGTTGATAGGATGATTATATCAGAGAACGGGCGATATTATCAACATACTATTGACAATGCGTTAAAAGTGCGGTATCATTTGAACAGTTGAACAAGTATTCAAACGTTATTGGGAGGATGATATATGTTGCGCTGTACACAAGATATTGATATTGAGCCGATAGAAGAGGCAAAAGCGATGCGGATTGCCGATTTGCTGAAAGTGTTTGGCGACCCCGGACGCGTACAGATATTGAGCTTGCTAGTCGACAAAGAGGTGTGTGTGTCGCACATTGCCGGGGCGCTTGGCAAAAGCGTGTCGGCAGTGTCGCATCAGCTCAGCATACTGCGCAGCCACAACATTGTGCGCTTTGTCAGAGACGGCAAAAACACGTATTATACGCTCGACGACAAGCATGTCGAGGATGTACTCAAATCGGGCATTGAACATATAGACCACATAGATCGCGCATAAGAAAGGAAAGTAAATGAACTATATTGAAGTATTTCTAGATGCATTTCTGGATGTATTTTTGGATATGTCGCTGTATATGCTTATAGGAATGGTGCTAACGGGCGTGCTTTCTGTTGTGATGAAAAAGCAGATGGTGGCAAAGCACCTAGGGAAAAATGCGCGAGTGCCCGCGGTTAAGGCGGCGGCTTTTGGGGTACCGCTGCCGTTGTGTTCGTGCGGCGTGCTGCCAACAACGGTATATCTTAGCCAAAACGGGGCTTCGACCAGCGCGGTGATGTCGTTCTTGATATCGACACCGCAGACGGGGGTCGATTCTATTATTGCCACGTTTGGTATGATGGGCGTTGTGTTTGCTGTATATCGACCGGTTGTCGCGTTCATATCGGGCGTTGTCGGTGGCAGTTTGATTCAAAAAATTGCGGGAAACAAAAGGATCGAGGATTCGCAGGAAGCGCTGGATGCGGAGTGCGAGGAATTCGGGAACTGTTGCGATGAAAATAGTTGCGAGATTGGGCAGGGTGCTAATGCAGCGGTCGAGCCGAAACTATCGCTGTCAGAGAAACTTAAAAAAATGTTTAATTATGCGTTTGTCGAGTTTGTGGACGATATTGCGCTGCACTTTGTTGTCGGCGTGATTATCGCGGCGCTGATTACGATTATCATACCGACAGGGTTTTTCGAGAGCTTGAATATAAGCTCGGGTATACTTGCGATGTTGGTGATGCTGGTGATTGGGCTGCCGATGTACATATGCTCGACCTCATCGATTCCCATCGCGCTTGTGCTGATGGCAAAGGGAATCAGCCCGGGCGCAGCGTTTGTGTTTCTGTTTGCGGGACCGGCGACTAACGCGGCATCGCTTGCGGTGCTTGCTAAATCGCTAGGTAAAAAGACGGTGGCTGTGTATCTTGCGATAACGGCAGTTTCTGCGATCGGGTTTGGACTGCTGCTGGACGGCCTTATCGGATGGTTCTCGCTGCCGATGCCGGATATTTTGAGCGATACAATGGCGCATGGTACAAACTGGCTGCAAATAGTGACGGGCGTGATTTTCGGCGGGGTGCTGATAAGAAGCCTGGTTATGCGCGTGGTAAGGAAGATTAGAGCGAAAAGGGACAAAGCAAAGGAGAATGTTATGGAACTAAGTATTGAAGGCATGAGCTGTGAGCATTGTGCAAAGAGGGTGACGCAGGCGCTTGAGAATATTGGCGGCGTTGTTTCGGTCAGTGTGGACGTAAAAGAAGGTAAAGCGTATGTGCAGGGAGAAGATATAGATATGGCAGCTATGAAGCAAGCTGTAGAAGATGCAGGTTATGATGTGAAATAAGGTGAAGCAATGAGAAACACTACAGTGTATCCCGGCAGCGCAAACGGCGTCGTGACAGCGCCGAGCTCGCTTGACGAAGCGTTGTCTGCAATTGTGCTTGCGGCGATTACCAGGACGAGCGTCAGAGGAGCGGGCAGCAGCGTTGATACCATTTCGATGTTCAATGGTTTGTTTGCGATGGGCGCAAAGTTTCGTCAGCAAGAGGATGTCGTGACGTTTTATACAGCGCCGAAGAAGGGCAGCGCTAATATCGAATGCACACACAAAGTTTTGGTGTTTCTTCTGCCGTTGTGCATCGCGCTTGGCGGCGAGTACACGTTCTTAGGTGAGTTTGACAGCCATATTATTGCCGGACTTAAGAGTCTTGATATCGATTGGTCGGTAAGCGAGAAAGGCGTAACGATACGCTCAAATCGGCAAAACCGAGATACTGCACTGGAGGACGAAACGTTTGCGGCCGGATTTATGCTGACGCTTCCCTTGAATGAGAGTGCCAAGCTTTCGTGCAGCAGCGGCAAGAAGTTTGCGGAGCTGACAGTGGCAATCATGCAAGACTTTGGGTACAGGCTTTTCGACCAAGAGGGATATTCGATAGCAAAGCACCGAAAAGTTGACACGAATTATATTTACAGCGTTGGCGGAGATTATGGCAAATCGGCTTATTTGCTGCTTGCCGGATTTTTGTCGGGCGAGGTTGGCGTGACGGGGCTGCTTGCGGGTTCGATGCAAAGTGGGCGCAGCGTTACAGATGAGTTCAAAGATTTGAAGCTGCGCGTGAACGAGATGAACGGCGCGGTGTTTGCCAAAAAAAGCCGCATTGGCGAGGCAGTAATCGATGTGAGTGGCATGGCAGAGCCGATTGTCGCTTTGGTGCTTGCGTGTTTTTGCAAAGGTAAATGTGTGATAAAAAACGCTGAGAAACTATCGGACGAGAGAAGAGAAGAGTTTGACATAACGGCAAAAGCGCTGCAAAGCATTGGCGCTGACATTATAAAGATTGGGCAGGAGCATTTTATTACCGGCAGCAAGAAGCTGTTTGGCGGCAATGTGAATGCTCACGGCAGCCAAAACATTGCAATGGCGCTGGCAGCAGCCGGGATAGTCAGCGAAATTGGTGTCACGCTAAGTAACGCGCCGTCATTGGATGTGTTGCAAAGGCTTGGTGTTACGATTCAGTAAATACGGGGGGCATGCGTGTGCGAAAAACGCAGATAAAAACTACGTAAAGATGGTGAAATTGGTGCTTTAACAGCGAAACTATAATAAATTTGTCAATGGTTTAAAAAAACCGCTAATGATGTGTTGTTCTGATTGACAACGCGCTGTGAATGGGGTACAATTATCTTAATTGAATAAGGAATAAGCGATATTTATACTATATTTATACTACTATTTGAGCTAATGGCGACCACTTTCGAAAGGAGTGCGCGCAGAGCATGAAGTCTAAGGTCTTTTGGCTATGGCGGTTCGGCTGTCTCGTTGGTATGAGGCGGCTTTTTTTGTTCAAAAATATAGGAAAAGCCTTTGTAAGCAAGTGACGTCTTTTCGGTTATTATATTTAAAGGGAGCGTGGAGTATTCTGCGCTCTTTTTATTTTGCGCAATTGGCTTGGCAAGATAGGCTGCAAGACTTGTCAGAAAGCTTTTAAGTATTATATAATGTGACAAGGCGTACCAATACGAAACATCGATACAAGGGGAGATTTTATGAATAACAAACGCATACTCAACTACTCTATGGTTGCAGCTTACACGATACTGCTTATGATTGTTGCGGCGATTGTCGAGCTTGCGCTCTTTAAAGTTGCGGCGCCGGACGGCTTGATAGCAATCAGCGAAGGGCTTGCTGAAACGGGCTTCTCGGTGACAGTTATCACCGTGTCGATATTGGCTGTGATTACGAACATCAGCGAAAGGCGCTTTTTTGGTGTTAAAGCAGGGGAGTATCTGAAGTTTAGACGCAGGAAACTGAGCCCCGGGTTCTACGATGTGCTGATTATAATCGTGCTTGTCGGAGCTTTGCAATACGTTGCGCTGGCGGCAGATTTTCGATTTGCGGCGGCGGTGATGTTCCTTGAGATTATCGCGCTGCTGATTGTGCAGATTCGGTGGGGGTTGGGAATCGCGTTTTTCTATTACGGTAAAGAGAGGGAGATCCGAGCTTTCTTTATCGACGAGATTAAAGATAACTTAAAAATAGTCGCGGATGAAAAGACGGGTCAAAGAAAAATCGACCGTGCACAGCAAGCTGTGGGATCCAGAATTGACAACTTGTTTACGCACACAAAAAATGCGGTGGGCAGGCAGGAGAGTTCGCAAATACAGCAGAATCTGAACATGATGGCGAACATTTTGGATTTGCTTTTGGACAACAGGTATCAGAGCGTGTGGCACAATTATGAAACGCGCGTGGATTATCTTATATCGTCGATATTGCCGGACGAAGAGCTTGGAGAGTATGCGAGCAGCGCGCTGCTTAAGATGACGGATATTATTTTGGCGACAAAGGAATCGGGCGACAAGCAGATTGCAAAGAACTGTGATTTTGACCAGAGCCGAAATCGGGCGTACAAGATGGTGACTTATGCTTCTGCTATGCTGCTGCAAAGCATGTTCGACAAGCAGATTTTTTATAAGCTGGCAGCAGTAAAGATATACGGTATCGACAATGCTGAGCGAAAGGTAAGCAGGTACGCGCTGTACGCCGACCAGTTTGCAGAGCATGTGGCGGCAAGCAAACACCTTGAAGAAATAAACGCAATGGTGACGACCAGCCTTCGTAAGCTGGCACCGCTGTGTTTTGCAAACGGCAAAGCGACAGATACGGCGATATACTTTAGCTTGGTTGTGCGGGCGCTCGAGAAAAACGGCGTGCCGACAGATGCGCTGTGGGAAGAGGCGAATAATCACGAGGAAGAGAACGGGAAGCAGAGTGCAGGCGTGTGTATGCTCAAAAGCGTACACGATGTGCAAAACGGCGATGAGCTGAGTGACGATGAAAAGAAAACGGTAGAGAGTTTTACAAAGCTGATTGAAGCGCATGAGTAAACATTTCTCTTTGATTTTACAGCGATATTTGATACAATAACAGTTGCGAATATTTATTAGACAAATACAGGAGGACGCAAATTAATGTATATAACTTTTACGGGTGCAGCAAGATGTGTTACGGGATCGTGCACGCTGATTGAAACGGACGACAAAAAGGTACTTGTCGACTGTGGGATGAGACAGGGTGCAGACGCAAAGAATACACCCGTTAAGGACGGATTTGTGTTTGACGCGGGGCAGATTGACGCTGTGTTTTTGACGCACGCGCATATCGACCACTCGGGGCTGATTCCGCTGCTCGTGAAAAAGGGATTTACCGGTCAGGTGTTTTGCACCGGGGCAACAAGCAGGCTGTGCTCGATTATGTTCCCGGACGCCGGGCACATTCAGGAGATGGAAACGGAGTGGGCAAACCGCAAGCGCCGCCGTGCCGGCAAAAAAGAGATTGAACCATTGTATACGGTGGAGGATGCAAAGCGGGCAATAACGCACCTTGTACCGATGGATTATGACGAAACCAGCAAAGTGCTTGGCGACATCTCGGTTCGGTTTGTTGACGCGGGTCATCTGCTTGGTTCGGCATCTATTGAGCTTTGTGTAGAGGACAAAAAGCTGGTTTTCTCGGGCGATATTGGGAACAAGGATAAGCCAATCATCAAAGACCCAATATACATCAAAGATGCGGACATGGTATTTATGGAAAGCACGTACGGCGACAGAAACCATAAAGACCTTTTGCCGACGAGCGAGCAGCTTAGAATCGCGCTTACCGCGGCACTAAAGCGCGGTGGCAACATCGTTATACCATCGTTCGCTGTGGGGCGCACGCAGGAAGTGTTGTATGCCATCAGCATCATGCTGGAGGAGAATTCTATCCCTGGGCTTGAGAAAGTGCCGGTTTATATCGACAGCCCTCTTGGCATTGCGGCAACCGAGATTTTTAAAACCAGCAGCAAAGGCTATTTTGACAAGGAAGCGATGGCGTTTAAATCGGAAGGTGTGGAGTTCTTTTCGTTCAAAACGCTGATTGTTGCGCAGTCGGTGGACGAGTCCAAAGCGATTAACATGGACAAGCGGCAAAAGATAATCATATCGAGCAGTGGAATGTGCACCGCAGGGCGCATCAAACATCATTTGAAACACAACATTTGGAAGACAAACGCTACTGTGCTGTTTGTGGGATATCAAGCAAACGGGACGCTTGGAAGACGGATACTCGACGGCGCAGACAACATCAGGATATTCGGTGAAGAGATACAGCCGCGCGCGACTATCGAGCGTATCGAAGGGTTTTCGGGACACGCCGACAAAGATGGGCTGCTCGAATGGATTGGGCATTTCCCGACAAGCGTGAGAAAAGTGTTTGTGATGCACGGAGAAAATTCCGTCAGCATAAACTTTGCAAAAGATTTGGAGGGGCTTGGGTACGACGCGGTTTCTCCCGAGCTGCTTGATACGTTTGACACGAGCAAGATGATGAGCGAGCGCAAAAAGGTTAAGTATGTGAAAGCGGAGCCTTCGGATATAATGGACGAGCTGTCGCAAAAACTTGGCGAAGTCAGCAATGATGAGAAGCTGCGTATGAAAAAAGAGCTTGAGAACCTTTTAAAGAAGTGGGATAAGGAGTAACGATGGACAGCTCCGTTCTAAAGAACGATCTTGATATGGCAAGCGACAAGCCACTTTACGAGCAGCTGATATCGTTCATAAAGAGCGATATAGACAATGGTCTGCTTAATGTGGGCGATTTGCTGCCGTCCGAGAACGAGTTTTGTGAACGGTATGACATCAGCCGACCTACGGTGCGTCAAGCACTTTCTGCTCTTGAAGAGCAGGGGCTTGTTGTGCGGATGCGGGGCAAAGGCAGCTTTGTGACGCGGCCAAAAGTGAAGCGCAGTCTCAAAACGCTGTACAGCTTTAGCGACGAGGTTGCTGCGATGGGGTTAACGCCAAAATCGCGCGTGATTGCGTACGAAGTGATCTCGCCCGGCGAAGAGATACGCTCGAGGCTTGGGTTGGCGGACGGCGAAAAGGTATACAGCATCACGAGGGTCAGATACGCCGGAGACGAGCCGATTGCGCTGGAGATGGCGTTTATACCAACGCGGATGAGCCCTTTTTTGACGCAGGAGAAGGTGGAGACGGGCTCGCTGTACAAAACGCTGGCGGCGCAGGAGGGTATCGAGATTGGCTACGCAAAAGAGACGTATGAAACGGCTATGCTCAGCGAAAGCGAAGCGCAGATACTAGGGTGCAAGCAAGGTACGTGCGCGTTTTTCATACAGCGTACCGCATACACTTTGACAGACGAGGTGTTTGAGTATACAGTAATGATTGTGCGAAGCGACAGGTGCAAGTATGAGGTGGAGCTTACCTCGGACAACGTACAGCTGAGCACGAGCGTTGACTAAAACAGAGGAAAGAGTATATTTATGGCTAGATACACAAGAAAAAGAAGACACAAAAGAAGACGCGGCGGCGTTAAAAGAGCTGCGGTAGCCCGGCACGAACCGAGGATGCAAACCAGCGCTAAAGAGAAGAGCACAAAGCGCGAGAAAAGCACGCAAGGCGGTTTTGCGGCGTTTATACGCAGGCACATAATAGTGATTGCGATAGTGGTGCTTGTTCTTGTTGCGGCCGGTGTTGCGCTTGGAATCGTGTTTGGCGGAAGAGAAACCACGGGCACGCAGGACGATGCGGCGCAAGCGAGCGCGGCAGTGCAAACGGATGTGCCTGAGGGAGAGTACGACGAGTATTCGGAGGAAACCGGATACGATTACGCAGGTGTTGAGGACAGCGTACTGGAAGGGCTGGCGGGAAGCGACGACAGCTTGTTTAGCGATATAGACGATGAAATGGAAGACGCGATGTTTGCCGCGCAAGGTATTCGCATCGGCGTGACAATCGGAGATCTAAATAGCGACACGGATAAGATGCTGCTTGGGAGGCTGGAGCAGGCGTCCAACGCTGCGGAAGAAAGCAAGCTTGTGTACGAGGTGTATTATTACAACGCACAGGGCGACCCAAATCAGCAGCTTCAGGATGTGAGAAGCTTGATCAAAAACGAAGTGGACGCGATTATTGTCGGCGGTACTACCAAGGAAAGCTTTGATATGGTAGTTGCGTTGGCAAATGATGCGGGCATACCTGTTGTTGCGTATAACGCGCCGCCGGGTGCGAGCGGATATGTGATTAACATTGTGGCTGACCAATCGGATTGGGGCAGTGTATACGGCGATTTTATGGCGGACAACTTGGATTCCGGCAGAATTGTGCAGGTGCTGGGCAGCGAGGATAACGAGCTTGATATCGAGCGCGCCTCCGCAATAAACGCAGCGCTTGCTACAAATGAGAATATAAGCACCAAAGACACGCTTTATGAAAAGTGGGATAATGACGACGCGTATGACGCGATGGTGGAGTACCTGGACGAGGAAGGGTATGTGCCGGGAGTCATCACGGAAGAAGGAATGGCGCAGGGCGTACTGGACGCGTTTATTGAGATAGAGCGGCTGCCGATTGTGATGTGCGGCGATGTGTCGGCCGGGTTTATAAAGACGTGGTATGCGCTTAAAACCATCGGTATTGACATCACACCCGAGCCGGAAGACGACGATGAAGAAGTAGCGACAGTGATATTCAAATCGAAGGTTGGCGAAATGATAGTGTGCGCTCAGCCGGCGCCGGTCAGTATCGGAGCGGTTGCGTTTGAAATCGCGTTTAAGCTGGCAGAAGGCAGAACTTTGAAAGTATCGGGCGCTACATACGTGTACACCGTTGAGACAGTTATCACAGACAGCAACCTGCCTAAGTATTATGCGATGGTACGGGACGAGAAGGACGACGTTTTGGTGAGGGATATAGTATCACAGGAGACGATTGAAAACCTGTTGAACCCGCCGGAGGAAACGGAAGAGGAAGCTGACGAGTAGGATACGTTAATATTAAAAAAGCGGCAGTTCGTGTGAACTGCCGCTTTTTATATTGGATATTTTGATTATGCGAACAGGTTGGCTTTGTGCTCTTCCGAGTAGAACTGGGCATCATACAGCCGTTTGTATGTGCCGTCCTCTATAGCGTAAAGTTCCTCGTGGCTGCCTTTTTCTACAATGCCTTCCGCACTAAGTACAACAATCATATCTGCGTTGCGGATGGTGGACAGGCGATGTGCTATTACGAGGCTTGTTCTGCCTTTGGACAGTTTTTCTAGCGATTGCTGTATTTTTATCTCGGTTTCGTTGTCGAGCGCAGAGGTCGCTTCGTCGAGGATTAGAATCGGCGGGTTCTTGAGGAAAACGCGCGTGATGGAGATGCGCTGCTTTTGTCCGCCGGAGAGGCGTATGCCTTTTTCTCCCACCCACGTGTCGTAGCCCTCCGGCAAGCTTTGCACAAACTCGTGTATGTTGGCCTTTTTTGCGGCCTCAATCATTTCTTTTTGCGATGCGTCAATTCGTCCGTATAGTATGTTTTCGCGAATTGTGCCGGTGAATAAAAACACGTCTTGCTGCACTAGGCCGATATTGCCCCGAAGCGAATCCAAAGTATAGTCTTTTATGTCCTCACCATCGAGCTTTATACTGCCCTTAGTGACATCGTAAAACCTTGGCAGCAGATGACAAAGCGTTGTTTTTCCGCCGCCCGACGGGCCGACTAAAGCTACGGTAGACCCAGACTGTATGTGCAGAGATATATTCTTTAGCACGTTCTCGTGCTCGTTATAGAAGAAAGTAACATCGTTCATTGCGATATTACCTTTTGTGTTGTCGAGGATTTTCTCGCCGCCGATAATGTCGGGCTTTTCCTCCATGATTTCGTGGAATCGTGCAAAGCCGTTCATACCCATTTCGAACTGCTGAGTGAAATCTGTAAGACGGCGTATGGGTTGCATGACCAGATTAACATACAATAAAAAACCTGTGAGCTCGCCAATGGTTATGATTTTCCTGTATGCAAAGTAGCCTCCAAACCCGAGCACAACAATGTTCAGTATGCTCATCATAAACTTCATACCTGTGTGGAATATTGACATTCTGCGATAAGCTTCGTTTTTTGCTGATCTGAAAAGCCCGTTCCCAATGTCAAAGCGTTTTATTTCGTAATCTTCGTTTGTGTAAGACTTTGCGACTCTAATTCCTGCAAGGCTGTTTTCCAGCTGGGCGTTTATATCTGCTGTTTCTTCTCTGACTGCGCGAAACCCTTTTGACATTTTTGAGCGCTGTGATATAGAGAACCAAATCATAATTGGTATAACACCGAGGTATATTATCAGCACAAGCCGCCATTCCATAGTCCAAAGAATAATAAAGGAGCCTACAAACATGATAATCGAAATAAAAATATCTTCCGGGCCGTGATGAGCAAGCTCGGTAATTTGGTTGAGATCGTTGAGCATGCGGCTCATCAGCTTGCCCGTTCGCTGGTTGTCGTAAAACTTGAAGTCGAGCTTCTGCATGTGCTTAAACATGTCGCTGCGCATGTCCGCTTCCATACGTACGCCGACGACGTGTCCCCAATAGTTCATAAAATAGTCGCAGCCTGCCATGAGAATGTATAGCCCAAGCAATATAGCCACCATGGTAAACATTTGGGCAACCAGGCTGTTTGGAATCAAATCGTCGATGATGCGGGTGGTGAATACCGGGTATACGAGCTCTATCGCAGCCAAACAAAATGCGACCGCTAAATCTATAATAAACAATTTGCGGTGCTTCTTAAAGTATGAGCCAAATCTTATAAACATTTCTTTTGTATATTTCATCGTTTCTCCTCTGTAGTAAGAAGATAACTAAAAACGCCGCGGATGTCAACCAAAATACCGGGGAATATGGACTTTTGTGTATAATAAAATAGGCGGTTGATGATATTGGAGATTTGCTTATTGAGCGTAGTATAGATCGATCATCTCCGGAATCGTTGACCATACGATGCGACCATCCTGCACATATTCGTCGATAAGCGCCAGCCACTGCTCGAGCACTATGATATCCATTGGACTACCGAAACTGTACGCGGCGTAGTACGTGTTGACGACACCCGAATCTGTATACATAAGCACTTCGTCGAGCTTTTGCCGCCAGATGTCGATATCCTTTTCGTCGAATACGAATGTGCCTGCGCCGTTCCCGCTCTCTGTGGCGTTTTCATAAGCGGCGGTGAGTGCAATGCCTGATGGAATAATCAGTAGTCCCGAATCTTTCGGGAAAATCCAATCTGCACCGCTGTCCGCATACCATGGCGTTATCGAAAGTGCATCAATCCAAGGATATGGTGAATGCCCTTCGCCCGGGTTTTCGTAAGGCTCAAATCCATCGGGTCGGAATTGCTCGTCCAGCGACCACAATGAATAGCTAACCGTGCCAGTTGTGGCCTCGAAGCCGGCATTCAGGCAAGCGGCTACCCAGTCTTTGTCCGAGCACACGCCCGATATGTGCCGCACGGAGACACCGAGTGACTCTAGCTCTTGTTTCATTTGTAGTATACCGACATTAATTTCCTGCTGCGTCGTGCGTTTATTACCGCCGATATCGGCATGCACCCCGATACCGTGTCCGCGCTGCTCTAGCTCTAATAGCACGTTGTCGCTCCATTGCAAACAACCCGCTGTAAACTCTTTGCTTTCAAGAGTCAGCTTTGCACCGTATTTTTCGAAAAGCGCGGCGTATTCTCGCAGCATTTGTGCGTGTCTTCTAAAACCGTCCTCGTTACCTTCGTCATCCCAACCTTCAAGGTGCACCATTACAGTGAAATGCAGCACGCCCTGACCGTCAGGGTTGTCGTTTTGGAGCGGTAATGTTTGATTGCCTTCCTGTGGATTGCTGCTTGTTGGCAATTCGTTTTTTGGCAGCGGTTTGGTCGGTGTCTGCGGCAGAAGGTTCCCATTGACAGCAGGTGCGCAGCCGGTAAGGAACAGAGTAAAAACCAATGCGAGACAAAGAATTTTAAAAAAACGCATATAATCATCTCCTTTGGAAGATTGCAGCATCGTGGCAACAATAAATCGTATTGTACAATGAAAGCATTAAGCAAAAGTTGAGTGAGATTACTGTAATATTATCACGAAGCTGCGATGTTTCGCAATATAGATTGTTGAATATACGAATGAAAATGAGCTAATCTATATCGACTTGGGTGGGGTCGTTTATGTCAGGATAAACCTGCCAGTCGTCGTGGATAAAGTCCTCCGAGATATTTTTTATGCTCATTTTAACGTATTTGGCTTTTGCCGATATGGCGACTTCGCCGTCGGGCGTGTATATTTCGCCCGTGCCTTCGTACAGCAGTCTGTTTTGTTTGGTGATGCGCCCGACGGCCCGCAGCTGTGTGTCACAGGGCAGCGGTTTTTTGTATGATAAACTAAGCTGCGCCGTAACGCCCCAGGTGTCCGGCGCGTCAATTTGGATCGCTCTGCCGATTGCTTCGTCGAGGATGCTTGCCGCAACGCCGCCGTGCAGCCGCACGGGATAGCCTTGATGGTTAGAAGTTGGTGTGAAAAGAGCCACCACTTCGTTTCTGTCTGTTTCGAAAAAGCTGGCGTGAAGCCCGATTGCGTTGTCTACGCCGCACACAAAACAGTGTTTAGCGTTTGATTGCTTGTTTACGATTTTTTTCATGTAGAACCTCCAAAATGTACGAATACAATGCTAGGATTATATCACAAGCGAGCCGCGGCGTATACATTACTGAATGCTTTTTAGGCGCAAAGTATTTTTGCAATAGCGCATAAAAAAGTGCTGTTAACTCGAATTGCACCTTGACGCCACAGAAACGCAAGTGATAGTATATAGGCACGAAATTATTTATGCTTAATAAGCTGCTGAAAAATGACATCTTGAGAAGCGCCTTGCGGCGCAAAACTTTTTTGAGCAACATAAACCAAACGAGGAGAATAGAAAATGGCCAATTTGAAAGTAAGAAAAGACGGAGTTAATACAAACATACCGGATACGCTGATACCGCTTGAAACGACTTTTACAGGTAGCATCGAAACGAGCACCAGTATTCGGATTGACGGAAGAGTAAAAGGCAACGTGAACGCAAAAGGCGATGTTGCTCTTGGCTCAAAGGCGCTTGTGGAAGGCGATGTATTTGGCAGAGCTTTCAATATCGCAGGTACGATTACAGGCAATGTGGTTTCTACCGGCAGTGTTGCGTTGTTGCCCAAAGCGCGTGTTCTTGGCGATATCGTTGCTAAGGCACTCAGTATCGAGCTTGGTGCAAGCTATAGCGGCAAGTGCATTATTGGTGCTATCGAAAGCGCGAGGATGAAACCCGGAAGCGCGGCAACCGAAGCAGCGGACAAAAAATAGGAACACGAGTGTAGGCGGTATAAATCCGAAACACTAAGATATACGCGGCTAGTTTTTCAGCTTGTTTTTTGCCGTGTCAAGATTCGCTGTGATGATTTTTCGCAGCGTTTTTTCTTCCTGCAAAGTGAATGTCTCTTTTCTGAATTCCATAAAATCTCTCTTGATAAAGCTGAAACCAGCAGTTGATTACAATATGATAACAAACAACTATTTACTTGCAAGAGGTAGATTGTGCGGACTCTAAAAGCTGTTTCGTTATTGTGTGATTTGTGGTATGATATGCGGTGTTAAACAACTAGTTTGTGAGGGAACGCGATGATCAAAAAGCTTGATACTGAACTGATACATATTTGTGAAGGTGACACGAGGTACTACGGCGCGAGTCAGTACTGGTTTAAGAAAAAGATACACGGGCTTAGCGGGTGCGGTCCCGCAACAGCGGCGCTGATACTGCGGTATATGGCGGAAAAGTTCAGCGATACGTGCGGCGCGCTTTATGAGCACGAGATGCCGGCAGCCAAAGAGGATTTTGTAAACTTTATGCAGGATGTGCGCGAGTTTGTGAAGCCGGGCATTGGCGGGCTTACCGATCATAGATTTTTTGCGTCGTCAACGATAGCTTACGCGCAGAGCAGGGGCGTGAAGCTGAGAATGCAAAGTGTGTCTGCAAGCCTGAGTGCGGGCGTGGCATTTGGTTTTATCACGCGCGCGATTAGCGAAGGGTATATGCCGGCGCTTTTGATAATGCGCAACCCAAGCAAAGCGCTTGACGAGTTTACTTGGCACTGGATGGGAATTACAGGCTATGACGATGAAAAAAAGACGATATATATTTCGACTTACGGCGAGGAATATGAGCTTGTTTTTGAGGATGTTTGGAACCAGAATAAGCCGTATCGAGCCAACTGTGTGTACTTTTATCCGGAGTAGCTATAGGTCGGGTTTAAATAGTTTCAAGGCACGAAAAATAATTGTATTAAAACTGTTGACTATACGGTCGATATGATATAGAATATCTCTTGCGTTCGTTTTCGACGCGGGGTAGAGCAGTCTGGTAGCTCGTCGGGCTCATAACCCGGAGGTCAGCGGTTCAAATCCGTTCCCCGCAACCAATTAACAAACGTGTTTCGCCGGCCAGAAATCGGCTGGCGTTTCGCCTATATGGCGGCGTGGCTCAGATGGCTAGAGCATTCGGTTCATACCCGGAGGGTCACTGGTTCGAATCCAGTCGCCGCTACCAAAAGAAAAACACACTGCGAAGTAGTGTGTTTTTCTTTTTGCTGTGGAGGTTGGTGAGAACCGGTTAAAAAGAGACAAAAAAGCGGGAAGTAATGAAACCAGGAAAAGCATGGGTTGCAAAGTGGGTTGAAGACGAAATATGCCTGACGGGCTCCCGTCTTCGAATCCAGTCGCCGCTACCAAAAGAACAGCACCCTTTCATAGGGTGCTGTTCTTTTGATTGTGTTGGTTGGTTAGAGGCAGCCAGAAAAAGCCGGGCAAGTGAATAACAAAAACTTTAAGGCGATAATTCAACATATTGCCGGTCAAAATCGAAAGCGGGAATTTGCACCGGAATCGACCGGATTATTCTCCTAAGAATTTCAACGCTTCTAAGACAAGAAATACAGGCCATACAATGGCTTTCAAGAACCCTAGAACGCCTACCCAAAAAGTCGAAGCTATGGAAATATAGTATATTGCTGCCCCTATAAATCCTAATCCATAGACTGCTCCACCTGTAGCGTGAGTGCTTTTCTCTTTCATAACGATACACCTCCTTTGCTATTTGTTAAATTCGAATATCGTACAAATTATTGAGAAAGGATTCCGGTGCAATATTTGATAATAAACGATGTTTGACCAGCATGCTATGCAAATATTATATCATGATAAAGGAATTTGGTAAGAGAATATTTATTTTAGTAGATATAAGAATTCTCGCTTGCGAGGTACTTTGAGATTGTAAAAATTGATAGAATCCTTATCGCCGCTGCGCAAATGAAATAAACCTAGATAGTTTGCTTCATTTTGAAGTTTTAAATAACTGTTAAATTTTCAAAGAGTCAATTTTTTTTAGACATCAATGTGCTATAATGAGTAAGTAAGTCTGATGTTATTGAGACATTTTAAATTCACTCAAAGCTGTGAAGCTATTGGCCGCATGCCAATTGGTGTGAAACCACTATTAATGCAAAAGATGAGGAGAGAGTATGAAACACTATTTAGTTGAAGGGAAAACCTTACCGGAAGCATATCATAAAGCAATCGAAAAGTTGGACACAGAGGGGAAGGTTTATCCGTGTGCAGACTATAACACAACCATGAAAGAGTGCTCTTTGTCTTTCCATGTAGAGGACGCCATTGCCGAGCCGTTTATCAGCAAACTTTTCTGCGGCGGGCATCATGAGCTGCAGCAGTATGAGATGGAGATTGTTGATGGTGTTTTGGATTTTATGACCGAGGCGGAAGGTGACGAGTATTGGGAGTATACTTATCACGAAAGATTTGCGCATCAGCTGGAGTTTATAAAGGAAGAGCTTAAACGCAATCCATATACGCGCCGAGCTACGATGAACATTCGGGATTTTGATATTGACACCAGCAATGAGCATCCGGCGTGCTTGCAGAGTATTGGGCTTTATAACAGAGACGGCAAGCTGCACATGAAAGCGACGATGCGCAGCAACGACGCGGTGCAGGCAACTTTTATGAATGCTGTTGGGTTTATAGCGCTGCTGCGCAATTTGGCGCAGGAGCTTGAGCTGCAAGTCGGCTCATATACCCATACCGCATATAGCTTTCATGCATACGAAAGCAGTTTTGATACGCTTAAAGATTATGCTGAGAAAATCAGAACGAAGGATATAGGAGACTTGACCTACGATTATGAAGGGTATTATAAAGATATGATGCTGGAAGAAATTCCGTCAATCATGAAGCAGGTTGAAATATTGAGAGAGAAGCATGCGAAGAAGTAAATCCTAGATGCATTTGAAGTTTAAAAATAATAATGAAAACCGTTCACCCAATGGACGGTTTTTATCTATTGTGATAATCGCATATAAATGTTCAAGCTGATATGTGCTTGTCTTCGCCATTACGGTCGCCCGAGAGTTCGTTGCGTCCGCGACTGCAAGATATAGAAAAAATTACTTGTGCATGGTATAATTACCGAGTGGAATACTTTGGAGGAAACATGAGAATAAAGGGACTATTCATACTGATACTTCTGGTGTTGGTCTTGACAGGGTGCGAAGCGAACTTTGGCGTTGCAGACACCTCTGATACAGACGGTGCGGGCGAGACAACGCCAATAGAAGCGACACCAACGCCTACAGCGGATGAGATTGAGGATGTTTCTGAGGCTGATGATGATAGGGATACATTCGCAAGCGAAACTCCATATGATAGAGAGGCAAAGAGAGATTTGCTTGCGCTGATGATGGCGTATCCGAACCACATTGCTGGCATTGAGAGAGCAGACGGTTTTATATACGTCGTTATGGAATCGGGGAGTCGTATCGTATACGATGATATGCAGAGCAAAGATTTCGGTGAAAAACTCGCGAATGCGGACTTGCAGGACATGATGGAGCTAGCTTACCCGCTGGGAGATATTGTGCTGCTTTTGGAAGGCGATTTTGATCCCGGAAGAATTCGCAATTACGATCTTTTGATGGAGGTCTATGGTGGATCGCAGAGCGCTATCGAGGCAAACCTTGAGCACGTGCAGATAGACGCCAAAACGTATCAGTTCAATGGGGAAAACGGAGTCGCTTTTGCGATGGCTGCCGTATTCGCTGAGCTTGACGATATCATAAGCGATGAGCGCGTTATTGAAGAGTTTGTGTATCCGCTTGCCAGCACATACTATTACAGAGTTATCGCAGGGACAGACCGATTGAGCCTGCATTCCTTCGGCATCGCAATAGATTTAAAAAATGTCAAAACGGACTACTGGCGGGATGCAACGAGAGAGCAGGGGCAGGCGAGGCTGGATGTGTTCCCAAGAGAGATTGTCGCGGTGTTTGAGGAGAACGGGTTTATTTGGGGCGGCAAATGGGCGCATTTTGACCTGCTGCATTTCGAGTATAGACCGGAGCTGATTGCCAAAGCAAAGTATTTTATAGAGCAAGTAGATGGCGAGCCATGGTATCAGGGCTATCCAATTACTGATGAAACGATGAAGCTTGTTGAGATAATCGATGATGCGTTTAATGACGGTTGAGTAATCTATTCTATGGAGGAGAGCTATTATGAGCAATAATGATTTGATACTTGAGGTGTTGATAGAGATTCCAAAAGGGTGCAGGAACAAGTACGAGTACGATAAAGAAAGAAATATGATTAAGTTTGACCGTACGCTTTTTTCTTCGGTGTATTATCCGAGCGACTATGGATTTGTGCCGGACACATTGAGTGAGGACGGAGACCCGCTTGATGTGCTGGTGCTGGTCAACCAACCAACGTTTCCCGGTTGCTTGATTGACGCTAAACCCATTGGACTTTTCGTGATGTACGATGAAAAGGGACGTGACGACAAGATCTTGTGCGTGCCCGTGTCTGATCCGCTTTGGAATCACATTAACACATTAGAGCAGGTACCGCCGCATCTCTTGGACGAAATCGAGCACTTCTTTAGTATATACAAGGACCTCGAGCAAAAGAGTGTGAGAGTGGAAGGGTGGCAGGATAAGCAGGCGGCTATTGAAGTCATAAATGAAGCACTGCGAAGGTATCAGGATGCCAAAACGAACCCAAAAAGAAAAGTTTAGTAAGCATATATAAACGCGAGAGCAAAGGAGTTTTGTCATGGGCAAAAGGAACCGCAATGTTTTGCAGGAGGAGCGCAGTTTTTTCTGCGAGTCGCTGCACCTAGTCGGACAGTATTTTAAGTCGAGGCTGCTCGTATCGTTGATATTCACGGTGGTGTGCTGGCTAATAATGTGGCTGGTGCTCGACCTAAAGGGCGCAATTCCCGTCAGCATTATGATCGGGTTGTTTAACCTCGTGCCGTATATCGGGCCGATTGTTGCGATGATAGTAACCGCCATCGTGGTGGTGTTTCAAGACCCAATGGACGTGCTTTGGATGACGATACTGCAGTTTGGTTTGCAGATAATCGATACTGTGCTACTCTCGCCGCTGATGCTCGGCAAAAGCATGGGGCTGCACCCGATTGTGGTGTTTGTGGCGATATTTATCGGTGGCAGTGTGTTTGGCGTGGTGGGCATGATTATCGCAACGCCGGTGGCGGCGATTGCGGCGCTGGCTGCGCGGCGGATACGCAGGTATCTGAGAGAAAAGAACGCGCCTGTGATATCGTCCGGTAGTGGAGAGCAAAGCGGAAGCGGGCAAGACGGAGGCGATACAAACGCGAATTAGCGCCGATATGACGAGAAGACAAAAAAAGTCAGGCTAACTATTACATTAGCCTGACTTTTATAATTCTGCATAACTTACTATCCTGCGTATGTTACTCCGCCATAGATAAACAGGAAGATGCCGACTGCCAAAACGATGATTGCCATGATGAGGCAGATTTTCGCCGCTTTGTCGTCCTCCATGCCTTTCCCCAGCTTCATCTTAACGAACTTTAGCAGCCCCGGAGATTTCTTTATTCCTCCAAAGTATCCAACCAACACTGCGTAGAGCACACATGCGATACCGCCTAATAAAAACCCTATTGCCATAATGTTTCCCCCTTCGATATTTTACAATTGCACTAATACTATTCGATATGGGCTAGCTTAAACCCTTTCTTATTTTGGGCCTGGCTATAAAGAAAACTGCCAATGTCAGTACGAGCACCATGCCTGTGCAAAGCAACACGGTCGGCCAATCTGCTGTTTTGCTTAGTATCATGTCGTTGGCTTTGTATGCCCAGTAGAACGGGCTCCAGTACATTGTCCATTGCCATTTGTCGGACAGAAGCTCGTAACCAACGATGGAGCCGGCAATGGGCAGAAATATCATCTTGACATTGGTGGCGGCTTCGATAACATCGCTGCTGGCAAGCCCCTGCACAAAGCCGATGATGAGGCTGAGTAGCATTGAAGTGACGCCGACCAAGATAACCATAAGCCAGTTGACGCCGGAGTAGCCCGTGATGAACAGCGCGATGACAATGCTGACCAAAGACACCAAACCGCCTGTCATGCTTTTGCCGATGACAAACCCTGTTTGCGACAACGGCGTGACGTTGAGTGCGTTGATTGTGTTCTCCGCTTTCTCTGTCACGATGCTGAGCGCGATGAGCATGCCTGCAAGCATGACTGTCAGGGACACCAGCATATTAACAAGCATGGTTTTGAGCGGTGGTACTGTTTTGCCAAACGACATTATAGTAGCCGAGGTATCCTCCGGCGTTGCACCAATCTCGTACAGTGAGTTGAGCATTGTTGAATACGTCTGCACAATTTCGTTTTCGTTGCCTTGCAGTACGATTTCGTAACCGTCGCCTTTTGGCGCTATGGCAACGACATCGTCGCGCTTGTTTACGCGCGTTTCCAGCGCCTCTAGGTCGTCGTATAACTCTACTTTTGCAAACTGCTGCATGTACTCGATGTGTGCCGGCTCGTCGCTCTTTAGAAGCGCGAGGTTGACTGTTGTATCGTTTAGCCCGGGTGCAAACAGCGTGATGGCAACAGCGAGGAGAATTGGGGCAAAAACAATATATAATGCTATTTGCTCCCTTTTTGTTGATTTTATGTCTCTGATAAAGATTCTTAAGATTTTTTTCAGCATTTCTATTCCTCCCTACACTGTTAGCGTTTTCTTAAACTTTATGTTGGCAAGAAGGAACAACAGCGTTCCGCCAACTAAGAAAACACCCGAGTACATGAGCACATATCCTACATTGCCACCGACGACCAATATCTCCTTGTAGCCTTGCAGCACCGGATAGGTTGGGAAGAACCGCAGCCATACCGGGTCAAAGCTTGGAATAAAGTAAGAGAATGCGGGCAGCATCAGCATGATTGCCAATACAAACAACGCGCCAAACGCCTGCGTCAAACTTTTTGAGAAGCTGGCAACAAGAAGCCCAAGCGTAGCAAACGCAAATGTAGTTGTAATCACGAACAGATAGAACAGCAGATAGTTTGGCTGCCCGCCCATCACCGGTATCGTGATAATCGATGAAGATACAACAACGGTTGTCATGATTACCATCGTTTTGCTAAGCAGGTATTTCCACACCGAGCTTGGTGTTACTGCAAACGCTTTGATTACGCCTTCGTCTTTGTCTAGGAAGATGTATGCCATGACAATGAAGAAGCCCATCAAAGATCCTGCAAATGCGACAAACAACGGAACCAAGCCTTGTCTGCTGTTGAGCGTACCGAAGGTGTCAAGTGTTCTGACCTGCTGCGAATCAAACGAGGCGGCAAACACATCCGGGTCCTCGTTGTGAAGAACGTAGAGTAAATCGACCATACGATCCGTTTCGTACCCTTGAAGATAGTACTTGTAGCGCAGACGTCCTGTATCGTCCAGAGATGTGGTTGCACCGATTGCCTGCTCTGCATACGACAGCCGTATCATATCCTCTTCGTTGTCGAGGATATACGTTGTGCCTGTGAGTGCACCTGTTTGTGTGTTCACCTTTTCCAGCACTCGTGCTGTGACGATCTTTTCCTCGTCGTAATTGTAGCTTGCGAGCTCGCCTGTTTCTTCGTTTGTAATTTCGAAAGCGATGGGTTTGAGTGTAAGCTCCGCATCATCTGCCCACCTAGCAACGCCCTCTTCGATGTCTTCTTCAACAAAGGCATCCGTCATAGCATCAGGAAGATCGTTGAAGAGGTACTCTTTGCTTTTGCTGTCCGGATTTTCGGCAATGGCAAACAGAAGGATGAGCAGCATGATAATCGCTATGCCAAGCTCGACGTAAAAATAGAAACCCCTCGCCGCAATTTTCATCTCCTTGATGTAACTGCTAAGTAGCTTCATTTTACACTAGCCCCCTTCCGGTCACTTCGATGAAGATTTCCTCCAAAGTCGCTTCTTTGCTGTGCATGGTGCGGATATCATAGGCATTCACGATTTCGCTAATACGCTTTTTATCATGCTCATCGACTGTCTTGAGCGTTTCCTTGACAATTTTGTCATCTTTAACGTACTCGATATCAATAAGCTTTTTACCATATTCCAGCTTTAGATTTTTTGGCGTGTCGATAAGCTTGATTTCGCCATCGATGATGAAAGCCACTCGGTCGCACAGCTCGTCCGCGATGAACATATTGTGCGTGGTCAAGAACGACGTTGTGCCTTTTTTCTGCTGCTCGCGGATGATGTCTTTAATGGTAGCGGCGATGGCGGGGTCGAGACCCGTAGTCGGCTCGTCAAGAAACCATAATTCGGGGTTGTTGAGCATGGAGCGCGCGAATGTTAGACGGTGTTTCATACCTTTGCTGAACTCGCCTGCGCGAACTTTTTCTTTGCCCTGCAGCCCAACAAGCGCAATCAGCTCGTCCGGGTCACGCGTTTCTACATCAAACAACTTTGCGTAGAACTTGAGGTTTTCTTTTGCTGTCAGCTTGCCGTATACGTTGGATTGCTCGAACGATACACCGATTTTATTGAAACGCTCGTTGTGCACCTTTTTGAGGTCGAAACCGCCAACAGTAACCTCGCCTTGCTGCAGTTTCAGCAATCCGGTTAGTATATTCTGCGTTGTCGATTTACCTGCGCCAGAAGGCCCTAGGAAACCAAACGTTTCGCCTTTCTGCACCTCGAAGCTGATGTTGTTGACAGCCTTTGTTTCGTCCTTGTTGTACGAATGAGATAAGTTTTTGACCGAAATCATACTGTGTGTCCTCCTAAATAATTTATTAATAAAATGCTTTTCTTAAGACATCAATGTAAACGTCCATATCTGACCCAATTTTCTCGTAATCTCTTTTATCCAAAGAACTTACTTGCACCAGCATTTCCTCTGCGTACTTTTCCAGCGTCCATCGGATGATGTTGAGGCTTTTGTCAATACTGGCTTGGTCGCGAAACATTGAAAAATCGATGTTGCGAGCGTAAACATCGCCGAGCAACTTTTGAATATCTACGCCATATTCCTCATACAATTCAATGACACTTTCTATGCTTTGTGTTTTCTTTTCCGCGAGTATTTTTATTATAAATTCGAACATGGTTGGATACTTCTCGCCAAGCTTCATTTTAAATATGGCAAGCTGCTTGATTCTCTCTAGGATATCAGTTTGATCCCAATCAATATTGGCCATTATTTCGTCTGAAAGCTTGTTAAGGACAAAGCGGCTAAGCTTTTCGTACAGGTCTTTTTTGTTGCCGAAATAGTGGAAAAGCAGACCTTTGCTAATGCCGGCGTTTTCTACTATATTGTTTGTTGATGCTTTGGCGTACGGATATTTGGCGAATTCGTCAATCGCGCTGTTGATGATACGGTCGCGCTTTTCCTCGTCCATGTTTTTTAGAATATCTTCCAAGCCCAGTCACCTCCTTTATAATTGCGGATTGACCATAGTGGTCAGCATTACACGGCTATCATAGTACAGTTGACCACATAAGTCAATAGCTAATTTATAAAAATTTTGAATTTGACGAATGATGAGAGGATGTCTGCGAATTATACCGAAAAAACTTAAATTTGTGATAGTTCTTTTCTTTATTCGGTATAGCTGTTATAATCGTAGGATAAAAACAATTTGTTAAGGAGTTTCTTTTGAAAATTGTGATTGTTGGCAGCGGAAACGTTGGCTATCATCTGGCGGCACTGCTGGTAGAAGAAGGGCACGACATCGTGGTGATTGACAACCATAACGAGACGCTGGAAAAACTGGTAGAGGTGCTAGACATCAAAGGCGTGCATGGAAACGGCTCGTATCTTGATGTGCAGATGGAAGCGGATGTGCCACACGCCGATTTAGTAATCGCTGTTGCGCAGCGCGACGAGATAAACATGCTGTGCTGTTTGCTTGCAAAAAAGCTTGGCGCAAAGCATACGATTGCGCGGGTGAGGAACCTTGAGTACAGTCGGCAGCTGCATCTGCTGAGTGACGAGCTTGGTTTGAGCATGGCGATTAATCCGGAACTTGCTGCGGCGAGTGAGATTGCGCGTATACTAAAGTTCCCCTCAGCGCTGAAAATTGACACGCTGGCAAAGGGGCTAGTGGAGCTTGTGCATTTTAAGCTGGCTAAAGACAATCCGCTTGTTGAGAACAGCTTGCAAGAGATTAGCGGCAAGTTTTCGCATAAGATACTGATTTCTGCTGTTGAGCGAAACGGCGAGGTGGACATGCCGACCGGCAGCTATGTGCTGCAAGCGGGAGACAAGGTGCATATCGTAGGCAAGCTGGAGGACATTACAAAGTTCTTCAAAAGCCTTGGGCTGTTTATACCAAAATCAAAATATGTGATGATTGTGGGCGGCGGACAGATCGCTTTCTATTTGGCGCAGCAGATTTTGACTATGGGAATGAAAGTAAAAATTATTGAGAACGATCGCAAAAGGTGCATGGAGCTTTGCGAGTTTTTGCCAACGGCGACCATCATCAACTCGGACGGAACGGACCAAGACGTGCTGATGGAAGAGAAGCTGGAGGGCGCGGACTCGTTTATCGCGCTTACCGAAAGTGACGAAGCGAATTTGATTATATCGATGTTTGCAAAGTCCAAAGGTGTTGCAAAGGTGATTACCAAAATTAATCGGTCGAAATATATGAACGTAATGCAGCAGATGGAGATTGACAGCTTTATCAGCCAGCAGCTGATTACCTCGAATACTATTGCGCGCTATGTTCGCGCGATGCAAAACACGGAAGGCAGCAGTGTCGAGACGCTCTATAAGTTTGTGGATGACAAAGCAGAGGCGATCGAGTTTATTGCTACCGGAAACACGCGGCATATTTACGAGCATCTGAAAGACTTGAAGCTAAAGAAAAACCTGCTAATCGCAGCGCTGGTCCGCAAAAACAATGTGATTATACCCGACGGTAACGATAAGATTATACCGGGCGATAACGTGATTGTGGTGACAACGAACAAGAAGCTAAATGACCTTGACGATATATTTGCGGTGCGCGCAAACAAAGCGGCTGCAAAGACTAAAGACTAGGACAATTTATGAACTATAGAATGATTTCTTACATACTTGGGTTTGTGCTTAAAATTGAAGCGGGTCTGATGGGGCTGTCTTTAATGGTAGCGCTTATTTACGGAGAGCAGAGCGCGTTGGCGATTGGCATAACGATGGCGATTACGTTCGTGGTCGGGTTGGCGCTTGGGTGGAAAAAGCCGCACACAAAAAGTATACGTGTGAGAGAAGGGCTGATTACTGTCGCGTTGTCGTGGCTGGTAATGTCGCTGCTGGGCACGCTGCCGTTTTTTATCAGCGGCGCGATTCCGTCGTACCTTGACGGATTTTTCGAGGTGGTTTCAGGGTTCACGACCACGGGAGCCAGCATACTCACCGACATCGAAAGCCTGCCAAAAGGCATACTGTTTTGGCGAAGCTTCACACATTGGCTTGGCGGCATGGGCATTCTCGTGTTTGTGCTGGCGCTGCTGCCTATGTCGACCGGACACTTTTTGCACATCATGCGCGCCGAAAGCCCGGGGCCCGAGACGAGCAAGCTTGTGCCCAACATGGCAAAAACGGCAAAGATACTATACGCGATATATATCGGCATGACAGTGGCTGAAATCGTCGCGCTGATGATAGCGGGGATGTCGCTTTATGACGCGTCTGTTCACGCATTTGGCACAGCCGGCACCGGCGGATTTTCTGTGCGTAACGCGAGCATCGGGGCATACGACAGCGTTGCGGTGGATGTAATTATCACAATGTTTATGATTATGTTCGGCGTCAATTTTTCGCTGTACTATCTGCTGCTCGCCAAGAAGTTTAGAGAAATATACAAAAGCGAAGAACTGCGCATATACATGGCTGTTATCTTCGCGTGCATCGTGATTGTCACAATAAATATACTGCCGCTGTTCGGCAGTTTTGGGGAGTCGCTGCGGTACTCGTCGTTCCAAGTCAGCTCGATTATCACCACGACCGGGTATGCGACAACCGACACGAATATTTGGCCGCAGCTCAGTAAAACGATACTCATACTGTTGATGTTTTTCGGTGCGAGCGCGGGTTCTACCGGCGGCGGGCTAAAGGCGGTGCGAGTGCTGCTGCTGTTTAAGACGGCTCAGCGTGCATTGGCGAGACTCGTGAACCCAAACACGGTGAAGATTGTGCGGCTTGATGGGCGGCGCGTTTCTGAGGACACGATTTCGGGTGTGAAGACGTTCTTCCTGATTTATCTCATCATCACGGCGGTGTCCGTGCTGCTGGTGTCAATTGACGGATATGACCTTGAAACGTCATCGACAGCGGTGTTTGCGTGCATCAACAACATTGGTCCCGGATTCGGCATGGTTGGGGCGACGGGCAACTATGCGCATTTCTCGGCATTCAGCAAGATTATACTTTCGTTTGATATGTTGGTCGGACGGCTGGAGATATATCCGATGCTGATACTGTTTGTACCATCGCTATGGAAAAAAGCTGCGTAAGCGAATTGTATAATAAAAAGAAGCTGTGCTGCGGCTTCTTTTTTTTCGGGTGCTTTTACTCGTTTTGGTCTTGATTAAAATATTCCAAAAAGCCGGCAGTTAAACCGTCAACAATTTTATCTTGGTATTCGCTTGTGACAAGGAGATTGTCCTCGACTTCGTTGGTCATGTACCCCATCTCTATTGTGCAGACGGGAACGCTTGACCAGCTGAAGCCCGTTTGGTCGCCGCGCAGAATCACACCACGATCCTTAGCGCCTGTTGCGTCAATTGTTGCCGGGAGAAGAGTTTGCGCCAGCAGTAAACTGTTGGATTGCACTGACGGGTCGGTTGTGTTCATGGTGCCGGCGGACGGAGCCAGAAAGAACAGTCCGTTAACGTCTGAATTGTCGTTGCCGTTTGCGTGTATACGTATCCAGCAATCAACCGGGATATCGTTCATCAAAACTGCACGCTCGGCATTTGAAATGTCGATGTCACTCGTTTCTCGTGTCATTATTACAGTTGCACCGAGGCTCTCCAGCCTAGATTTGAGCTTCATGCCGACTTGCAGGTTAATCACGTATTCGAAGATACCTGTAAATCGCCCGAATGTGCCTTCGGACACTTTTATTTTCATCGCTGTGCCTGTGGGAGAGATAAGCTCTTTCTCTTCGTTAGGGTCGTCTTGATGACCGGGATCTATGCCGATGACAATGCCGGTCAGCGGAAGAGCCGGGTCGCTCGTTTCTTCAACCGCTTCGATTTCGGGTGTGACAATTGGCTCCGGGGAAGCGCTGGTTTGGCTTGGGGGCGCAGTTATCTTTGGCGTAGCAAGGCTGTCGGTTTGTCGGTTTTCATCAGTTTGATTAGTAGTATTAGTTGGGGAATCTGCGTTACTGCTTTCTGATGGAGTAGCGCTTATGCAGCCGGAGAACGCAAATATAATCGCAAGAATAAAAGCGAGTACGAAGGACTTGGATTTACTTTTGCGAAACCGCTTCATATGGCACTCCTAACAGCAAATTACTCAGTTCATAGTATCATTGTTGGCGCGCTAATTCAAATGTGCGTGTTTTTGGGAAAGAAAAAGAGAAGCCTATTGGCTCCTCTTTTTTTATGTGTGTTGCTACGCTTCGATTTCCCTTTTCTCGTTCTTGTCTTTGATGAGTGCCAGCACACCGCTTGGGATAAGCAGAGCGGATGCGCTCATTCCGTATAGGCTGAATGCGCATAAAACGGCTGAGACGAGAAGCAGTACGCCTGCCGCTACGCTTCTTCTCTTTTTGGTGATTACGGTGCCGATTATGCCGAGCACTCCGCCAACGATTAATGCGGCAACGGCAAACCATAACCATCCGCTAAGAACGCGCGCGAACATATTGGGGAAGCCTCTAAAGCCACCGCGCATTTCGCCGCGGAAACCTTTATTTCCTTCAAAGACAAATTCGTCGTCATCCATATCAAACTCGAACTTCTCGCCGTCGATGGTTATTTCAACGTCGTCCATATGCGAGCCCATATCATCCCAATCGACATGGTTCATTACTGTGAGCCCAATTGCAAAAATCAGCATGATACCGGCGATAACGAAAGCCAGTATGCTGCCCGCGAGACCCAGTCCAAAACTTGTTTTCCTCATTATTATATCCTCCTTGTTTAATCGTTTTATTATTCCTTTATTATAGTACCATCTGCGATTTTTGAGTGTAATATTTGTGTGAACATTTACGGCACAGAATATGAACAGATTCGCGGCAGGGCACCTTGTATGATAGGTTTTTTCGGGAGGAACGGCGCAAAAACCGCGAATTTTTTTCTATATTGCGAAAAGTTGAGCGACCGTGAGCGAGATTCTGTGATAGCATTCATTAGCGAAACGATAAAACGAGCTTGGGGGTAGGCAATGGCAAAAGGCAAAACGAGGATTAGTGGCTGCGGGATAGAGAACGAAGCGGCGTATTTAACCGAGGCGGATGGTGGGGGGTTTAAGTTAAGCATTGAGCTGATTCAAGGCGAGATTGATGATTATTTGACCGAGGCGCAGGAGTCGGGCAAGTACAGCGTGGCGGGACTATGCATCAAGCTCAAGATTACGCGTGAAAGACTGGACGCGTGGCGGGGCGGGTATTTTATCGTAAGCGATGTGCATGACGATATTGTGCTGCAAAACGAGGAGCTTTTACTGTGCATTGAGATGGGGATTTTGCACATAGAGCGATATTGGGAAGAGTGCGATAAGTCGGCTGTGCAAAGCAAGCATGTGAAAATGCTGGAGCGCTCGGGCGCGTTTGAAGAGAAAAAGAAGCGGGGGATTGGAACACCGCCGTTTGACCTTGGGGTTTTAAAAAAATTCAGCAAATAGAAAGGGGTGTGTGGTACGCAGAGGGCGCGGACTGCGGTGTTTATGGAAAAGAATTTGATTAGTCAGATGTTGAAAAAGGGGTTTGGAAAAGCGACGCAAAAGCAGGAGGAATTTTTTAGGGCGGAGACGAGGTATGTTGGATACGGAGGTGCTAAGGGCGGCGGAAAATCGCACGCGATTCGCATGAAAGCAACGTTTTTGGCGTTTGCGTATCCGGGGATTCAAATGCTGATTGTGCGTCGCAGCCTGCCCGAGCTGAGAGAGAACCACACCAAGCGGCTGCAAGCGGTATATACCAGTTTCCCTGACGGGCTGAAACCGAGATATAACGACACCGAGAAAGCGTTTACGTTTCCTTGGGGGTCGCGTATAAAGCTTGGGTATTGCGATAAGGAAAGCGACGTTTTGCAGTATCAGGGGCAGGAATACGATGTGCTGTTTATCGACGAGGCGACGCAGCTAAGCGAGTATCAGTTTCATTGGCTAGACGCGTGTGTGCGCGGCACAAACGATTTTCCAAAGCGCACGTACATTACGTGCAACCCCGGCGGCGTGGGGCATACGTGGGTGAAGCGGCTGTTCATTGACAGGGACATGCAGCGCTGCGAGGAGCAGGGGGACTATACGTTTATACAGGCGCTTGTTTGGGATAATATGCCGTTGTTTGAAGCAGACAGCGGGTATACTAGCGCGCTGAAACGGCTTAGGAAGAAGCACAAGGATAAGAAGATTAAAGAGGTGCGGGAGCTTGCGAAGCAGGAGGCCGATTATGTCAGGAAGCTGAAAAACCTGCCGAGCGAGCTGCGCCGTGCGTGGCTGGAGGGCGACTGGAGTGTGTTTGCGGGGCAGTATTTTGGCGAGTTTAGAGAAAGCATTCACGTTTGTGCGCCGTTCCCTATACCCGAGCAGTGGCGAGCAAGTGTAGCGCTTGATTACGGTCTTGATATGTTGGCGGTTTTGTGGTTTGCTGTGGATCCCATGGGCATGGTGTATTGTTATCGGTGCCTGGAGCGCAGCAACCTTACGATATCCGACGCAGCTAAGGCGATACTCAGCGTGACGAGCGAGCAGGTGCAGGAGTATTATGCACCGCCCGATTTGTGGAACCGACGTCAAGACAGCGGAAAGAGCGCAGCAGAGATTTTTGCGGAGAACAACGTACCGCTTACTCGCGCGGGCAACAGCCGCATTGACGGTTGGTTGAACGTGAAGGAGTATTTGAGGGTGGACGATGACAATAAGCCGCACATGCAGTTTTTCAGCTCGTGTGGTCCCATAGTGCGCAACTTGCCTATGCTGCAGCACGATATAAAGAAGGTGAACGATGTGGCGAATCAGCCGCACGACATCACGCACAGTCCGGACGCGCTGCGGTACTGGTGCTCTAGGCGGCAGCTTGTGCCCGAGGCGAACACTAAGCCGGACGCGAATCCGTTCTTGAACAAGAGCAGGAAAAGGGAAGACGGTGTGGATGAGGATTATTTGCTTGGCGGCTTTGGCGGGTGATGGTGATGAGGGGGAGTGTGAGGGCGCTGTCTTCATACTTCCACTCCTTGTTTTGAGAGAAAGGTGGAGAGATTACTTTGCTGAGAAATTGTATTTTTTACAGATGTATTGCGTAAACGCAACCAGAAGTATTAACTGCGAATATTAGCGTTAATAATTATCAGGTTATTGTTAAAAAAATGCCAAACCTACGCGAATATGTACAAATCGTGTGAAAAAAAGCGCAATTGTGTGAATTATATGTATATTTGTGTTACAAAGTGTTACTAAATGTGGTTCATAGTTAACATAAAGTTAATACAAAACCGCTTGCTTTTTTTGGGCTGAGGGTTGATAATGTGTACATAGCAATAATACTAATACATTTTCATTTTCCTCTTTTTTATGAAGCCGCGTCGAATAGATTTGACGTGGCTTTTATTGTACACAGAAATTGCATATTGTGCGAATAAATATGGTATAATGTGGCGGGACGGGATAGAGAGGGTTTGCAATGGAGAAAGTGAGCAGTAGGCAAATTTGGTTTGCGGCAGTTTGTTTTGTGATGTTTGCGGTGACAGTATATTTTTTGCTGGAAGCGATGGATGTGTTTTCTGGTGAGTATGACAAGGAAATGCTTCCCGTCATAGTGTACTATACGATACAGACAAACATTTTCGCAGCCGTATGGATGCTGTATTTGGCGCTTGAAGCGCTGATAAGCAAAATGCCCAGACTATCAACACTGCTGTCCATGTTTGTAACGCTCTATCTTACCATCACTTGCGTTGTGTACTGGGCTATGCTTGTGCCGATGCTCGGTTTTGACGCAAAGCTGTTTTCGCTGAGCAACATTTGGATGCACACGGCGGTTCCTGTGTTTGCGGTAGCGGTGTTCTTTTTTGTGCTGCGGGGCGCAAGGATAGGAAAGCGACAGCTCGGGCTCATAATTGTTTATCCGCTGTTGTATTTGGTGATGGCATACGTTTTACGGAGTACGACCGGCGCGTATGTGTATCCGTTTTTTAACCCGGTGGCAATGCGCGGAGGCTTTGGAGTGGCGCTTTCGCTATTCGTGATTGCGGCTTTGTTTATTGGGCTGGCGGTGTTGTTTAGGCTCGCATGGAACAAGCGCTGCATGCGACGCGGGCAAGGCGAGGAGAAGAGCGCTCGCGAATAACGATGAGCCGGTTGGCTGGAAATAAAAACTGTGATATACTCTATATAGAAACAAGGAAAGAATAATATAAATGAGGTACTAATGGATAATAATAATGATAAAACACTTGCTGTGCTGATTGATGCGGATAACGTGTCGGACAAGTTCATCAAGTTTATACTGGACGAGATTAGCAACCACGGCACGCCTACAATAAAGCGGATATACGGCGACTGGACAAAGCCGCAGATGGCGTCTTGGAAGACTGTGCTGCTCGAGAACTCGATTACGCCGATACAGCAGTACAGCTATACCACCGGCAAAAACGCTACGGACGCAGCGTTGATAATTGACGCTATGGATATACTTTATTCGGGCAGCGTGGAAGGGTTTTGCATCGTGTCGAGTGACAGCGACTTTACCAAGCTGGCGGCGCGCCTTAGAGAGTCGGGCATGTATGTGCTGGGCATGGGAGAGAAGAAGACACCGACGCCGTTTATATCGGCGTGCGAGCAGTTTAAGTATCTTGAAGTGCTGGCGGGAGCTGCCAACCCGAAGAAGGAAACAGAAGGAACAAAACAGCAAAGTAAAGCCAACATGGCGGGCCGCGTGAAAATCGTCAAAACGATTAAGGCGATTGTTGACGAGAGCAGCGATGATGACGGATGGGCGTACCTTGGCGAGGTCGGCAAACGGCTGAACAAGCGATTCCCCGACTTTGACACACGTAACTACGGCTATAATAAGCTGACACCGTTTGTTGCGTCCTTGAAGGAGTTTGACATTCAGTCGCGCAAGACGGACAACCCAAACGTGGTGTTTAAGTACATTCGCACGATACACAAAAAGAGATAGGAATTACGATAAACAAAACCGCCGATAATGGCGGTTTTTGTGTGCGCGGATTATTCGGCTTGGCCCTCAGGGACGGCTTTGTTTTTGCGCGCGAATACCAAGAGAATGATTTGCGTTACGAAAAGCAGAACGAGCGGTGCAAAAACGGTTGCAAGCGCGGCTTTTAGTCCGCTTGAGTCGGCAACGGCGCCCATAATGAGAGGCTGTATGATGCCGCCGATGCCTGCCGCCGAGAGCAGTATGCCAAAGATGGTGTTGGTGTATTTGGGGAAGTTGTTTTTGCCGATGGCGAGCAGAGTTGGGAACATTGCAGAGCACCCAAGACCCATGATGCCGAACGAGACGATCGATATTGCAAGACCGCTGACCAACAAGCACACGGCAAGACCGATGCAAGCCAATACCGCGATACTCGCGACCAGCTTGACGGGGTCTTTTTTGTATAGCGTGGACGCAAAACGCCCGATCGCCATGCACAGCCAGAAGACCGACAAGGTTAATGTAGAGAAAACGGCGTTGTCTGTGATGCTGTCGATATAGCGCGAAACGTAGAACGTGATTCCCGCTTCTATAGCGAGGTACATTATCATGGAGACGCACAGCACGAGAACCACTTTGTTTTTGAGCAGACCGAGGGTGAGCGAAGGTGCATCGTGTTTTGTAATCGTTTGGTTTGGATACTTGGTTTGCGGGAAGCTCAGCTTCAAGAAGATTGCGAACAGCACGGTGATCAGAACCAGCGCGAACAGCATACTGTAGACCCATTTGCCGGTGGTGTTAATGAGCAGCATCGCTATAAAGGGACCCGAGACCGTGCCGACAGCGAAGAACACCCTTGATAGGTTGAGGATTTTGCCTGCGTCGTTTGGGTGCATGTCGGTTAGCATGGAAGACATGGAAAGCTCGAGAACCGCGAACGACATCCCGATGATAAAAAAGCCCGCACCGACCGCGACCACGCTGTCTACAAGCAGCACAAGCGCAAGCCCGCCAATCAGCACGCTGAAAGCTATCAGAAGAACCTTTTTGCGACCAATTTTGTCGGTCAGCTCGCCCGTGAGAATGGGGCTGATGAGGTAGCCGACGAACACCATCGTGATGATTGTGCCGACGGATGTGTTGCTTAGCGCAAAGGAGCTGCCGATTTCGCTGACGATGCGCTGGAGCATGGACAGGCAGATGCCAAGGAACAGGAATATGCTAAACACGTATGCGATTATTTTTTTATCGTTTGACACAGGAAAACCTCCAAAAAGAACACATTGCGCTTATTATAGCATAGGCACGCGCGCCTAGTAAAGCGAGACGAAAACACAGCGAATTTGCCAAAATGTACGAAAAAAGCGTAAAAAACGAAAAAAATGAGCGCTAAAACGAAAAAGTTGAGCGATTGTGAGCGATTATTTATGCTAGCCTTTGTAAAAAGGGCGTGGAAAACGCCATAAAAAAGGAGGCAAACAATGATTTATAAGCAGGACAGGGACAACGCGGAGGAGAGAAGAATACGCAAGGAGGCAGAGATAGCGCGCAAGGCGGCGGCAGAGAAAGCGCGCGAGGAAGCGAGAAAGCGGCGCGAGGAAGCGAGAAAGCGGCGCGAGGCGGCTGATGCGAAGCGACGCAGGGAAGCGAAGGAAAAGAGACTGAGGGAAGCGGAAGCGAGAGACGAGGAGGCAGCGAGAGACGCGAAACGGAGCGCGGAAAATTCGTTCTATACAGAGCAGGAGAATAATGGTATAATGAAGCCAAGCAAGCCAAAGTTTGATTCGATAGACCAAATCAAAGACGCACAGGACGCACAGAGAAAACTGATACGCGATATGGAGAAAAAGCAGTGGAATGAGTTATCGACCGGCACTGACGAAATCCAGATTATCAACAAGCAAAATGTTTCGGATGCAAAGCAGGGATTAGCGAACCTTGACAACGAGCTGACTGATGCGTATGGGCTTGGCTCGAATGGGTATTTGAACAAGAATAGCAAAAGCTATGGGCAGAAGAACCCGGCGGACGCGCACAAGTATGCGCAGGGCACTGGTGGTGTGAGTGACTACGACAAAGGTTTGCAGCACGCGATGGGCATGCGGAAACAAAACCCGGCGGATGCACACAAGTATGCTCAGGGCACAGGCGGCGTGAGTGACTATGACAAGGGTCTGCAGCACGCGATGGGTATGGGAAAGCAAAACCCGGCTGATGCGCACAAGTACGCGCAGGGTACTGGTGGTGCGAAAAGGGTAACGGACGAGTCTCTCCAGATGGCGAGGAACCCCGAACACGCATATGCGATTGGAACAGGCGGCGCGAAAAGGGTAACGGACGAGTCGCTTCAAATGGCGAGGAACCCCGAACACGCGTATGCGATTGGAACAGGCGGTGCGAAAAGGGTAACGGACGAGTCGCTTCAAATGGCGAGGAACCCCGAACACGCATATGCGATTGGAACAGGTGGCGCGAAAAGGGTAACGGACGAATCGCTTCAGATGGCGAGGAACCCCGAACACGCGTATGCGATTGGAACAGGTGGCGCGAAAAGAGTAACAGACGAGTCTCTCCAGATGGCGAGGAACCCCGAACACGCATATGCGATTGGAACAGGCGGAGTGAGAGGAAATGAATCGAACACAGAAAACGCGTACGGGCAACACACAGGCGGAGTGTCGGGGAACTATAAGCCGCCAACATTGAGAGAGGCGGAGCAAGCGGTAACTGCATTCGATATTGCTTTTAGTATAATTGAAGAGCAAACTGGGGTAAGTGACCAAGCAACTATAATGGCGAACATTGAGACTGCGGCACGAGGCGAGAATGGTGCGATCATAGAGAATTCGACTTGGGGGCAGGCGGCTATGTTGCTTGCAGATGCAGAGATGGAAACAGGGATGACTTTGTTAGAGGCGGAGAATTTTCTCTCCAATGAGGAAAAGGACTTTAAGGAGGAAATAAGGGATTTAGAAAAACTTAAATATCGAATTGAAATACCGGAAGAAGTACAACAAAAGATATTAGGCAAACCTGAAGTGGTAGATTATATTTGGAGTACAGATATTTTTAAAATGATGGTAACGGAAGTGAGTAAAGCAACACAAGTAGATGGAATAGAGGGAAAGGTAAAGTTATCTGCGGCGGAGACTGACAAAATAATTATTAGTGGTGAGGATGCAAAAACCTACTATAATATAATGATTACAAATGAGAAGAACGAGAGATTTGTTGTTGAGGAAGCCACTAATCTTGTTTTTGAATTGGCTTTAGGGGAGATGGGGATTACAGGTGAAGTTGCATCATTCATCTTAGGAGACTCCCCCGGAGAACTTATGGCGGACTTTTCACTTGATGAGGATTTTGCAAATAAATATGGTTACGATGTCGAAGAAATTTTAGGCGGTGATTTTACAATTAGTTCATTTGAATTAGAAGGAGAATATGAATTTTTCGGCGGTTTGAAAGATGAGAAAGTAGTAACATATGGATATGTTTTACATGGAGAGCCTATTGTTCTTGAATCAGGGCAAACAATACCAAACCCATTGAACACCATCATTTATAGAAGCTATAGCAAATAAAAAAGGAGGATAGTGACTTGAAAAAATATATTGGAAAGAGCAAATTAATTATTTCACTAATGCTGATTTGTTGTTTGTTAATCAGTATAGTCGGATGTCAAGAAATCAATTTTGAAGAGAAGAGGTCTCGTGTTGCAGGGCAAATTGAGATTACAGATGAATATGGTGACACGACGTATCAGATTGCGATTAAGGAAGATGGAACCATAAACGTGCAAGGGACTCCGAGTGAGGATTTTATCTTTGATGACTGGCAAGATATCGTTAGTGTTACAGTAGGTGATGTGAATGCGGGTGGGATAAAAAGCGACGGAACAGTTGTTGCAACAGGGTATTCTGGAACTGGTGCGACGGATGTTAAGGACTGGCAAGACATTGCAATGATTGAGTTTACACTAACTTCTGCATATGGGTTAAAAAAAGACGGCACAATTATTACGTCAGGAGAAAAACATTTAGATAAAATTGCTATATTCGAAAGAGAGAATATGCCGTTGATTAAATCTTTAAGGAACATAGTGCATATAGATGCAAATACTTTTACATTGATTGTGGTGAAAAAGAATGGTAGAGTAGCAGTTATTGGAGTTGATGAGTCTTATATTGAGGATACCGCAGAATGGAGGGATATCAAGGAAGTTACAGTGTCAAATCATTCGCTTGCGGGATTGACGTATGGCGGACAAGTTAAGATAACGTATGATGTGTTTACAAAGTCGCAGATTAATTCTGAAAGTCATATTGTCGATTCTTTAGAAGGCTCAGTTAAGATTTGTGTTGGGGATTCATTTATTTCGGGGCTAATGCCTGATGGGACATTGAGAATTAGTGAAATAGATTCATTTTTCACAATAGACGAATCTATTTTAGCCTTAGACGGCGAGGAAGATGTTATAGATATCAATAGTCATGCAGACACTTTAGTCGTAATGAAAAGAGATGGTACTATAATAGTGGTTGGAAGGGATGATTGATTAAGGGAAAAACACGTATGAATGAGACTCGTAGAAATGCGAGTCTTTTCCTTTTGCTTATCGACGAAAGTTCGTTCTATGCAGAACAGGAAAACAGTGGTATAATAAAGGCGGCGTGAGTGACTATGACAAAGGTTTGCAGCACGCGATGGGTATGGGGAAACAAAACCCGGCCGATGCACACAAGTACGCACAAGGCACAGGCGGCGTGAGTGACTACGACAAGGGTCTGCAGCACGCGATGGGTATGGGGGAACAAAACCCGGCCGACGCACACAAGTATGCTCAGGGAACTGGCGGAGTGAAAAGGGTAACGGATGAATCGCTTCAGATGGCGAGGAATCCCGAAAATGCATACGGGATTGGCACAGGTGGTGCGAAAAGGGTGACGGACGAGTCACTTCAGATGGCGAGGAACCCTGAAAATGCATACGGTATTGGCACGGGCGGTGCGAAAAGTGTGACGGACAAGTCTCTCCAGATGGCGAGGAACCCCGAAAATGCGTATGGGATTGGAACGGGCGGTGCGAAAAGGGATGCGAATGACCGTGCGTTGATGGGTGTGAATAATACGGAAACTCTTAATAGCAGACCTGATGACTACGTGGTGCATAATATACCCAAAGATGCTGCCAGACCTGATGCGTTTGCAGTTCATGATATACCCAAGGATTCTGCCAGACCTGATGCGTTTGCTGCTCATAATATACCGAAGAGTGAAGACGAACCATCACAACTAAAACCGCAAGATGTGACACGTTCAAATACGTATAATACAGTTGATATGAATCAAGATGATGCAATGAGCGGGAATAAAGAACAAATGACGAGCGGGGGGCAGCCTACCCAAAGCTATATGGACGATATGTTTGGTGCCGGAGGCGCTTGGGAACCCAGCGAAGTACAAAGTGAAGCACTCTATAACAGCCATTTGAACCTAATAAAAGCAAAGACTGTTCTGCAAAAATATGAAAATGTTAGTGAATATATATCTAGCATAGACATTACAGAAATGGATGCAGATGAAGCTAATGAAGTAGCCGAGTTAGGAAACACAATGCTAGAAGAAGTAAAAGAAGAAACAGGAATTACGTACGATGAGGCATTAGCAAATCTCGATAATATTGAAAATGTGATTGAGGGAGAGAAGCATTCATTGGCAGTACAAGAACGGATAGGCGAACTTGACGAAAATCCTGATATTTCGTTTTTTGATTGGGAAGGCAGCGGCTTGGATGTTCGAGAACAGTTGGATGGATACCAAGGTGGATTAGAGCAATTAACTACTGTATATGATGAGAAATGGGCAGAATATAACAGCTTACCGGATGGGGACGAAAAAATAGATATGGGTTACGAGCTTAAGATGTTAGAATTTGAGAAGGATAATATGGAAACACTGATAAGTGATACGAATATAGCGTTGGATTATGATAACGATATGGAAGACCTGAATTTGACACAGCTTGTTTTGAGAGCACAGGATATGTTTTATAATCAAGTTAACGCTGTCGCCAATGAATCAATCTCTTTAAGTAATGAAGCGTTTAATAATGCGGTAGAGTTATGGAAAGATGGAGATGATAGTGCTATGAGAGCATTTGTTTATTTTACTTATGGTAATGAAAAAGATTTAGAGGACATTGAAGACTTTAATGCATTTAGAGAAGATTATTGCACTATTGAATGGCCGTGGTCAGGACTAGCTGAAGGACGAAATTTGTTGCTGGAACAAGAATCTGAAGTTATAGATATCATTGAGCCATACTTTATTAAGGCTGTCAATTATGAAAAAACAGATGACGGGTTTACAATTATATTACCGACTAATCTAGTTTTTGCGATGAATTATGCAAAACAAATGGAATCTGATTATGATAGAGATGGCAATATAACTGATAATGTAACCCATGCAGCAAGCTCTGTAGTCGGTTTAGTACCGGTTGTTGGAGATGTGGCTGCAGCCGGCATTTCACTATTTGGTAAAATATTGAGCGATAAATATGGAGTAAAAGAGGATATGTGGGATGATGCCATTGCAAGG
Source organism: Clostridia bacterium (assembly GCA_018648645.1). Taxonomy (GTDB): domain Bacteria; phylum Bacillota; class Clostridia; order Christensenellales; family SZUA-584; genus JABGQS01. The sequence goes on from JABGQS010000001.1 coordinate 217,217, forward strand.
TATGATACGCTTGTATTTGCCGGACCAATGAAGGAACCATACATTAAATTCGAATGGAACAAGAAAGAGAGTGATTTTGAAAACCTGGAATGGTGGTCTGAGATCTAGGCAGGATGGGAGAGATAAAGCTTGAAAAGCATTATTAATTATATGATTTTGAGGAGGAGTATATGAAAAGATTGATAATTATTGCCTTTGTGATAATTCTTTTATTAGGTGCATGTGGTATTTCGGAGACGGAAGAGAAACAGGAGGAAAAGCCTGTGCATACATTTAGGGGACACAAATATGGGGATACGCTGGAAGATGTTATTGCGAAAGAAGGAATAGAACCATATGAGCAAAGTGAAACAGAAGCCCGTTTAAGAATATATGATTTTTATGGATACGATGGTTCTATAATATTCAGATTTAATGATGATGGTTTAAAAAACATAACAGTAGTATCTTTGATAGATAATACTGAATTGAACTTTCAAGAAGTATTTGATGATCTGTTACCAAACTTGATCAGTGAATTTGGAAACCCGTCCGCTGGCATTCGTGAGAATGAAGATGGTTGTGGAACTTCATGGTGGAAAGATGGATTGTTTTGGGATTTTTATGTAGACGAGTTAGTCTTTATATTAGAAATTAATCTTGAATACTATGTGCCTGATTGATTAAATTATAATTAAAGTTTTTGCATAAGGAGAAGGCAAACCACAAACAGGCTGTCTTTAATGGAGGAGTATACATGAAAAAACTTTTAGTTCTGATTGTAGTTACCGTACTGCTGCTGAGTGCATGTACGCAATCTTCGACGAGTTCTTATACTTTTAGGGGGCACAATCTGGGAGATTCTCTTGAAGATGTTATTGAAAAAGAGGGTATCGAATCTTATGAACAAAGCCCAAGAGACCGAAGAGAAGTAGATTTTATTGTAAACGATTTTTTTGGGTATGAAGCTGAGATGACATGCCATTTTGAAGACGATTCTTTATATATGATTTCAATGCTATCAGTGTATACTGAAAAGAATGGGATACAAGATGAAGTGTTTGATGAGATGGTCCAAAACCTGACTGAGCTATATGGTGAGCCGTACTGGACGAAAATTGGAGACACAACCTTGACAGCGTCGTGGCAAAAGGAAGGACTACTTGGTATGTTAGACGTAACACCCTATTCAATCGGACTAAGTGTTAATTTTAGTTATAAAGGACTATTAAAATTTCATTATTGAGCTGTTGTTTTTCGAATGGGAGGAGTATATGAAAAGATTGATAATTATTGCCTTTGTGATAATTCTTTTATTAGGCGCGTGCGGTATTCCTGAACCTGAAGAGAAGCCGGAAGAGAAGTTTGCGCTTACATTCAGAGGGCATCAATATGGGGACACTTTGGAAGATATTATTGAAAAAGAAGGAAAAGAACCATACGATCAAGATGAATCAGTGGCCCTTTTCAGATTGGATGATTATTATGGTTACAATTGTTTACTGTTCTTTGATTTTGATGGTAATGATTTAACAAGAATAACCATAGGGTATTTTCCAGATAAACCTGAATCGAACATTCAAGAAATATTTGATGCTATCCTGCCAAACCTGATCAATGAGTTTGGAGATCCGTATCAAATTGGTGAATATGAAGACAGTAGTGTCGCTATGTGGTGGAAAGATGGATATGCCTGGAGCTTTGATGTAAACGAGCGGGGCTTTTTATTGGATATTAATCTTGAATATAACGAGATATTGGATACGACGAGTTCTTGAATATTATGAGCCTGATGAATTAAATGGTGTTTTAGGTTTTTGCAAAAGGAAAAGGTCAAATTTAATTGTACCTTTTCCTTATGCTTTTGTTCGAAAATAGATTCCGACAAGGGCTTGCAGCACGCGATGGGTATGGGAAAGCCAAACCCGGCTGATGCACACAAGTATGCGCAGGGAACTGGCGGCGTGAGTGACTACGACAAAGGTTTGCAGCATGCGATGGGTATGGGAAAACAAAACCCGGCGGATGCACATAAGTACGCGCAGGGTACTGGTGGAGTGAAAAGGGTAACGGATGAATCGCTTCAGATGGCGAGGAACCCCGAAAATGCATACGGGATTGGCACAGGCGGTGCGAAAAGGGTGACGGACAAGTCGCTTCAGATGGCGAGGAACCCCGAAAATGCATACGGGATTGGCACAGGCGGCGCGAAAAAGGTGACGGACAAGTCTCTTCAGATGGCGAGGAACCCCGAAAATGCATACGGGATTGGCACAGGCGGTGCGAAAAGGACAATGTGCAGCCTGAAATGCAACTGAGTAATAATAGAAACGCAGCAAAGGGCGATGAGCTCTTTTTTTGTCCGTAAAACTGGCGGGCTGTGTGCATGCGTTGGAAATAGTGGTATAATAGAGCTGTGGATGCGAAAGATTGGGTTAACAAGCAATATGAATGGAGCTGACGCTTTTGTGAACAAGGGAGGAATTGGAAATGGGGCATCGGTTGCTGCCGGGCAAACCTGAACTCTATCACGGGAAAGAGAAGAGCAGGCCTTATTTTGAAGGGTGGTATTTCAAGCAAGCTTCGGATAAAGGCACGGTATCCGTGATTGTAGGTGTGTTCCGCACGGAGAATAAAAGCGATGAGACTGCGTTTATACAACTGCTGCTTGCATCGGGCAAGAGTTATTATTTTGAGTATCCATTTGAGGCATTTAGCGCCAAGACGGACACATTTGAAGTGAAGGTAGGGGCTAATAAATTCTCGATGGAACGAATTGAGCTTGATATAGATCAAGATGGTGTTCGTGTTAAAGCTGAAATTTCGTTTAGCGGTATTGTGCCACTGAAAACGAACTTTGTATCGCCGTCCATTATGGGACCGTTTTCGTATCTGCCAAGAATGCAGTGCAACCATGGGATATTGAGCTTGACGCATCGCGCTAACGGTACGATGAAAATAGACAGGGAGCAGTATCTTTTTGAGGACGCGCATGGGTATATCGAAAAGGATTGGGGCGAAGCTTTTCCGAGCAGATGGATATGGATGCAGTGCAACGATGATAAAGTATCACTAATGTGCTCGATAGCGACGATTCCATACGGAGCGATATTTTTTACGGGGCTAATTTGCGTGCTGCTTGTAGATGGCCGGCAGTACCGTTTTGCGACATATAACGGTGCGCGAGTTGTCGATATTAAGCGGCAAAAGGGAGAGTTGACGGTGAAGCTGTGCCGTGGTAAATATTCGCTTCATATAACGGCGGGCAGCAAGGTTTTTGGAAAGCTGATTGCGCCAACGACAACGGGCATGAACAGGAAGATTGAAGAGACGGTAGACGCAACGTTTCATATTGTGCTGACGCGCAGAGGCAAAAAGGTTTATTGCGGGTCGTTTGGCAATGGCGGGCTGGAAATGCTTGAGCCGGAGCTGTTGGTTGAGAAGAATGGGTAAAATGGCTGTCCGATAGATGGCTGTTTGGGCCTGACGATCTCCGATTATATGGCTGTAAAAGGTGTAACTTTTGCGTAATGTTCACAATTTCAACGTTTTATCAACACAATATTGGTTTATAATAGTATATTAAGATACAATTCTGAAAGGATCTGCCGCTATGAGAGCGAAAAATAAAAGAGTAATTGTAATTTCAATCATCTCCTTCTTGTGCACGGTGGCACTACTCGCCGGATGTGCATCACCAATTTCTGAGGTTTCAGCAGATAATAATGAACATGGTAGTCTTCTAGCGCTGAGCGATTCGAGCTTTATGTCCGGAGCGATTTTAGTGGAGCTCGCAGATTCGCAAACGAGCGAAGCGGACTCTATGAGCGCAGCGACAAAAGCTGCACGGGAACGCGAAGAAGAGCAGGGCGTTGATATAACGAGCGGCGCAACAGTGCAGCCGTTTGACCCGCTTGCCGATGACGTTGACGCAATGTCGGGCGCGACAGTACAGCCGTTTGATCCGCTTGCCGATGATATTGACGCAATGACCGGCGCGACGGTGCTGCCTAGCGAGCCGAGTGACGGCGGCGTGGACACAACGAGCGGTGCAACAGGCTCCGGTTCCTCGGGTGACGACGACGAGGATGACGACCATGAAGATGATCCTTATCATAAAGAGGAAGACGAAGAAGATGAAGAGGACGAGGAAGACGAGGAAGATGAAGAGGATGATTGATGGTCATTGCGAAAGATAGGGTTAATTAAAAAATGATAAAATAAAAACCGCTTCCTATCGGAACGGTTTTTTTCTTACGCTTGTATCGCTTTTGCGAAGTCTTCTATATGCGCATAGTCGATAGCTTCTTTGTCCTCTGTCGATTTGGCGACATTGGCGAACATGAACTTGTCCATGCCTTTCATCATAGAGACAAGGCTTGCGCCGCCAAAGCCGTTTGCCACCACCGAAGCTTGCCAAAGCGAGTGCGGGAACTGTGTTGCCATGATATCAACGATACTTTTCTCCTTTTCGAGATGACACACAAACAAACCGATTTTCCTGGTAACCAGAATATCAAGATTCTTATCGCAAAACTTTTTGGTTTCTTTCTTTAGCCTGCCCATGTATATCGGACCACCGATGATGACGCAGTCAAAAAGCGAAAGATCAACTTTGCCGCTCTTTGATATGCCCAAGAGTGTGACTTCACCGGTTAGCTTTTCTTTCAACAGATTTGCACATCTTGCTGTAGTTCCGTATTTGGTTGAGTATGCAATTAGCGTTTTCATAGCAGAGTCGCTTTCTTAGTGATTTTCGGCGATGCTGAAAAGCAGCCGCTGCGTTTCGTCCCATCCAAGACACGCGTCGGTAATCGACTTGCCATACACGTTGTCGCCAATGTTTTGGCTCCCTTCGACCAAGTAGCTTTCGATCATCAGACCTTTGATTATACTCTTTAGCGTTTTGTCGTAGTTGCGGCTGTACATGATTTCCTTGGCGATACGCGGCTGCTCGAAGAAGAGCTTGCCCGAGTTTGCGTGGTTGGTGTCTACAATAATCGCCGGGTTTTTCAAATCGCGCTCGGCGTATGCCCGCGCAAAATGAATCAGGTCTTCGTAGTGGTAGTTTGGAATGTTGCGCCCGTTTATGTCGATGGCACCGCGCAGTATAGCGTGCGCGAAGTCGTTGCCCGCTGTCTGAACTTCCCAGCCGTTGTAGATAAAGTTGTGCTCGATCTGCGCTGCCTTGATGGCGTTTAGCATAACGGTGAAGTCGCCGCTTGTTGGGTTTTTCATGCCGACAGGTGTGGCAACACCGCTTGCTGTCAGTCTGTGTTGCTGGTTCTCGACCGAGCGTGCACCGACAGCGTTGTATGCAAGAACATCCGCGAGGTATGTGTAGTTTTCGGGGTAGAGCATCTCGTCTGCCGCAGCCATACCGAACTCGCTGAGCGCCTTGATGTGAAGCCGCCGTATTGCCTTGATGCCCTCGTACAAATCGGTTTTCTCGCTTGGGTCGGGCTGGTGAACCATGCCCTTATACCCCTCGCCAGTCGTGCGCGGTTTGTTGGTGTAGATTCGCGGGATGATTAGCAGCTCGCGCTTAACTTTGTCCTGCACCTTTGCCAGACGTCCGATGTATTCGCACACCGAGTCTTCGTTGTCGGCAGAGCACGGACCAATAATAACCAGCAGGCGGTTGTCTTTGCCCTCGAAGATTTTTCGTATGTCCGCGTCTCTTTTCTGTTTGTGCTTTTTGATACCTTCGGGCAATGGAATCTGCTCTATAATATGCGCGGACGACGGAATTTGTTTGATGAATTGTATGTTCATGTTTTCTCCTCGAAATATATGTAAACCTGTATTTTTTGTACTGCGGAAATTTCTACTTAGCATTATACCACAAAAACTATTAGTGACCAATATGCAGTATAGATTGATGTGGCAAGAAAAAGTGCGAAATACGACAAGATTGAGCGCTAAAACGACAAGATTGAGCGACCGTGAGCGATTATTTGTGGTTTGATTGTACAAAAGGGCGGTAAAACGCCGCAAAAACAATTGAAGGAGGCAAAGGAGATGCTTAACGATTATAGCAGGAACCGCGCGTTGGACGAGTTATTGAGGGAAGAGGAGAAGAGGAGAAGGATGGTGCATTCGACAAATATCGACATGGAAAGTTCGTTCTCGCCAAATACAAAAATTGGTGGTATAATGGAACCAACAAGACCGAAGTTCGAGTCGATTCAGCTAATTAAGGATGCGCAGGCAAAACAGACGAAGCGGCTGGAGGACTTGCGGAAAAAGCAGTGGAATGATTTGGCGACGGGTACGGACGAAATCCAGATTATTAACACGCAGAACGTGGAGAACGCAAAGAAGGGGTTGGTTGATTTGGACTTTGAGCTGACCGCGGCGTATGGGCTTGATCCGAATGGGTATTTGAGCAAAGCCAAGGAGCTTGACAACGAGGTAATGAGCTATGAGCCAAAGACATCGAGCCAGAATACTGTGCTCCCTCAAACCACCACCGACTACT
>JABGQS010000010.1 GCA_018648645.1 Clostridia bacterium
ACAAAGTCTTCAAACTTATCGCCAATTACGCCCGTATCTCCCATTTTCTCGCTGTAGTGCTTGCCGATGTCAAGGGTCAGCACAGGCCGCTCGTCCATGTAGAATACGACCACACCGTTCTCATCGTGTGTGTAATACAAATTATCGTCGATGTCCACTTCCCCTTCATCGAATTGTAAACTGACCAAAAAATCGAAACCGGATATGTCGATAGCCGTATCCCCATACTCCTCGTTAATCGCGTGAACCTCGCTGCCCGGCTTGTCTGTGCGAATGTTCGCTATCTCACCGGCTTTGCTCTCGCTCAAAAAAGCAACATTGTCAAAGCCGTGGTTGCGGTCAATATAGCGAACGATATCGCTTGCATGCTGCGAGACCGGCTCAAGTGACGTTATCTCCCCATCCGCCAACGCGCCTTCCTCCTCCAACGCCTGCTCCAGCCGATTTGACTGACTGCGAAGCGAAACGCTTCCCGCAGACCAAGGACCAATGACGCTAAGCGCAACAACAACTACCAGCGACGCCAGAACAACCACGTTCCTTCGCTTATCGGCAAACGCGGTGACTATGAAATACACTATCATGGCGGATATCCAAATCCCCGCAATCAATGAATAGTACCGATTTTCCGTAACACCGTACTGATTGATACGCAATGCAAGTGCGATAAACATGACGACCAGCGGTGCTATTGACGCAATCGGATAGAATCGGTTGAAGAACTTGCCGAAGCCTTTATCCAAATACGCCTTTGCCAAAAACAGCACGAATATGCCGACCAACCCGTACCAAAGCACCAGATTGCCGACAATGCCGCTCGGCATCTCAAAGTTGTTGAACATTATCATTATGAGATACGCATAAACAACTGCGGTATAGGCCAGCAGCAGCGGCATCAGTATGTACACCGTCAGCACCTTGAACAGCTTGTGCGATTTAAACGCTTCAAACTGCTTTACACCCGTCAAAAACAGCATGGGCGTAAACAGCGCCGCCACCACAATAGCAGTGTCGCCGTAAATCTCGTCGATCATATTCACGTTCAGCAGCTCTTGTATCGCGAAAAACAACGCGCACAGCCCGCCAATCAGCACACCCGTAAACAGCGCAGTAATCGCGCCGCGCCAAATGAGCCTGTTCGCAAACTCGTCGCTGCCCCGGAGCTTGCCTAAATACGGCACCGCCAAAAACAACGCGACAAGCGCAAACATCACTGCGGCATATCGCACGCCGGTATATTGATAGTCTAAGTTCAGCAGAAACAACCCAAAGCACGTGGCAAGGCACGCCCCGCCAATAAGCAAACCTGCATAAATAATCTTGGTGATTTTCTCGTAGCTCTCGTACGCTACCTTAGCACAAAGGCAGCTCAGCGCAAACATAAACAGACACATCAGTATCTTGACAGGTATGTCCTGGTCTGCAAACACCTCGTGCGATATCAGCAGACCAAACACCCCGGCCGCCGCGCACACCGCAAGCACAATCGGAAATCTGCGCACAACAACTTTTAAGTTGTCAATCGCATTTCTCACGAACTTTTTCATATCGATCACTCCTTTTGTGCCATGGTGATCAAAGCTGCTTCATCGCCTGTTTCAGCACGACTTTAGTGTACCACGCAGGCGCTCTTCTTTCAACCAGCGCCGCCCGCTTTGCAGCAAATCAAAACCCCCTGCAGCACATCGCCGCAAGGGGTCTTATGCAACCCGCAAGAAAAGTTTGATTAATTCATCAAGCCTGAAGCAAAGCTTTTTGCCTGCGCTATGTCATCTGCGTTCGGTCGCCCTTTGTTCATCCCACCAATGTATTTTAAGAAACTGTTTGTGTTAAACCCTTTGCAGCGAAATTCTCCCGCGATCTCGGCGTTTTTTGCCGATAACTTAGCGCGGATTTCTGCGTGCGCGTCCTGCCACAAAACACCCGCTGTCGAGAACACAAAAACTCGCTTGCCCTCAAATGTTTGCGTGCTGTCCGCCACTTTTATTACCGAGCTGTGCAGCGTGTTGTCGTATATACCCGACCCAAAACCAATCGTGTCAAACTCGTTCAAATCCTCGTGCTTAACCTCGCTTGGCTTGATCAGCTTCGCGCCTATAACCTCAGCTATCGCCTTTGCCACTTTCAATGTGCTGCCGTTGTGTGCCGACACGCAGACCATCAATACTCTCATTATAATTCACCTTTCAATTTTGCTTTTCATTAATAAGACGATTGAAAAGCCGATTTATTGCACAAAGGCTGTTTTTTTTCGTTAATAACAAAGCCCGTCACAACCGATATCGGCGGGACGGACTCCTTTGCGTCTTATATCGTTGCTGCCCGCAGCTACTCGGCCGAACCAAGCCACTCCGGGAAAATAAGCAATAGTATGCCAAGTGTCATTATCAGAAGACCTAAAACAATGGTGATTATTCGCGCAGCCCCGGGACCAAGTTTGTCATGAATAAATTTACCTCTGCCAAAACTGAACCCTTTGCCTAGTACGCCTTTAATAATCACAACAAGTGCGCCTATTACAATCAAAACAGTCGATACTGCTGTGCTCATACATTTTCTCCATCCCTGTTGCCAGTATTTCTGTCGCTAACTTTCGAGGAAATTGACCAGCTTGTCCATCTCTTCTTCATAGTTTGCCGGCTGCACAATCGACATACCTTTGTAGTTGCCGATGTCGTACTTGTCCGGATACGTAAACCTTTGCAGTTCGCTGACATCCATCTTTAGAACGGCTGTACCGATGTTCACCATCTCGCCGAGCGGGATGTCGGTGCGCACGTAGTCCGTCAAAACGCCTATCATAGACGGCACCTGACTTAGATCAATCGAAGCGGCTTCCTTGAACAGCTCGTTCAATACAGTCTGCTGACGCTTCACTCTCGCCGCGTCGCCGCCCACTTTTCTTATTCTCATATACGCCACGGCTTGCCGCCCGTTAAGGCGCTGCATTCCCGAACCGCTGATGTGCGCAGATTTGCCATCGTTGTCAATGCTGTTCAGCTCGTCAACAGAGCCATTCACATATTTGACCTCGTTGCTCTGCACGTCAATGTCCACACCGCCAAGCGCGTTGATAATGTCCTCCATCCCGTAGAAGTTGACGACCACATAGTAGTCAGGAGTTATGCCGAAGTTGCTCTCCAATGTAAGGTTAGTCAGCTCTATGCTGCCAAAGTGATACGCCGTGTTGATTCGGTTTTTATCGTGCCCTTCAATCTGCACCAAAGTGTCGCGCATAAACGAGGCGAGCTTAATCTCGTTAGTGTTCGTGTCGATTCGAAGCACCATCAGCACATCGCTGCGCCCGGTGAATTTGCTGGTGCTGCGGCTGTCCACACCGATCAGCAAAATATCCAGAATCCCGTCCTCCTTGCCAATCGTCTGTACATCGCCGCTAATATAATCGACTTCTTCGAGACCTTCAACATTTTCGTCTTCCAAAATATCATAAGTGACGTCGCCTTCGTTGAACCCCAGGTCCCCCCATATTTTCGAAAAGTCGATAATGAAGTAAAGCGCGACGCCAATAAGCACCACCAACAAAATGATGAAGATTGACAGAACTACTTTAAATCTTGTGCTCCGTTTGCGCTTCTTTTTATATTTTACATCTTCTATTTCCATAAAACGAATGCCTTTCGTGCGAAATTTTCCTCTGTATAGCATATACTATATCATACTCCGGCGCAATATGTCGCACAATCGTAATGGATTATATACATTTATGTAACGTTGTATGCCGCGCGCTCCGCCTGAAGCGTAAAATAAAGGACCGCCAAATCGCTTTGGCAGCCCTTTTTAGATTGCTTGTACTTGACGCGTTAATGCGCTCCTAAAAGTTGTTTAGTCTTCTACAACGCTTGTAACAACGCCGGAGCCAACTGTTCTTCCGCCTTCGCGAATAGCGAACCTAAGACCCTCTTCGATAGCGATCGGAGTGATGAGCTTGATCTCCATGTTAACGTGATCGCCCGGCATAACCATCTCTGTACCTTCCGGAAGAGCGATGCTGCCCGTAACGTCTGTTGTTCTAAAGTAGAACTGTGGACGGTAACCATTGAAGAATGGTGTATGGCGTCCGCCTTCTTCCTTCTTCAACACGTAAACCTGACCCATGTAATGAGTATGCGGTTTGATGCTGCCCTTCTTTGCAAGAACCTGACCGCGCTCGATCTCGTCTCTTTGCACACCACGAAGCAGCAGTCCAACGTTGTCTCCTGCCAAACCTTCGTCAAGAAGCTTTCTGAACATTTCTACGCCCGTTACAACAACGTCCCGCAGCTCCTCTGTCATGCCAACGATTTCAACACTCTCGCCAACTTTGACAATTCCACGTTCGATTCTGCCCGTAGCAACTGTGCCACGACCGGTGATTGAGAAAACGTCCTCAACCGGCATCAAGAACGGCTTGTCTACGTCGCGCTCCGGTGTTGGGATATAGCTGTCAACAGCTTCCATCAACTCGAAAATTGATGCGCATGCTGCGTTGTCTTTTGCGCCTTCGCCTGACGCTGCGGCTTCAAGTGCCTGCAAAGCGCTTCCCTTGATAATAGGGATGTCGTCGCCCGGGAACTCGTACGCGTCAAGAAGCTCTCTAACTTCCATCTCAACAAGCTCGATAAGCTCTTCGTCGTCAACCTGGTCTGTCTTGTTAAGGTATACTACGATGTAGGGAACGTTCACCTGACGAGCGAGCAGGATGTGCTCACGAGTCTGGGCCATAGGGCCGTCAGTTGCTGCAACCACCAGAATAGCGCCGTCCATCTGGGCAGCACCGGTGATCATGTTCTTGATGTAGTCGGCGTGCCCCGGACAGTCGATGTGGGCGTAGTGCCGCTCGCCCGTCTCATACTCCACGTGCGCAATGTTGATCGTGATCCCGCGCTCGCGCTCTTCCGGCGCCTTGTCGATGTCCTCATAGCTCTGTACCTCTGCAAATCCACTCTGTGAAAGCACAGATGTGATAGCAGCCGTAAGTGTTGTCTTACCATGGTCAACGTGACCGATTGTCCCGATGTTTACATGTGGTTTGTTTCTTTCAAACTTTGCCTTTGCCATTGATTTTTTCCTCCTAATCAATCCATAAAATAATTTTCTTATTAATCTTCTATGTAAACGGATTGCGCTCTAGCGCAAAAAAAATCCGTTGTAACATATCAAGCCATAATTTTCTCTGCAATGCTTGTTGGCACTTCGTTGTAATGCGAAAACTGCATTGTGAACGTGCCCCTGCCTTGCGTTCTGCTTCTCAGATCTGTCGCGTATCCGAACATTTCGGACAGCGGTGTGTGTGCACGAATTACATGTGCTCCACTACGTATCTCTGTGCCTTCGATTTGTCCGCGTCGCGCGTTTTGATTGCCCATAACGTCACCAAGGTAATCATCAGGAACTACGACCTCAACAGCCATAATAGGCTCTAGCAATGCCGGTGATCCTTTTTTCATAGCCTCTTTGAACGCCATTGAACCGGCAATTTTAAATGCTATTTCCGACGAATCTACGTCGTGGTAACTTCCATCAACCAGCGTTGCTCTAAAGTCCATAACTTCGAACCCGGCGAGTATACCGTTTTTAGAAGCTTCCTGTATACCTTTGTCAACGTGCTGGATGTATTCTCTTGGAACGCTGCCGCCGACAACTTTGTCAACAAACTCGTATCCGCTTCCGGCTTCAAGAGGCTCTACCTCTATAACGACATGACCAAACTGACCTCTGCCACCCGTTTGTTTCTTGTACAGACCGGTCGCCTTGACAGGTTTTCTAAGTTTTTCACGATAGCTAACCTGTGGCTGTCCGACCTTTGCCTCTACCTTAAACTCGCGCATCATGCGGTCTACGATAATCTCAAGGTGAAGTTCACCCATACCTGCAATAATCGTCTGACCTGTGTCTTCATCAGTGTAAGTCTTAAACGTAGGGTCTTCTTCTGACAGCTTCATCAAAGCTAGCGTCATTTTTTCCCTGCCGGCTTTGGTTTTTGGCTCTATCGCAACTTCGATAACAGGCTCCGGGAAATCCATCTGCTCGAGTATGATCTGGCGTTTGTCGTCACAAAGCGTGTCACCGGTGGTGATTTGCTTGAATCCTACAACCGCCGCGATGTCTCCCGCGTGCAAAGCATCAATGTCTTCTCTGGCGTTGGCGTGCATCTGCAATATTCTGCCGATACGTTCGCGTTTTTCTTTGGTCGAGTTATAAACGTACGAGCCGCTCTTTAGCGTACCCGAGTACACTCTTATGAAAGCGAGCTTTCCAACGAACGGGTCTGCCATAATCTTAAAAGCAAGTGCAGCAAACGGTTCATTGTCGTCCGCTTTTCTTACCTCGTCGTTGCCTTTGCTGTTCATGCCAACAATCGGCGGAACATCCAGAGGGGACGGCATAAAGTCTACAATCGCGTCGAGAAGAGGCTGAACGCCTTTGTTGCGATACGAGCTGCCGCACGTTACCGGTACGATATCGAGATCAATAGTAGCTTCCCTGATAGCCGCAACCAACTCTTCGTGCTTTATCTCCTCGCCTTCAAAATACTTCTCCAGCAATGCGTCGTTGTGCTCTGCAACCGACTCAATCAGCTTCTCGCGATACTCCTCTGCGATGCCAAGCATATCGTCGGGTATTGCAGTTTTCTCTGACTTTGTACCGAGATCGTCAAGATAGACCAGCGCTTGCATATCGATCAAATCGATAATGCCTCTGAAATCCTCTTCCTTGCCGATTGGCAGCTGAACCGGGACTGCGTTTGCACCGAGGCGATCTTTCATCATCTCAACAACATGCAAAAAGTCTGCGCCCATGATGTCCATCTTGTTCACGTACGCCATGCTTGGTACTTTGTACTTTGTTGCCTGGCGCCAAACAGTCTCGGACTGCGGCTCTACACCGCCTTTTGCGCAGAACACAGCCACAGCGCCGTCTAGTATACGGAGCGATCTTTCGACCTCTACCGTAAAGTCAACGTGCCCGGGTGTGTCAATGATGTTGATGCCATGATCTCGCCACTGCGCGGACGTTGCAGCAGAGGTAATTGTGATGCCTCGCTCCTGCTCCTGCTCCATCCAATCCATAACAGCATCGCCGTCGTGCACTTCACCAAGCTTGTACGTTTTGCCTGTATAGTAAAGCACACGTTCGGTCGTTGTAGTCTTACCCGCGTCAATATGCGCCATAATCCCTATATTTCTTGTTTTTTCAAGCGTATACTTCCTAGGCAATTTCTCTCTCCTTGTTTCTCATGCTACCACCTGTAATGAGCGAAAGCCTTGTTGGCTTCTGCCATCCTGTGCATGTCTTCGCGCTTTTTCACGCTTGCACCGGTGCCGTTATAAGCGTCCATTAGTTCTCCGCTGAGCCGCTGGCTCATCGTTTTCTCGTTTCTTGCTCTTGTATGAAGTACCATCCACCGAATGGCAAGTGTCTGCCTTCTTTCGGGACGAACTTCTATCGGCACCTGGTATGTTGCACCACCCACTCTTCTTGCTTTTACTTCAAGAACAGGCATGATGTTCTCCATTGCCTTTTCAAAAACCTCTAAAGGTTCAAGCTCCATTTTTTCTTTGACTATATCAAAGGCATCATAACAAATCTTTTGTGCCGTTCCTTTTTTGCCGTCCAGCATGACCTGATTAATAAGCTTGGTCAAAACGATGGACTTGTAAATAGGATCCGGCAAGACGTCATGCTTTGGAGCTGCTCCGCGTCTTGGCATGTTTCTCCTCCTTAATTACTTCTTAGGACGTTTGGCACCGTATTTACTACGCGCCTGTTTCCTATCCGCAACTCCCGCACTATCGAGAGCGCCTCTAACTATATGATATCTAACGCCCGGCAGATCTTTGATCCTGCCGCCTCTTATAAGAACAACACTATGCTCTTGCAGATTGTGACCAATACCGGGAATGTACGCAGTACCTTCCAGACCATTGACCAAGCGAACTCTAGCAATTTTTCTAAGGGCCGAATTTGGCTTCTTTGGTGTCATCGTCCTCACCGTCAAGCAAACGCCTCTTTTTTGAGGACACTGCTTTAGTATTGGAGAACCGCTCTTCGTCGTAGCCGTTTTTCTTCCCTGTTTAACCAGTTGGTTAATTGTAGGCATATCTTTCTCTTCGCCTCCTTTCATCGTTCATTTTTTATAAAAACCCCTTAGCAACCCAAGCTTTCGGGAATGTCTTTCTTGCTCTTTTTTATTGTTGCGGCACACGCGCTTCCTACTTCTATGCCTGCCGCTTTGCCTATCTGATGCATGGTACACGACATGTCATACTCTATGCCGTATTTCTCGCACGCCTTCTTAAGCTTGTCTGTCAGCTGCTCGTCAGCGTCTTTTGCGATGTATACCTTTGTCAGCACGCAGGTGCCCGCAAACTTCATTACCTGTTTGCTTCCCACTATTCTTTCGCTTGCGCAGGACAGCTCTTCTATGATACTCACTACCTAACCCTCCATGCGGACAAAAGCCGTGCGGACATTAAAAAATGCGCACAGCAGAGACATTTTAACACCGGGCAACCCGCTTGTCAATCCTCTAAAAAGGATGTTTGTGAAAATTCTTCGTCATTCTCACCGGCAAGTCGTTTTAAGTCGCCGATTTTACGCAGCATTGGCTTCTTTGAGAAGATGTATCTTGTTACTGCTCCGTTGTTCTCCTGTACCAAAAACCAGCCGCGCTCCTGCATATCCGCGCAAACCGGAATCTCGAAGACGTTTGTGTACATCTGGCTGCTCTTGGCTTTGATAAACTGCTTTGCAAGAAACTTTCCTGCAAAGTATCCAAACACGCCGCCCCCAATTACGATGAGATACGGAATAAATGAGGATGACGTATCAAAGCCGAGTCCTGTGCCCGGCACAACCAGCAGCATAATTGCCACCGCTGCAAAAAACGCAATGGACAGCCACTTGATGGCTTCATACCATCTTAGCGCGCTGCGGCATTCTTTGCATACCGAGATGTTCATAGGTACCAATGAGCCGATGCGCCGACGAATCTTTTTCCCCAGACCAAAGAACATTCCGCGTTTGCTCTCCGGGTCTTTGTGACCTAGATCAATCAATGCATATCCGGCTCTGGGGCGCGGGTCTTTTTTGCAAAATGCGCACTTGTCGCCACTGAGGTCGTCAAAGTTATCGGGCAACAAGTTTAGCATCGCTTCGAAGTTGCTCAAAGCGTCTTTTCTGTCGTCCTCGTTCTTCATGCCGCCAATGTAGCATTCACCGCAGTCCTTGTCGATCCATTTGCATATTGACGTGTCGGTTACAACACAGTTTTCGTTTTTTGCCATGCTATTGTCCCCCATGGTTATAGTTCAACATTAGCGTCGTCGCTAGTAAGCTCTGCAAAATCGTTAAACAGCTCTGCATAGTCACTTTCGCCGATGTTGACGCTTTCAAGAATGTCTTCGTTTAGTATGTTCTTGATGACTTCAATGTCTTTGTAGCGCCGCATTCCGGTACCCGCCGGGATCAGCTTGCCGATTATAACGTTTTCCTTTAGCCCAAGCAGCGGGTCGCTCTTGCCTTTGATTGCTGCTTCGGTGAGTACTCTTGTTGTCTCTTGGAACGATGCCGCAGACAAGAAGGAGTCGGTCGCAAGCGATGCTTTTGTGATTCCAAGCAGCACGCGCTTTGCAGTCGCCGGCTTTTTGCCTTCCTTAATCATCTCGTCGTTCGCGATATCAAACTGATAGATGTCTACCAGAGAGCCCGGCAGAAGCGCCGTGTCGCCTGCGTCTTCAATCTTACACTTCTTGAGCATTTGGCGAATGATGACTTCGATGTGCTTGTCACTTATCTCAACACCTTGCAGACGATAAACCATCTGTACTTCTTTCAGCAGATATGCCTGCACGCCTTTTGCGCCTTTAATTCTCAATATATCGTTCGGGTTGATAGAGCCTTCTGTAAGCTCGTCGCCCGCTTCGATTGCGTCGCCTTCGTTTACCTTGATGCGCGAGCCGTACGGTATCGCGTAGCTTTCTGCACTGTCTTCGCTGGTAACGATGATTTCGACTTTTTTCTTGTTGTCGTCGATTGAAACGACGCCGGCAATATCACTGATAATCGCAAGACCTTTTGGCTTTCTTGCTTCGAAAAGCTCTTCTACACGAGGCAGACCGTGCGTGATATCACTACCTGCAACACCGCCCGTATGGAACGTTCTCATCGTCAACTGAGTACCCGGCTCGCCGATTGACTGTGCCGCGATGATACCGACAGCCTCGCCAATGCTGACCTCTTTGCTGGACGACATGTCGCTGCCGTAGCACTTTGCGCACACGCCATGGCGCGTTTTGCAAGTCAGAACCGAGCGAATGTACGCGCTGGTAACCTCTGCCGCTTTGATCTGCTGACAATTCTCGTATGTGATAAACTCGCCTGCGGAAACGATAACCTCGTCCGTTTCCGGATGCAGTATATCTGCCGCAGCAAATCTGCCGCCGATGCGGTCGATGAACGGTTCGATAACTTCTTTGCCGTTTCTAACGTCCTCTATCAGAACGCCTCTTACTGCGTCGCCTTCTTGCAGGCAATCTTCCTCGCGTACGATTACGTCTTGGCTGACGTCAACCAAACGACGTGTGAGGTATCCTGAGTCTGCTGTTCGCAGAGCGGTGTCGGCAAGACCTTTTCTTGCTCCGTGAGTGGAGATAAAGAACTCCAGAACCGTGAGACCTTCACGGAAATTTGCACGAATCGGAATCTCGATAATCGAGCCCGACGGGTCTGCCATGAGTCCACGCATACCGGCAAGCTGTTTGATCTGGTTCTTACTACCACGAGCACCCGAGTCCGCCATCATGTTAACCGGGTTAAACTTGCTTAGCCCTGCTATCAACGCATCGGCTACCGCATCTGTTGTTTCCGACCAAACTTTGATAACGTTGCCTTTTCTCTCTTCGTTGGTGAGGAATCCGCGTTTGAACTTCTTCTCTATCTCGAAAACCTTCTCTTCGGCCTTGGCAATCAGTTCCGCTTTTTCTTTCGGAATTTTGATGTCGCTAACGCTGATAGTGATTGCTCCGAGTGTTGAGTAATGGAACCCAAGACGCTTGATCTCGTCGAGCATCTCTGAGGTTTTGGTTTCGCCGTATTTTCTGTAGCAGTACTCAACGATGTCGCCAAGCTGCTTTTTACCTACAAGGAAATCGACCTCGAGCATAAACTCGCTGTCTTTCGCCTCTCTGTCCACAAAGCCTAAGTCCTGCGGAATCGCTTCGTTGAATATAATGCGCCCGGGTGTCGTCTTTACCCATTTGCTTTTCATTTCGCCGTCAACTTCACGAGTGAGCTTGACGTTGCACATAGCCTGAATATCGACCGCACCAGTATTGTAGGCCAAGACTGCTTCGAGCTCGTCTGCAAAATAGCTGCCTTCGCCCTTTGCGCCTTCGCGCTCTATCGTCATGTAGTAGCTGCCGATAACCATGTCTTGAGTCGGGCTGACAACAGGTTTGCCGTCTTGCGGCTTTAGTATGTTGTTGGCAGCAAGCATGAGGAAACGGCACTCTGCCTGCGCCTCTACGGATAGAGGAACGTGCACAGCCATTTGGTCACCGTCAAAGTCGGCGTTGTACGCCGTACAAACGAGCGGGTGAAGCTTTAGCGCTTTGCCCTCGACCAGCACCGGCTCGAAAGCCTGTATGCCGAGTCTATGCAGCGTCGGTGCACGGTTTAGCAGCACCGGATGATCTTTTATAACGTATTCGAGCACACCCCAAACTTCGGGACGCACGCGTTCTACCATGCGTTTAGCGCTCTTGATGTTGTGCGCCATGCCGTCTTCGACAAGCTTTTTCATCACGAACGGTTTGAAAAGCTCGAGAGCCATTTCTTTTGGCAGACCGCACTGGTACATTTTGAGGTCGGGACCAACCACGATAACGCTTCGACCTGAATAGTCAACACGTTTTCCGAGCAGGTTCTGACGGAAACGACCTTGCTTGCCACGAAGCATGTCGGACAATGACTTCAACGGACGGTTGCCGGGACCCGTAACGGGGCGGCCGCGTCTGCCGTTGTCTATAAGTGCGTCTACAGCTTCTTGCAGCATGCGTTTTTCGTTGCGCACGATGATGTCCGGCGCACGAAGCGTTAATAGTCTGTTAAGACGGTTGTTTCTGTTGATGACTCTGCGGTACAAGTCGTTAAGATCGCTCGTTGCAAAACGACCGCCGTCCAGCTGTACCATTGGACGCAGCTCGGGCGGGATAATCGGTATGCAGTCGAGCACGATCCACTCGGGTTTGTTGCCCGATTGCAGGAACGCTTCTACGACTTCGAGTCGTTTTATTGCACGGACACGCTTTTGTCCCGTGACTGTTTCAAGGTCGGTTTTGAGCTGGTCAGATTCTTTTTTCAGCTCAACCTTTTTTAGAATCTCTTTGACGCCTTCTGCGCCCATTTTTGCGGTAAAGCTGTCTTCGCCGTATTTCTCCTGGCACTCGCGAAGCTCTTTATCGTTTAATAGCTGTTTGTACTCGAGCGGTGTTTCGCCGGCGTCTGTAACAACGAACGAAGCGAAGTACAGCACCTTTTCGAGCTCACGCGGTGACATGTCAAGAAGCAGACCCATGCGTGACGGGATGCCTTTGAAATACCATATGTGCGACACGGGAGCGGCAAGCTCTATGTGTCCCATACGCTCACGCCGAACTTTGGCGCGGGTGACCTCTACGCCGCATTTGTCGCAGATTATGCCCTTGTAGCGAACGCGCTTGTATCTTCCGCAGTGGCACTCCCAATCTTTGGTAGGTCCAAAAATGCGCTCACAAAACAAACCGTCTTTCTCGGGCTTTAGTGTTCTGTAGTTTATGGTTTCAGGCTTTTTAACCTCGCCTCGTGACCACTCTCTAACCTTCTCCGGGGATGCCAATCCAATCTGAATGGAATCAAAATTGCCTAATTCAAACAATAAATTCCTCTCCTCTCGTATGTAAAAATCTTTTAAATTTTTAGTCGTTTTCTTCTTCGTCTTCTGTCGGCGCGTCGTCTGCTTCTCTCAAGCTTTCAAGCGACTCGACCTCTATATCGTCGATACCGGTTGCGTCATCGGCGTCTTCCTTGTCGTCCGAGTCGTCAATCTCCAGGTCGACGTCGTCAATTTCGATGTCGTCCAGACCGTCGAGATCGGGCACGTCCATTTCGTCAAAGCTTAAGTTAGAGAAATCGATCTCTTCGTCCGGCTTGGCTGTCGCGGCGGCTTCCTCTGTTTCCTCGCCTGCGATGTTGACTTCCAGCCCAACAACTTCGTCTTCGATGCTCTCTTTTAAGTTCAACTCGCCTACTTCGCTCATAACTTTTACATCCAGCGATAGTGACTGCATCTCTTTGATGAGTACCTTGAAGGACTCGGGAACGCCCGGTTCTGGGATGTTCTCGCCCTTGACGATAGCCTCGTATGTCTTTACACGACCGACAACGTCATCTGATTTGACCGTCAGAATCTCTTGAAGGGTGTTTGCCGCGCCGTATGCTTCGAGTGCCCAAACCTCCATCTCACCAAAACGCTGACCGCCGAACTGGGCTTTACCGCCGAGTGGCTGCTGCGTAACAAGCGAATATGGTCCTGTGCTTCGTGCGTGAATTTTGTCGTCTACCAGATGGTGAAGCTTCAATATATACATGTAGCCGACCGTAACGCGATTTTCAAATGCTTCACCGCTTCGTCCGTCGTACAGTACAGTCTTACCGTCCGGGTTCAGCCCCAGCTCGGTAAAGTAGTGTATGATGTCGTCCTCTGTTGCGCCGTCGAAAACAGGCGTTGCGATTTTCCAGCCGAGTGCTTTTGCGCAGTATCCGAGATGAACCTCGAGAACTTGACCGATGTTCATACGCGACGGTACTCCGAGCGGATTCAGCACGATGTCGAGCGGTGTGCCGTCCGGCAGGAATGGCATATCTTCCACAGGAAGAATGCGCGATATAACGCCTTTGTTTCCGTGACGTCCTGCCATTTTGTCGCCGACGCTTATTTTACGCTTTTGCGCGATGTAGCATCGAACCAGCTTGTTAACGCCGGCTGTCAGCTCGTCTTTGTTCTCTCTCGTGAAGACTTTGACGTCTACCACGATGCCTTCTTCGCCATGCGGTACGCGAAGTGAAGTGTCTCGCACTTCTCTTGCTTTTTCGCCGAAGATTGCACGAAGCAGTCGCTCTTCTGCCGTAAGCTCGGTCTCGCCTTTTGGCGTTACTTTGCCGACGAGGATGTCGCCCGCTTTGACCTCTGCACCGATGCGGATGATGCCACGCTCGTCAAGGTCTTTCAAAGCGTCTTCACCGACGTTCGGAATGTCGCGCGTAATCTCTTCGGGACCAAGCTTTGTGTCCCGCGCTTCGCTTTCGTAACCTTCTATGTGTATTGACGTGAATACATCGTCACGAACAAGTCTCTCGCTGATGAGTATCGCGTCCTCGTAGTTGTAGCCTTCCCAAGTCATAAAACCGATAAGCGCGTTTTTCCCCAGAGCCATTTCGCCCATGTCGGTAGAAGGTCCGTCGGCGATGATGTCGCCCTTTTTGACCTTTTCGCCCACTTTGACGATTGGGTAGTTGTTGATGCACGTGCCTTGGTTTGATCTTGAGAACTTGATTAGCTTGTATTCTCTTGTTGTGTCGTCTTCCTTTACTTTGATCATGTCGGAAGAAACGCTTTTGACAACGCCGTCCTCGCGGGCAAGAATTGTGCCGCCCGAGTCTTTTGCTGCTTTGTGCTCCATGCCTGTGCCGACAATCGGCGCTTCGGGTACGATAAGCGGAACTGCTTGACGCTGCATGTTAGATCCCATCAGAGCACGGTTCGCGTCATCGTTCTCTAGGAAAGGTATCAGCCCCGTGGCTACCGAAACAACCTGCTTTGGCGAAACGTCCATGAGGTCGACTTCTTCTCTTGCAACCTCGACGATTTCTTCGAGGCGGCGACACATAACGCGGTCGTGCACGAAATGTCCGTCGGCTGCAATCGGCTCGTTTGCCTGTGCAACTACGTAGTTGTCCTCTTCGTCTGCCGTCAAGTAAATAATCTCTTTGGTCACCACTTTTTTCTTCTTGTCGATTTTTCTGTATGGTGACTCGATAAATCCGTACTGATTAACACGCGCGTATGTTGACAGCGAGCCAATAAGACCGATGTTTGGACCTTCCGGCGTCTCAATTGGGCACATTCTGCCGTAATGCGTATGATGAACGTCACGTACATCGAAACTGGCGCGCTCTCTGTTTAGACCACCCGGCCCTAGTGCGCTGAGCCTTCTCTTGTGCGTAAGCTCGGCAAGCGGATTCGTCTGGTCCATAAACTGTGAGAGCTGGGAGCTGCCAAAGAACTCTTTGATGGCCGCTGTGACAGGTCGTATGTTAATTAGGTTGCTTGGCGTTGCGACGTCCATGTCTTGGATGCTCATGCGCTCACGCACAACACGCTCTAGGCGGCTTAGCCCAACGCGGATTTGGTTTTGCAGAAGCTCGCCAACGCTGCGCAAACGTCTGTTGCCAAGGTGATCGATGTCGTCCGTGATGCCGACGCCGTATTTCAGACCCATTTCGTAGCTGACCGAAGCCATGATGTCGTCGACAATCACGTGCTTTGGTATCAGCGTGTCAATAGATGCTTTGATCTGCTTTTTAAGAAGCTCTTTATCTTTGCCGCATTCCAGCAGGATTGCTTTGAAAGTCGGGTAATGCACTTTTTCATTTATGTCGACTTCGCTTAAGTCGAACTTTAGCATGCTGCTAACGTCCGCAAAGTTGTTGCCGACTACTTTGACTTCTTGCTCGCCGATTAAAAGGCTTAGGTTGTTGATGCCCGCTACTTCGATCTCTGCAGCGCTCTCTCTTGTGATTTTCTCGCCCTTTGCTACAAGCAGCTCGCCGTCTTCACTGACAACGTTGCCTGCGCTGATGTGACCCACGATTCTGGCGGATATGCACAGCTTCTTGCTGTATTTATATCTGCCGACTCGTGCAAGGTCGTAACGCCGCTGGTCGAAGAACAACGAATCGATGAGCATTTTTGCGCTCTCGACTGTTGGCGGCTCGCCCGGACGCAGTCTTCTGTAAATCTCGATGAGACCGTCTTCCACGCTTTGTCCGCTGTCTTTCTTGAATGTTGGCGCAAGAAATTCTTCGTCCCCAAAGAGGTCGATGATTTCTTGGTTTGTGCCGCAGCCCATTGCGCGGACAAGCACCGTCATCGGGAGCTTACGCGTTCTGTCAACACGCACCCAATAGCAGTCGTTGCTGTCCGTCTCGTACTCTAGCCACGCGCCGCGATTTGGAATCACCTGAGCGCTGTAGAGCTTTTTACCGGTTTTGTCGATGGAATAGTTGTAGTAGACACCCGGGCTTCGAACGAGCTGACTGACGATAACGCGCTCTGCACCATTGATGATGAATGTGCCTTTTTCGGTCATAAGCGGAAAATCGCCCATGAACACTTCTTGCTCTTTCATCTCGCCGGTTTCTTTGTTAATAAGGCGAACCACAACTTTAAGCGGCGCAGCAAAATTAACGTCACGTTCTTTACACTCTTCTACCACGTACTTTGGATTGTTGTCTAGATAGTAGTCTACAAACTCGAGAATCAGATTCTCCGAGTAGTCTGTTATCGGAGACACATCACCGAGTACTTCCCGCAGCCCTGAATCCAGGAAACGGTTGTAGGATTTCTTCTGGATCTCGATCAGATCCGGCATGTCTAGAACTTCTTCAATTTTCGAGAAGCTCATCCTGTTGGTCTTGCCAATCTTAACTTCGTGCACCATAAATTATTTACCACACTCCTGTTATGCTAAAACTTAAATATTTGCGTTTGCTGGGGCAACGGCGCTTGTTGTTTGTGTCGATAGCGCATCCGTAAGAAATGCTTACTTTCAACAAAAAATGTCTGCCATTTGCCATGCATTTGAGCTTGAAAAAATGGGGAAACTACCCCGATTCTGAACATGCCAATGCAATATAAAATAATACTACAAACGCACAGAGTTGTCAACAAGTTATTTACGCTTTCATAGAAATTTTACCATTTGGTAAAAAATGATTATAATCGCACCTACAATCTTGAGATATGTGCTGCATTGGCACGTAATTGCGATGCGATATAGTTTTGGTGACAAAAAACCATTCGGCTACCTTAAGCTGTAGCTTCCGAGTGTGTTTATTGCTTCTTTTTCTTTTAGAATAACGTCGTACAGGCTGATCCCGAGCGTGTTGCACAGCGCCGCAAGATAGTACAGCGAACCGCCGATTTCTTTCTCCAGGTTAGCTCTGCAGCTGCCACATAGCTTTCCGTTTGTCTGCGATGACAAAAGCTCGGAAATCTCTTCGATGCTGGCGTCTTGCGGGAACGCCTGCTTCTTTCCGTCGATCTCTAGGCACCCGCAGTGCGTTACCGACTTAACAACGCTGCGGTTGACCCGCCCCGCGCTTGTCTGTATCTTTGAAACGATATCAAGAATGCTGCGGTTTCGCATCAGCGAGTCGTTTACCACGTTTTGAAAATCTTCCATATGTATATCGTTTATTGAGTTTCCCATGAGAGCTCCTTTGTAATCGTTTCGTCTACTTATATTATATATCTATCTGCGCGTTTGTCAAAGACGGATTTTTTGTTCGGGGTGTGGAGTGGGAGGAAAAGGTGGCGCGGAAACGATCAAATAACATTCGGAGTCTTCAGGGGATTTTTCTCTTGTAAAAATCCCCTCTTGCCGCTTTGCGGCAATTCACCCTTTAAATACGCCCGTTGGAGGGGATTTCGCTATCTGAGGATAGCGATTTAGGGCGCTGCCCTAAAAACCCGCAATTTTTTCGGCAAAAAATTGAGTAAAACTTTTATGGTTTTTTGTTGTTTGCGGTTCTTGTTGTGAAGTGGTGGGGATGGCAGTTGTGTGTGCGTTGATGGCTGCTCATACTCAGGGGATTTTTCTCTTGTAAAAATCCCCTCTTGCCGCTTTGCGGCAATTCACCCTGTAAATACGCCCGTTGGTTGGGGTTTCGCTATCTGAGGATAGCGATTTAGGGCGCTGCCCTAAAGACCCGCAATTTTTTCGGTAAAAAATTGAGTAAAACTTTTGAATCCTCGCTTCGCTCGAGGTGCCAATACTGCGCTTAATACTCGATGCCGGCTCTGGCTTTGACGCCGTCGTCCATGTAGTGCTTGACTGCGTGCATGTCTGTGACTACGTGAGCGCGGTCGATAATCTCGTCCGGCGAGTCTCTGCCCGTCAGCACGACTTCGGTGGTTTGGCGGGTGTCGAGGATATCGCAAACCTGCGAGACGGAAAGCAGACCGACGCTGATTGCGCCGAGCGCTTCGTCGAGTATGAGCAGATCGGCATCGCCAAGCCAGCCTTGTATCTTTGGCCAAAAGTCGCGAACCTCGCTTCGCATGGCAGTTTTCTCGTCTTCGCTCATGTCGGGGAAGAACTTCTTGCATTTGGACACTTGGATGAATTCGATGTTGTCGATATCGTTCATCACAAACATTTCGCCCGTTGCCCGTCCTTTTAGGAACTGGACAACCTTGACGCGCAGTCCCCTTCCTGCCGCTCTTATCGCGAGTCCCATAGCCGCCGTTGTTTTGCCTTTGCCATCGCCGGTGTAGACGTGTATGTACGATTTTTTCATTGCGCTCACTCTTTGCTGCGACCGACAAAACACAGCCGCGCTTTTTTTAAATGATACCACAAACGTATCGCGCAATCAACATGGCAACAGACGCGGGTGTGTGATATAATGAGCGCGCAGGAAAGGAAGAGACCATGACCCTATCTATTACACCATTGTTCTCCGGGTCGTCCGGGAACGCAATACTAATTAGCAGCGATGACACAAAAATCTTGATTGACGCAGGGGTGTCGGGAAAGCGTACCGAGCAGGCACTGGCGAGCGTCGGTGTACAGGCGGGCGAGATAAAAGGAATACTCATTTCGCACGAGCACAGCGATCATATTCAGGGCGCAGGTGTATTAAGCCGAAAACACAACATACCGCTTTATGCGACGCGAATGACGTGGCAGGCAGCGAACGGGAAGCTTGGCAATATTCTTGCTCACAACATGCGCGAGATTGGCAAGTCAGATTTCTTTGTGGACGACCTGCTGGTTGAGCCGTTTGATACACCGCACGATGCAGCAGACTCTGTGGGGTTTTGCGTGTCGCGCGGGGCAAAGAAAATTGGCGTCGCGACCGATCTTGGGTACTTTCCAAAGTCGGTGGAGCATAGGCTGCACGCGTGTGATCTTGTTCTTCTGGAAGCGAACCACGACAAGAAGATGCTGGCGCACGGACCGTATCCGCATCACTTAAAGCAGCGCATCAAAAGCAGGCATGGACATTTGAGCAACGATGATGCTGCGCATGCTGCGATAAAGCTGACGGCGGCGGGTGTGTCGTCCATATTGCTGGGGCATTTGAGCGAGCAGAACAACGAAGCGAGGCTCGCGTTTAGAACGGTAACGGACGCGCTGATGAGCGAAGGAATTGTGCCCGGTAAGGACATAAGCCTTGGGCTTGCGCTAAGAGACGCCGTTACCGGCGTATTCTATGTTAAGTAAGGAAAAGCGTATGGCAAGTATCAATATTGTGTGTATCGGAAAACTGAAGGAAAAGTATTGGAAGGAGGCACAGGCGGAGTATGTGAAACGCCTTGGTGCCTTTTGCCGTATTAATATAGAAGAAAAGAAAGAAGCCGCATTGCCCAAAAACGCGTCGGCGGCGCAGATTGACAAGGCGGCAAAGAGCGAGAGCGAAGAGCTCAACACGGCATCTCGCGGGTATATGATTGCTTTGTCGCCCGAAGGCGAGCGCATGACGTCGCAGCAGTTTGCACAGCTAATTAAGAAACGCGCACAGATTGGTGATATGTCGTTTTTAATAGGCGGTTCGCACGGGCTCAGTAACGCAATCAAAGCCAAGGCGGACAAAGTGCTTTCGTTTTCGGACATGACGATGCCGCACCAGCTGTTTAGGGTTGTTTTGCTTGAGCAGGTGTACAGAGCGTTTATGATTGGTGCGGGGCGGGTTTATCATAAGTAGTTTTGTTGTTTAGTCTTTTCAGCAATGCGTTCTAGGAGAATAATCGGTAAAAAAACAGGCACTACGCATAATGCGTAGTGCCTGCCTAAATATTCTCTGCTTAGATAGCTGTAATATTTTCTGCCTGCGGTCCTTTTTCTCCCTGAGTTACGTCAAAAGAAACCTTTTGTCCTTCGTCAAGTGTCTTGAAACCGTCTGTGTTAATCTTTGAATAATGTGCAAAAACGTCTACGCCGTCTTCTCCACAAATAAATCCAAAACCCTTGTCCGCATTAAACCATTTTACTGTACCTTCCATTATAAAAGTACCTCCTTAAATATTGTTCAATCTTTGCAAATCATACAGAAACTTTTTAAGGATAATACTTTTTATTAAAACGTACACCTTACAAAATATCAAAACAATTATACACTTACTGAATCGAATATGAATATAACATTTACTCTTATGTTTGTCAATTCATTTGGTTAAATATCGCAGAAAATTCACAAATGTCGTGATTGTTTACTATAAAAACGCCTTTAAACTGCGCTTTTTGCCGTATTTGCGCAATTTTCTAGAAAAACTCGTATTCCTCGGCATCGCTCATTTTTTCTCTGTGAATGTCGGCACCGACGCTCTTTAGCTTGCCTTCGATGTGGTCGTACCCTCGGTCAATATACTTGACACCGGAGATTTCTGTCTGCCCGTCTGCCATCAGCCCGGCCACCACAAGCGCTGCGCCTGCACGAAGGTCTGTCGCGCGGACAGGTGCGCCCGTTAAGCGCTCTACACCCTCTACAACACACATTCTGCCGTCTATCGAAACGTTGGCGCCCATGCGTCTGATTTCGTTGATGTGTTTGAATCTAGACTCGAAGATGTTCTCTACGATGATGCTGGCGCCTTCCGCCGTGCTAAGCAGCACAGTCGCCGGCTGCTGCAGGTCTGTCGGGAAACCGGGGTACGGCAGCGTTTTGATGCTGACGTGTGTGGGCCGGTTTGGGCAGGTGACGCGGATGGAGTCGTCGCCTTCCTCTACGCGTACGCCCATTTCCATCAGCTTTGCCGACAGTGCTTCCATGTGTGTCGGGATTACGTTTTCTATAGTAAGGTCGCCGCGCGTTGCTGCCGCCGCGATCATTAATGTGCCTGTTTCGATTTGGTCGGGGATAATTGAGTAGCTGCAGCCGTGCAGTTTTTCTACGCCTGATATGCGGATGACATCTGTGCCTGCGCCTTTTACCTTTGCGCCCATGCAGTTGAGGAAGTTAGCGACATCGACGACGTGCGGCTCTTTTGCTGAATTTACGATGGTCGTCTTCCCTTGGGCCAGCACTGCAGCCAGCATTATGTTGATGGTTGCGCCGACTGACACAACGTCGAGGTATATGTCTGTGCCTATGAGACCGTTTGGAGCGTACGCCTTGAGCATGCCAAACTCTGCCTTTACCTCTGCGCCGAGTGCTTTCATGCCCTTAACGTGCTGGTCGATTGGCCGCAGTCCGATTGCGCATCCGCCCGGCAGGCAGACCTCGGCTTTGCCAAAACGCCCAAGCAGCGCGCCTATAAGATAGTACGACGCGCGCATCAGCTTGACTGCATCGTTGTCTACGATGTGCTCGGTGACACCGCTTGCGTCAATACTCATCGTTGTGCTGTTGAGCTGCGTCTTTGCGCCCATCTTGCACAGCAGGTAGTCTATCAGTCTTACGTCCTCTATGTTTGGAAGGTTATCTATCTCGCAGCGCCCTTCACAAAGAATGACGGCAGGCAAAATCGCCACGGCCGCATTCTTTGCGCCGCTGACGGTTACGTTTCCTTTTAAAGGCTTTCCGCCTTTGATTACAAGTTTCTCTCTCATATGTTCTGTGCGCAACTGCGCAAACTCCTCCGATAGTATGATATTCGTACACTAGAGTATAGCAGGAAACGCCTTTTACTTCAACAGGAAAAAATTGCGAGACAAGTGCATCCGCACTCGGGGTGCAAAAATTGTATCCGGTGCGCAAAAAAAATCTATATTTAGTATGCCCAAGATTGCGCCGATGTGGTATGATATTTATACGATATTGAAGGAGAGCATATTAATGCAGCTTAAGCTGAAAAACAACTCAAAAAATACAATTGTACCCAATGAATTCATCGGCAAGTGTGTGGATGCGCCGAGCGGGTTTACTGCTGCTTATCTTTTTGGGCTGATGCACTGCCAAAACAACGAAACCATTGACCTCTCCGTGTTTAGCGCGCGGCTGAAAATGCGTGAGGACGAGATTATCGAAGCGTTTGAGTATTGGCAGAAGCAAGGCTTTGCGCGGTTGCAAAACGGCGAGTCTGTGTGTCTTGAGTTTGGCGTGTTTTCGCAAATCGAGGCGAAGGACGATGACTTATATACCGAGAGCGAGTTTAACCAGCAGCTGCAAAGCATATTTGGGGCAAGGCAACTCTCTCCCCACGAGTACATAAAAATATACGATTATATCAACGTGTTTTTGCTGCCAAAGGAAGTAGTTTTGCTGATGGTGGATTATTGCGTTGCGACAAAAGGCAGGCGTGTGTCTGTGGCGTATTTGGACAAGGTAGCCAAAAGCTGGGCTGAGGACGAAATTAACACGCAGAGCAAAGCGAGCGAATATATAGAAGAAAAGAAAGCGGCTGCATCCGGCGTGCTAAAAGTATTGAAGCAGCTTGGGCTGAGCAGCAGAAAGCCGACCCGTGACGAGAGCGCGTTGTTTGAAAAGTGGACGGGCGAGTGGGGATTTACGCTGTCCGCGATATTGACCGCGTGCTCGCACACGACGGCTGCGCGGGAGCCGAGTATGAAGTATCTCGACAGCATATTGCAGCGCCTTATGCAGACGGGCAACATGACCTCAAGAAAAATAAGCGAGAGCAAGCAGGCAAGCGAGGGTGTTAACAAAGACATTCAGGAGATTATGCACATTATCGGCGAGAAGAGCATGAGCCCGAACGCGGCGCACAAGCAGATGTATCAAAAGTGGACAACTGCGTATGGGTATGGCATGGACGTGATTACACCGGCAGCAGAGCACGCGAGTGAGCGCGGTAAGATGCCGTTTAGCTACCTTGACGGGATACTCACCGATTGGTTTAACAACGGCGTTGAAACAGCGAGTGACGCGGGCGAGTATGTCGGCGGGCAGCAAAGGAACGATACGCATATAATCGCCATGTTTGACGCGGCGGGCGTAACAAAGCTGAGGGCGAGCGATGCGCACAGAAGAAAGTATGAGCAGTGGAGTGAGCAGTGGGGCATGAGCCACGAGACCATATTGCTGGGGGCAGAAATAAGCTCGCTAAAGGGGCAGCCGTACAGCTATTTGAGCACGCTGCTTAGCAACTGGCACAGCGCGGGCGTGACCTCGATTGCCGATGCGCAGAAGCAGACACAAAAGCGCAAAGCGCCGCAGAGCAACAGTAGCAGCACGGCAAGCAATAAACGACCGACAAAGAACTATGACCATCTTGCAGTGGATCTTTTTGACGACGAAGGAGCGTAGAGACCTTGAGTATATCAGACGTGCTAAGCGAGTACAGCCGCATAAGAGCAAAGAACGAAACCGAGCTGGAGCGAAGAGTGCAGCAGGTTTATGATGCTGTGCCCGAGCTTAAAAAAATAGATGAGCAAAAGAATGCGCTGCAGCTAAAGCGCATATCGCAGGCGCTGGACGGAAAGCCGATTGACACGAGTGATATTTTGGCGCTGAGAGAAAAGAAAAACATGCTGATGATTGGCGCCGGGTTTGATTCTAAGTATCTGGACCCGATATACAGCTGCAACATGTGCCGTGACACCGGCTCTCTCGACAATTCGCTTAGGTGCGAGTGTTTTAAGAAGCGGGTGCTGGAAGACAAGCTGGATGCTGCTAAGCTGACCGATACCGATGTGAGTTTTGAGCTGTTTGACCTGAATGTGTTTGACGACTCGCCGCTGGAGAGCGGAAAGTCGCAGCGCGAGACTATGCAGCGTATTAAACAGATTACGAGCAAGTATGCGGATGCGTATCCGCACTGCGAGCCGATATTGCTGCTTTCTGGGTCTACGGGACTTGGCAAAACGTTTGTGGCTAAGTGCGTGATGCGGCGCGTGATTGAGCGCGGGTATACTGCCGCGTTTTATACGGCGTATCGGCTGTTCTCGATGTTTCACAGCCATCGCCTCGGCGAGGAGGTTGACCTTGACCCGGTGTTTACCGTGCCGATGCTGATTATAGACGACGTTGGCACAGAGCCGATGACGAGAAACGTGACGGTGGAGTATTTCTTTGACCTTATCAACGAGCGCACAGCGGCGGGGCTGCATACCGCGATTGTCACCAACCTTGCGTTTCACGATATCAAGGACCGCTATGGCGACCGCATACATTCGCGGCTGATGGACAAAAGCACCGCGATTAA
Organism: Clostridia bacterium; assembly: GCA_018648645.1. GTDB lineage: Bacteria > Bacillota > Clostridia > Christensenellales > SZUA-584 > JABGQS01. The sequence goes on from JABGQS010000010.1 coordinate 24,431, forward strand.
GATTATTTTCAGCGGTGATGATATTCGGTATTAGCGGTTGCGCCGTGCGGTAAAGAGGGTTTAAAAGAAAAGATGTTAGAACTAAGGAAAGTTGATTTTAGACAAAACTAATAATATAAAGCTGTTTTGTATAAAGGAAAGACAAGAAACTTTTTTTCTTATAAAAAGTTTCCTCTCGGGCGCTAACAAGTTAGTGCCCGATTCACTTTCAAAAATACGCCCGTTGGGTGGGGGTTTCGCTGTCTTCGGACAGCGATTCAAGGCGCTGCCTTGAAAAACCGCAATTTTTTAGGCAAAAAATTGAGTAAAACTTTTTCATCATAAAGATAGAGTATTGGAGGAATTATGAAGCGTAGCGAGATTGATGGTAAGTATAAGTGGAATTTAGGGGATATATACGAAAGCAATGAGGTTTGGGAGGCGGATTTCAAGAAGCTGCAGGAAATTATGCCGACGCTGGGGGATTTGAAAGACGGGCTGACGAAGAGCGCGGGCAGTCTTGCCGATGCGCTGACAAGGCTCGACGAAGCGTCGCTGTTGTGCGAGCGGTTGTTTGTGTATGCGCGGATGAACCGCGACGAGGACAACGCGAATTCGTTATATCAAGGCATGACGGATCGGGCGATGTCGCTGTATGTGGCGGTGTCGGGCGAAGCGTCGTTTGTAGCGCCGACGCTGCTTAAAGAGAAAAGCAGCACGCTGGAGGGTTTTCTGAAAGACGAACCACGGCTGGCTGACTATGCGTTTATGATACGCAATTTAATACGACGAAAAAAGCATGTGCTGGGTGAGAGCGAAGAGAAGATACTCTCTATGAGCGCCGATTTTGCTTCGGGTGCGCGGGACATTTTCACAATGCTCAACAACGTCGATATGAAGTTTGGTACGATAAGCAAAGACGGCGAGGATGTGCAATTAACGCACGCGAAGTATATCGAGCTGATGCAGGACAAGGACCGCGATGTGCGCAAGGACACGTATGACACGTTCTATAAGACGTTCGAGCAGAATATCAACACAATTGCGACTACGTATTCGACCAGCGTGAAAAAGGATGTGTATTATGCCAAGGTGCGCGGGTATGACAACGCGCTTGGCAAAGCGCTGTTTGCCGACAACGTGCCGACAGCGCTGTACGACAAGCTGATCGATGTTGTGCACGACAGCCTGCCGATTATGCACGATTATGTGGACGTGCGCAAGAAGATACTCGGGCTGGATGAGATTGCGATGTACGATGTGTATACGCCGCTTGTGGAGGACACCGACGATAAGTACAGCTATGAGCAGGCGATTGATATGTGTATTGAGGCATTGGCGCCGATGGGCGATGAGTACATCGCGTTATTAAACCGCGCGAAGGACGAAGGCTGGATCGACGTGTTTGAGAGCGAGGGCAAGACGAGCGGTGCGTATTCTTGGGGACCGTACGGCACGCATCCGTATGTGCTGCTTAATCATCGCGAGGACCTTAACAGCGTGTATACCGTTGCGCACGAGCTGGGGCACGCGCTGCACTCGTATTATTCGGAGGAGAATCAGCCGTATCCGACCGCCGGGTATACCATATTTGTGGCGGAGGTGGCGTCTACCGTCAACGAGATATTGCTGACCATGCATCTGCTGGGCACCACGGACGGCAACTTGAAGAAGTATGTATTGAACCACTATCTTGACCAGTTCCGCACGACTGTGCTTCGCCAAACGATGTTTGCGGAGTTCGAGAAAATAGCGCACGCGATGTGCGAGAGCGGTGAGCCGTTGACGCAGCAGACGCTGTCGCAAAAGTATGGCGAGCTGAACAAGTTGTATTACGGCGATGTTATGCAAACGGGCGACACGATATCGCTGGAATGGGCGCGCATACCGCATTTTTATAACGCGTTTTATGTGTATAAGTATGCCACAGGCTTTAGCGCGGCGGTGATGATTGCGACCGGAATATACCAGGGCAAAGAGGGTGTATTGGAAGCGTACAAGGAGTTTTTGAAGAGCGGCGGGAGTGATTATCCGCTGGGATTGCTGAAGAAAGCGGGTGTCGATTTTATAGACGGCGACCCTGTCGGCAACTGTATGCAGGTGTTTGGTGAGGTTTTGGGTGAGTTTAAGAAAGTGATGGGTGTGTGAGCGGGGGGATAAATTTCCTTCGGGCGCGATTACTACGAAGTGGAATGGATGACGTGTGGAGCATCGAGGGAATTTTTCTCTTGTAAAAAATCCCTCTTGCCGCTTTGCGGTAATTCACCCTAAAAATACGCCCGTTGGACTGGAGATTTCGCTATCTATTGATAGCGATTTAGGGCGCTGCCCTAAAAACCCGCAATTTTTTCGGCAAAAAATTGAGTAAAACTTTTATATTGGGAACTAAAAAACACCGCTTCGTTTGAAGCGGTGTTTTGTGATTGCTTTGATTATCTTCTGCGACGCTGGGGCTGAACCTTTGGCTCTTTTCCTTTCATCGACTTTAGTGACACTACCACGCTGCGGAATGGGTCTTCGCCTTCGCTGTAGGTGTAGACCATCTCGAAGTCTTGCAGAGTTGAGTGAAGTATGCGGCGCTCGTATGGGTTCATGGGCTCGAGAACCACGCGCCGTCCCGATTTCTCTACCTTCTCTGCAAGGCGTGCAGCCAAGCGTTTGAGCGTGTCTTCGCGCTTTTTGCGGTAGTCTTCGGTGTCGAGCATGACTTTGGTGTAGTCATCTTTGCCGTTGTTTAGCACGAGGCTGGTCAGGTACTGCATGGCGTCGAGCGTTTCTCCGCGCCTGCCTATCAGCAGACCCATGTTGCGCCCCGACATGTCGATTTTCAAGATGCCTTCGTCCATTTTCGATGCTAAGGCGACTCTGATGCCCATGTTAGTGAACATGCCCTGCAAGAAAGTCTCTGCGTCGTTTTGCGGCTCAGTCGGCTCTACGTCTACGCCGGTATCCGGACGCTCCGCCCTTGCATACGAGTTTGACCTGTTATGCGATGGTTTGGACGGCTGCGGTCTTGACTGTGGTCTTGTACGCTGTTTTTCTTGTGATTTTTCTACCGGCTTCTCTTCCTCGATTTCGGCCACCTGCGGTTGCGCTTTCTTTGTCGCGTCGGTTATAACGCCGGCTACCGATGCGTCTTTCTTTTTGGTGAGCCTTACCTTTGCGCTTTTGAACAGCGAGCCACCTTCATCGAGTATCTCTATCTCTATTTCGTCGATGGACATGTCCATCTTCATCAAGCCGGAAAATACAGCTTCGTCTACTGTTTTGCCTTTACTTTCTATATAATCCATTAGGAGCCCTCCGTTACAATGCCCTCTTTAGCCTTTTCATCGCGCTTTTTGTAGATGTAGTTAAGTATGAGAACCTGACCCAGTGCATAGATGTTTGCAGCCAGCCAGTATACAGAGAAAGCCGCGCTGGCAGTTACACATATGTATACCGAGAACAGCGGGAAGATGTATAGCATCATCTTGCCCTGCTTTTGCATGGACGGATTTTGCTTCATCGATATTTTCTGCTGCAAGAAGAGTGATCCACCCGCGAGAATCGGCAATATAAACCAACCGTTCCTGGCGCTTGCCAAGCCATTAAAGTTGATGATATCGGACGCCAGTGTAGTGTATGCTTCAGTTGCCTGTAGCCCTGCGGTCGGATCGAAGGTGACAAGCCCCGCTTCTCTAAGCATGTGCAATGCCTGTGGATTGATGTATGATGAGTTTTGCTGAATAAATGCAACAAAATCGGGACCAGATTGTAACACTTCCTTAAGACCGGAATCCGGCTGCCAGAAGTTGTTGACCCAAAGCCAGCTAGGGAGCTGATATGCGCCTTCGCCGATGTTTTGCGCGTTTAGTATGAACCAAACCTGCTGCTCTGCCGCAAGCACACGCATTGCGCCAAAGAACGCAAAGAATAGTGGCAGCGTAATGAGCATCGGCAAACAGCCTGCAAGCGGTCTTACGCCTTCCTGTGCGTACAGCTCTTTTTGCTTCTTCTGCATTTGCTGTGGGTTGTTTGCGTATCGCTTTTTCAACGACTCGAGCTTTGGCTGTACCAAAGCCATTTTTCTTGAACTCTTTTTCTGTTTCAAATCGAGCGGCAGGATTAATAGTCTGATAGCAATTGTCACGAGGATGATTGCTACAGAATATTCATTGACCCAGCTGAAAACCCATTTTAGTACGATTACGAAAAAATCAGAAATAAAGTTATTACTTAAAAATTCCAATAATATAGTCCTCCGTCTTGTTTAGATGCGCCTTTATGGAACGGGATCGAACCCGCCTTTTCCAAAGGGGTTGCACCTTAGCACGCGCCAAATGCTTAAGTAAAAGCCTTTGAAAGCGCCGTGCTTGTCTATCGCCTGCATTGCGTACTGCGAACAAGTCGGAGTGAACCGACATGCGCTTCTTGTGTACGGAGATATTGCTTTTTGGTAGAACCAGATGATTCCTTTAAGCACGTGTTTCATTGTCTATCTCCACGAGTCCCGCTTTTCTTATCAGTTTTGCTAGTGATTCTTTTATTAGTGTATACTCTAGATTTCTTGCGGACTCTTTTGGTACAAATACAATTAGGCTTTTCTTTGATACTTCATTTAGCATAGAAAAGAACGCTTCTTTCATGCGCCGCTTTAGCTTGTTGCGGTGCACAGCGTTCCCAATCTTTTTCGATACAGAAAAACCCACCTTTAGATGTGGTGTTTTCGTTTTGATATATATGAGCACAAAATACTTATCCGAAACGGATTTGCCTCGTCTATATACATACCGAAATTCTTTGTTACGCCTAAGCGAATATTCACGCCTCAAAATACCTTCTTTTCCAACGGGGAAAAAATGCCGAATCATCGGCACCGTTAACCCTTATGCTGTGAGTTTTTTTCTTCCTCTTGCGCGTCTGCGCTTAAGGACGTTTCTACCCGACTTGGTTTTCATTCTTTTTCGAAAACCGTGTTCTTTCTTGCGCTGCCTTTTCTTTGGCTGATACGTCATCTTCATGTGTAATTTCCTCTTTCTATTATAGGCCCCAAGGGCCGAATTCGCAAAACTTGACTAATACATTATATTTTAGACTTGGGTCAAAGTCAACAACAACGTTTGCTCGCCAGAGTTGTAGGTTTTCTATTATACTTAAAACAGCACGTTTTTGCAATTAAAAACTCGATTCTTTACAATTTACACATGTTTTTTGGCGAGCGGCAACACTGTTCTTGACACCATATGGTTGTTACGCTTAAAATTAGCGTAGCGCCTATATATAATATGGAAGAAATTCATATTTGGCGCAGCAAAGAAATAGGAGCTGGCGAATGCAAAACACAAACGAACCTTATAACACTACACCGGAGCAGCTGACGAAAGGGCTTGGTAGTGGCGAGAGCGGATTGACGTCGCAGAAGGCGGAGCTGCTGCTGGCGCAGAGTGGCGCAAATGCGCTGGTGCAAGGGCATAAGAAAACGCTGTTTTCTATTGTGCTGAGCCAGTTTAAGAACCTGATGATTATTGTGCTGCTGGCAGCAGGAATTATCAGCGCGATATTCGGCGAAGGAATATCCGACGCGATTATCATATTTGCCGTGATTATATTGAACGCCGTTATGGGCACTGTGCAGGAAAGCAAGGCCGAGGCCGCGCTGGATGCTTTGAAAAAAATGTCGGCACCGAACGCTACCGTGATGCGGGACGGTGAAGTGAAGTCCATACCTGCGGCGGACTTGGTTGTGGGCGATGTTGTGATACTGGAAGCGGGAGATTTTGTGCCTGCCGATTTGCGGCTCATATCTACCGCGTCGCTGAAAATAGAGGAAGCGGCTTTGACAGGCGAGTCTGTGCCGAGCGAAAAAAACGCGACATTGACGCTGCCAAATGACACGCCGCTTGCCGAGCGGGCTAACATGACGTATTCGGGCACGAGCGTGACGTATGGGCGAGGCACGGGCGTAGTTACCTCAACCGGGATGAGCACAGAAATAGGCAAGATAGCCGGGGCGCTGAATGCCGCGAAGGAAGGCACTACGCCGCTGCAAAAGCGCATGAACTCGCTGAGCAAGGTGTTGTCCATCGCTGTGTTGATTGTTGCCGCGGTCGTGTTTGGCATAGGGATGCTGACGGGCAGAGAGCTGATGGATATGTTCTTTGTCGCAATCAGCTTGGCCGTTGCCGCGATACCCGAAGGGCTGGCGACTGTGGTTACGCTGCAGTTGACTATGGGCGTGCAGAAAATGAGCAGGAGCGGCGCGATTATACGAAAGCTGCCTGCTGTCGAGACGCTTGGGTGCACCAGCGTTGTGTGCTCTGACAAGACGGGGACGCTTACGCAGAACAAGATGAGCGTGATGCGCGCGTATTATAATAATGAAGATTACAAAGCGAAAGACGTGAAAGTGGGCGAGGAGCTTACCCTGCTGGGTAAAGCGTTTATACTTTGCAACGATACTAAGGAAACGAGTGAGGACGGCGAGGCGAAATTGATTGGCGACCCGACCGAAACGGCGCTGTATCAGTTTGCGAGCGGACGGCTTAGCCCAAGTGATTTGAGCACAGAGCTACCGCGAACGTATGAGATTCCGTTTGACTCGGAGCGAAAGCTGATGAGCACGGTGAACGGGCGGAGCAATCCGATGCTGTTTGTGAAGGGCGCGCCTGATGAGCTGATTGCGAGGTGCAGCAAGATATCGCTTGGCGGCAAAGCGAGAGACATGACTGAAGACCAAAAAGAAGTATTGATGGAAGCGAATGAGAGCTTTGCGAAAAGTGCGCTGAGGGTATTGGCGGCGGCGTATAAACCGCTGACCAAGGTGCCGAATATCCCGGACGGGCTTGAAGAAGACCTTGTGTTTATCGGACTTGTGGGCATGATGGACCCGCCGAGAGAAGAAGCCAAACTTGCGGTTGCCGAGTGCAAAGGCGCGGGCATGATGCCTGTGATGATTACGGGCGACCATAAGACGACGGCGGTGGCGATTGCGGATAAGCTGGGGATTCTGAAGGACGGCGCAAAGGCGATTACCGGCAAAGAGCTTGACCAGCAAAGCGACAGCGAGCTGACGGCGCAGATTAAAAACATCAGCGTGTATGCGAGAGTTGCGCCCGAGCACAAGGTGCGCATTGTCAGCGCGTTTCAAGCGCAGGGAAATGTTGTGGCGATGACGGGCGACGGTGTGAACGATGCACCTGCGCTAAAAACTGCGGACATCGGCGTTGGGATGGGAATTACCGGTACGGAGGTGAGCAAGAACGCTGCCGATATGGTGCTGACCGATGATAACTTTGCGACGATTGTAAAGGCGGTGAAAGAAGGGCGGCGGATATATCGTAATATCAAGAAGGCCGTGCAGTTTTTGCTATCGGCAAACTTGTCTGAGGTTTTGACGCTGCTGGTGGGTACTGCCATGGGGTTCGCGATATTGCACCCTGTACAGATATTGTGGATAAACCTTGTGACCGACACTTTCCCTGCGTTGGCGCTTGGCATGGAGCCTGCACCAAAGGGTATAATGAAGGAAAAGCCGCGGGACGCAAAGCAAAGCTTTTTCTCGGGCGGGATGGCGTTTGAGCTGCTGCTTTACGGAACGGTGATGGCGGCGTTGGTGCTTGGCATATTCTTCTTAGCTTTGACGTTGTTTGAAAGTGAGATGGTTGCCACAACGATGGCGTTTTTGACACTGGGAATGACGCAGCTGTTTCATGCGTTTAATATACGCTCGGGCAGACAATCTTTCGTGGTCGGTATATTTAAGAACAAGTGGATGCCGATGGCGTTTGTTTTGTCGGTAGCTTTGCAGATATTTGTCGTGCTGATACCCGGGCTGAACGGGTTCTTTAAAGTAGCGCAGCTGAGCGGTATGCAGTGGTTGTATGTAATGGTAGCGTCGTTTGCGATAGTGCCGATTTGTGAGATTGTAAAGTTTATCAAGTCGATTATACGCAAGCTGGAGAAGGAGAGTAAATGAGCAGAGAAAGCAAAAGACGAAAACAGCTGGTAGAGTATTGCAGAAAGTTGCACAGCAAGGGCTATGTGCCGGGAGTTGACGGAAACATTTCGATGAGACTGGATGAAAAGAGCTTTCTCATAACGCCGTCGGGAGTCAGCAAGGAAGTCGTGAAACCGCGCGAGCTGGTGAGAATCAGCATGTCGGGAGACGTGATGGACGAGGGCAAGCGCCCGTCTATCGAGACGAATATGCACCTTGCGGCATTTAACCACAGCGATGCGAACGCCGTGATACATGTGCACAGCAGCAACGCCGTGGCATTTGCGCTGGCGCGAGTTAACATCGACACCCGATATACGCCGGCTGCGTATTATCACCTTGGGCTTGTCGGATATGTGCCCTATTATGCGTCCGGCAGCGAGCTGCTGCATAGCGAGGTTACTGCGTTAATTAAAAAAAAATATAAAGTAGTTTTGCTGGAAAGCCACGGCGCGTTGGTGATGGGCGCAGACATGCAGGACGCGTTTGCAAAGACCGATCTGCTGGAAACCTATGCCGGTATGCTCATGAAAGCAGATTCGCTGGGTGGGGCTGTAAGGCTGACGGACGAGCAGCTGGATGAGATTCATGGCGGCTGAGAAACCGTGCAGGAGGAAGTTTGAAACTTCACACTTCTAAGCGACTGCTATGCAATAAATAAAGTTAAATAACTGTTTGTGCCTCGTGCAGGAAAGGAACTATCATAATTATGATTGATTATCACATTCATACGAGCCTTTCTGCCGACTGCGACGTTGACATGATGGAAATGGCGGCGGCGGCGGATAAAAAGGGATTGAAGGAAATATGCTTCACCGACCACTATGATATTGATTTTCCGAGCGAAGATGATTATACGGTGGACTTTGAGCTGTACGCAAAGCAGCTAAGTGAGGTAAAAGCAGCGTATCCACAGATTAATATCCGCAAGGGGGTTGAAGCGGGACTGGAGCCGCACAGCTTTCACAGGTTTGAGAAACTGTTGGAAAATGAGGAGCTGGATTATGTTGTAGGGTCGGTGCATGTGGTCTGCGGGCTGGATCCGTATTTCGATACGTTTTGGAAAAGCACAGGCAGGCAGAAAGCGTTTGACGAGTATGCGCGACTGTCGCTTGAGTGCGTGAAAGCGGCAGATTTTTATGATGTGTTTGGACATCTTGGGTATATAAGCAAGTATTGTCCGATGGATAATAATCTGTTTAAGTACAGCGACTATACGGGTGTTGTTGACGAGATATTAACAACGTTGGTGGAGCGCGGGCAGGGGCTGGAAGTGAACACGAGCGGTTTGCTTAAAACGGGCAATCTGATGCCCGATTTGCCGATTATACAGCGGTTCAAGCAATTGGGTGGCGAGATTGTCACGATTGGGTCGGACGCGCACGCGAGCGAGCTTGTAGGCTACGCTGCGGATTATACTCTAAACGCGCTGAAAACGCTTGGGTTTAAGTACGTTTGCGCATATGACAAGAGAGTGCCGCGGTTCATCCCGATACCTTAGCGAATCGTTGTAAATAAATATTCAGGTATGTTATAATTGAAGAGCAAGGAGAGACGATTTGGAAAAGAGACTGCGCAAAAACAAGCTGCTCAGCAAATTGCACCCGACGCAGGTAATAATCTCCGGCTTTTTGCTGCTGATTATTATTGGGGCGGTGCTGTTGTCTTTGCCGATTTCTACAAAGAGCGGACACGAAATCAGCTTTCTTGACGCGGCGTTTACATCGACATCTGCCGTGTGCGTGACGGGGCTTATCGTTGTGGATACGAGCACGGCATTTACGCTGTTTGGGCAGATTGTGATACTGACGTTGATACAAATAGGCGGCTTAGGGTTTATGACCATTGCGTCGTTTGTGTTTATATTGGTCGGGCGGCGCATCACGCTATCCGAGCGCATGATTATAAAGGAGTCGCTGAACGAGTTTAATTTGTCGGGGCTTGTCAAGATGATACGCAGAATATTGCTTGTTACGTTCGCGACCGAGCTGATTGGCGCGGGGCTGCTGATGATACGGTTTGTGCCCGAGTTTGGCGGACAAGGTGTATACTTTAGCATATTTCATTCGGTATCGGCGTTTTGCAACGCCGGGTTTGATGTGCTGGGGCAGATTTCGGGCGAGTACAGCAGCATAAGCATGTTCGCCACCGACGCGGTTGTCACCCTGACCATGATTGGATTGATAATCGTCGGCGGGCTTGGGTTTGTTGTGGTGACGGATGTGTTCAGCATAAAGCGCATACGGCAGCGGGGCAAGCTGACCAGATACACGAAGTTTGTGTTGATTATAACGGGAGTGCTGATTGGTCTTGGGTTAGTGGTCGTGTTTGCGCTGGAGATAAATAACCCCGGTACGCTTGGTGCGAAAGACTTGCCCACAGGAGGCAAGATACTGGGCGGAGTGTTTCAGGCGATTACGCCGAGAACGGCCGGGTTTGCGACTATTGATCAGAACAATCTGATGCCTGCGACCAAGTTTATCACTATGCTGCTGATGTTTATCGGAGCTTCGCCCGCGGGCACGGGCGGCGGTATCAAAACGACCACGATCGCGATTGTGGCGATATTTGCGCTGTCGGGCGTAACGGGCAAGAAGGACGCGCAGTTGATGGACAGGCGAATAGCCAAAGAGACGCTAAGGCGCGCGATTACAATCACCACGCTTGGTATCGTGTTTGTGTTTACTGTGTTCTTTGCGCTGCTTGCCATTGAAGGCAACAGAGGCGGATTGTTCACGTTTGAGAATATATTCTTTGAAGCGTTCAGCGCGTTTGGCACGGTCGGGCTAAGCACAGGCATAACGCCGCTGCTTAGCGCAGGGAGTAAGCTGCTAATTATGGTTTCGATGTTTGCGGGGCGTGTCGGGTTGATGACGCTGACGTTTGCGCTGGCAAACCGGGCAAACGGAAACGGCGCGAAGGTGCGCTATCCGGAAGAAAGGTTTATGGTGGGGTAAGTTATGGATAAGAAACAATATGTCGTTATTGGAATGGGGCGGTTTGGGTACAGCGTTGCGACGAGCCTTGCCAGCCTCGGTGAAGATGTGCTGGCAGTTGATGTGGACGAGGACCTTATTGCCGAGATTGCGCCGCATGTGACGCACGCTGTGCAGGCCGACTCTACCGATGAGAAGGCGCTGCAGGCGCTGGGTATAAGCAACTTCGATGTTGCCATTGTGTCGATCGGCACCAATCTGCAGGCAAGCATCCTCGTAACGCTGCTATGCAAAGAGCTTGGTGTGAAGTTTGTGCTTGCCAAAGCGCATAGCGATCTGCACGCCAAGGTACTGTATAAGACGGGCGCGGACAAAGTGATTTTCCCCGAGCGCGATATGGCCATTCGAGTGGCGCACAACCTGTCGGCCAGCAACGTGCTTGACTATATGGAGATTGCCGGGGATTTGCGGATTGTCGAGATAAAGGCGATTGACGCTTGGACGGACAAAAGCTTGATTGAGCTGGATTTCAGAGTGCGTTACGGCGTGAACATCATCGCGATAAAGAAGCAAGGCGGCGAAATGAACACGTCTCCGCTTGGCACGGACGAGATTGAGCGAAACGACTCGTTGATTGTTGTCGGCAAAGAGGAAGCAATCGAGAAGCTTGAGCTTGCTTCGAAGGCAAAATAAAATATGAAATATAACTTTGACGAGATAGTTGACAGGCGCGGCACGTATACCACGAAGTGGGACGGCAGGGATTGGCTATTGTCGCTCGGCATGACAGAGCGGTATGACGACGACACCATTCCTCTGTATTCCGCCGACATGGATATTGCGTGTGCGCCAAAGATTGTTGAAGCACTTCACGCGGCAGCGGACCACAGAATTTTTGGGTATTCGCTGATACCTCCCGAGTATAAAAAAGCGATTATAGACTGGTTTAAACGACGGCTCGATTGGCAGATAAACGAGGACGAGATTGTGTATAACGCGGGCACTGTTCCTGCGCTTAGCACATGCGTCAAAGCGTTTACGCAGCCGAGCGACAGCATTATCGTGCAGCTGCCAGCCTACCCTGCGTTTGCGAGTGCTACGCGAAACAACGGCAGGAAGATGCTAAACAATGCGCTTGTGAATAACAACGGATATTACACCATTGACTTTGAGGATTTTGAAGAGAAGGCGAAGCAGCGCGAAACTACGCTGTTCTTTTTGTGCAGCCCGCACAACCCTACGGGCAGGGTGTTCACGAGAGACGAGCTGAAAAGGTTGTCGGACATCTGCGCGGCGAATGGTGTCATTATAGTGGCGGACGAGATACATGGGGATTTGATAAGGCAAAGCGAGACCTTTTACCCCATCGCGACGGTGAGCGAAAGTGATAAGCATATTGTGAGCTGCACCGGCATCAACAAGACGTTTAATACGGCTGGGCTGCATTGCAGCAATCTCGTGATTACGGACAAGGCGCTGAGAAGAAAGTATCTGCGGGAGCGCGGTCACGAGGTGCCGACTCCGTTCGCGATATCTGCGCTGATTGCCGCGTATAACGAAAGCGAGGATTGGCTGGATGAGTTGAAAGTTTATTTGGATGGGACGCTTAAGTGGATTGACGAGTTCTTGAAAGAGCGCATGCCGAAGGTGAAAATGTTTGTGCCCGAGGGTACGTATATTATATGGATGGATTTTAGGGGATATGGGATATCCGACAAGGAAGTGCACGACCGCATATACAGCGAGGCTAATGTTTTGCTGGAGGATGGGTTTTTGTTTGGCGCGGGCGGCGACGGGTTTCAGCGGATGTGTATCCCTGCACCGAGGGCTGTTATAAAGGAAGCGTTTGAGCGGATAGCGGGAGCATTTGCGGATTTGGGGTAGTGTGTGGGAGTGGATATGAAGGGTTTTAGGGAATTGTCAAGCAAAATGAAACTTATAGCTATGTTGTCTATAATTGTGACTATAATACTGTTTATTTTTGCCTTATTAAATTCTTTCAGCGTTGGAATATTTAGTGCAATTGGGGATTGGATAAAGATTGCGGGATATGCAAACTTTTTGATACTTGGTACAATACTTGCAATAGTAAATACAAGGAGAAGAAAAAGAGGGCGGAAAGCGGTTAATGAGGAAGATGGTACGTTGTAGTATCAAAGATGTTAGCATGTGGGGTATTGGGAGCGTCGTGGCGGATTGTCGGGGCGTTTTTTTGTGAGCGGTTTTGTTGGAGGGTTTGTTTAATTTGCGTTAAAATTATCGTTTTTCGATATATTTTTATTGACATTGGGTTGGTTGTGGTTTATACTGAACTCGAAATTCCCCCCGGAAAAGAACATTTAATGCGCGTCATGTGGCGCAAACGTTATGTAAAACAAATCTATATTTGATTGGGAGATTATTATGAATGATAAGCAAAGCAATGTCCCGGAAAACGGGCAGGAGACAATTCCCCAGACGGCAATAGAGCAAACCCCGCCACCTAATTTCTACGTTCCGAAAACCATAATGCAAAGTGCGATTGAAAAGAATATGATTGGTTATTTCAAGGACAGGACGAACACGATTATCGCGATTTTGCTGGCGGTGCTGGTCGGTGTGTCGTTCACGTTTTTGGTAGTGGAGTATGCTCTGAAAATCAACGTGTTTATATTTTATACGCTGATGATGGGTGCGACGGGGTTCATTATGTATCGCGATGACAACCTGAATGTTCGCGTGTTTGCGTTTTTTGCTGCGGCGTTTTTGGCGATGGCTTCGGTGTTCTTTCGGAGCAGCTTTGACGGGTATCTCGTTGTGGCGGGGCTATTGCTGCCGATTATATTTGTGATGACTACCGTGATGGCTTCTAAACAAAAGTATGCTTCGAACATCAAGACGTTTTTGTTTCGGGCTGTGTGCGGCGTTGGACTGGTTGATAAGATTGTCATCGCGCTGGGGTCGCTGAAAAACAAGGAGAGCACAAAGAAGCGGCACGGTCTGCAAATATTGATTGGCGCGGGTATCACGATTGTGCTGCTGTGCGTGATTATCCCGCTGATGATAAGCGCGGACGAGATGTTTGCTGTGACGCTGAACGATATATTTGGTGACTTTGCACCGATGACGTTTATTTTGAAGTCGATATTGTCGGCAGTTTTAGCGATGGTGTTTTTCGGGTTCGTTTTTATCATAACGGTAAAGCGGCTTAAAGTTAAAGAGGTTGCGCAGAAGAAAGAGACTCCCTCCTTCCCTACTGTTATACTGACGATTATTATTGCGCTGGCGGTTGTGTTCAGCTTCTTTGCGATTGTGCAGTTTAACTACCTGTTTGTAGGCGCGAGGAGCAATCTACCCGCCGATTTTAATCCTGCGGAGTATGCACGCAATGGGTACTTTCAGCTTGTGGTGCTGTCGGTCATCAGCTTTTTCATCATTCTAATCAGCGTTCACTTCAGCAAAAAGGGCAGCAGAAACGCAGCGCGGGTAATACGAATTATACTTGCGTACTTTAATGTGCTCAACATTTATATATTGGCGTCGGCCGCGTATAAGATGGCGCTGTATCAACGAGAGTTTGGGCTGACTGCGAGCAGGCTGCTGGTGTACATACTGCTTGCGTTTGAGGCGGTGCTGTTGATTGGGCTGATGGTAAAAGTGTTTAAAGCAAATCTGCCGTTTGTGAAGTACGCGATATATTATTGCACCATGTTTTGGGCGCTGGCGAGCTTTGTGAACGTGGAAGCGTTGGCGGTGAGATATAACGTCAGCACGCAATATGAGCAGGGCGAGTTTGATTTTGAGTCTGTGCGCCGGATGAGCGCGGACGCGAGCAATGCGTTGTATGAATTTTATACTGAGAATTATGAGGAGTTGGATAGTAGCGAGCTCAGGTTGATCGAACGGTATTATGGTGTGCACGGCAGCTCTGCAGCGTCTAGGTCGCAAACAAAGTATGAAACGCTATATCGCCTTGACAATTGGCGGGAGTTTAACATCGCTGACATGAGCAAATATAACGCCGGTATGCGCATACTGCAACGCCCAAACTAGCCCACTACGTCCTGCAGTTTGGTGCGCATAGCAATGCAGCGTTGTGCGCCGAAAGTTTTCCCGGCGAATCACCTCATTCCGTCGGGAAAATGCAGGTTTTCAAATTGAATGTTTCATTTTTTAGTATCATTCCATAATATTATGTGTAATTCTTGCGTATTTTGCAATAATTCTATTCAAATTATTCATTTTCTAGCGATTTGCTATTGATTTATCCGGGTTTCGGTAGTATAATGACAGAGCCGGCGAAGGAAATGACACGTATTCATGGCCGACATCAATAAGGACCGAAACAAAGACGTTTCATAAAACCCGGTAAACAGGGTTTTTGACGTCTTGTTTTTTTGGCAAAGATGGCAAAAGGCGGCAAGGGCGCCGCAAGCGAATCAAGGGAGATTTACAAATGAAAAAAGAAGGCGAGATCAGAATACCGTCCGGATGTGCGATTAGCGGAATTTTGAACAAAAACGGCGAGCGGATTAATGGCGAGGATATCATTACTTCTATCGAGCTGATGCGCGACAGGAGCAATGGACTCGGTGGCGGGTTTGCTGCGTACGGCATATATCCGCAGTACGAGGATCTTTATGCGCTGCATATATTTTATGATGACCTAGTTAGCAAAGCGAGTACCGAGGATTTTTTGAACCGGCACTTTGAGATAGAAACCGCAGGCAAGATACCCACGCGAAAGAAAAAGGGAATTGACGGCGAGCCGCTGATATGGCGATATTTTGTGCTGCCGAGAAGGTTTAAGCTGCATGAATCTGAGCTTAAGGAGAGCGAGTATGTAGCGCGGTGCGTGTTTAGAATAAACGGTCATTACGAGGGTGCATATGTGTTTTCGTCCGGCAAGAACATGGGCGCGTTCAAAGGCGTAGGGTACCCCGAGGACATCGGACGGTTCTTTATGCTGGAAACCTATGAAGCGTATCTGTGGACATCGCACGGGCGGTTTCCGACGAACACGCCCGGTTGGTGGGGCGGTGCGCATCCGTTCACGCTATTAAACTGGTCAGTCGTGCACAACGGCGAGATAAGCAGCTATGACGCGAACAGGCGGTTTGTTGAGATGTATGGGTATGATTGCACGCTGCAGACGGACACCGAGGTCATCACGTACATATTTGACCTTTTGCTGCGCAAGCACAAGCTTGGTCTGAAGCAGGCGGTCGAGATTATGGCTACGCCGTTTTGGCGGGAAATTGCGCTGATGAGCGAGGAAGACCAAAAGAAGTTTGAAGCGATACGCGCTGTGTACAGCTCTGCGCTGATTAACGGACCGTTCTCCATCATACTTGGGTTCGAAGGCGGCATGCTTGCACTCAATGACAGAATAAAATTAAGACCGTTGGTGGCGGCGGAAAAAGGCGATACGCTTTATGTTGCCAGCGAGGAAGCTGCGATACGAGTGATTTGCAGCGAGCCCGAGAGAGTGTGGTCTCCACGTGGCGGAGAGCCGATTATTGGACTGGTGGAGGGTAGACGATGAGCTTACAACTGGGATGGCCGGATTACATGGTCATTAGGGATGAAAATAGGTGTATAAAGTGCGAGGTTTGTGCGAAGCAGTGCGCAAACGAAGTGCATAAGCTGGATAGCGACTATGACAAGATGATGGCGGACGAGAGCAAGTGCGTCAACTGTCACCGATGCGTTGCGCTGTGCCCTACCCGCGCGCTGAAAATAAAGGTGAACGACCTTGAGTTTAAGCCGAACGCGAACTGGACCGGCAGCGCGATTAAAGAGATATATAAGCAGGCGAGCAGCGGAGGTGTGCTGCTGTCGGGCATGGGCAACACGAAGCCCTACCCCGTTTATTGGGACAAGATGCTGATTAACGCTTCGCAGGTTACGAACCCGTCGATTGACCCGCTGCGCGAGCCGATGGAGACGAGCGTGCTGCTGGGGCGCAAGCCGGAGAAGCTTGAGTTTGACAAGGACGGCAAGCTGAAAACGAAAATGCCGCCGCAAGTTAAGCTGGATGTGCCGGTTATGTTTTCTGCGATGTCGTTTGGATCGATATCCAAAAACGCGCACGAAGCGCTGGCACGGGCGGCTACCGATTTGAATATAATGTATAACACGGGCGAGGGCGGACTTGCTAAAGAGTTTTATCAATATGGACCGAATACGATTGTGCAGATTGCATCCGGGCGGTTTGGTGTGCACCCCGAGTATTTGAACGCGGGCGCGATGCTTGAGATAAAAATAGGACAGGGAGCGAAGCCGGGTATCGGCGGACATCTGCCGGGCGAGAAAGTTGGCGAAGCGGTCAGCAAAGCGCGTATGATTCCCCGTGGCAGCGATGCGATATCCCCTGCCCCGCATCACGATATATATTCGATTGAAGATTTGCGGCAGCTTATATATTCGCTGAAAGAAGCGACGAACTATACAAAGCCGGTGTCGGTCAAGATTGCGGCGGTGCACAACTCGCCGGCGATTGCTTCGGGAATTGCGCGGGCGGGTGCGGACATTATCGCCATCGACGGATTCCGCGGCGGCACGGGAGCTGCGCCATCAAGAGTGCGCGACAACGTCGGTATCCCCATTGAGCTGGCGTTGGCGGCTGTTGACCAACGGCTGCGCGAGGAAAGCATACGTAACGATGTGTCGCTCGTGGTGGGCGGAAGCATAAGAAACAGCGCCGACATTGTGAAAGCGATTGCGCTGGGTGCGGACGCGTGCTATATCGCGTCGTCAGCGCTGATTGCGGTTGGGTGTCATATGTGCCAAAACTGTTATACGGGCAAGTGCAACTGGGGCATAGCGACGCAACGCGACGATTTGGTGAAGCGGCTGAACCCCGACATCGCTTACGAGCGGCTGATGAATTTAATCACCGCATGGAAGCACGAGATTGAAGAGCTGCTGGGCGGTATGGGAATCAATGCGATCGAGAGTTTGCGCGGCAACCGATTGATGCTGCGAGGCATCGGGCTGAACCAGAAGGAGCTTGATATACTCGGCATACAACACGCGGGCGAATAACCGGAAGCTGAATCCGGAAGAGATAACTAGGAGTAAAATCATGAAAAAAGTTTATGCAGATGAAAAATGGTGTCTTGGGTGCGGTCTTTGCAATGTGTATTGCAGAACGTGTCACAGCGAGACGAACGATATAGTGAAGGCACACAACTTTGAGGAGCCGCGACCAAAATCGCGCTTGCACGTTGAGACGGGCGAGAAGGTGAACTTTGCGTTGCAGTGCAGGCATTGCGACGACCCCAAGTGCGTTACCGCGTGTATAACCGGCGCGATGCAAAAAGATCCCGACACCGGACTGGTGACCAACGATACGGACAGGTGTGTTGGGTGCTGGACTTGTGTGCTTGCGTGCCCGTTTGGCGCGATTGTGCGTGACGAGGATGCAGGCAAGGTTGCTGCGAAGTGTGACCTGTGCGTGAAAAGTGGGGAACCCGAGTGCGTGAAGCACTGCCCGAACAACGCGCTGAAGTTTGAAGACCGGGAGTAAGCTTGAAGCTTAACCCGTTAGGAAGAACTTGCGTGCATTGTATGAAGGTTTACTAAAAATTTGTACTTCACGAATGAAAGGAACGATTATAATAATGAACTATGTAATTATCGGAAATTCTGCGGCGGCGGTTGGGTGTATCGAAGGGCTGCGCAAAAACGATACAAAGGCGAGCATCACAGTCATTAGCGATGAGGTGCATCACGTGTATTCGCGTCCGCTGATTTCGTATTACTTGGCGGGAACGGTGACGCATGAGAACATGGTGTATCGCAAGGCTGATTTCTACGAGAAGATGAATGTGAAGACTATGCTTGGCAGCAAGGCAACTGCGATTGATGCGAAGAAAAAGGCTGTGACGCTGGAGAATGGCGAGACGGTCGGCTATGATAAGCTGCTGATTGCAACGGGATCGAGCGCGTTTGTACCACCGATTGACGGACTGGATAAGCAAAACAATGTGTTTACGTTTTTGAAGTATGACAGCGCTCTGGATATAGAAAAGCTGATTGACAAGGACGCGAAGGTCGTTATTGTCGGTGCGGGACTGATTGGTCTCAAGGCGGCGGAAGGACTTGCGCCTGTGTCGGGAAGCGTGCATGTGGTTGAGATGGCGGATAGGGTGCTGCCTATGATACTTGACGAGCAGGGCGCGGCGCCTGTACAAGCAAAAATGCAAGAGAACGGCGTTACTTTTCACCTTGGCATCACGGCACAGAAAGTTGTCGACAAAGACCGCGTAGAAAAAGTTGTTTTGAAAGACGGCACGGAAATTGCGTGCGATGTGCTGGTGATGGCTGTGGGCGTAAGACCGAATGTGGCGGAAGCGATGGCTGCTGGTGTGAAAGCAAATCGCGGAATACTCGTGGACGAGAATATGCGCACGAACGTGGATGATATATATGCGGCGGGTGACGTGACCGAAGCGGTGGATGTGACAACGGGCGAGCATAAGATTATGGCGCTGTGGCCAAACGCTTATTTGCAAGGACGTGCTGCGGCTTATGACATGTGTTCGGCAGAGCACGATTTTGACGGCGTGTTTCCTATGAACGCAGTCGGGTTCTTTGGACTGCCGATTATCACGGCGGGCGTGCAGGACGGCGAAGATATGCAAGTCTTGAGCACGGGCGAAAATGGCGAATCGAAGCGGTTTATTGTGAAGGACGACATATTGGTGGGCATGATATTGGTGGGCGATGTGGACAGGGCAGGGATATATACGTATTTGATGAGTGAGAAAATACCGCTGTCGACGCTGACCAAAAAGCTGACGGACGATGATTTTGGGCTGATGGCGTTTGAGGAAGAGCAGAGAAACGAGCGTTTGAGCAGCTGAGGCGGACGCGATAAATATAAGGGGAATTATAAAATGGAACTGGTTGCAAAGGGCGTTTATTACAGCGATCTGAATGAGCAGATAAAGCAAATTGCGCAAACACCGGGCGAAATAGACGTCAAGGAAGTTTTGGGGCACAGGTATATCGGTTGCGGGCTGACCAGCCACACTACGCTTAATGTTTTTGGCACGCTTGGGAACGACTCTGCGTGCTATATGGACGGCGCGACATTG
Organism: Clostridia bacterium; assembly: GCA_018648645.1. GTDB lineage: Bacteria > Bacillota > Clostridia > Christensenellales > SZUA-584 > JABGQS01. The sequence goes on from JABGQS010000010.1 coordinate 44,407, forward strand.
CAGGTTTACGGCAATGCGCAGGACGGTATCGCCAACACCATGAACGATGGGAAGCTGATTATTCACGGGAGCTGCGGCGATATTATAGGGTACGCGATGCGCGGCGGCGAGATGTTTATTGAAGGATATGCGGGGTACAGAGTCGGCATACACATGAAAGAGTATTACGAGAAGATACCGAAGATTGTTATCGGCAGCAAGGCCGGGGATTTTCTTGGTGAGTATATGGCGGGCGGGCGTATTGTTGTGCTGGGGCTGGGGCTGAAAGATAATGAAGAAGCGGCGGGCAGGTACTTTGGCACGGGCATGCACGGCGGAGCGATGTATATACGCGGTCCGGTATGCGAAGCGCTGATGGGCGGCGAGATTGCGAAAAAAGAGCTTGATGCGGATGACAAGGAGTTCCTCACGCAGACTGTGGCGGACTACGCAAGTTATTTTGACACCGACACCAGCGAGATAAAAATTGACGAGTTTAGCAAGTATCAGCCGAAAAGCGCGCGACCTTACGGCGAAATGTACGTGGGCGAGTAGGTAATAAATTTGTTAGTGAATAGTGCAACCCCGGCAGATAATGTCGGGGTTTTTTTGTTTCGGAGAAAGGATAAGACCCTTCGGCTACGCTCAGGGTGACAGGCTTGGGGCGTGCTGTGCTGTGCTCAGGGTGACAGAGTTGATTCGGCAGCTTCAATTATATTAACTTTTTAATAACCTTTTTGCCATATGTTTGTATTCCTGAACACCAATAGATATAATTATTAAGTTCAATGAGTACTCAGTTAAGCATAAGTTCATTTTTATAGGAGGTTGCATATGGCAAAAAATATGGTTCCCGATTGGTATTACAATGAATTTGAACAGATAGGCGTAGATTTTGGAAGTGTTGAGGAAGTTGAAAGCTATGATGAGAAAAGGAAGCATTTTAGGGATTCGCAGCAGGAGCTTGCGTATTTCGAAAAAGCAATCGGACTGAAACCTCATTTTGAGGTTTTGGAGATTGGCTGCGGTACTGCAGCGCTCGCCCTGGGTCTTGCGCGAAAATGCAAAGCGGTTACGGCAATCGATGTGTCAAAAACGATGCTTGAGTATGCGAAGGAAAAAGCCCGCGAGAAAGATGTCACTAATATATCGTTTGCAAACGCTGGATTTTTGACGTTTGAAAGCGAAACAAACTTTGATGCGATTGTAACGCAGGTTGCATTTCACCATTTGCCCGACTTTTGGAAAATGGTTGGTATTCAAAATATGTATGGTCTTTTGAAAGACGGAGGCGTTTTGTGTCTTAGAGACAGCATACTTTCCTTCGACGTTAAAAAGCACAAAGAGTTTGTTGATGAATATGTAAGAATCACAGGGGAAAAAACGGGCGAGGAAATGGCAAACGAAGTGAAGGTTAATATTACGCAGGAGTATCCGACGCTTGATTGGATAATTGAAGGTATGCTGCGAAGAGCAGGATTCTCTATTAAGAAAGTTGATCGACATACCGGATACATCGCAACGTTCGTTTGCCAAAAGTAGTATAAACCTTGTATATGGATTTGTATTAAAGAAAGCAAATGTAAAAAAAATGTGCTATAATGTGTTTGGATAATAACGCAAGAAGGAAGTAAACTACATGAGCGAGAAAAATGAGTTTTTGGATATTTCGTATTGTTATACCGGGAGGGTGAAAACACCGGCCGGTGAGATACCGTCTGTTAGCACGGAGCTTGTCTTTAAAGACAGGTGCGACGCGTATAAAGCAAGGTGGGGTATAAAAAGAAGCGCTTACAGAGTGAAGCCCGCAGTTTACGCTATCGGAGAGCCGAATGAGCACTCGCCGATGCTGGTAACTGCGAATTATAAGCTGACGTTTGATGTGGTCAGGCGAAGTATGGACGGACAAAACGCGTGGTTGATGGTTATTGACACCAAAGGCGTGAACGTGTGGTGCGCTGCCGGAAAAGGTACGTTTGGTACGAATGAAGTTATAAAGCGGATAAAGGAATTTAAAGTTGGCAGGATTATTGCGCACAAAAAGCTGATACTGCCTCAGCTCGGAGCAACCGGTGTTGCCGCGCACGAGGTGACTAAAGCCACCGGGTTTAAGGTGTTGTATGGACCTGTAGACAGCAAGGACTTGCCGGAATATATAAGCGAAGGCAACACGGCAACGCAGAAAATGAGAACGGTTAAGTTTGGCATCAGAGCGCGAATCGTTTTGACTCCGATTGAGCTGATGACTTCTTTAAAATACTGTCTGATTGCGTTGGCGTTCTTCTTCTTCTTTAACTGGATTGGCAGCGAAATGTTTTTTTCCAAGGCACTTCTGCTGGCGATACTGAGCACTATACCTTACCTTGGGGCGATTATCGTAGGTGCGGTTTTGGTGCCGGCGCTGTTGCCGTTTTTACCGTTTAGAGCGTTTTCGCTAAAGGGTCTGGTTCTTGGCGCTGTGTATAGCGCGGTGCTGGTGCTGTTTTTGCAGACGCCGTTTTTGCTGGACAGGGGAATCATGTTCCTCATCAGCAATCTACTTATAATCAACGCGCTGATCTCGTATTTGGCTCTGAACTTTACGGGGTCGAGCACGTATACGTCGTTTACGGGAGCTATCAAGGAAACTAAGCTCGCGGTGCTCATCATGCTGCCCGCCGCGATTGTCGGACTGCTGTTGATGATTGTCGATAAAATTGTTACGTTGGTTTAGGAGGATAAATTATGAAACATCGATATATAAAGAATGTTGCTACGCTGGAGCTGGATGAGGGCAAGTGCACGAACTGCGAGATCTGCATTGAGGTTTGTCCGCACAACGTTTTTGATATGGTAAATCAGAATTTCACTGTTGATAAAAAGCTCGGTATCGTTGATTTGGATGCGTGCATGGAGTGCGGTGCGTGCGTGGTGAACTGCCCATTTGGAGCGCTTGACGTGAATGCGGGCGTAGGGTGTGCTTATGCGGTTGTTCGGGGTATGATTATGAATACTGAGCCAAACTGTGACTGCAGCCCCGATGACGACGTTGACGCAGACGCGGGAGACGAGGAAAGCGGCTGTTGTTAACCGGGACGCATTGCTCTCTAAGAAGAGTTCTTTTGGAAAGATAATTACTAATAGAAAAAACCCCGACCGATGGTCCGGGTTTTTTTGTGTTGAAATTTGGCTTGCAGCTATGCGCCGAAAACTATTTTGGTGGCGAAGATTGCGATTACTGCCAGCAGAACTTCTACCGAGAAGCCGAGTATGAACGGCTTGATGCCGATGGCTTTGAACTTTTTAAAGTCTACGCCAAGACCGATTCCGGATAGAGCCAGCAGTATTATGAACTTGCTGATTTGCACGAGCGTGTCGCTTATCGCCGGTGTGAAAACGCCGACGCTGTTAAGCAGCGCGAACAACAGGAACCCGAGTATAAACATCGGGAATATTTTGATGATGTTGATCTTTTGCTTTTCGCCCGAACTCGCGGTTGCGTTTTTTCTGTAGAAGAAGGCAACGAGCAGAACGACGGGTACGATCATGATGTTGCGGACGAGCTTTATGGTTGTTGCGACTTCGCCCGCTGCGTCGCTGTAAATGAAACCGGCCGCGACGACTTGGGACGTGTCGTTGATGGCTGTGCCTGCCCATGCGCCAAACCATGTGTCGCTCATAGAGAGAGCAGTGCCGATAAGCGGATAAGTCAGCACGCCGATTACGCCGAACAGCGTGACGATGCCGACCGCCATTGCGATTTCCTCATCCTTGGCTTCGATAAGCGGAGCTGCTGTGACGATGGCTGTGTTGCCGCAAATGCAAACGCCCACCGCGATGAGAATCTTGCGCCTAAGAGAGACACCGAGAAATTTGCCGATTAGAAAAACCAAACCGAACACTATGCAAATAAGTACAACGATAATGAGGATGCCTTTTGCGCCGAGAGACGCGACCTCTCCGAAGCTGATGCCTGCGCCCATCAAAATTATCGCAAGTTTCAGCAGTTTGCTGAGTCCGAGCTTGATACCTTTTGCGAAAATCTCTTTTTTGGGACGAAATATATTTGCTATCACTATGCCTAGGATTACCGCTATGAACACTTTACCTATGAACGAAGGCAGGTATTGTGCGAGAAATGTTGCCGCCAGTGCTATAACCAACAGCAGCAGCAATCCCGGTGCGTATGTGCTGAAAAGTTCCCTGATTTTATTAAGTATTTTCAAAGTTAATCACCTTCGTTAAGTATTCGCCAATAAGAAAGCTCGGCGCAAGAGACAGTTTGTCTCTTGCACCGCAATCTGCTAAATGTTCTGTTTACTCAAAGAACTCTCTTTTTTTGTATGGTACCATGTGTGCCTTGAACTCTGACAGTCTGCCAATTCGTGCAGTCCAGCCTGTGTTAGTCTCAAGCGTGCTGTCCATGATTGGAAGGAATTCGTGCACTTCGGGCAGCATTGGAATGAACGTTTCGCCGTACGGTATGTCCATTCTTGTTCCCCAATAACCGTCGCACGCCTCTGCACGTTTTCTTGCGTAGTCGCCGTCGTAGCGCTGGCTTGCCAGACAGTCGAGCGCTTTTACTTTTCTGTCCACCACATCGGTGATGTCTACATAAACTCTCCATTGTGCAATGAAGCTTTGCGATAGGCTCCAAGGCTTTCCGTTGAGCGCGCCTACAAAGAAAACCTGTTTAACCTGATGCGGCGGCACCTTTTCGTCACGTGTCCACCGAGCGCCCGCTGCTTCGTTGCCGAGCAATACGATTTGACCGACGATTGGATGAGTTGTCAGCAAACCGCCGTCCTGCATCGGATGGTGAGTGATCAAAATGTCCGGCTTTAGCTCGCGAATGAGGTCTGCAACCTTTTTGATGGCGACTTCGTTAATGAGCAGAAGGTCGTCTTCTTCTTCAAAGAAGCGAACATCGGTGATGCCAAGCTCTTTGCCGGCTGCAATAATTTCGCGCTCTTTGTAACCTGTGATGGCGGCGCCGTCCATGCCTGCGAAAGCTTCGTTTCGCTCACCTTTGCTCTTTCTCTTTTCGTCGGTAAATAGTGCTGCGTGGCTTCTTGTGCCGCTTGTCATCAAGCACACGGTGACTTCGTCACCCCTCATTGCGTGATGGCAGAGCGTTCCGCCGGAATCGTCAAAAGCGTCACCCGGATGCGCACAGATCATCAGTATCTTTAGCTTTTTCATGGAAATACCTCCGTTTATTATTTACCTTGACTATAACAAAATCCCGGAGAAAAGAAATATCGCGGCACGACATCTTTGACACCGGTGTGTCACAATCTATGACAAGAAGCGGTTTTGGGTGTGTTGTCTAAGCCTTTTTGCGAAAGTCTACCGGCGTTATGCCGACGTAGTTTTTGAACGAGGCGGAGAAGCTGGCTCGGGAGGAGTAGCCGACTTGGTAAGCGATTTGCTCGACAGAGAGGTCGCCCGCTGCCAATAGTTCTTTCGCCATTTCGATGCGCGTCATGATGAGCTTTTCGCGGTAGGTGATGCCAAAGTAACTTTTTATCAGGCGCTCTGCCTGGCGCCGGCTTAAGTGGATGTGCGCTGCCAAAGAATCGAGCAGCTTATTATCCTGCATGTTTTCGGCGAAGTATTTCTCGATTTTGATGAGGTCTTTCATTCGCAAATCGGTGTCGGTGTCCTGTATCTGCTCTTTTTTGATAAGTTTGATGTCGTCTGCGTTGTCTTGAATGTGCAGATTGACCGTTCGCAGGCAGCCGATTATCAGCAGCTCCAACAGCGATTTGATAGCGCCGAAGCAGCCGATATCTTGGCGTTTGAGCTCGTGCTTGATTTTCTCCATAATCGAGAAGCAGTCGTTTACGTCCTCGCAGCGGATTAGCGAGAGTTTTGACAATTGGTGAAAAACCTCGTCGAACTCTACAGTCTCGCGGCTTGGCTGTGTTTCGAGAATGGGGTCGAAGGAAAAGCGAAAGCTGTAGGCAACGTTCTCGTCCGCGTTCTCGTAGACCACGTTGTGGTACTGTTTTGGTCCGATGAGCACCATTGTGTTTTTGTGTGCGGCGACGCTGTCGTTATCGATTTTGAGTTGTCCCGTATTAAGATTGATTAGAAACACTTCGTAGAAAGCGTGGTTGTGCCGCTGCGATTTAAGCAGGTGTTTGGAGGATACCGCGTTTATGTTTACGATAACAGAAAAGCGGTATCCGTATAGGTCGATCTCGAGAAAGTGACCCGTGAAGAAGTTCTCTGTGTTTTGTTGCATAGTGTGTCTCCTAAATTATCGTTGTCTCCCGCTAAGTCGAAGATGGAGATGGCGACGGTGACGGCGACGGGGTTGGCGATGGTGACGGTGACGGGGTCGGCGGCGGGGTTGGCGGTATTTCGATGAGATCCTCGATTGTCTCGATGAGCAGCGTCATCAAAGCGAGCTGCTCGTTCATCTCGTCAGTATCTTGGTTTATCAGCACAAACTCTGCCATTGCGATGCGCTCTTCTATGAACGTGTAGTCCTCCAGCAAAGCAAAGAACTCGAAGTACTCTATCGGGTCTTGCCCTTGCCCCGGCGGGGTTAGCGTGTAGACGTAGCCGAGCAGCTCCGCGTTGCTGATCAGAAGCTGTTTGGTGTCTAGAATGGCTTTCTCAAGGTTGATGCGTGCCATGTCGTTTTTGACGAACTCGAGGCTGTATTCCCAGTTGATGCTTGGTGTGACATTGAAGATTTCACGCACGACAAATTCTGTGTATTCGTGGTCGAGCACGTAGTATTTGGACGCGTTGTATGCCGGCATGTATTCGCCCTTCAGCGTGTATCGGTCGAGGTCAGTCGTAAGGTCGAGGTCGAGCGCGAACAGTGAAAGCGCGACGATTTGCTCGAAGTTGAGGTTGGTCATAATCTGCGAGTTCAGCGTGTTATAAATCTGCGGGATTTGTGCAATCTTGGATTCGCTTTTCATTTGGTTGAACACTTCCATCAACAGTCGCTGCTGGCGGTCTATGCGGTATATATCTGAGCTTGACGTGATGCCTTTGCGCGCGCGCATGTAATCGAGCACGGCTTGACCGTCTAGGTGTTGGTAGCCTGTGTCGAGGTGGCGTCCGTTCATGTCGATTTCGTAGTCGACATCGTACCAAACGCCGCCGATGATGTCCACGATGTCTTTGACTGCCTGCATCTCTACCGCGATGTAGTAGTCTACGGGGATGCCGCCGATGCAGTCGCTGACTGTTTTCATCATGCCCGCAAATCCGCTGCCGTCTGCGCCGCCTGCGCTCATGAACGCGCCGTTGATTTTCCATTTAGCGTCGGTGAACGCGATGTCGGCATAGCTGTCGCGAGGGATGCTGAGCATGTCTGCCTCGCCCGTTTTGAAGTTGATGCTGAGCAGCAGTATGGTGTCTGTGCGATACGTCGCCCAAGCTTCGCGCTCGATGCTGTAGTCGATGCCGGTTATAAGCACGTTGACGCGGTCAGCCATGAAGTCGTAGTCTGCGCTTTGCTCGAGAAGCTCTCGCGGCGAAAGCGTTATGGTCGGCTGCGGCGTTATGGTTTGCGGTGCGCCGGATGTGTCGGCAGTCTGCTGTTGCGAAGCGATTGGCTGAGACACGGCTGCCGCGGGTGTGTTGTCAAACGCGGCAGTCGGGTTGATGGCGGTGCGAAAAACAAACCGAACTACAAAGACGACGCCGATTATCAAAAGGATCAACAGAGCCCAAATGAGAACCTTTAATGCAGTGACGGGGGCGCCGAAAAGTCTTGATTTGCGTTTCTTTTTATTGTTTGCGACGTAGCGTTTTTCGTTTTGCTCTTCCATTGCCCAGTATACCTCTATTCGGATAATATCATATCACAATTGGCGCGTTTTCTCATCAAGCGGTGTGATTTGGGTTTGAAGTAAAAAAGGGAAGCAGATTTACGCTTCCCTTTCTATTGGTTGCTTTGGTGTTTAGTACGCTCGCACGTACATCTCGAAGTACGCTTTTGGGTGATCACACACCGGACATTTTTTTGGCGCATTGCTGCCAAAATACTGGTGTCCGCAATTAGAGCATATCCATTGTATGTCCTTGTCTTTTTCGAAGACTTTGTCCTGCTCTATGTTGGCTTTTAGTGCGCGGTAGCGGTCCTCGTGCGTCTTTTCAATTTTGGTAACGCCTTCGAAAAGTTTTGCGATGCGAGTGAAGCCTTCTTCGTGCGCTTCTTTAGCCATAGTCGGGTACATTTGCGTGTTCTCGTACATTTCGCCGGCCGCAGCTGCCTCTAGGTTTTCTGTGGTTTCGCCGAGCAGACCGAGTTCTTTGAACCACAGCTCTGCGTGCTCTTTCTCGTTGCCTGCGGTCTCGGCAAAAAAGTTGGCGATTTGATTGTAGCCCGCTTTTCTTGCTACCGACGCGAAGTATGTGTATTTGTTTCTAGCAGCAGATTCGCCGGCAAATGCGTCTTGTAGGTTCTTTTGTGTCTTAGTGCCTTCTATTTTGTCCATGCTAATCCCTCCCCTTCGTTATTGCGTTGTGATCCACAGACCGTGCAGGTTGCAGTACTCGTATACCTGCGTGATTTCGTTCGCTTTGATGTTGAAAACAGCTTCGGGTACATCAGTAAGCTGTGCTCTGCCGATTTTACCGTCTTTGGTTACTACTTCGATGAAGCTGATGTAGTGCTCGCTAGTCATCACATGCGGGACCTCGCCCACTTTTATGATGGTGCTCTGCCCGTCCGGCACGATTACCGGGATGTGCTTTTCTTCTCCGGCGCCGCTGGTCTTTGCCTCGAGCAGGTTCATCTGCTGACCGCAGCACGTGAGAGATGAGCTGCCTGCCAACGCTATTGTTACAACCTGGCCGCATATCTCGCAGTGATAAAAATCTCCATAATTCGTCATTTTAGTGCCTCCTTTTTCGTGTAAGTTTGTGCAATTTTCTGTCAGTATGTATAATAAAATTTTATACCTTTAATTGCCTTTCGTCAAGTTTTGACTGTAAATTTGCGAAAATTTGTTTTATCCCTTTTCTTGAGGCGGTTTTGGTGGTATTCTTAGGGTAGATAACAACAAGGGAGAAAAATATGGCTTCTAAGTTAAAACTACTATTTGTGCTAACTCTTGCGCTTGCTCTTTGCGTATCTTCGCTGAGCTGCTCTGATAAAACGTTTAGTATGTTTGAGGAGGATGCGAAGGAAACGAGAGAACCGAGAGACGAGCGCGATGAAGAGGGCGCCAAGCCGACAGATGAGCATGATCCCGTTGAAATAGAGCCGGTGGTTATTGACCCCTCGCAAACAGCGACGCCGGTCGGAGAGCTGAGCGGATGGACAATCATGATTTATTTGAATGGGTCTAACCTTGAAAGCGAGAACGGCGAGGCTACCAAGAACCTCGACAGTCTGCTTAGCGTGCAGTTGCCAGAGGATGTGCATGTGCTTGTTTATACCGGCGGCACGAAGGAGTGGCAAAACGGGTTGATTGACCCTGACCAAAATCAGATTTGGGAAGTGGAAGACGGCGGGCTTAATCTGCTTCTTAGCATGGATGCAAAAAGCATAGGCAAAAGCGATACGCTGGCTGAGTTTTTGGTGTATGGACAGGCGCTTTATCCCGAAACGCGGCGAGCATTGTTTCTATGGAACCACGGCGGCGGCAGTATCGGCGGGTTTGGCAGTGACGAGCTGTTTGGCAGTGACGGGCTTTTGCTGGCGGAGATGCGTGAAGCGTTTGTCGGCAGCTATGACGGGCGAGCGTATGATCTGATTGGGTTTGACGCGTGTTTGATGGCGAGTGTTGAAACAGCGAGTATTCTTGCTCCGTTTGCGCATTATATGGTTGCGTCCGAAGAGTTTGTGCCGGGCGGCGGCTGGAACTATGAGTATATGTTTGGCGCGATTGCCGATGACCCACAAATGAACGGGCTTGATTTTGGCATCGCTGTGACCGACGGGTATTACGCGAAGTATGAGATGAGCGAGTATGAAAGCATTACCACGTGCAGCGTGATTGATCTTAGTTTGATCCCTGCGGTGGAGGACGCGCTGGGTGATTTTGCTAGCAAGCTGACGCTCGATATTGCAAGCCCCGAGGCTTTGACGGCTGTTGCGGATGCACGGGGACGAACTGAGTCGTATGGAGAAACGCCCGATTCAGTACCGTTTGATCTCGTTGATTTGTATAATTTTGTTGAGCTTCAAGTAGATATCAACCCGAGTTTATCGACGCGGCTTATGGACGCGATAGAAGCTGCCGTTGTCTATGAGGTGAGCGGGTCGCAACGGATTTACTCTTATGGATTGTCCGTATACTTCCCGTTTTCTGCAGAAGAGTATTTTGAGTATTGCATCGGAATTTATAACACCATGGGGTTTTGCTTTGAATATCATCAGTTTATCGCAGATTTTGCGGCCAACATATCGAACCAGACGTATTTGAGCTATATGCCGGAATACAACCCGCAGATTCAGGAGCTTGATACGCAGGACCCTGCGGACACGGGCGAGGTGGGTGAGGAGCCTTTGTTCGCTGTGCAGCTTACCGATGAGGAGATGGAGTATATCAGCTTTGTGTACTGCGCGCTTGGTTGGAGCATCAACGACCGCGTGGTACTTGATCTTGGTATCGACAGCGATATCAATATCGATTATGCGAACAACACGATTTATGATGACTTTGACGAGTCTTGGACGGGGCTGAACGGGCAGCTGGTTGCGCTGTATGTGATGGAAGAGACGGAAGAGTATGTGGTGTATAACGTGCCCGTGCTGTATAACGGCAGAAAGGCTATAGTTACCGGGTCGTGGGTTTGGGACGATACCAACTATGAGGGCGGGTATTATACGTACAACGGTATTTATTACACCAATGATGAGTTTGCTGCGCCCAACACCAAGCTGTCTATTGAGCTGGAAGTTGGTGACGCTATCACCCCGACATTCAACACGCTGTATGCCGAGGACGGACAGGACGGATATTACGAAGGCGAGACGTTCTATATAGGCGAAGACGGGCTGTATATGGAGCTGGTTTGGCTGCCGCCCGGAGATTACTATTACGGGTTTTTGCTGGTTGACAGCTATGGCGATTATCATTATACCGAGTATTCGTATATTGAGGTAGCTGAGTGGGAGTAGCGTTTTCGGGATTTGCTGATACTAGGAGGTCTGGATATGATTATTGACAAAGTGAACGATTATGAGGCGTTTGCAGCGCTGGTGGAGAAAATGGGGTTTATGCCGTTTGCGAACAACAAAGTCGGTTATCCGAACCTTGATTCGCTGACCGACAATGAGTGGCACACGGGCGAGGAGACTGACCCCTGGCGGTGGCGAGTGCGAATTGAGCGCGATCATCGGGCGCTGTTTGGCAAGTTCTTTTTCGGGAACCCGGGATTTATTTCAACGAGCCGCATTGCCGACTTTGCGAGCGTGCGCAGGAACGGTTTGGTTTTTGACGAGCTGTATTTTGACGGTGTACTGCCACGCGAGTGCAAGCCGATATATGACGCGATTGAAGACGAGGGCGTGCTGGCCGTGCACGAGATTAAGACGATTTGCAGGTTTGACAAAAGCAGCAACGCTAAGTTTGAGAGCGCGATGAAGGCGATGCAGATGTATATGCTGATAACGATAAGCGGGCAGAAGCGTAAGTTTAATAAGCGCGGCGAGGAGTATGGCTGGCCTAGCAATGCGTTTAGCACGCTGGAAACTTGGGTGGGCGGCGAGGTGGAGTATATTGATTACGGGCAGGCGAAGGAGAATATACTCGATACCATGAAAATATATATTAGCGAGTTTGATGAAAAGAAGGCGGGCAAGATGATCGGTGGGATAAGGGGATAGTGACGGAGAGGCAAATGTTGAAGATTAGAAGGTATAGAGAAACGGATACCGTGCAGCTGTGCGATATCTATTATTATGCGATACACAACGTGAACAACGCCGATTATACGAACGAGGAGCTGGAGGCGTGGGCGCCGTCGGGGGCGTATAACGAGGAGAGCTATAAAAAGGACACGGCAAGGTGGAGTAAAATTATGCCGTTTGTTGTGAGCGAGGGCGGCGTTGCGCTGGGGTTTGCGGAGCTGGAGGATAAGGGACATATCAACTGCTTTTTTGTGCATCACGAGCATCAGGGGCGCGGCGTTGGTAGGATGCTGGTGGATGCGTGTGTGGGTGAGGCGAGGAAGCTGGGGTATGAGAAAGTTTTCGGCGAGGTGAGCATTACGGCGAAACCGTTCTTTGAGAGAATGGGGTTTGCTGTGGTAAAGCCTGTGTTGTGTGATATTAAGGGAATGATGATGAAGTATTATGATATGGAGAAATTGTTGTAGGTTTGTGGGTATAAGAAAAGCCCTTTCACGGCTGTGAAAGGGCTTTTGTTGTTTTGTGGTTGGCTTACTCTGTTGCTGAGAGAGCTTTTGTCTTCTCGTCGAGGGTGAGACCGTCGATGACCTCGTTCATTTCACCGTCGAGGAACTGCTCTAATTTGTAGAGCGTTAGCGAAATGCGGTGGTCGGTGACGCGGCCTTGCGGGAAGTTGTAGGTGCGGATGCGCTCACTCCGATCGCCGCTGCCGACTTGGCTTTTTCGGTTTTGCGACTGGGCGTCATCCTGCTCTTGTTTAGCTAGATCATACAGCCTTGCTTTCAGAACCTTCATGGCTTTATCTTTGTTTTTTAGCTGGGACTTTTCGTCCTGACAAGTGACCACAAGACCGCTTGGCTCGTGTGTTAGACGAACTGCTGAGTCGGTGGTGTTGACGCTTTGCCCGCCGTTGCCCGAGCTGCGATATACGTCTACGCGGATGTCGTTGGGACCGATTTCGATATCGACGTCCTCTGCCTCGGGAAGCACAGCAACCGTTGCCGCGGATGTGTGTATGCGCCCTGAGCTTTCGGTCTCGGGAACGCGCTGAACACGGTGCACGCCGCTTTCGTATTTTAGACGCGAGTACGCGCCTTTGCCGCTGATAAGCAGCGTGATTTCTTTTACTCCACCAAGCTCTGTGATGTTGGAGCTTAGTTTCTCTATGCCATAGCCTGTGCGCTCTGCAAAGCGCGTGTACATGCGATATAGGTTGTTGCCAAATAGCGCAGCTTCGTCTCCGCCTGTGCCTGCTCTGATTTCGAGCACAACGTTTTTGTCGTCGTTGGGGTCTTTGGGGAGTAAAAGCAGCTTTAGCTCCTCCTCGATTTGCTCGTTGGAGGCATTAAGCTCAGCCAGTTCTTCCTTTGCCATTGCTGCGATTTCGGCGTCGTCATCGTCCGCCATTACGTTCAGGTCCTCGATTTGCGCAACGTTGCCATTGTGCTCATCGTACTTTGCGACGATTTCGCTTAGCGCCGAATGCTCTTTGATGAGCTTTTTATAAAGCTCTTGGTTCTGCACAGTTTCGCTTTTACTAAGCAGAGTCTCGAGCTCTAAAAATCTTTTTTTGTGTGCTGCCAGTTTGTCAAACATTTTATTTCTCCGTTTTATTTATACGCCGTAACGATTCGGTCACGGTCTTGATAGTCTTGCTTTAGCTCTATATTGGTGAACCCGCTTTGTCTTAGCAGTTCTGCGACATCTTGAGCTTGGTCTGCGCCGATTTCGAGCACCAGTGCGCCTCCATTGTTGAGATAGCTGCCCGCCTGCTGCGCGATGATTCGGTAGTGGTCTTGTCCATCGCCCGAAACGAGTGCCAGCGCCGGCTCGAAGTCTTTCACGCCGGGGTCCAGTGCATCGTAGTCGCTTTCGCTGACGTAAGGCGGGTTGCTGACGATGATGTCGAAAGTGCCGCTGACGTCGGTGAACATGTCGCTGACGAAGAAGTTCACAGATGCGCTGTTTGCTTGCGCGTTATGCTTTGCGAGGTTTATCGCGGATTCGCTGATGTCGGTTGCGCTGACAGAAACCTGCGTCTCTGTCGCGAGCGAGATTGCGATGCATCCGCTGCCTGTGCACATATCGAGTGCTGTTTTGTATCCGTTTTGTCGTATGATGTTGATGGCTGTGTCCACGACCTGCTCGGTTTCGTGACGCGGTATAAGCACACTTGCGTTCACATCAAGCTCTAAGTATCGAAAGTACGATTTGCCTGTGATGTATTCGACCGGCTCATTAAGCGCGGCTCTGTTTGCCATGCGCAGCATCGTGTGCCATGACTTTTCGGGCACGTTTGCCATGATGTCAGTATCGCCCATCACATGGCCTAAGATAACTTTCGCCTTTGCCTGCGGCTCGGCTATGTGCTGTGACGATAGTAAATCGGATATCGTCCGCAGCGCATCCAGCGTTGTCATTATTGCGCCTGCTCTGCCGCCGCTGTATTTTCCTGCGTGTCTGCCGATGGCTCTTGCTCAGACTCTTCGGTTTCAGAAGGCTCCGTTTTTTTTGGTGAGCGATCGAAGTTGTCCGCCATTTGCTGCAGCTCTTCGTCATCTATCTCATCCAACGCGGCTGTGAACGCGAGAATCGCGACCTCTACCATGCTGTCGTCCGGCTGAGCTGTTGTAAGCCTTTGCAGCTGCATGCCCGGCCAGCGTATTGCGCGGAAGAAGAGGTTCTCTCCCCTGGCGGCGAACTTTAGGAATTCGTATGAGATGCCTGCCACTATCGGCAGCATCGCTAATCGCAAACCGATGCGCACGTACCATGATGGGCTCCAGCCAAGGAGCGAAAACATGAGTATTGATATGACCATAACGAGCAGCATGTAGCTTGTGCCGCAGCGCGGGTGCAGCGTTTTGTATTTTTGTACGTTGTCTACCGTTAGTTCTTCCTCGTGCTCATAGGCGCTTATCGTCTTATGCTCTGCGCCGTGATAACGGTATACGCGTTTGATGTCTTTCATAAATGAGATTGCTAAGATGTACGCAACGAAGATGACGAGTCGAATCCCGCCTGAAATCAGGTTCATCAAGATTGACGATGCAATGTATGGACGCACGATGTTGGCAAGCACTGTCGGGAGAATGAAAAAGATGCCGACCGCAAGACCGAGCGCGATGATAACCGCGAACACCATCGCGACATCCATCGCACTTTTGCCCGTCTTTTTTGCGATGAACTTTTCGAGTTTGCTCGGTTCTTGTTCAGTTGAGTTTTCGTCATACATCTTTGCCGCTTTGGTGAGCGTTTTTACGCCCATGCCCATCATGTCGACAAGCGAAACGACGCCGCGTATAAACGGCAGCTTGACAAATTTATTTTTGTTGGCGGCGAGCGTGATTTTCTCTTTGGTGTAGTTAATCTTGCCCGATGCTTTTCGAACAGCCAGACCGCTAACAGTCTGCGAGCGCATCATTACGCCCTCGAGAACGCCTTGTCCGCCAATGTTGGTTTTCTTCATTTAGTTTCCTCTTTTCTAAACATTGCAACAAGTATACTATAATAATTGAGCAAAGTAAAACAGACCGATTACTCGGTCTGCAAAGTTTACAAAGTGTTTATTTCTTGCCGTATCTCTTGTTGAATCTGTCAACTCGACCGCCGGTATCAACCAGCTTTTGCTTGCCTGTGAAGAACGGATGGCACTTTGAGCAGATTTCTACTTTCATCTCTTTATTGACCGCGCCGGTTACAAATGTTTCGCCGCACGCGCACTTTACTGTGCATTCGTGGTACTCGGGATGGATTCCTTGTTTCATATCTATTCACCTCTATCTTACAATTAGCTTAGTCTTTGATTACAAAGTCGCAAAGAACATTATAACACAACGAAACAAAAAATCAATAGCTAATTTTGTGGCTTTTTTGTAAAATAAGCGAGTTTAGCCGCCCGTAATTTCGCTGTAGACGTCTTTACCGACCATTTTGCTCCATCTGTCAAGAATTTCGCGCCATAGCGGACCGGGTTTTCCATCGCCAATAGGCACACCGTTGATTTTGGTGACGGGACCGATGCAGTACGGTGTGGTTGGCAGAAAAGCCTCGTCCGCGTTTTTGATGTCGTAGGCGTTGATGTCGGCTGTAACAAACTCTATGCCCATGCCCGGCAGAATCTCTGTGACCGTTTGCAGGCTGATTCCCCATAGTATGTTTGGTGGTTTTGGTGAGATGATTTTACCGTCCTTGTATATAAGAAAGTTGGAGCCGCCCGTTTCGGTAGCGAAGCCGTGAATGTCAAGATAGAGCGCGACTGCCTTTGGGTCGGCAAGGTGCGCTTCTTTGTCGCCGATCCACATGTGCAGGCGGTTTCTGTGTTTGATTTTGGACGACATGCACTGCGGCGGCGTGTGCCGATGCGCAGGTGTTACGCAATGGGCACCGTTTATAAAAAGGTCTCGCCATAAGTGAGACGGAATCGGGAAGGTGTGCTGGACGTATGTGGATTCCATATCGTCGGGCAGCCCTGCGCCGCCTGCGTAAACCTCGTTTACGCCGCCAGTCATGTAGTAGACCACGCCCCACTCCTGCCCCGGCATGACCTTGCTGTTTTCTTCGACCAGCTTTCTTGATATCTCTATCGTTTCTTGCTTGGTTTTATTGAGCTTGATTTGCGTGTACTTGCACGATTTGTAGAGTCTGTCTACGTGGTCTTCAAGACGAAACAGCTTGCCGTTGAACGTTCTTGTGAAGTCGGTAACAGCCGCACCGAGCACGATTCCGACGTCGAAAATGGGCAGCTTGCATTCGCTGTGCGGCAAAAATTCTCCGTTTAGATACGCTAACATTTCTCCCATGATATGCCTCCTGAAAAGTGATTTGGTTTCTTGGTTTTATTATATTTGTTTTGTGGTGTTGTGACAATATTACGTTAGGTCATGTTTGGCGGGTAAAGTGTCTTAATGGCGAAACTATCGGCTACTCAAGACCTTCGTTTTTCTGGTAAGTTGTGGTTGGTGAGTATGTTTGAATGTAGTGCAGAGCTTCACTGACGCTGTCCTTGACGCAAAAGAGCGTAAGCACTTCATGGGCCGCGAAGCTTTGCGACACGATATCGTTAAACTGGGCGATGAGGTGATCGAAAAAGCCGTTGATGTTGAGGATTACGATGGCTTTGTCGTGGTAGCCTAGCTGCTTGAGCGTGATGATCTCGAGAATTTCTTCGAGCGTACCGAAGCCGCCGGGAAGCGCGATGAAGGCTTCTGACTTGCTCTCCATGATCGCTTTGCGCCGGTGCATGGTGCGCGTGTCGTATAGCTCGTCGCAGTGCGGGTACACGATGCCTGGATAGTTGAGAGAGTCGGGAATGACGCCGATGACTTTGCCGCCGTTAGCATGGGCGGAGCGTGCGAGCTGCCCCATCAGACCGTCTGTGCCCGCGCCGAAAACTACGCCGTACGCTGCTTTCGCCAGCGCCTGACCAAGGTCTTTTGCTGCTGTTTTGTATACGTCGGCGACGATGTCGCTGCTGGACGCAAATACGCAAATGTTGCTCATTGTTTTCTGATGTACCGCCTTTGATTATTGTGTGAATATGTATGCGCTTGTGACAAGCCTAAGCCGAAGTCTATTTGTTCTTTAGGTAACCG
Organism: Clostridia bacterium; assembly: GCA_018648645.1. Classification (GTDB taxonomy): domain Bacteria; phylum Bacillota; class Clostridia; order Christensenellales; family SZUA-584; genus JABGQS01. Next base: position 61,792 of record JABGQS010000010.1, read on the forward strand.
CCGCTGATTGATTTTACGTCGTTGACGACGATTACTGCGTTGTTTATTTGTGCTTTAACAATTTTGATTGCGGTTTTGATGCGCTTTCGCTTTAGGTGCAGCGTCAGTATATCGCGCTTGCCGAGCCTGCCTTTGCCTTGCAGCACCGTTACAGCGAAGTCTTTGCTGCGAAGTAGTTTAGCCAGCTCGAAGGCTTGGTTCTCGTGGGCTACGTTGTCTTGGGGCACTATGACCTGTAGGGACGAGAGACCGAGTGCGAGTTTTTCTTCTATTGATGCGCCGACGTATACGCCGACTGCGCTTGCCAGCACGTAGATGATGCTTTTGAGAATATCGGTTTGGAAACCAACGAGTACTGTACCCGCAACAAGTATCCAAAGCCCGGTCGCCATCAGCATGATGACCGAGGACGCGAGCCTTTCTCCGCGGCTAATCAGTATCAGCCATATGATACCCAGCAGCGTTTCCATTATTCTTCCGAAGAATATCAGTATGTAGAGCCAAATACTTTGCTCTGACAAAAAGTCCATTATGTTTCCTTTCGAGACGTAAAAGTCCCTTATCTATCTCGCACAAACTGCGCCTACTAATCGCCCTTTTTCTTCTTTTCTACGTAGCCGCCGTCCATAAGCTTAACATCGTTCTCTACGATAACCGCGTTGCTTAAAAAGTTGTTTATAATCGCTTTTGCCTGCGGCATTCTTTTGCGCTTTAGGTGGAGCAGCAGCAGGTCTCTGCGCCCGAGATTGCCCTGTCCGTCCATCATGGTGACCGCAAAGCCGTTGTCACGAAGCTTTTCTGTCAGCGCCTGCGCTATGCTCTCCTCCGCCATGTTGTCCTGAGGCACGATGACTTGGATAGACCCAAGCCCGAAGGCGAGTTTACTTTCGATCAGCGAGCCTAAGTAACTGCCGAGCGTGGCTCCGGCGAGGTATACCACCAACCGCCAAATGTCGTCTCGCAGACCTGCAAGCACAGTGACCGTGATGATTATGAACAGCGACATCTGCGCCAGCGTCAAAAGGGAGGCTTTAAATCTTTCGCCTCTGTTGATCAGTATCAGCTTTAATGTACCGATCATGTTGCCCGCCGCTTTTCCGACAAACACCAATACATATATCCATACGCTTTGATGTAGTAAAAAGTCCACTGTTACCTTCTTTCATATGCGGAAAATTCCGCAGTATTCGTTTGACGCGCGAGCGCCGCCGAGCACTCTATTTCTTAGTGATGTATCCACCGTCTATCAGTTTGACATCGTTTACTGTGATTACGGCGTCTTTTATCATTGATTTTATAATTAAGATTGCTGCATGGATGCGCTTTCTCTTTAGATGAAGCACCAGGATGTCGCGTTTTCCTTTTTTGCCCCGGCCTTCCATGACCGTTACAGCGTAGTTGTTTGCCCGAAGCGATTCGGCAAGGTTCATGGCTGCGTTTTCGTGCGCCATGTTGTCCTGCGCAACGATGACTTGTATGGAGCACAGACCGAAAGCCAGCTTGCCTTCGATAAGCGACCCTACGTAGCTGCCGATTGCGCACGCAAGTACAAATACCGCACTCCGCCAGATGTCTTCAGCAAATCCGACCAGTACGGTACCCGTTATAACCAGCCAAAGTGAAACTTCGACCAACATCATTATAGAGCCTTTTGTTTTCTCACCGCGGCTGATCAGCATTATCCGAACGGTGGCGATTGAAACTTCTATGACTTTGCCGACCAGTATCATCGCGTATATCCAAACGCTTTGCTGAGAAAAAAAGTCCATTAGTAATTTCCCCTTTTCAGGTGGGATTATACCACAGAGAGCGCACAATGCAAGACTTATTTTTGAGTCTTGATTGATTGGTTATTATGTGTGAAATTTCGACACAAAACGCTTCCTATTATATTAGCCGATAATGGCGACTTCGCCCGTTGTGCCGTCCACGCTGAGTGTATCGCCCGTCTTAATTCGCTGGGTTGCGAACGGAATGTTTGCGACGAGCGGCAGCGCGTATTCGCGCGCGACTACCGCGCCGTGAGACAATGCTGAACCGACTTCTGTGACCAGTGCGCCTATCATGCTGTAGTAGGGCGACCAGCCGATGTCGGTGAACGCAGCTACCATGATTTCGCCTTTTTGCAGCTCGTTTGCGTCACTGACGCTGGTGACCACCCGCGCTTTGCCGACCGCCGTGCCGCGGCTGATGGACGAGCCACTTAATACGGATGCGCCTTCCATCTGCGAGAAGTCCGGCTTGATTGGCTGCGGTTTGCCGACATTGATTTCGTCGAACTTCATTTGCTTTTGCTCTTCGAGCACGCGGCGGCGCGCGATTGCTTTCTTAACCAGCGCGGTTTCGCCGTTGTTGATAAGCTGCCCCAGCTCGTCGTGCGTTAAGAAGAAAACGAGGTCTGCATCGGGCAGCATGTTCTCGCTGACCATCAGCTTTGACAGATGGTGATAAGCGCTTTTGAAGCGGTCGAGCACTTTGATGCTTTTGGATTTGGTGAACTCGCGGTTGACTACGCCTTTTCGCGCTTGACCAACGAGGTATTTGATGATCATCTTTAGCGAGCCCTTTCTGCCTTCGAGCAGAGACTCGATGTTTTGGTCGGACATTTTTTGCTTTACGCTTTCCTGCGCCCCCGAGGAAATTATGGACTTGAGAAAGCTGCACAGCGCGACTTCGTCCATGTGCCACGATTTGCTGCGCATTTCTGCTTCTCTGATTGCGCGGTGTCCGTGGCGCTTCATGAAGTGCTCGAGCGCGTAGGCGCTGTCGCCTTCGCACACTTTGATGTATTCGGCAAGCTGCTTCGCGGAGTAGTCTTTTGCGTCCGGGTTCTCTAACACGAGCGCTTTTGCTACGCCGCGAAGAGAGCGCAGAATATCGACGCTTTCGATACCCTCGATGTCTTCGAGCACGCCTGCGATTGTCGTGTTGGCTTTCTCGGCGCTCATGCCGTCACCTAATAGTATGAAGAACAGCGCGGTGCTCATTGCGCCCGAGTGCGCGGACGAAATGTAGTGAAGCCAAAAGCCTTCGTCCATTACGGGGAGCTTTTGCGCAATCTCTAAGTGCTGGGCGGCTGCGGTGAGTTTTTGGTCTATCCAGAAGTTGTCCGCCAGTTTGCCGACCTTCTTGCATGCTTTTTTTGCGCCGAGCAGCATCGTGAAGTATTTGCGCGTGTTGTTTGCTTTGACTAGAGCGGATACATCCGGCTCGGGCGCAAACGGGACGTCTTCTAAGATTCGTCCGCAAATGGAAAGCGCGACGCCGTTGCGGTCGCTGCCAAAAATATGGTCGTTGATGCGCTGAGCTGAAGTTAGATTGATGAACAGAGTGTTGCCGACGTTGGCGATGCCTGCCCCCGGCGGAAGCTCGCTGTAATCCTTGATTGCACCTGCGTATTTGATCATTTTGCGGATTCCGAAGTCTATGCTGTACACGCTTGTTGAAAGGCTGAGTGGTGTGACTGCGCCCGGCAGCATTTCACCAACGTTGCACGTGGTGAGTATGTTGTCGTCCGGCATGTATTGTGTGTCGAGCTCGAACGGGTCGATTGTTTCGGACACGGTGATTGGACGCGCTTGCAGCCAATAGAGCGTGCCGCCGCTTATCGCCCATTCGGTGTCGAGTGGGTAACCTAATTGTTGTGCGGCTTTGCCGGCTTCGCTTGCTATTTTGCTTATCATGGCAGAATCGAGTAAATGATCGCCGATGTGTTTACACGTATCCTTTGGCACGATGTATGTATGAGCCGCCGCCTGACCCGAAACGAGCTTTTCTCCGAGACCCGCAACCGCTTCGATGTGGGCGCAGTTGTCGTCGCCGCCCATCTGAGTGAAGCACACGCCAGAAATGTCGGCCTCCACCATCTGCTGAACTATAACGCTCATACTGTCGCTTTTGGCGTCGGCGAAATATTCGCTGTACGCTGCCGCCGTGACATTTTGCAGCGAGTCTACGCACTGTTTTATCGCCTTTTTGACTGCGGCTTTGCCGGTGACGTTCAGCACGGTGTCGTACTGCCCCGCGCTTGAGTAATCGGCTCCGTCTTCTGCCGAAGCGGACGAGCGAACTGCGACATTGTTTAATTCGCTTGATGCATAGTGGTCTGCCGCAGACTGTATGCCGATTTCGCTGTCGACTGCGCACGCAACAAAACCGCTTGCGATATTAAGCCCGCAATCGCTGAGAAGAAACAGCCCTTTTGCTTTTCCGCCGACAAGACCTAAGTCGTCTTTACTAATCGCGTCTAAGCTGTATATCTTCATGATGTCACCCGGTTTGGGTCGTCGTTGTATCCGAACTCCAAAACGCCGCGACCTTTTTTGCCGTTTAGCTCGAAAGTGCCGATGCCTTCATAGATAGTGTAGCCGCCAAACGGAAACTCGAATGTCATCTCGCGCTTGCAGTTTACCGCTATGTCTTTGCCGCTGGTCAGCTTTGCGCGGTATGAGAACGATTCGGGCACACCTTTGCTCGGCATGTCGCCATCGAGCTTTGCTTCCTGCACGCAGAGCGTTTTTTTGCCAACGTAGTAGCCTGTCTCGAGCCGTTTTACCGCGGGGTAGCTGACCATGTTTGCGTTGAGGTGGCTGCCGTCTTCGAACAGCGCCATCAGCCAAAAGTGCTTGTTCATATAGTTCCAGTCACGCTTGCCAAACGAGTGATCACGCATTGCCGGCAGCTTTAGGTCGGTGCTCTTGCCGCCAATTGTTATGGACGCGTTTACTTTGCCCGGCTGCTCGTAGTGCGTTTGGTTGTTTTCTCTCAGCGCGGAGAAGAAAGCCCTGCTCCATTTTTCTTTGGCGATGGATTTGGCGAGGACGCGCGAATCGAGATGGTGCCCGAACTCGAAGATGTCGCCTGTTGCAGAAAACTCGCACCCTATGTTGGCGCTGACCTGTTTGCCGGTTTTCATATTTTTCAGCTTGCCGTTGTATGAGAAAGCCCACGTCTTTGCGACCTCTGTGCACGAGACGGAGGACGGCGGCGCTTCACCGACGAATCGCTGTTTTTCGTTGATGTACGCGTTGCCTTTAGCGTCTTTGTATGCCAGCCACACTTCGGTGGTGTTAGCTCCCCTTTGGGCGTGACGAAGAAGCAGGCTGTTGCCCGCCATGTCGTGGCACGAAAAATAGTAGCTGTTGTTGTGAAATTCGTCTGCGTCTGCGGGGGGAGTGAAGAGCTCTGCGCTCTGCTCATCGAAGGGGTTGCTGCGCTTTCGTTTGTCTAAAATACGACAAAAAAGCCTCTCTTTAAGATGCGTGATTATATTCATTTAAAAATCTCCAAATATATAAAAAAATTATAGCTGCGAAAATGAATAGATTTTCTCGCAGTTTCATTATACTATCACTCAAAAAAAAATTCAATATGTGAACTTAACAAAACTTTTACGATATGTTACCGCCGCAAGACATTTTGCGATAAGTAGCGTTCGGTGTGGTATAATGAGTATTATACGCAAGCGAAGGGAATACTATGATTGGCGATATTATTATGGCGATGGTGAAGGAGAATAAGGGCGACAATCGGCGGATTAATCATGCGCTTAAAGTGTATGGGCTGGCGAGGTGCATAGCGGAGGCAGAGGGAATGACCGGTGACGCGCTGATTACAGTAGAGGCTACTGCGGTGCTGCACGATATTGGTATTGCGCATTGCGAGAAAGCGTTTGGCAAGTGCACGGGGAAAATGCAGGAGGAGTACGGGCCTGCGATTGCGCAGCGGATACTTGAAGACGAGCAGATGAGCGAGCAAAGCAAGGAGCGAGTGCTGTACTTGATTGCGCATCATCATACTTATGATAATATAGACGGCATCGATTATCGCATTATTGTTGAAGCGGATTTTCTTGTGAACGCTGAAGAAAAGAATATCAGCGAGGCAGCGTTTAGCAAAGCGTATGACAAGTTTTTTAGAACGCGCAGCGCAAAGGAGCTGGCAGCAGCGATGTTTGAACTTGGCGCAGAATAGTCGCAACACAAAAAGCAACCCGCATGTGCAGGTTGCTTTTGATTTGCTAACTGTTACAATTTACTAAGCTTCGAGAATTGAAAGTGCTACGTCTGAAGCTGATGCTGCGTCCGCAGTGTAGTAGTCTGCGCCGATAGTGTCTTTGAAGTTTTCGGTTACAGGTGCACCGCCAACCATGATGTTGACCTTGTCGCGTACGCCCATTTCTACAGCTTTTTCTACAACCGTCTTCATGATGCCCATCGTTGTTGTCAGCAGCGCGCTGCAAGCGATGATGTTTGCGCCTTCATCGATAGCTGCTTGAATGAACTGGTCAGCAGATACATCAGTACCAAGGTCGATAACTTCGATGCCTTTGCCCTCGAGCATGATTTTAACGAGGTTTTTGCCGATGTCGTGCAGGTCGCCCTTGACTGTGCCGAGGATAGCCTTGCCCTTGGAAGTTACGTCTGCGCTTGCAAGTGCTGGTTTCAGGACTTCCATGCCTGCGTTCATCGCTCTAGCTGCGATTAGAACTTCCGGTACATAAACTTCGTTGTTCTTGAACTTGTTGCCGATAATGCTCATTCCGGAAAGCAGACCTTCTTCGAGGATCTTCTTTGCGTCCTGTCCGTCGGCCAATGCCGCTTCTACCAGTTCCTTGACTTTTGGTGCTCTTCCCTGTTGTAGAAAAGAACTCATTTCTTCAAATATACTCATCTTTAAATCTCCTTCTGTTTTTTGAAAATCTTATTTTTGTTCACGGTACTTCCCGGGGGTTGTACCGGTTATTTTTCTAAATACTTTGCTAAAGTAGCTTTGGTCGTCGAACCCGCAAAGGTATGCGGCCTGTGACAGCGATATGTCACTTTGTTTGATCAGCATCTTGGCGTTTCTTATACGCACTTCATTTATGTATGATGTTAAGCTGACACCCTTTTCCTCTTTGAACATGCGACTTAGGTAGCTGACGCTGAAGGACACATGCTCACTCACGTCGTTAAGCGTGATGCGGTTCATATAGTTAGTGTTCACGTACTCCATGACTTTCTGTATGGTTTCTGTGTGCTTTGCGTCCGGCGCTGCAAAAACCAATCCTGTGAAGCTGCTTAGCATGCTGGCCAACCAGTTGCTTAGCTCTTCCTCGTTGGTGAACCTGCCGATTTCTCGCAGGTAGTCTCTGTTAAGCCCGAATATGCGGCTGGGTTCTGCGCCGCCCTCGATTGCCGCTCGCGATAAGAGCACCAGCAGTTCGGTGACTCTCGTTCTTATCGTTACAAAGTCTGCGCCCGATGAAAAGAAAATTGCGCCGAGGATCTCGTTTAGCGCGCGCTGGGCGTTTTTCTTGTCGCCCGATGTGATGTAACGCTGCAGTTTCTTCTCTGTGTCGATTGGGTACGCGTACTCGCTATCGCTGTCGTTAATGTTCTGCATCACCGAGAACATTTCGTTATAGCGCGTGCTTGTCTCTTCGGCCAGCCGCAAGTCTTCGCTGTCTCTGTGCTGAGAGTATGCCTCTACCATGAACAGCATGTCGGCCAAAGACGAAACTCTGTGAGGCTCTATGTATGGAAGCAGCTTTGCTACCTCTTCGATGTCTTTTGTGTCGCTGCCAAACAACCCCGAAAACTCGTCTGCCAGAAAATCTGCCAGCGGTACCATCATGAACGGGCCGGCTACAAGTCCGTATTTCAGCACGCCTCGCGAGAGCCCTGACGCCGCTATAAACGCCGCCCCGGCAGGACACAAGAATTCGTACTTTCCGCCCCAGCGCACAGATTGGTACGCTGCGTATTCCATAAGGTTGTCACACTTTGCACGCCCGTATACTGCTATTTGCTTTGCGTAGCACTTGTCGCAGAAAGCGTATCCGTCTCCGGGAATGACGCCGGTTGCTTCTATGTCTGTCACAAAACAGTTTATGCCTACAGCTTTTTCAAAGGTTTGCAGAAGTGTCGTATCTAAATCGTTCATCTAGTGCCTTTCAAATAAAAGTTTAATCGCTATATCCTTATTCTAACACTAAAACCCGATTAATAGAAGAAAAAGCTAGAGTTTTACACAAATTGTTTTTTGGCCTGTTTCGCTGCTTTTTTATCAATATCCTCATTATAATGGCTTAAATTCGTGGGGTATTGTAATTTTTTTGTTTTTTTTGTATTATTGAGCGCAAAATTTTTATAAAACCTGCGATTATCTGTTTTGAAGCTTTAGTTTCGCCCTTTGGCTTTGGGTGCTGTCGCTATATCAAGAAAGCACACCGATGAGAGTGTGCTTTCTTGATATAGGTTGGAAGTTAGAATGACTATGCTAGGCCTTTTTTGGCGAGATACTTTTCTGTGCGCTTTTCAAGTTCATCCTGAGGTGGAATAATGCTTATGTATTCGGTTTTGCCGTCTATGCAGATTGTCGGGATATTTGATACACCGAGAGAAATCATGCAGGCTACCGATTCCTTTTGCTTGATCTTGTGCTCTACGTACTCTACCTTGTCACCAAACTTTTTAGATGCTTCCTTTACTGCGTCCATCATGTATTGACACGGTGCGCAAGAGTCTGAGTCGAGCGTGATAACGTCGATAGTTACTTTGTCTTTAATTTTCGAGTAGTCCGGCTTGTCCCAAGTGATGCCGTCGAGCGTGTCTGTGTTACCGAGGATGTCGAGATCCTCTCCGAGCACACGGCTTGTGATTACTTTGATATTATCAGGCGGTGTTTCAAACGGAAGGTCGCATCCCGGAGCCAGTATGAACCCTTTGTTGCCGCCAATGTGCAGGCAGTTGTCCGCGTCGTGAATGTTGTCGGCCGGTGTGCCAAACAACATTGTAACGGTGAGCTTTATGTTGCCGCCGAACGAGATTCCTTTTGGCAGACAAATGTCACGCACGTAGTCGAGCGGTATGTTCTCATCGATTGAAACGTTTTCGGGCCCGCAGCGACACATTTCTTCAATGTTGTTTTTTGCGTTGCCGCAAACAAAAAACGATCCCGGTTTCCCTTTGCTTCGGATATGCTCGAATACCTGCTTGCCGTACGGCGTTACGAACTCTGCAAACGTGTCAGCAGATATCTGCGATGTCATCGGGTCTACAACCGCTACGATATCACAGCCGGCATCCGTGTACATGTCGGTCGTCTTCTTGGCAACGTCTGTGCAAAACTGCATCAGCTCGTGCATGCTTTCGGGATCGTCGTACATGGCAAAGAAAATGTCTGTACCCATAAGATGGAGCGCCAAAGTGAACGGTCCTGTTATAAGTGCGTAAATCGCTATGTCCGGCAATGCTGCGTATATGCGCTTCATTGCTGCCAATATAATCGGAAATCTGCCGTCTTTTTCTGTTGGCAGTTTTAGGTCGGCAATCGTTTTGCCTTCTTTCAATACGTGAGAATAAACAGAAGCCGGGTTGTCGTGTGCCCAACGAAGCCCGCAGCCAAGCGCTTCTGCTTCTATCTGCAGGTCAAACAGTGCCGGAAGTCCGTCCGGTCTGTACTCTTCATTTGCTTTGAGGACGCCCTCCACCATGAGGTCTTCGCTCCTGAAAAAATCCTTTGCGCTAACACCTATCAGCTTTGCGGCGTGACAGCCTACAAAAGGCACCCAAGGTGTTCTTTCCGTTTCCTTACTGTAAATCGCATCTAATACGAGTTCTTTTCCTGTCATTATTTCTCCAATCGATATTCTTTGTACTTAGTATAGCGACTGATTTCGCCGAGGTATTGTACAATTTTGCGGTTTTTTGTGGTATCGGTGTGAATAGTTTTGTCATTTGTAAAAGCTGTGATGCAAAATATTTGTGGTTTTTTGGAGTATCCGAGAAACTCGGTTTTTATCTTGATGTCAAGATAGTTTTGTGCTATTATATATGTATCTTGATGTCAAGATAAACTATGAAGGAAGTGAAAATAATGTCTAAGATAATAAGCGAGTATAGAGCAAAACCGGTGATGGAAGGTGCGGGAGTGTTGGTGAATCGTGTGTTTGGACACGGCGAAACGACGCAGTTTGACCCGTTTTTGATGCTGGATTATTTCGAGACGAAAGAGGCGAGCGACTCCCCCGGGTTTCCGTGGCATCCGCACAGAGGAATCGAGACTATTACGTATTTCCTCCGAGGAAGCGGCATGCACGAGGACAGCATGGGTAACAATGGCGTGATAAGCGCGGGCGAGCTGCAATGGATGAGCGCGGGCAGCGGTATATATCACCAAGAGATGCCACAGACCAGCAAGGACGGGTATCAAGGATTTCAGTTTTGGCTGAACCTGCCGCAAAAGGACAAGATGAAAAGCCCGGAGTATCAGTATATCAACAACGGCGAGATGAAGTCGGTTAGCGAAACCGGCAGCGTTGTGCGGGTGATAAGCGGGCGTTACGACGGCGTTACGGGGCCGATTGACAAAGCGAGCCTTGACGTGACCATGCTGCATGTGTCGCTGGACGCGGGCAAAAGCATTACGCTGGAGCGCGGTGCGCAGGAGAACGGGTTCATGTTTGTGTTTGAAGGAAGCGGGAGCATTGACGGGCAGGACGTGGGCGCAACAGCAGGGTATACGCTGGACGCGGGGCAGATCGAAGTCAGCGCGAGTGAGCCGATGGAGTTTATATTTGCGCAGGGACGACCGCTTAATGAACCGATTGCGTGGGGCGGACCGATTGTAATGAACACGCGCGAGGAGCTGCAAACGGCGTTTGACGAGCTGGAAAAACGCACGTTTATAAAGCAGCGATAAGCAAACGAGCTGAGAGTGGAGCGAGATATGACAACGAATGTGAAGCTGATGGTGGTGCTGAGTCGCCTTAATTATGTGTTTATGAGCAGGTTGGGGAAAAACCTTGAGAGCCTCAATATGCCGACCAGCCATTATTTGATATTGGCGCATTTGAACGACGCGGGCAGAGACAAGGTACAAAAACTGTGCGAGGCGGCTGTGATTACGAGCGGTACGGTGACGCACGCGGTGAGCAAGCTGAAACGGCACGGGTACGTGGTGAAAAAGCAGGATGAAGACGACCGGCGCGTGTTTTGGGTGCAGATTACTCAGAAGGGGCGCGAGGCATACCAGCGCGTGGACGATAAGCACATGGCGTATTTGAAAGAGCTGTTGGGCGGATTTAGCGAGAAGGAGAAGCAGGATTTCATACGGCAGATTAAGCACTTTGGCAAGACGATTGCGGCAGAGCACGGTGAGCGGGACGGCAGCGCGATATAGGCACGACAGGAAAACTGCGAAAAGAATGCCGAAACCTTGGCGTTTTGGCTTGACGAGCGCGCCGCATGTTTGCTATACTAGCAATTGCTTGTAAAAAGTGAATATGGAGAGGTGTCCGAGTTTGGTTGATGGTGCCAGTCTTGAAAACTGGTGATGTTAGCGCATCCGTGGGTTCGAATCCCACCTTCTCCGCCACCGTCACAAGGTACATTCGTGCCTTGTGACTTTTTTTTAGCGGATTATCCTACCTGCTCCTTGGGTGAAATGTCTTTTATTACTTTGTCCGACATGTAATCCTGAAGATTCTCAAAATCGGCATCATCGATCTTTCCAATGAAGTTGAAGTAGATATCAATTCGCTGGATGTAACCAATATCAGCTTTTTCCTTCTTGAAAACCTCAATGTGGTCTATCAGCTCGACCACTGTTTCTCTATCAAGAGTTTCAATATAGTTTCTCACTTTAAACTTCTCAACGATGTCCTGTATGTGTCCGGTATCATCCCTAACTGAGCTTAACTTCGCTTTTAGATCAATACGCTTTTTCGAAAGCTGCTCCTGCTTGACTTCGTAGCCGCTCATCAGTTTCTTAAACATCGCTTCGGAAACGTTGCCGTTCAGCAGTTGTTCAAGTAAAGCGTCTGTCTTTGGAACGATACCCTGCAACTCGCGTTCGACCTTTTGTAGCTGTTTTTCAATCAACATACCACTTCTAGACTTCATTCTGTCGTTTATCTCAAATAGCTTTTCAAGCAATGCACCTGCATAATTGACCGCAATTTTGGAAAACTTCTGAATCTCGCTGAGTACGATAAGTTTCAGTTCTGCTTCGCTGATTGCATGAAAGCTGCACGCCGTCTTACCCTGATTGCTGTACGTGCTGCACCGATACCGCGCATACTCGCCAGTCTTGTTCTTTGCAAGCTGAAACGTCATCTTTGCGCCGCAGTCCGCACAGAACACCTTTGCCGAAAATAACGATACCGTGCCATCTTTTTTTAGCCTCGGCTTCGTTCTTCGCTTGTTCTGGCTGTAACTGGTAAACTAAAATGGACAATGTATGGCAAACAAAATTCCCTAGTATAAAATAATAAATAAGCTTTAACAAGTGGTTATTGCCTTCGCATAGCGAAGGCGCGCTGAGAGATGTAGAATATATCTTACATAAACACTTGGGAGGGCGGAAATGACGGGGACAAATATGTTTGCAAAGATAAAGGAACTAAAAGCATTAGGTTACAAGAAATTAAGAGCGGCTAATGAATTAAATATTGATGTTAAAACAGTACACAAGTATTGGGATATGGATGAGATTGCGTATGCTGGATACCTCAAATCAACCAAAACCCGAGCTAAGATTATGGAACCATACAGAGATAGTATATTGGTCATGATTACTGCTCACGCTGATATAACTAGCGCAGTAATATATGATCATCTAAAAGAAAACAATCGATCATTTAAACCATCATAT
>JABGQS010000011.1 GCA_018648645.1 Clostridia bacterium
ATATTGTCAATAATTGCTTCATCTCAAACATCTATCTATGCAATTTGGGTAAATTTGTAGGTTTCCATATATAGAAACCTATAAAAATGCCCAAAATCTCATCTTCAAATTCTAAATTATAATTGAGTATTAAGCTATCTTGCATATTAATTATTCCACCCTTCATATTCATTTTTGCTTGTATCATACTTAATTAATGAACCGTCAGGGTTGAACTCCCAACCTGCCCAATCAACAATATCATTAACCTCTAATTGATAATCATGTCTGAACAGTAATCCATATCCATGCTTATCCCAAACTTGTTGCGGCTTTGATGCAAAAGCAACATTTATCCAATATTCTTCAAAGCCTAACTCAAGTAGCTGTTCCCTCACTTCCTCTTTGTCAGTGTCTTTGGAAGATGGATAGCCATCTATCTTCTTCTTATTATTGTTATTGCTATTATCATTTATATTAGTATTATTATCTTTATTATTATCCTTATCTATATCAAGGTTATAACCAGAATAACCAAAGTTTTTCTGGTTTTTCTGCAATTTTAGAGATTGTGTTAATTTGCGTATATAGTCAGCAGTACAACCGCACTCTGCCGCAATATCTGAGTTAGACATTCCTTCAAGGAACAATTCTTTAACTCTTTCTTTGTCTACCTTTGCTGGTCTGCCGCCCTTCTTTCCATTTTCAACTGCGGCTACGTATCTTCCTTTTGCCGCTTTAATGTTTGGTGCAATTAGTGTTAGCATCATATTGATTGCATAATCACCTTCTACCCATTCACCATTAATACCAAGCTTTAGTATTGCTAATGCCGCTTCACCTTGTAGTTCTTGTGGCAACATTTCTACTGCATCAAGAAAAGTTGGATAGCACACAAAAGATATTCTTTCTTCATTACTCATAACATTTACCTGCCTTATAAATTATTTACCTGCCTTAATATAAAAGTAAGACAGTGGCGGCAGGTTGCCACATAAGATAGAGTAGCTACTCTCTATTCGTCTTACTTTTTAATTTGAAAAGAAAAGAAGGAAAGACTATGGCTAAAAAAATCTTTCCATCAATTAAAAGGTTATTTAATCCCTTCATAAGTTAAGTAGCTTTATTAGGTATTTTATATAGGATTTTCAGCGAATTTTTAGTTAATTAATAGTATTCCTCATCTAATGTATTAAATGATAATTAAAGAAGAAATGAAAAAAGGTGGGATATGCCTTTAAATCAGGCTTCAAATTTGAATTAATCAATGGCATTTATCGTTTATCAATACTTCGTTACCTCTTAACAGTAATTGTTAGACGTTAGAGCCACCTTGAAACCTTTAGCTATCACGAGTATTAACGAGTAATTCATAGCTTATATATGTTTTCAGACAACCCACCCCAGTTTCTACCCTTATTTACTTCTATACAGCCATATGTTATAATTAGTACATGATAAAGCTTGCAAGCACATCAAATAAAAATAGCCGAAAGGCAGAAACGAGTTAAGAATATGACAAAGAACGAAATGATTAAAAGAGCGTCAGAGGGTGCAGTAAACGACAGTGTTAATGAAGTAGTAAGTAATGAGGTAGTTGAGGCAAAAGAGATAACCAAAGTGTTGGATATAAGCAGGAAGTTCACCGAAGAATTCTTCGCTGAAGCACCAAAGGTAGAGCAAGATTGGATGATTGAACGAAGTGAAGCACTTGTAGCAGAAAAGGGTGATAGAAAGTACTTTGCCGCATTTCGTTCAGAGTTTGCTAAGAGATACTTTCCAGAGTTGTTCAAAGCAAAGAGTAACGCTAAGAAAGCTTCAATGGTTAGTATGTTCAAGCAGATACAGTTAGAGCAAGCATCTGCATAGAGATAGCTAAAGTAGAAAGGTGGTGATGATATTGGCAGCGTTGCAAATAAGCGAAGTGACTAAGATTAAGGCTGAACTTACAAAGAAGTTAGTGTTACATGGTTATACAAAAGAAGATTTAGCAATTAAGCTGTCAGTATCAGATACTACACTTTATGCAAGATTTAAGAATCCCAATAGTTTTAGAAAAGGTGAACTAAGCACACTCTTTGAAGTATTACACTTCACACAAAAAGAAATAGTAAATTTTATGTAAATGTAAAGGTGGTGATTACCACCTTTTATTTTACCTTGATATTCGCCTTAAAGAAATCTTCTATGATTAGATTAACTGTAGTATTCTTATCATCAAATATATGTTGATAAACTTTCTTTAGCATATCGTCTGTAGCGTGTCCTAATCGGTCTTGTGCATATCGATTTGGAACTCCCTCTGATAGCATTACAGAAGCGTTGTAGTGCCGCAATGTATGAAAGCTTGTTGGTGCATCTACCCGCTTACACAGCCGCCTATAGCGTTGTGAGAAAGCGTTAACTCCCATTGCGAGTAGTGGTTCATCTTTGTCTTTTTCCTTTAGTTCATCAACTATACTATCAAGCAAAGCTAACTTGCGTTCACTACTGGTTGTCTTAGTTCCCTTAATAACATAAGCACCAGTAACATCTTTCACCACAGCCTTGTCTATTGTTACCATCTTCTTTTTTAAATCTATATCACTCCAAGTTAAAGCGAATATCTCACTTCTACGCATACCCAACATAGCACCAAGCATCACTGGTAAATACATATCAGTGCCTTTGGTTTCTTGAAGTATTCTTTCTACTTCATCAGTTGTTGGTATTATTATCTCAACCTTCTTTTTCTTAGGAAGAATAATGCCATCTATCTTCAATCCACTATGATATTCTCTCAATACAGATGAAAGAAATCCTAAAGCATTTCTAACTGATTTTGGTGCATGGTCTTTAGCATATTCATTAATAACCTTCTGTACCTTCTCTTTAGTTATCAACCCCACCCGCATATCAATTATAGAAGCGTAAGCGTTCCTTTTAAGCTGTTGATAACCAACTACAGTAGAAACACTTAGCACGTTCTCTCTATTGCTTAAAAAGCTTTCTATGGCATCTTTAAAAGAAACATTCTCTGGTCTTGCTTTGTGCTTGTGGTCTACCTCAAATTGCATAGCAAGGAACTTAGCTTCTTTTGCTGTGCTTGCTGTAAAACCTTTAGATATTTGCTTACCAGTTTCATTTACATAAGATGTTCTAACTCTATAATTACCGCTGTTTAGCTTCTCTGCTTTTCCTGCCATTGTGTTTCCTCCTTATGTTTCTACTAATAAAATACCATACTATTAGTTAATAAACAAGGTCGTGGCATATTTCGTGGCATATTTTATTTCAGAATACCGTATAAGTCAGTAATATTCTATTAATCTCTTTAAAATTTTAAAGAGTCTAAATTACAAATAATTCAGCTAAAAGCCTTTCATATAGGCGTTTTAAGCAATAAGAAAAGTAGTTAGACTAATTATCTAACTACTTTTGTTTGGTGGAGGCGAGGGGAGTCGAACCCCTGTCCGAGAGTTCCGGTGCCTAACTTTCTACGAGTGTAGTATAGCAATTAGATTTCCCACACAGCCAGCTCGCTATACAATGCACGCTATGCAGTAGCTTCATAAATCCATTCTATGCGCAAAGCTTAGCATAGACAGTTCCCCTAGCTTTTGATGCCTTGGATCCGGCGATTAGGGTGCCGCCGGCAAGACACAAACACTACTGCTTAGGCAGCAGCGTAAGTTAGTTCAGAATTATCTGCAACTAAAATTAGGTCCGGACTTTTAACGCAGCTTCCGGGACTGCGACCCGCTTATTAAGCTCCGACAAACCCCCGTCGAAAGCCAAATACGCCCCCACGAAAGTGTTACCTGTTTCCGATACTACCGCGACATCTTGCTGGCAATATCCTGTTGTCTCTGTGCGTCACGTGCTTTGATATCTTGACGCTTATCATATAGCTTTTTACCCCGCGCTACGCCGACCTCCAGCTTGACCAACCCCTTTTTCAAGTACAGGGTTAATGGTACAAGCGTGAGACCCTTTTGCGCAACCGAAGAGGTCAGCTTTATAATCTCTTTCTTGTGCAGCAGCAGTTTGCGTGTCCTTATCGGATCAAGGTTGAACGTGCTGCCTTTCTCATATGGGCTGATGTGCATACCGATGATCTCCACTTCGCCCGCTGCTACGCGCACATACGCCTCTTTTATGTTAGCCATGCCGGCCCTAATCGACTTGACCTCGCTGCCTTTAAGCGCAAGACCCGCCTCGTAAGTCTCTTCGATAAAATACTCGTGGCGTGCTTTTTTGTTTTTAGTCAGTATTTTCACGTTGTCCAAAAAACCACTCCTTTTCTACTTTGCCGGCTCAAACTCTATCCTTGGCGGGAACACACTGACACCGACAACCCTGATCTTTTTCTCGTCACCAAGGCTGATTCTTTTGCCCGTTCGCTCGCCCACAACGCAGTAGTTATTCTCGTCAAAAACGTAGTAGTCGCCGCTTAAGGAAGATAAGGGTATCACACCCTCAACAGTGTTGTCAAGCTCGACAAAAATCACGTTTCGCATCACGCCGCTGACCACGCCGTCGTACACTCTGCCCTCTTTGCCCATCATGTATTCGGCCTTCTTCATGTCGTCCACCTGACGCTCTGCCTGCATAGCCGCGCGCTCTCTAAGGCTGCTGTTTTTGCATATCTCGTCTATCTTGGCGTCAAGCTCTTCTAAGTACTTAAGCGTCAGTCTTCCGCCGATGTCGTGCTTGATAATGCGGTGTGCGGCAAGGTCCGGATATCGCCTTATCGGCGACGTGAAGTGACAATAGTACTCGAAACTGAGTCCAAAGTGCCCATTGCACTCGCTTAGATACTCCGCCTTTTTGAGCGACCGCAGCATAATCTGATTTATGATGTTCTCGTGCGGTGTGCCCTTAAGGTCAGAGAGCACCTTTTGCAGCATCTTAGGGTGCACGTTCTCGAGCTTGCCTTTGATGCGGTAACCGAGGTTACTGCACAGCAGCCCAAACGCTTTCATCTTGTCCTCGTCCGGCTTTTCGTGAACGCGGTACACAAACGGTATCTCACGCCAAAAATACTCTTCGGCCACTGTTCGGTTTGCCGCCAGCATAAACTCTTCGATCAATCGTTCTGCAACGCCACGCTCGCGCGGCAACAGGTCGATCACGTGCCCGTCCGCGTCGTACTTAAACTCGGTTTCGTTAAGCTCAAAATCGATGCTGCCTTTGACTTCGCGGCGCTTGCGCATGATTTTCGCCAACCGCTTCATGTGCTTTAGTTCACCAACAATATCCTTATACTTCTTTTGCAGCTTTTTGTCCTGCCCATCAAATATAGCGTTCACATCGTTGTACGTCATGCGGTGCTTGCTGCGTATCACGCTTTCGCTGATTTTGCTGTGGCTGATTCGCCCGTCTTCCTCTATCGTCATGATGCACGACAGCGTCAATCTGTCTTCGCCTTGCGTCAGCGAGCATATTCCGTTGCTCAGCGATTTTGGGAGCATCGGTATCACGAAATCTGCGAGATACACGCTTGTGCCCCGCTCCTGCGCTTCCTTGTCGAGCTTTGTGCCCTCAAGCACATAATGCGCGACATCGGCAATGTGCACACCCAGCTCATAGCCTTGCGGCAACTTTTTGATAGACACCGCATCGTCAAGGTCCTTTGCGCTCTCCCCATCAATGGTGAACACCGTCTGCTTGCGCAAATCGAGTCTGCCCTTGCTGCTCATCTTGCGCTGCGCCGCAGCCTTTGCTTCGTACTCAACCTCTTGGCTGAAATCCTCCGGCAAATCGAACCGCTTGATATAGCTTAGAATCTCAACGCTGTTAACGCCCGCGTCGCCAAGCACCTCGACTATTTTACCCTCAGGGCTTTTATCGCCCGCCGCACGCTTAACTATCGCCGCGACTACCTTTTGACCGCTCTTTGCGCCGCTCATATACTTCTTTGGCACATATACATCGTCCATACGCTCGTCGTCCGGCACTATAAACTTGCCCGAAAGCAGCCCAACCACACGGCGCTCTTCGCTGCCGAGAATTTGCACAACTTTGCCTTCGCGCTTGCGGTGCGTCTGCTTACCGCTAAGCATCCTCACAGCAACCAAATCGCCGTTCATCGCGCCCGCTTTGTTATCCGCGCTAACAAATATGTCGCCGTCCTCGTCCAGCAGGAATGCAAACCCAAGTCGTTTTACTTCGAGCCTGCCCGTAAACATGCCAAAGCTGCCCGGCAAAAACAGTTTGCCATTCTTGCTGCTCATCACTTTGCCTTCGCTAATCAGCGCGCGCACAGCTTCCCTAACGCTGCCCGGTTTCTCTTCCGTGCCCTTAAGCAGCGTCTCAAACTCTATTTTGTTTTTATTATCGGCAAGTACTGCCAATATGTGTTCTCTTATTTCCAATTTGTTTCCTTCCATATTCCTGTCCTGTTTCTCTCCTTCTATTATACACCTGTTTATGCAATATATACACAAAATCGGTATTTGTCTCTAATTGTTTACATCGCGCAGATTCGCGAGCGTTGCCTGCTCTGCTCACCTAAACCACGGCAATATAAAACGCCTTCCGCAGATTTACGAAAGGCGTTTAACACTCATTAGTAAAATTCGCTACTCGGTGGCTTCCTCAGCAGGCTCGTCCGGCATAACTAAATCTTCCGGCACTACCGTCTGCTGCACAGCCGGTGTCGCTTCAGGTAAACCCACTTCGTCGGTACTTGGCATAAAATACACCTGAATGACAACCAGCCCAATGGCCAGCAGCATAATACCAATCGCAACAACTTTCGTTAGTGTCTTAAGCGTTCCTTCATAACTCTTAGCCTTGCTCTTTCCCATAAACTGCTCTGCAGCGCCGCCGATGTCTCCTGAAAGACCTGCCGACTTGCCCGATTGCAACAACACGACCGCAATCATGAACAGTGCGAATAAACAAAGTACTATTTCTATTACAAGTACTAAAACGTCCATTACTACCTCCTAAAAATCTACAGCACGAGTATTCTAACACGCAGCCGTGCAAAAAGCAAGAGAAAAATACACGGCTTTTTAAATAATATACCGCAATATTTTCCGCTACTCTAAAGGCTCTTTTACGTCCTTTTCGTGGCTGTTTTCATCCGGCTTATTGCCGGTTTTGTCACCGTTATTATTGTCTGCGTTGCTGCCGCCATTCTTTTCATTAGCGGCATTGCTATCGCCACTACTAATATCGTCGGCTTTATTATCACCGCTCTTGCTATCCGCGGGATTTGCTTGCGCAGCTTCGTCCTCGCCGGCCTCGCCTTGGTGCTTGCCGCACGGTTTGTCATTGCCGCCGCACCCGCCATTGCACTGCGGCTTGTCTTGCGGGTTGCCTTGCTGCTTTCCTTGTCCCTTGCCTTGCTGCTTTCCTTTTCCTTTGCCCTGCGGCCTTGCAGCGCTTTTGATTACAACAATATCAGCCAGGTCAAACGACTCTATATCGTAGCTTTCGTCCGGCAGGACGATTTTCACACGCACCTTTTCTGTAATTGCGTTGTTGTCGAGTACCACGCCATTGCCGTTTGGTGTTTCCACCGTGCTGCCTTGCCTTGGCATGCGGCGTTTCGTTTCCTTGTAATGCTCGTGCTCATAGTTAAGGCAGCACATCAGCCTTCCGCACAGCCCGCTTATCTTGGTGGGCGATAGCGACAGATTCTGCTCTTTTGCCATCTTTATTGACACCGGGTTAAAGTCGCCAAGGAAATATGAACAGCAGCACTCTCGCCCGCAGGGTCCAAGACCCCCAAGCATTTTTGCTTCGTCCCTAACGCCAATTTGTCTTAGCTCAATACGCGTTTTAAACACACCCGCTAAATCTTTGACAAGCTCCCTAAAATCGACACGCCCGTCTGCTGTAAAATAGAATACAATCCTGCTGTTGTCAAACGTGTGCTCTACGTCAACAAGCTTCATATCAAGCCCGTGATTTGCGATTTTCTCCTGGCACGTTTTAAACGCGCCCGCTTGCTTTCGCTTGTTGTCTTCTATCTTTTTCTCGTCTTTGCTGTTGGCGCGCCGCACAACTTTTTTCAGCGGTGCTACAAGGTCTTTTTCGTTTACCTCTTTGCTGTCAATAACAACCTCGCCGTATTCCGTGCCTTTCGAAGTCTCTACTATAGCAAAATCGCCTTTCTTAAAAACTATACTTCCGGGTGTAAAATAATAAATTTTTCCTACCCGTTTAAATCTTACTCCGATTACTTTTTCCATCTGTTTCGCTCCTCCAGTATATCAAAAAGCATTTTCTCAGCGGCCAGCCTAAAGTTGACCGGGATCAAAAACCTTCTCTCTGCTTCAAGTATAACCCTTATCATATTACTAATTGCGCCGCTTGTAAAGTGCGAGGCATTCCGCTCTATTTCGCTGCGCCAATCGAGGTTTGCGATAAGCGCGGGATTGCGCGTTTTCTGCTGCACCGATATATCGTGCAAAAACGACTGCATGACGCCAACTACATCGGCGATACGTTCCTTACCGCTTTCCAGGAAATCGGCGGTTGCGCTGATTGCGCTGCTTTTTTGATTGATTAGCTTGTGCGTGTGCTCTATCGTCTCGCTCCTCAATTTCATAAACGCCTTATCATTATATATACGCACCGCTTCATCAGCAAATCCGCCCGACAAATCTTTCAGCACACGAGCACTCGTATCATCAATATCCAGTTCCCGCATGATTTGCTGAGTAAAGTCCTCATCCGGCGTTAAGTGCACGATAGCGCATCGGCTGGCGATTGTCGGCAGCACACCGGCTACCGAGCGCGAGCTTAGCAGTATCACGCTGTCGCGCGGCGGCGACTCCAGCGTCTTTAGCATGCTGTTTGCGGCAGAAGGGTTCATGTCGTCCGCTTTTTCGACCACGATCGTTTTGTATACGCCGTCGACCGCCTTTTGCGAAACGAAGCCAATCGCATCGCGAAACTCGTCCACCTTTGGCGCGGACAATCGCAGAATATCTACGTGACCGCCCTTCACCTTTTTGCAGTCCGCGCAAGTGCCGCAGCCACCTTTTTTGCAATACAGCCGCGTCAAAAAAAGCTCGCAAAGCTTTAGGGCAACCTCGCTGCGTTTGCACACTATCAAGTATGCACCGAGTATTTTTCCGGTATTTGCAGACTCAAGAAAGCTCTGCTTCAATATGCTGCTCAATCGAGTATACCTGCCTGCTTAAACGTTGGCATCAGCGCACGCTTTATAACCTCGTGTGTTTCAAACTTAGTACCGTTTGCGTCTATCGCCAATATGTCCGGACTTTTTGCGAGTTTCTGAAACCCTTCAAACACGCGCTCGTGAAAGCTCATGTCCTCTTTTTCTATCCTGTCGTATTCTTTCAGCTCGTTCATGCGACCAAATGCGCGCTCGGGCGAAAAGTTCATGAACACCGTGATGTCCGGCATATATCCCATGATGGCAAACTCGTTGATTGCCCTTACTTCATCCACGCCAAGCTGTCTGCCATAGCCTTGGTACGCCAGCGACGAGTACATGAAGCGGTCGCAAAGCACAACCCTGCCTGCGTCCACCGCCGGTTTGATTATCTCGTAAACGTGCTGTGCCCTTGCCGCGGCATAAAGCAGCGCTTCGGTCTGCGCAGACATGTCCTCAATGTCTCTGTCCAGCACGATGTCGCGTATGCGCTCTGAAACAGGGCATCCACCGGGCTCCCTCGTGCTTACTACATCGACGCCCTGCTCACGCAAGAACTCTGCCATAAAACGCAGCTGCGTGCTTTTACCACAACCGTCCGCGCCTTCAAAAGCAATAAATAATCCTGCCATTAACTCTTCCTCCCAAGTAACGTACTTAAATCAGTCACGCTGTCAACGATAATATCGCATCCCGCGTCATTCAACTCGTCAAAGCTCCCGTATCCGTAAAGCACGCCGACCGTGCCAAATCCGATGTGGTGTCCTGCAATCACGTCGTGGTTTCTGTCCCCCACCATCACAGCATTTCTCGGCGTCTCGCCGATAATCTGCACCGCGCGATCCAGCACTTTCTGCTTGTGCATGATGTTCAAATCGTGCCTCGCGCCAAAAATGCCGGCGAACAAGTGCGTGATGCCGTACATCTCAGTAATCTGCTTAGCTTGATCCTCCGGCTTCAATGTCGCGATATACACCGTCTTTCCCGAAGCTCTCATGTCCTCTATCGCGTCTGCGATACCGTCATACATCGAGCTTTCAAAAATACCAATGCCGTCGTAATATTCTCTGTAGTACACATATGCTTCCGCCGCTTGTGCTTCGTCGAACCCATACTCCTCGCGCAAATGCACTTTGATGGTCGGACCGACAAACATGTTCAGCTCGGTTTCGCTGATTTTCCTGTATCCGATTTTGTCAAACATGTACTTCACGCCGTTTTTACAGCTCGTGCCCGATTTTGACACCGTGCCGTCAAGATCCAAAAACACCGTGTCAACTTTGCTGATGTCGTACCCCGTGATGTTGTTTATCATACGTTCTCCTCATATACCTCTATGCCCATTTCATCTATGCCAAACACATCAAAGCCTTGACGTTTTGCTTCTAATATATAGCCCGCCATCTCAAACGAGATTAGCTGACCCGAGTGCACGACCACCTCTGCGGGCGGAAACACGCACACCGTGCTTGCGCAGTGTCTGCCGACAGCGCGCTCTACTCTGACTTTTTCTATGTTATCGTAAAACTTGAACTTTTGCGAATACTTTGTTGCGGGCGGCAGGCTGTACGGCGAAAAATAGATGCTTTTACCGTAAGTCTTCTCGATGCTCGAAAGCTCTTTATACAGCAGGTCAAGCTGCTCTGCAGTGTCGCCCACACTCAGCAGCAGCAATATGTTGCTCGTGTCCGCAGCTTCGATATGGATACCGACCGCCGCCAACCGCTTGCTGACCGTCATGCCACTCAGGCCCGTTTTGCTGACATCGATTATAAGCTTTAGCGGATCAATATCCTCGTCCAACGCCATCGCAATCTTTGGACACGAGAGCCGCGGCAGTTTGTCTACCATTATGCGAAACTTGTCCGCAATGCTGATGATAGCAAACAGCTCTTGCTCTCCCTTATCGCGCATGTACGCGTGCGCATAGTCTATTGAAGCCAGCAGCAAATATGACGGGCTGGTCGTCTGCACCTTTGTCAACGCGCGCTTTAGCCGGCTGCCGCTTATCATCGAAGTATTACCCACGCAAACACAGGCACATTGGTTCATCGCAGGCAGCGTTTTGTGCGTGCTTTGCGTCCAAATGTCTGCACCGGCATCGGCGGGCGAGATTGGCAGCAGAGCCGAATACGCAAAATGCGCGGAATGTGCGCCGTCCACCACGAGCGGAATACCCGCTTTGTGCGTTATCCTCGCAATGCCCGCGATATCGCAGCACAGCCCAAAATAGTTCGGGTATACGATGAACACAGCAACCGCGTCTTTGTGCTGCCCAAGCGCAGTTTTGACTGCATCGGTGCTTGTGACTCTTGGATAATCGCACGCCTGCGATGGCAAATAAACGGGCTTTATATCGAACATGACGATTGCGTTCGCAACGCTTGCATGCACACCTCGCGCAAATATCACTTTTTTACCGCCAAACAGCGACAGCATCGCATGCACGCCGGCAGTAGAACCACCAGTTGTATAGTGCGCCTGCTCCGCGCCGATAAAGTCGGCATGAAGCTGCTCGCTTTGCTTAATGACTCCGCTTGGTGCAAGAAGGTTGTCCACGCCCGGCAGCTCGGTTATGTCGAACCGGAGCATGTCGCCGCCAAAAAAGCCCGTGTCGCCTTTGTGACCCGGCATACAAAACCGCGCTTTGCTGTCCTTAGCCGCGCTATATATCGCGTCCATAATCGGCGTTTTGCGCTCCATAGGCGTCTTCCTCCCTGTGTTTGTTTTCCTTTCTTTATTTTATATCTCAAAATGTTTTCCCGCAACCCTTTAATAATGAAAAAAAGTGTGAGATAATAGTACATAGGCAAAAAGGAGTGTGCAATGAAAAAGACAATACGAGAAAACATGCTTTTGTTCTCTAAAGAGCGTATCAACAACCCAAACCGATACCGGCTGTATTTTACGACTCTGGGGTCACTCGGCGATGAAACACCGCGTGTTTTTCGGCTGCTCGTGCGCACACCGTTCTCTTTTAACAAGTTCGAGATAGGCAGAGTGTATACATTGGTATACCACAAAGTTCACATCAGCGAGTTCAAGCCGGGCGAAATGTTCAATTTGCAGGAGTCGCATTTTGCTACGCTTATGGAAACGCGCGATATAAAGTTTATGGACAAAAAAACGTCTGCCGCACTGCGCTCGATAGAGAGCGACCGCTCTTCTAAAGACCGCTACTACTCGTTCGAAGAAACGCGCGAAATTATCAACTATACACCCGACCTTCTCTCGAGGTTCGCAATCGGCGTGTTTACTTTTTTGCTCTCAGGTGTCGCTTTTCTGATTCCGTTTTTGATGTACGCATATATGCTCTTCTTGCTGATTAGAGGACAGCTGAACCTCGTCGGATACAGCAGCAAAGCGTTGGTTCTACCCATTCTCGGCATAGGCGCGCTGCCAGTCACAATTTTTATTATGTCCGTGCTGTTTATGATAAGCGAGCTGGCATTGATGCGCATAGAGTTCACAAAATGGAGCGTTCTAAAACGCTATACGCTCGCGTGGGGCGGTATGAGAAAAAGCATCTTTTTGGAAATCAGCGACTTTAAATATCTAAAGAAGTTTGGCATCGTTGCCGCAAGCGTGCTCGTGGTCGCCGTTGTGGTTGCGTTGATTCTATAGCTGCGTTATTTTGCCATGCGCTCTTTGATAATGTCCTGCATCTTCTCACTCGGGCTGAAAAACACACATTTTTTGTCGTCGTCCTTTATGTACACAACATAAACTACACCTTTTCGCTTTGCCGCAAACGTAAGGCGCTGTTTCTTGCCGCTGTAATCGCTCGGCAGCGTATCGCCGATGTATATGATTTGTTTTAGTTTTGTTTCAAACAGGCGTCGCGGGCGCTTGCCGATGTATCTATCCACAAACAGCTCGTCGTCAACGAGCGCATACTCGTACTCAGTAATCCATTTGCGCACAATCGCAATACCGGCAAGAATAAACAGCACGTATTCGATGTATTCCATAAACGAAACTTTGAGCACTTCATTAATCGCAGTTATCAGCATGTGCAAAAGCAAAATCGCTGCTACCAAACCGACTGTTATCAATATCCCAAAAACTGTAGAAAGCTGTTTTCTTTTATATCTTTCCTTCATATAACTCCTTAATATATCTTTCCTTTATTACACACATTATACGGCAATAACTGCGGATGTGCAAACGCTTCTTGCCACGCAGAATTCGGGATTTCCTTTGATTTTACGTGCCCGACTATGTTATACTGTATTTAACAATTTCAGGTTAGCAAATTGCTTAAAATATAAAATAGGATTGGGATTCTTCATATGCTGGTTGCGCAAGGTCTTAGAAAAAGCTACGGGAAAATCGAATACCTGAAGGGTGTCAGCCTAGATGTTCCGCAGGGCAGCTGCCTCGCCATAGTAGGCGAGAACGGCGCAGGCAAAACAACGCTGCTAAAGATTTTGGCAACCGCGTCAAAGCCGGATAGCGGCAGCCTTTTTGTCGGCGGTGTGGATGCCATCGCGCACCCAAAGTCGGCACGCAAGATTTTGGGCTACGTGCCCCAGGGCATTGCGCTTATGCAGGAATTAACGGTAAAGGACAACCTGTATTATTGGATGAAAACCAAAGATAAAAAGGTTTATGAGCGCGTGCTAGACTTAATTGATCTAAAGGGCGCAGAAAAAAAGAAGGTTAAAAAGCTTTCGGGCGGCATGAAACGACGGCTTAACATTGGCGCGTCGCTGGTGCTTAGCCCAAGGCTGCTTATCATGGACGAACCGCTTGCAGGTGTCGATGTCGCAAACCGGCGCAAACTTGCGCAAAGCTTTTCGCGCATGAAACAAGAAGGCATCACGCTGATATTCACCAGCCATTATCTAGAGGAACTGCACGTTCTGGCTGATTGTTTATTGGCGCTGAGAGATGGGCAATGCTCGTATTACGGCGATTTAAACTTCGCCGAGGATGCGCATGCAGGCAGCTTATCCTCTGCCATCAGCTACTATACGTCTTAATAGGAGGAAACAATATTATGAGTGATCAAAACAACAACATCCCGGAGAAACCTATACAACCATTTCCATTCAACTCACAGCAGAATTATGATCCGCAGACGGGGCAGCCCGCTTATCAACCGTATACGGGATCGCCCGTTCCGCCGCAAAAGAAAAAGAGCAAGTGGTGGATATGGCTTATTGTCGCAGTAGTCGTCATTGGGCTTGTTATCGCAGCGCTGTTTATATTCGATGTCTTTGGACCCAGGCGCGCAGGCAACGAGGGCGTTTGGGCGGCATACGACTATATCGATTCTCTCGAAGCGCGGCAGGAAAGCGTGGTTGGTGCTTCTCACAAGGAGCTTGTCGACCGGCTTAACACCGAGGCGTTTGAAATCGACGGTGAGATTGAAATCGATTCAGAGTTGATTGGGCTTTTGGACATGGGCTTCAACCAAATCGGTGCCGACTTCAAAGTCAAATACGATTTTGTCGATTTAGGGCTCCAACTTAATTTAATGAGCTTCATCTCGGCAGATTTATACTTGATTGAGGATGAAGTGGTTATAAGCTTGTTTGGTCAAGCGTACAGCCTGCCGCTAGAGCTTGATACCGATGCCGACCTCGGCGACGAAATGTCGCTCGAAGCCAGAATTGCTGCGCTAACCTCAATGTCGCAAGACCAAGACTTTGATGGTCTGCTGCTGCGAGTAATCACCGAATTTGCACCCGCCGTTGCGGACAATCTGTCCGAGCACGACACAGCGGACGTGTACAGCCCGAAGGAAGACGACGAAGTGCAGATGAACACAATCACAACCACGATTGACGAGGACGACTTGTACGACATCGTGACCGGCTTTGGCGAAAACCTTGAAGCAAACGAAGAGTTGATTGACGATTTGCAAGCTTTGGTAGACACGCTCGCTGATGCCGCCGGAGAAGATATCGACATCGAGGATCTCCTTGACGATATGATGGACATGGATGAAGATGAATATGAGGATATTCCAAAGTTCGAGTTCTCTTGGACGGTTTACAAATATAAAGGCGAGTATGTCGGCATAGGCCTCTATATTGAAGCAGAAGACGAAGAGGTCGAAGCGCTCATTATAACCGAGTTTAGCAGCGACACAGTATTCACAAGCATCGTTGCCGAATATGACGGCGACGAGGTTCTAAGCGCGCTCGGTGAACTGGTATACAGCGGCGATGATATGACGTTTGATATGGAAATCGAAATCACCATACCCGAGGACGAGTATACAGAAGAGATGGCAATAACGGTTGATATATCCGGCGAAACAACTATCGAGAAAGACAGCAACACGGAGTATGCGTTTAGCGGAGACCTTTCGATCGACATCGAGGGTGTCAACATGTATATGCTTGGTATTCCCGATACGATATCAGTCGATATCACAGTATCTGCCGACGTTCTGTTTGGCGACCTTGAGACGATTGAGGACGACGACGACTGGAACGATGTATACGACCAAGACTGGGGCGATATTGACGACTTGATGAACGGGCTTAACAACCTTCCGTTCGACTTGCCTTTCTAGCACAAATGTGAAGCGGGCGGCAGTTATTACTGTTGCCCGCTTTTTTAAATCGAAACAAACACTTGTGAGTGAATATGAGAAAACTATTTGCAATCGACTTTAAACGATTGCTGCAAAGCAAATCATCCATCATTGTCACGATATTGGCGCCGCTGGTTCTGGTGCTGCTTATTTCGCTTACCATCGCGCCGCTGTATTTTTCTGATGTGCGGCTCGACTATTTTCATATCGTAATACTCAACGAAGACGACGGCGCGCGCACACAAATCGCAGTAGATTCGCTTCTCGCCGGCGACACGGTTAAAGACCTTATTGACGTTAGGTTTGTCGATACCGCGCAGGAGGGGCATGACGCAATAAAGCAGGGCGCTGTTGCTTTTATCCACATACCGGAGGGCTTGCAGAGCGATCTTTATATCGGCAGCCAAGTAACAATCAACTATTACGGCAACGAAGAGAGGCCGCTGGAGAATGCGCTGCTGCTTGAAACTTTGGTGCCCGGGCTTGATCTTGTCAACTTTTCGCAAAATGCTGTCAACAATTTGTATTACAACATGGCACCGACTGACAAGCAAATCGCAACCGAAGTGTTCTACGATACTTCGGTCAAGTTCTTTGTCGAGGCTGTGGCAATCGACGGTCTGTACTCACCTCGCGATGTTTCTCCGCTGAGCGATATTTTGCCGGTAGAGTTTTATGCCGCTAGTCTGCTCGCTTTGTTCGTAGCGCTTGGAGCTTTGCCAATAGCGCGCATCACTTCGGCCGATGCACAGGCGGGGCTGGTGCACCGCCAGCTGCTTACGGGCAGCTCTGCAATAAAATGTTTTGTATCGCGGTGGCTGTCGGGCAGTTTACTGCTGCTGATACAATACGCTGTGCTGTCGGTTGTGCTGCTCGCATTCACCGGACGCCTGGCATACTTTGCGGGCAACGCGCTGCTCATTATCGGAGGCGGCGTGCTGTTTTGCGTTTTTGTCAGTCTCGCTATGATGCTGGTCGGGCTGCTATCAAAATCCGCGGCATACGTTTCGCTTACGCTGATACTTGCGCTGGCTGTGCTTGGCGGAATTATTGTGCCGACAGCGTACATGCCCGGGGTGCTGCGTGCCATATCGAACTATACCCCATTCTCGCCCGCGCTCAAGCTCAGCATAGCAGGCATGTTTAACGCAAGCGTCGACAACATCGCAGTTTATTTTGCAATACTCATCGCTTACATCGCGGTGCTTTTGCCAATCAGCATTAAACGCTTTACAAGGAGAGGACTTTGAGGATATTCGGGCGAACATTTTTGTATAGGCTGAAAACGTGTCTCGTCACCGCGAGAGGTCTTGTTTCGCTTTGCCTGGGGCTTGCTATCGCGATTATCCCGTTCATAGGGCTAAGCATTCCCGACGCGCCGGTGCCCATCGGTTGGATTGACGAGGATAATACGGAGTTCTCCGCGCTGCTGAAGGAAAAGGTACTGGGTATCGAGCTGTTGTCGGTGTCGGATCAAGACGAGCAAACGCTATTAAGCCGACTTCAAACGGGCGACCTTGAAGGTGTGTTTATCGTGCCAGAGGGCTTTGAAGAGAGTATGAAAGCGGGTGAGTACGAAGAATCGCTGGTTATACTTAGCTCTCCGTACAGCTCTGCTTTCGAGATTGTTGCAGAGAGCGTGGGCAGAAAAGCTATGGAGATTTGGATCGCGTGCTACACCGCAAATATAGCGCTGGAGCACGGTGACAAGAGCGATTATGACGCAGTGTTTGCAAAGGTGATGCAAGGCGAGTACGAGCCCATTTTGACGCTTAGCCAGCTGAGTGGCACAACCCACATACCCGTGGACGAAACAAAGCCTATAGAAGAAGCGGCGTACACTTCGCTGTATCTTCTTGCAGCGTTTGCGTGTTTCTACATGCTTATGGGACTGGCAGCACAAAACAACATCGATTTTTCGGCGCGGCTCATCTCGCGCGCGGTATCGCTCGAGTCACACCGCATGGCGCTCTCGCTCGGTGACGCGCTGTTCTTGCTCCCCTGCGTGATTCCATCGCTCATCGCGTTTGGCATCGCGGGCAAATTCGACACAATCGCGCCGGCACTTGCACTGTTCGCGCTGTATCTTGTCTCATACGGCGGCATATCTTCGCTCGTGTCAAAAATCAAAAACAAAACCACGCTGATGTTGACGATATCGCTGATCACGATAGTCAACCTCTTCCTTGGCGCAATGCTGGTAGACCTGCCCGCCGCAGGTTTCATCTCAAACGCGTCGTACATTCTGCCGAGCAGATGGCTGTCTTCGGCCGACACGCTCGGTGTCGGATGGAGCATCCTTGGGATGTTTGCATGCGCCGCTGTTTATAACGCGCTGCCGTTTGTATCCCGCAAAAAGGCTGTATAAACTCGATATGACATAATAAATCCACAACATATGTGCAAACAAAAAGCGCTATGTACCAGCGCGATAGGAAACCTCATGGAAACACGAATGGATGCTTTTATGATTGCGCCGTGCGGCATGAACTGCGGCATTTGTATGGCGCACCAGCGCGAGAAAAACCACTGCTCCGGCTGCAGAGACGACACTCGCGAAAAAAGCAAATATTGCGCAAAGTGCATTATCGCCAACTGCGACAAACGAGATGGCAAAGACGCCGACTTTTGCTATGTCTGCGATGTGTACCCGTGCGTGCGCCTCAAAGCGCTCGACAAGCGCTATCGCACGAACTACGAAATGAGCATGCTCGAAAACTTGGACTATATCAAAAAACATGGTATCGAAAATTTTGTAGAAAACGAGAAAATACGGTGGGCGTGCGACACCTGCGATGGACTCATATGCGTGCACCGCGGTTATTGTTTTGTTTGTGGAAAGCCGGAGTAGCTATCGCACACAAAGTAAGAGATGTTAGATTGGTACAACGGAAAAACATTTCAGTCTTTTTCAGCTATCGCTTCAACAGTTTCTTTTAGTTCAGCAGCCAACTCATCTCCATTTAACTCACGCATATATTCGTAATATTTTTCTGAAATCGCCTCATGATTGAATTTCGTTGCATAAATGTAGATACTTACTTTATATGCATTTGTTAAATCAACACTATAGTGCACAATATATTTTTCAAGATTATCATCCATAATCTCAAGATGCCTATGCAGGTCTTTTAAAGTAATCCTGCCTGCTTCATAATCATCAATCATATTTCTGCTATGTGCAAATAGAATAGTCAAAGTAATGTCCTCATACGGACACAGATCGACTATCATGTACATATATTCAATTCTTTCCGCAGGCTCTATGTAATGATACATACTATTCAGCAATCCGCCCGCAAAGGTTAAATACAATGTCTTTTCTTCCACGTCCAGAAATCCACTATCCCAAAACTCTTTAAAAAACTGCTTGTAATACTTAATGCGCAGCCGATGCAGGGCTTCGTTTGACTTTACAGGAAGGAATCGCAAATATTCGCAAACCAGACCAAATAGCTTCTCGTCTTTTGTTCTTTCATATTCATCCACGAGCGCTGAAAAGGCTTGCGGTTCGTTCTCAAAGCTGCTATTTAGAACCATCTCAATATACCGTACAGCTAAGTCGCTTCTTTGCTTCATGAGCATTTCTTTTAAATCATCCGACTGTAAATCCCCGAAGGTAATAAAATAGTCATCGGGATTTATTGTTTTCTCAAAATCGTATTTAATCTGCATTTCCCATGGTTCGTCAAGTTTAAATGGAAAAGCTCCAAACATCATTGACGATATAGCATCGATTTTCTCAGACTCCTCAAGGTCAATTACCGTATTCGCAAGTTCTTCGGAGCTAGGCGTCAGTACAGAACTCTCTTCTTCGTCAGTTTCTTGAATCTGTTCATCAGTTTCAACAGTTGGAGCTGTTGTCTGCTCGGTTTCCTCAACCGCAGGTGTTGGTGTTGTCTCATCAAACTCAGCAGAACTGCAACTGCTAAGCAACAGAGAAAAAACCAGAAATATAACAATAAACAATCTTCTACTCATAACCGCCCCATCCTGCTTCATTTGTCTGTACTAAGTACTCAATACTACCCTCACCGCTTGTTCTCTTTGCCTCTTTTCCAGCGAAAACTGCGCGATCTCGGCTGCTCGCCGCTTCAACAGCTCCACCGAGACCGCTATCGATTCAGCATGGTCAAATGCCAAACCGCCGCTTTCCTCTGCTGTGATTTCCTGTATGCGATTATTCGGAAAAACGACCTCTGCGGTGATGTTGGTTTTCCCTCTTAATGTATAAGTTACTCGTGTGTCGGTTTCTCCGACGCTTTTTTTGTAATCGGTTATTGCAAACCACTCTGCCTGCGACGCATCATCGCCCGCCTTTGCTTTCACACTGTCAAGCTCGACCAGCGCGACAAAACTGACCGTGATCACACGCTGGCGAGGGTCTCTGTTTGGCTTTCCCCACACAGCCGCCTGCTCCAGATATGATACGTCTATACCCGTTTCTTCGTTAAGCTCGCGCTTGGCCGCGTCCGCGATGTCCTCATCGATATCGACAAAGCCGCCGGGCAGCGCCCAGTATCCCTTGTACGGAAACCCGCCGCGTTCTATCAGCAGCAGCTTTAAGCTGCCGGAGTCCACAGCAAACAGCGCAACATCTGCCGCGAGAGAAGGCTTCTCGTATTTTGAGGCATCGTAGTTTTCCAGAAACTTCGTTTCCTCTTTGCCGGATGGTTTATATGGCATAATTACTCCTGACTGCCAATGTGCATGTCCATCAATATTTCGTCGAAGAACTTTCCGTCTACGTTAAAGAAATCCTTGTGCACACCAACCTGCTCAAAGCCCATTTTCTCGTAGAGTTTTTTTGCACCGTGGTTGACTGCGCGCACGCCGAGCGAAACGATGCTGATGTTCTTGTGGTGTTTTGCATACGAGATAAGCTCGCGCATTACCGCTTCGCCGATGCCCAGCCGCCAGTACGATTTTCTCACCGAGATGGCAACTTCGGCGTTGTGCGCAATCCGCTCTTTGTCGGAAGCGCTGATTTGCGCTATGCTCACGAGCGTATCGCCCACAAAAGAAAGCACCATCAACGAGTTCTCGTCGCTGTTCATTCTGCCAATATACTCGATTTCCTGCTCTATTGTCAGCTTCAGCCCTTCCGCGCCAAACAGCAAGTTGTCGCTTTCGCCGCCAACGATGCCTAAATAATCAAGCATGTCCCGGGCGTCCTTTTTACTCGGCCGCCGCAAGACAAGCGTCTCTGCGTTTCTCAGCATAATTTGCTTTGGGCTGTCTAAATACTTCATGTTGCTCTCCTAAAATATTACCTCGTCTATCACACCGCCGCCAAGGCACTCGTCTTCCATATAAAGCACGGCATACTGTCCGGGCGTTACCGCGCGTTGGCGCTCACTAAATTCGATCAGCTCACCCTCACCGCTTGGCGAGACCGTCACCTTTTGGTCGGGCTGGCGATATCTGAACTTCGCCATGCACTCAAAGCTGCCGCTCGGGCGCCCCGCGATATAGTTCATTCCAACGGCTTTGCACGCTTTGCTGAACAGCCTCTGCGTTTCGCCCTGCTCGACGATAAGCACGTTGTTTTTCACGTCCTTGTCCACCACGAACCAACGCTCGCCCGTGCCGTCATTTCGCCCGCCGATATCAAGCCCCCTGCGCTGACCGAGTGTGTAATATATAACGCCTTGATGCTGACCAACAACTTTGCCTTCCGGTGTTTTAATGTCACCGCGCTGCGCAGGCAAAAAGCCTTGCAAGAAATCTCGGAACTTCCTTTCGCCGATGAAGCATATACCGGTAGAGTCTTTCTTTTGCGCCACGTTCAGGTCGAGTTCCATTGCTATCTTTCTCACATCCGACTTTTGCATATTGCCGATTGGGAACATCGAACCGCTCAATTGTTCCTGAGTCAGCATGCACAAAAAGTACGTTTGATCCTTCGATAAGTCCGCCGCTTTGAGAAGATGCTTATCTGCTTCGCCACTTAGCCGCGCGTAATGCCCTGTCGCCAAATGCGCCGCGCCCATCATTTTTGCGTAATCGAGAAACGCCGCAAACTTGATCTCGGCGTTGCACAGCACATCGGGGTTGGGCGTTCTGCCCCGCTTATACTCGCTCAAAAAATATGTAAACACACGGTCGTAGTATTCCTGCTCGAAGTTGACTGTATAATAAGGTATGTCAATTTTGCCGCATACGCTTTTGACATCTTCGTAGTCTTCTGCTGCGTTGCAGCCCAGCCCGTCGTCCTGCCAGTTTTTCATAAACACGCCGATAACGTCGTATCCATCTTTTTTAAGCACGTGCGCCGCCACTGCCGAGTCTACCCCGCCCGACATACCGCAGACAACACGCACTTTCTTGTTCTCTCTCAAAATTCACCTCTACATCACAATTGCTTTCTTCATTATACTTTTTGGCGTTTTTATTTGCAAGCGTGATTGCGCATGATATAATAACGACATGAAAAAATCCGTAGTTGCAATATCCTTAATACTGGTCGCGCTGGCATTGCTGTGGTTCTACTTCCCGCTGCGCAGTCTGGTTGTGATGAGCTATTATTCAAACGACCACGCAAAGCAAAGCGTGATGCGCCAAAACGAGTTTGAGATCGACATACCGTCCGGTCGTGGCTGGTATCCTTTTGTGATGACATACAACGCAAGCGGGTTTACTTCGTTCTCTAAGCAGGGTGCCAAGATGTCGATCATGTACAACTTCGGCGCGTTTGACTTTACCAAAAGAACGTCGTCGCTGTACGACAAGCAGAGCGACAAATACTCTTCGTTCTACGGCGCGTATGTTGTGCAGGAGGATGGCGGCGTTTTCGGGTTTGACGATGATGGAAGTATCGACCTTAGTGAAGTCAGCCTCGCGGTAGAGTACGACTATACAAAGCTCGTTATCCGCGATTTTGGGTGTGATAACCAAACGTTTGAAATTGGCGACTTTGTGATTGAGGAAGATGTTGCGTATGCCGGCTCAACCGGCTGGACGCGCATAGACGCGGTGATGGTCAGCAACGGCGCTGCGCACAACTACGATGGATATATGCTGCCTTATCTGCAATACGGCAGACCTATGGATACGGTTGAAATTGACTTTGAAGTGACTACACTTTTCGGCAGGGTGTATGCCAAGTACTTCAGCGAGTACGACTGCACAGTTATGATTTATGTAATCGCGCCTACCATCGACGCTGCAAATGCGTGCGACTCAAATATCCTAAATAAAACTACAATTGCTCAGCTAGATTAGCTCCGCTAAATTAGCACCGCTAAATTAGCTCCGCTACCTTAGCAATGGCGCTGTCGATCAGCTCTTTGGCGTCAAGCCTGCTTGTGCCCGCAATCGTTATGCTGCATTTCGAAATGGGTATGAGGACTTTTGCAGCGCTGCTTTCAGCAATCGCCCTCGCCATCGCGGGCGTAATCTCACCAAGCATACCGCTCGCCGCAATAATGCCAACGCCGCCTATGATTATGTCGCAGGTTTTTACATTGAATGTAATCGCGTTCTCACCGGTTGCGCAGTCTTTTGCACCGCTTTTTTTCATGGCGGATGTAGCAACCACGTTTGTTCCAAGCGCAAGTATGTCAATGCGTCCCTCGTATTTTTCGCAGAGCTTTTTGACAACCGCCGCGCCTAGCCCGCCGCCCTGCGCATCTATCACAACAACTTTTTTCATATATGTCTACCTCTTTGGATGCATTATATCGCATTTGCCGACTAGGAGCAACATATTAGCAAAAGCGTATTTGATGTTGACGCACACAATATCATAGTTTAAAATATAACAATATCACTATTATCGGTAAAGGTGGACTACATGAGGAAATCGGTTTTTGTACTACTTGTCATAACACTCGTCATCGCAATGGGCGCCTGCGCGCTTATTGATTCTGTTTCCAGTGCCGAGGCAGCGCAAGAGGTTGAGGTCGTTATCATTACGCCCACACCCGAACCGACACCGGAGCCAACGCCCTCGCCTTCGCCAACGCCGGTGCCGACACCAATAAAAACAACAGAGCCGGAGCCAACACCAACGCCGACACCGTTTAGCTATTATGCACCAACAACGGCTATGACGTTTGAAGAGCTGGTTGGCGACAACGGTATTCGCGACCCTTATCCAAAGCCACCGCCGCCGGACACATATTACGTAGTCATAAACGTCAAGTACCAGCTTGTGCTTGTGTACGAGAAGGACGAGGACGGCGAGTATACCAAGCCGGTGCGGTACATGAGCTGCTCGAGCGGCGCAGAGCGCTCACCCACTAAGCTGGGCAGCTATGAGCTGGAGGGCAGACACGTGCGCTTTGGTCACTTTGTAAACTTCAATCAATACGGACAATACTGGACGCGTATATTCGGCAGGACATATTTCCACTCGCTTTTGTACACGAAACGACACGCGCAATACTATATCGAGGAAACCTATGAGGATATGGGCTCGCAAGCTTCGCACGCGTGCATCCGGCTTTATGTGCCCGATGCCATGTGGATTACCTATTATATTGCTCCGGGAACAAGAGTTGACGTTATTGCGGGCGAGGAAGACGAGCAAATACAGGCCATCAAAGACCAAATGATTTTCCCGCCGCTGCCCGAAGAGCGCCCCGTACTAAACCCCGGCGAAGTGCCGATTAGCGAGCCGCTGTACACACCCGCACCCAAAGAGGAGGAGTAGCTTTACTTTGCTCAATTTCCAATCATCAACATAAAAACCCTTGCAGACAAAGTTTTGCTTTTATTAAACGCGAACTTACGCTATAATATACAATGACTTAATGTGGACAAAATCTTAGGATTTTAATTTTATATAGGAGGAAATATTATGCCATTAGTAACATCAACGCAAATGTTCAAGAAAGCTTACGAGGGCGGTTACGCAATCGGCGCTTTCAACGTAAACAACATGGAGATTATCCAAGGAATCACAGAGGCTGCTCAGGAGCTTAACGCACCGCTGATTCTGCAGGTATCAAAAGGCGCAAGAGCGTATGCAAACGCAACGTA
The DNA here is from genome assembly GCA_018648645.1 of Clostridia bacterium. GTDB lineage: Bacteria > Bacillota > Clostridia > Christensenellales > SZUA-584 > JABGQS01. Next base: position 24,633 of record JABGQS010000011.1, read on the forward strand.
TCTTCGAAAGCTGGTTGACGCAGCACTGGAAGAAACAGGTCTGCCAATTTGTCTGCACCTTGACCACGGCGACACATTCGAAACTTGCAAGTCTTGCATCGACGGCGGGTTCACGTCTGTCATGATAGACGGCAGCCACCACAGTTTTGAAGACAACATCAAAGAGACTAAGAGAGTTGTGCAGTACGCGCACGACCACGGCGTTGTAGTAGAAGCCGAGCTTGGAAGACTTGCAGGCGTTGAAGACGACATCAGCGTTTCTGCTGAAGACTCTTCATACACGCGCCCGGAAGAAGTTGAAGAGTTCGTCAGCAAAACAGGCGTTGACTCACTCGCAATCGCTATCGGAACAAGCCACGGTGCTTTCAAGTTCACGTCCGAGCCGTCACTGCGGTTCGACATTCTCGAAGAAGTGCAGAGAAAGCTTCCCGGATTCCCAATCGTTCTTCACGGCGCGTCCAGCGTTATTCCTGAGTTCGTGCAGATGATAAACGAATACGGCGGCAGCATGCCCGGAGCTATGGGTGTTCCCGAAGATATGCTTCGCCAAGCTGCAAAAAGCTCAGTGTGCAAAATCAACATCGACAGCGACCTGCGTTTGGCAATGACGGGCACAATCCGCAAGTACTTTGCAGAAAACCCGGGACACTTTGACCCAAGACAGTATCTAAGCCCGGCTAGAGCGGCTATCAAAGGCCTCGTTATGAACAAGCTGACCAACGTGCTTGGCTGTGACGGTAAAGCGTAACCAATAATAAATCATCCGGTGTTTGCGGTTTTGCGAGCGCCGGATTTTTTACTTTTAGGAGCTTTTATGAAAAAACTATATTTAATTCTCGCCCTTCTTATTGTCGCCGCGGCGCTTGGCGGCTGCTCGCTTCTTGGCATCGGTGGGCAAGAACCCGAAACCGAACCGAGCTCTATCATAAACGGCACAACAACGGGCAACATCATAAACTATGGGTTTGGCGTACAGTACGGCGACGAGCTGATTTTCACGTACACCGGCGAGGGCGTGTACCCTGTCGGCAGCATCGTGCGCAGCAACCCCGAGACCGGGCAGAACAGCATGGTTCTGGAAGAGGGCGGGCTATACATGAGCATCGTTGGCGATACTCTGTACTATTGCACACCACAAGGCGTTTATAAAACAGCGCTCGTTGACCCGAGGCCATCACTTGTACTCGATAAAAATGTTGCGCAACTGCAAATTGCCAATGATAACATGTTCTACATCGAAGACGGCGCGATTGACAGCAGCACGATTGACGGCGATCCGCGCGGGTTTTCGCGAATTGAGAACGCGAGCTGGCTAAACGTTTACGAGCAGAATCTTTACTATGTAAACACGCAAGACGGATATATCTACAGCGCTAACACGGACGGCACGGACGCCAAAGTGTTCTTGGAGCAAAGCGTAAGCATGCTGCAAATCGACAACGGCAACGCGTATTTTATCGACAGCGTCACCGGGTATATCCACAGCATACCGTCCGGCACGAAAGAAGTGCAGACGGTTGTGGAGTTTGCGTGCTCCGGCTTTAACGTGAACAGTAACAACTTGTACTATACGCGTAACATCAACGGCATAGGCACCTGCTGCCTCTCTCGCCCGAACGGCAGCGATGAGGAAATCCTCTCCGACTTCGGCGACAGCGATTGGCACATTGTCAGCATGTGGAACGACGGCGCAATTATCGTGCGCATCGAGGACTTGCCCGGGTTATAAGACGGCGAGGCAGGCGTTTCTCGAAAAGAGGTTACAAGTGAAAATTACCGAAACCATGACATCCCGACAGCGCGTATTAGGAGCCATCAATCACGAGCCTGTCGACCGAATGCCGATTGATCTTGGCGGCACTATAGCGACGGGAATCAGCGCGTTTGCTTATCACAATCTGCTCCGGTATCTTGGGCTTGCTACCGACAACATACGCATCAACGACATGATGAAAGTCTTTTTGGCATACGTAGACGAAGACATACGCCGGCGTTTCCATTGCGACTGCATTGCGCTTAACCCCGGCTGGGCATCCACAGCAAAGTGGAACCCGCGCGGCAAATACAGCTTTATCATTCCAACGAATGCAAACCCGCAGTTGACGAATGACAGGTCGTGGGTTGTCGAGCACGGCGAGCGAAAAATGGCCATGCGCGAGGGTAGCTACTACTTTGACGGTTTGCTGCCCGATTTGCATAGGATCGGTGAAGACGCGCTGATTGAGAAAACGGCAAGACATGCCGAACAGCTTTATAAAGAAACCGACTACTATATTATACTGCAAGACTTCCCCGGCTATTTCAGCGTAGAGCCCAAATGGCTTTGCGACATGCTGACCGACCCGGAGAAAATCAAAGCACAAAACGAACTGCTTTTGGAGTCTTCAATCAGCAAAGTCAAGAAAGTTATCAGCAGCATGGGCGGATACGTCCAGTCGGTGCACATGGCTAACGATATGGGAATACAGACAGGTCCTTGGTGCAGCCTCTCCGCCTACGAGGATGTGGTGCTGCCCTACTATAAACGATTTTGCAGCTTTGTGCACGAAAACAGCGACCTCAAAGTGCACCTGCACTCCTGCGGGTCTATCAAGCCGCTTATACCGCACCTTATCGATTGCGGAATAGACGTGCTCGACCCTGTGCAGATTTCTGCGCAGAACATGAACCCCACGGAGCTAAAGCGCGAATTCGGCGACAAAATATGCTTTTGGGGCGGCGGCTGCGACACGCAGAATGTGCTCGGCACGGGGACTGCCGACGAGGTGTCACGAAACGCAGCCGAGCTGATCGGCACATTCAAACCAAATTCGGGATACGTGTTCAGCCAAGTGCATAATATAATGGGCAACGTGCCGCCGGAGAACATCGTGGCGATGCTCGATACCGCTTATGAGATAAGCAGTTATGCGTAAAAAATGAATAACACTTGCATTTTTGAGCTTTTGTGTTTACAATGTACAGGTAAATAAACAACGGAGGTAAAACCATGGCATATGTAATTAATGACGATTGTATTTCATGCGGTGCTTGCGAGAGCGAATGCCCGTCAAACTCAATTTCTGAAGGTGATGACAAATATGTTATCGATGCAAAAACTTGCACCGACTGTGGCGACTGCGTAGACAGCTGCCCAACAGACGCTATCTCACCCGGATGATGCAACTTTAAGAAAGGGCCGATTATTCGGTCTTTTTTTGTTTGCAAAACTTTGTGTCTGCGCTCTCCCAGCTCGTTGACAGCGCGCGCAAAGCAATGGTATATTTGAGCTAATACAAATCGACAGGGCACTAACGAAGGAGCATCATTTAATGAAAAACGCAGTAATGTACGGCGCGGGCAACATAGGCAGAGGGTTTATCGGAAAGGTTTTTTCTGAATCCGGCATGGATGTTGTGTTTATCGACGTTGTGCAAGAAGTCATCGACAAGCTGAACGAGGAGAATGAGTATCCCGTAAGGCTCGTGTCCAACGAAATCGACAGCGAAGTCATCGTAAAAAACGCAAGCGCTGTAAGTGGGTTTGACCAAAGCGCAGTGACAGAGGCGATCATAAACGCGGACATTATGGCGACCGCCGTCGGCGTGAATATACTACCGCGCATTGTTGACAACATCGCCGCGGGGCTTGACGCGCGCGCACAAGCAGGCAAACCGCCATTTGACATCATAATCTGCGAAAACTTGATAGACGCGGACAAGTACCTTCGCGGTATGTTGGAGGAAAAGGTGCTGCCCGAAACGAGAGAGTATCTCAGCGACAGCGTCGGGCTGGTCGAAGCGTCCATCGGGCGCATGGTGCCTGTGATGACGGACGAGATGCGCGGAGACAATATACTGCGCGTGGTCGTAGAGCCGTACGAAGAGCTTCCTGTCGACAAGGACGCGTTCAGAGGACAGATTCCGCCGCTCAATAACTTAGTGCCGTTTTCACCGTTTGGTTTCTATATTCGCCGCAAGCTGTTTGTGCACAACATGGGGCACGCGATATGTGCATACTTTGGCTGGATGAAAGGCTACGAGTTTGTGTATGAGTCGGCAGAAGACGAGGAAATTGCAAGCAAGGCAAAGGCCGCAATGCTCGACGCCGCTGCCGCTCTCAGCAAAGGTTACGGCATTCCATTCGAGGAGATCGAAGCCAACGTTTATGACCTTATACGCCGCTTTGGCAACCGAGTGCTCAAAGACACCAACGCTAGAGTCGGTGGAGACCCGATAAGAAAACTCAAGAGTATCGACAGGCTGGCAGGCTCGGCGCTGTATTGCATAGAGCAGGGGCTCGGCGCAGATAACATCATATCAGCAATCGCAGCGGGCTACTGCTTCGACAACCCCGAAGATACTTCGGCAATCGAGATACAGCAGTTTATCGCCGAGAACGGTATAGAGGAAGCTGTCAGGAAATACAGCGGTATAGACGGAGAGTTGCTTTCAAAGGTTGTTGACGAATACAGAAAGCTGAGGTCATAGCAGTGGGTTTCGTATTTGTAGGAGCAGGCGCGTTTTTTGGCGCATGCGCACGGTACGGGCTTAGCAAATTAAGCACGCTGGTCTTCGGTAGCGCGTTTCCTCTCGGCACACTGCTTTCCAACGTAATCGCGGGAATCCTGATTGGATTCATCATCACATCGTCCGGCGCGCGTTGGCACCTTGCCGAAAACCACAAGCTGTTTTTGACCGTCGGACTGCTGGGCGGACTCTCAACCATGTCGGCGTTCAGCATGGAGACTGTGCAGATGTTCGGGGGCGGGCAGACTTGGCTGGCCATCGCCAACATGGTGCTCAACCTGTCGCTCAGCATAGGCGGCGTACTTCTCGGCATGTGGATAGCAAACATGGTTTACGCGAAGTAAACCGCCATTGCTCAAGCGCACACAAACATGATATAATACGATAACCCTTGCGGGTGTAGCTCAGTGGTAGAGCTCCAGCTTCCCAAGCTGGCCATGTGAGTTCGATTCTCATCACCCGCTCCAAACAGAAAAGCATCAGGCTTGTCCTGGTGCTTTTCTGTTTGGAATGTAATCGAGAGAATCGAACGTGAGCGTTAAGAAAACGTGCCAGTGGCACGTTTTTAGCGAGGCAGCCGTGATAGCAGGCTGCAAGCCTGCGGAGCGATTCTCATCACCCGCTCCAAAATATAAAGTCATCACGTTAGTGGTGGCTTTTTGTTTTGGAATGAGATTTAAGGGAATCGAACGTGAGCGTTAAACAAACGTGCCACTGGCGCGTCAGTGACTATTTAAATTTCGATAGCCATATTTAACCTTTTGGGTTGACATCTACTGCAATTTTTGAGATAATAATTCCAAATTTCAATCTGGAGGATTTATGAAAAAAGCTTATCTCTTTTCAATACTGTTGCTCATTGCTGTGCTTATCTGTACCTCTTGTGTCAGGACCGGAAGCGTTACCAACTATTATAAAAACGAGGAAATTGAAAAGGGCGTCGTTGACGAGATTGCAGCCCTTGATAACCTGTTGATTGAGAGCATTATCTCAGGAGATGATAAGACTTTTAATAGCATCTTGAGAAGCGATCTAAGACAGGAAATAGATAAGAACCCATCTTTTTTTAACCTGCTCCGAGAAGCATTAAACGATGCTGACTATCGTTATTTTGAAAGATATCATTTGAAAATAAGTACCCTTAATTCTTCAAGCCCGGTTGTCATATTCTCAGATAATAATGACTATTCTCTTTCACTCACCGGGAAAGGTGAAATGTTTCTATCAATTATTCTAATACCGCACGGATGTATTGACTCTCTGCTTTTTATTATTTATGACAATAACAACGAGGATTGGGAGATTCAAACTATTTATCTCGGAGACTACCAATTCTATGGTATGGATGCAAATGATATGTATAACGAAGCAATACGCTTGAAGAATGAAAGTCGTATCGTATCAGCTTATCAGTACGCATATTCTTCAGGTTTAATTATTCGCCCCGCTCCTTTCTTTCAGTATACCAATGAGTCAGAAATAATGGATGACATGAATGCATTGGTCGAAGAGGTAAACAACACTTATGACTTCCCCATTACTCTTAAGTCTTCGGGTGTTGAAGTATTCGGAATTTCTTCTCAGGTTACACAGCAGGATATTGTCCCGGTATTCATGTATTTAACTGAATTCGATGCTGACGGCAGCGAGGAAAGTGCTGCTGCGATAAGGCAGGAAGCTCACCAAATTCATGAGGAAGTGATGAACGTGTTCGTTGGTTTAGATCAAGACTTTGATATATTCTTATATAAAGCGTATAATGAGTATCCATCTGACCCGGACAAGGAATACTACGCTTACTCAACAATAATCGGACTACCGGAAAAGTAAATTAAGCATTGTAAGGCGGATAAAACCTGCTTGGTCCATAAAGGCATAGTGTTATTAGCTTTCCTTGCATTATCCTTTTTAAACATCAAAATATTAACAATCCCCCACCCCCATTGACGCCACACCGGCAAAACTGTATTATTATAATACGTCAAATTCCTTATAAAGGATACACTTTGAGAGACAGCAAAAGAATTATAACGTTCATACTCGTCCTTGTGCTGGCGGTCGCAATGCTGATTGGCACCGGCCCTGCTTACGCCGCCGCTTACTATACCGATGTGCGCGTTCTTCTTTCGGTAGACGGCAATAAGTCTGTCGATATCGAGCTGATTGGTGAATACTACCTCAACGAGGACCCGAGCTTTGAGTTCGAGTCCAGAGAGCTGACTATATCGATGGTTGGCAGCAGACCGCTTCTCACATCGGGCGGCAACACTTTTACTGCGTCTTCGATAACGCTGATGAGCGGCGACTACGACGGAACTTCCTCGTATATCAGGCTCACTAACTCCAGATACGGAGTAAGCACTTACCTCGGTAACATGACTTTCGACATCAGCGGCGGCGACATTCGTGTCATCAACACTTTACCGATAGAGCACTATTTATACGGCGTTGTGCCTTATGAGATGAGCAACACTTTTCCGATTGAGTCGCTGAAAGCACAGGCTGTCTGTGCGCGGGGCTACGCGGTGGCAAACTGTTCGAAATATCGACTGCGCCCGTACGACATTCTGGACACCTCAGCCGACCAGGTTTACCACGGCTATGCCAGCAAATATACGCGGGCAATTGCCGCAGTTGATGAAACTTTCGGGCAGATACTCACTTACGACGGCGATATCATCCAAGCATACTACGCTGCCAGCAACGGCGGGCAGACCGAGCTCACGGGAAATGTGTGGTCTAGCAATCTGCCCTATTATGTGCAGAGAGATGACATCTATGACATAGAAAACCCTCACAGCTTGGAGGAAAAGTCCTTTGTTCCAGCGCAGTTTAGCGAGCAAACTATCGCGCTTATGGACCCGCTGGTTCTGATAATGCTGCAGCAAGGCGCAGACAAAGCCGCGGGAGCGCAGGTCACATTGCTCGGCACCGTGCGAATAAAAGCGCATTCCGCGATTTATGACCCGCCCAGCCGTCTATATACGCAAGCTGATGTCACTCTTATGGTCGCTGCGGGTGACGGCGAACAAGGGCAGGTTACGTTCACTATATCGCTTGACGACCTCGTAGAAACGGACGACAATCCTGACGGCATTTTTAATACCGGCAAGAGAACCCTTCGTTTGCGCAGCGCGCAGCCGGGCGTGCTCACCACGGACGGCAACGAGTATGACGGGTGGTTTATCACCAATCGGCGCTACGGTCACGGCGTAGGCATGAGCCAGCGCGGCGCAGAACAGCGCGCCTTCTTTGGGCAAACCTATTCACAGATACTCGATTTTTATTATGCGGACACGGCAATTCGCTCTATAGGCAGCTTTGAGACTGCCCCAACACTTTCGAGCGAAACATATACCATTTCTGCTGTCGGCGTCAGCGGCATTGCTCCGGGTACAGCTTCGGACGAGCTACTTGACGGAATTTCCACAACTGAGGGCGGCATTATCGTCATCTCATCAACAGGCACCGAGAAAACGAACTCTCTGCTGAAAACCGGCGATTTTGTACGGACGGTGTACGGCGAGAGCGACTCATATTTTGACCTGCCCGTCCTGATTTTCGGCGATATAGACGGCAACGGCAAAATAACGCAGGGCGATCTCGACACGCTTTCTGCGCACCTGCTGAATACCAACAGGCTGACAGGTGTATATCTAAACGCGGCAGACGTCAACCACGACAACGCAGTAGACAGTCTCGACATTTTGCTGCTGCTAAAGCATATACAAGGCAACTTTTCGATAGAGCAATAAGGGGGAAATCCAATTGAAAGCACACTTAAAAGTGAAAAGAATTCTCGCCACTATAATAGTACTGATTATATTAGCCGCGCTGCCGACACTCGCGTTTGCCGCCGATATCAACGTCGCTGCAGATACGACATCGGTGCAGGTCGGAGACAATGTAACCGTTACCGTGACTGTGCAGGCAGACCATATCGCAGTTGCAGACGGCGTGTTTACATACGACCCTTCGCTGCTGTCATACATCAGCAGCACGGGCGGTGCATCGGACGGTTATATCAACCTCGTTTCGCTGCAGGAAGGCGGCAGCTCATCACTTACCACCGTAATCAAATTTGCTGCCATCGGCGATGGCGAAGCGATAATCGACGTATCTATCGAAAACACGCTCAGTTATGACGGAGAGAGTCTTGGAAGCGCGCAGGCGGGCGTCAGCATAACCGTAGCTTCTTCGGGCGACTCGTCAGAAACGGACGGAGACACAAGCGCTGTCCTCGACTTGTCACAAACAGGGATTTTAGCGCAAAACGTGCTCGGCACCGATGCGCAAATGTACATCTGGCCCTCACTACGAAACCTGTCACTGCCCTCCGGCTTTACAGATCGGCAAGTTACCTACAACGATGAGTATGTGGGCGGTGCGGCGATCCCCGACATCGAAGATATATTGCTGCTGTACTTGTCAGAAACAGCGGGCGAGAACGCAGGTTACTATATTTACGATCAAATCAATGATGTATTTTTCCCATACCTGACAGTGACTTCGATATCCGCAAAGTTCACACTTCTTTGGCCGAACGAGAGCATAGAAGTCCCGGAAGGCTTTGAGCAAACTACGCTGACTATTGGCGAGCGGCAAATGCCCGCATGGACATATCCGGGCCCCAGCGAGTCAGTTTATCTCGTATACGTACGCAGCGCATCAGGCGAGGTAGGATTCTATCTGTACAACACGGAGGACAGATCGCTCCAGCGCTATGATGCAAATGCGCAGCAAAGCCCAGAGCCGGCGGCAACCCCGCAGCCCTCGCCGACAGCAGCGCCTACGGCAACTCCTGCACCCACGCAGGTCGCCGATAAGCAAACGGACACAGCTGTAAAAATTGAGCCCGCTATTCTCATAGTTGTGCTTGCAGCATGTGCGTTGTTTGCAGTTGCAGCCATCGTTTTTGCGCTGCTGTACTTGCGCAGTTCATCGCGCCAAAAGAAGGAGCGGAAAAAGTCCATACATATCAAGAAGGCTGATTTATAAACTTCCGCATTGACTGATTCTGTCACTGCGTAGACTCTCGGCTCAGTCGCATATTGATATCTCGCCCGATAAATGATAAAATAAGGCAAATGTTGAGGTGAGCGCATATGGGTGTCGATATCGGCGGCAAGGTCAAGAGTATTAGGCAGAGCAAAGCAATAACGCAAAGCGAGCTGGCAAAACGCTCGGGCGTAGCGCAGTCGACACTGTCATATATCGAAAAAGGCGCTAAGCACCCGCGCTTTAACACGCTGTCCGCAATATGCAAAGGGCTGGGAGTAAGCGTTTTCGAGCTTCTGTCGTACGGCGAGAAGGCAAGCCGCACCAAGTTGTTTGAAGCACAGCTTAACGCCATTTCGCAGGGACAGACGGTGGGCGATACGCAAAGCAGCTACGATCTCGAAAAATATCTGTACGAAAAGCTGATACAATTGGACGACAATAGCGAATAGTTACGATGTGAGGAGGGCGTATGACAATATACACACTTATCGAGAACACCAAGCCTAAAGGCTCCGCATTTTTGTGCGAGCACGGGTTATCATTATACTTCGAGCATAATAAAAAGCGCATTTTGTTTGACACCGGCTCATCCGACACGTTCATTTATAACGCAACGCTGCTCGGTATCGATCTGGCGAAGGTCGACGTCTGCGTAATCTCGCACGGGCACTTTGACCACGCGGGCGGTCTTTCGTATTTTCTAAACATCAATACGAAAGCAGCGGTGTATATGAAGCGCACCGCGCAGTGCGACCTATACACAAAGAAGCTGTTTCGCACTATGCAGATGGGTATGCCGCAAAGCTTTTTCGAAAAGTACGGCGAGCGCATCACTTTTATCGATGACGATACGCAAATAGCTGACGGCGTGTTTGCCGCCAACATCAACAAGTATCGCAGCTATCCGCAGCACGTTTCTGCGATGTACTGCGACCAAAACGGAAAGCTGGCTCACGACGATTTGTCGCACGAACTGTTTATTACAGTGAAAGCAAAAGAAGGGCTCATAGTGCTGACCGGCTGTTCGCATCACGGGCTGATCAACATTTTGCAAACGGCACAAGAGAATTACGGCGAAGTATACGCGGTTTTCGGCGGGTTCCATCTTGGCGGTTTCAAAGTTTTGGGAGTTCGCGCAAAAAGAGAATCGTCGTCCGAAATTCGCGCTATTGCCAAATATTTCGACAAAAACGGTATCAAAAAAGTATACACAGGGCACTGCACGGGCGAGCGCCCTTTCGAAAAGCTGTCGATGCTTTCTCGCACTAAAAAAATGCAGGCGGGAGACATTATAAAGGTGTAACTATGGATGAGATGAAAGCAAGAATTGCGGACATGGTGTCGAGCATGGAGTTCGACCGCAAAAAACCTGTAAACAAGCAGACCAAGCAAGACGTTGCCGATTTGCACGACTCACTCGGCGATGTTCTCAACAGGCTCGATAAACTGCGCCTGTCGCTTTGGCACGCGCAAGAGAGCCGCGACTATCGCAGCATCAGCGTCGACCAAGTAAAAGAAGAGTTGGCAAAGGCGCGCGATGAGCTGGACGAGGCGTTGAAGAAGTAGTTGAATTAACGCAATAGCTGTAAAGGAGAATTGTCATGAAGCATTCAATATTGAAAGTCACCCTGTGCACGGTCATAATTTTAGTAGTTCTTGTAGTATCTATTGGCTGCACGGCAAGCGAGTCGCAGGAAGCAACCGAGACGCAGGAATCGGTGCAGACCGATGAGGTGATGCAGACGCAAGAGCAAACGCAAACTCCGGAGGAAACCGAGCCGAAAATGTTGAGCCTCACCATAGAAGAGCTGAGCGAGTTCGACGGACAGGACGGGCGCCCCGCTTACATAGCGGTTGACGGCATCATCTACGACGTTTCGATAATCGCCGCTTGGATGGGCGGAAAACACAAAGAATACTTCGCCGGGCAAGACATCACCGAACCCATCAAAAGCATTTCGCCGCACGGCGTGTCCGTGCTTTCAAACCTGCCCGAAGTCGGAACGCTTGTGGAGTAGGGTACTAGATAGCTGATAAATGTTTTTGTATAAAAAAGACTTGCCTCTCAGCAAGTCTTTTTTCATTCCAATATCTATAACCAAACGGCTACAGCGTGTCTTTGCGCTTGCCGCCGCCTTTTTTCTTGTTTCGGTGCAGAAGAATCGGTACTGTAATTGCCGCTGCGACTACCAGCAGCCCCAGCGCGCCGATAATGATATACAGCGCGAGGTTTTCTATGGGTTCGGGTTCTTGCTGTGCCGCGTTTTGCTCCGCTTCGCCCGACGATTCAGCGCTTTGCACAGTCGATGACGGTAGTGGCGATGGCGTCACGGTCGGGGCGGCTGTCTCTTCCGTCTCGGTTACAGCAGGCATCGGGGTTTCCTCCGGCTCTATGACGGTAATGCGAACGCTATTTGTCTCTTTAGATTCGCTCTCGCCACCTAAGGAGGCTATTACTACATAGCTTACATCAGTCGTTTCGAATATGTGTGCATTTAGTCTTGCGTAGCCCTCGCCACCGGTTGGATAAGTTCCAAGCGTTGCCACAAGACTTCCTTCAGCATCTCTTATCTCGAAAGAAGTGTTGTCGTCGCCGGTGTTTGTAAACTCTGCCAAAAACTCGACCTCCTCGCCTGCCTCTATCTCTGTCTTGTCGGCTGAAAGTACGCAGTCAAAATCTATGTCGGGTTCGGGCGCGCGTACTTCGAGAAGCACCAAATAATCCGCCTCGGCGTATCTCTGCCCCATCATTGTATAGGCAACGCTGTACCCAACCTCACACATCCCTACGTCCTGCTCCGTGAATGTATGCGTCATCACCACTTCAGCGCTTGACTCAGGCATAATCATTGCGAAGTGCTCTGTCTGCCTGGTTTCTCGTATCGGGTTTGCAGAATGGAAAAGAGCGTGCGCATCAACGTCTGTTGCAGCATTTGCTTCAAACTTATTATGAAAGCTGTAAGTCAGCGTTATGGTCTGCCCCAAAAGATAGTACTCGGAATCAGGCGATATCGATACTGTGCCGTCAAAAATATCGTGCGTTCCCTCAACCCGAATAGTGCGCACCCAAGTGCCGTCCCAATTACTGTCAGCATCATTTTCGATTTTTACTGTCAGCAGCTTGTCCGCATTTACGTCATCTCTGCCAAACGGTACTTCGAACAGCAGCCATGGGGTTGTAGTGCCAACAGCTATCGTTCTGACTCTATCATATCGGTAACCGTCCATAGTGGTCACTTCGACACGGATTGCCGTAATCGGCGTCAGTCCTTCGTTGTGCACCCGCAGACGAATCCCAATATCCGCGCCCTTATAGCCGACCACCTCCGGTGTGATTGTATAATCAACATCAAAGTCATCTATACTCGCGCTTGCGGGCATGGGCGCGGCCAAGCAAACAGCAAGCAAAAGTACCATCGCCAATATTACAAAAACCGTTTTTTTCATAGGAATGCTCCAAAGACTGTATTGCGTATGTCCAGAGCGCAAGTTGACGAAAGTTTCAGTTAAATAATTATACCTTATTATACCATATGCAGCGAATAACAACAACGCAGCGGGCAAAGCTAAAGACTTGAAATAACGCAGGTCTTTGCTTGTTTTGTGCTATAGTGTATCTTTGCGTTTGTCCGTGGCTTTCTTTTTGCCTCTATGCAGCAGAATCGGTACTGTTATTGCCGCAGCGATGACGAGCAGCCCCAGCGCGCCGATGATGATATACAGCGCGAGGTTTTCTATAGGTTCAGCTTCTTGTTGTGCCGCGTTTTGCTCCGCCTCACCCGGCGATTCAGCGCTTTGCACTGTCGATGACGGCGGTGGCGATGGCGTCATGGCCGGGGCGGTTGTCACAGTCTGCGTCTCGGTTACAGCAGGCGCCAGGGCTTCCTCCGGGTCTCTGACGGTGATGCGCACGGTGTTGGTTTCCTGCGAGTCACTGTTGCCAAAGTCGTCCGCGCAAATCACGACATAGCTGACATCGGTCGTTTCGAATATATGCGCTGTGGTCACAAACGAGCGCGTTCCGCCAACGGGTATGGGCGGCAGCACGTCTATCAAACCGCCTTCCGCGTTTCGCAGCTCGATGCCGCTCAGCGTAGTTTCTCCTGTGTCGGTAACGTCGGTGGTAAAGGTAACCTCGTCACCTGCGTCGATGGTCGTCGGCGAAGCGCTAAGCACAGCCTCAAAATCGAACTCGAGAGGCGGCAGCACATCAAACGTAATCCAAGTTCCTCGCGCCGTAGAATAGCTTCTTCCCATCATCGTGTATGACATATGACAAATGACCTCTACCTCCCCCACATCGTCGTCAGTAAAAGTATAATTGAAAAATGTTGTAACTGTCCCTTCGGGCATCACGACTCCGTGGCTGTCTAGCGTTGTGGCATAGGCTACATCACCGTCAACGAATAAAAAAAGCTCGGTTGTCATACCCGTGGCTGCATGCGCCGTCATATCGTTTTCCAATGTGTATGAGAAATTCACGCTGTCACCAACTCGATAAGTATCGCCGCCGGGTGTAGCAATCTTCATAATTCTAAAAACATCATACATGCCTTCAACTTGGAACGTGCGCACCTGTGTCCCATCTTTCATATAATCGCCGCTGCCCGGCGCGCTTCCGTCGTTTTCTATGGCAACATAGAGCAGCTTATCGACGTTAACATCCGCCTCATCAAACGGTACATTGAATGCAACGAGACGCGAATTGCCCGGCGTGATGGTTCCCGTCCACATCTGCTCATATCCCGCTATCGTGGTCACGGTCACTTTAAACCCGGTGATGTTCGTCGCTCCGTTATTGTGCACACGGATACCGATATTGACATCCGCGCCAAGATACCCAACAAGACTTGGCTCTACAGTATACGTAATGTCAAAATCGTCATGCGCTGCTGCTGCGGGCGCGGGCGTAGCAAAGCACACGGCAATCAAAAGTGCCATAGCCAATATTACAAAAAGCGTTTTTTTCATAGGAATGCTCCAAAGACCGTATTGCGTATGTCCATAGCGCGAGTTGATGAATGTTGTGTCAAACTAATAATTATACCTTATTATACCATATGCAAACGCGAATCACAACGATACAGGCGTACAAAAGACCCGCGCAAATCGCAGGTCTCGATGTTCAAAATTGTTTATCCAAGCCCAAGATCGAGCATCATCATCACAATAAATCCTATAATTATGCCGATGGTAGCGATGTGAGATTTGCTGTCTGTGTGCCCTTCGGGGACAAGCTCTTCGACCACGACGTAGATCATAGCGCCCGCGGCAAAGCAAAGCGCGTACGGCAGTATCGGGCGAAACGCGATTACGGCGACTGCACCGAGAACGCCCGCAATCGGCTCTACCATGCCGGACAGCTGACCAAAGAAGAAGCTCTTTCTGCGCGAAAAGCCTTCCCTGCGCAGCGGTATAGACACGGCAGCGCCTTCGGGAAAGTTTTGTATCCCGATGCCAATAGCCAAAGCCACAGCACTAGCGACAGTTGCGCCCGGTATGCCTACCGCAACTGCGCCGAAAGCAACGCCTACCGCCAGCCCTTCGGGGATATTGTGCAGCGTGATTGCCGTTACAAGCAGCACGCTTTTCTTCCAGTTCGTTTTGACGCCCTCTCTGTGTTCCACTTTGTTAAACGCGTGCATGTGCGGTATCAGCTTGTCCGCGATAAACAGGAACACACACCCTGCTGCAAACCCGATGGCTGCAATCAGCCAAGACGGCTGCCCCATAGATTCGGTCAGCTCGACAGCCGGCAGAATCAACGAAAAGAAGCTGGCTGCGATCATAACACCGGCGGCAAAGCCGAGCATGGCATCCAGCAGCTTTTTGTTCATCTTCTTAAAAAAGAAAACGATTGCCGCACCAAGTGCAGTAAGAAACCATGTAAATAGTGTACCAAGCAGCGCTTGGATTGTCGGTGGTTGACTAGCTAAAAATTCAAACATGACTGTGCCCCCTAAAGTTTCTTCTTATCTATATAATAACACAACCGATGCCCTGTGTTCAAATGAATGTCTGACATCGCTTCTGTACAAATTCTTGCGGAGCACACCGATGTTTGATACAATCAAAACAGAATCATCGGAGGTGCTTTTATGAGCTTCAAAATCAAGAACTTTACAATGCGCGCTTTTAACAACGATGTCAACAACACCGGCAATTTAAGCGACAAATACAGCGATTGGTCGGCATACAGAAACGATGTCACACAATTTGTGAAAAGCGCAGCCCACGGGTCGCAAGACGCAAAAAGCATTATCGTACTTGGCTCTGGCGAGTGCAACGATGTTGACCTAAAGTTTCTTTTGGACAATTTCGAGCGTGTCGTTTTGACGGATGTGGACGAGCAGAGCATATATGACGGAATCGCGCGGCAGGGAATTGCGGATGCGATGCGATTCGAGGTTTTTCAAACCGAATACACCGGGCTGGAAAACGCAGGTTTCTTTGACACTTTATCCGCGCTTTGCAGCGATAACACACCCGTGCTCGAGATCTGCGAGTTCATCAAAAACGCTCTCACCAATGTGCGCTCTGCCGATATGAGCAAGCTGGCGGAGGGCGGTTTTGACGTCGTCCTCTCCTGCCCCATATACACTCAGATTTTGTTTACGCAGGCTGAGGTGCTTATGGAAATCCTCGCGCACTACAGCACATATTCACACGATGATATGCACATGCTGCTGCAAAGCGTCAGCAATAACATGCCCGCGCTCATAAAGAAGTACAACGATCTGCTGTTGTCCGTGACGAACCCGAACGGCAAATTAGTCGTGCTTTCGGACGTAATCGAGACACACCCCGACGGCGAGCTTGTGCAAACGATAAGCGAAATACTTGCCGCGCAGCCGGTGGACAGCCATGCGCTGGAGCACTTGATTCACGGCCATGGTCTTAAGTTCGGGACGCTCGGCAGGCACGACCTTCTTCACAAAACCGATGTAACCGATTCCCTATGGTGCCTCTGGCCGTTTGACGAGAATCGGCATTACTTGGTCAGCGGCATTCTCGCAAGCAAAAAGTAGGCGGTTTTTCGCACCGTTTTTTGTTATGTTTTTCACATCACACTATAATTACTGCGTATCGTCGCATTTTGCACTGTTAGTGTCGGCAAACTTTTTAATCTCAAAAAAGCCCATAAACACAGGGCTTGTCCTGTTTACATCCCTTTTGAATATCGATAAATATTAAGTTTTGATAACTCGCCTTAATTGATATTGACATTGTTATTTATTTATCGTAATATACGAATATATAGATATGTTAATTTTTTATCAATAATCTGATGAGGAGTATTCACTATCGAAAACGTAAAGAAAAACTTTAAGCTAATTGAGCAGCAGGCAGAGCTTCTAAAAGCCATATCACACCCCATCCGACTTTGTATTGTCAACGGATTGATGTCGGAAAAAGGCTGCAATGTGTCGAAAATCGAGGGTTGCCTTGGTGTCCCTCAGTCTACCGTCTCGCAGCATTTGGGGAAACTCAAAAGCGCGGGCATCGTTGAAGGACGGCGCAACGGCACAGAAGTAAACTATTATGTGGTTAACGATGATATCAAGAAAATCGTCAACTGCTTAAAATAACTATTTTTTATTAAAACTGAAAGAAGGGTATGAAATGAAAAAAACAATTTCTACATTTCTGGTTTTGTTGGCCATATGGGTGCTGCTCACAGGTTTTAACTGGATGGAAGTCGTTCTTGGCGCGGCCGTATCATTAGTGCTTGCCATTATTATTTCCAGATTCGTAAACTATTCATTTGGCTTTGGCATTATCCTTGGACTAATCAAGTTTATCGTAATCTACATTCCGGTCTTCATATTTAAACTTGTGCTTGCCAACATTGATATCGCTTATCGGGTGCTAAGCCCAAAGCTTCCTATCAACCCCGGCATAGTGAAAGTCCCGACAAAACTGAAAAGCGACTTTGGCAAATTCGTGCTTGCAAACTCTATCACGCTGACACCGGGCACACTCTCGCTAGACGTTGAAGATGACGAAGTGATTGTGCATTGGGTTAACGTAAAAGGCAAAACTTCGGGCGAGCATCAAAGCAGAATTTCCAAAACGTTCGAGAAACTGCTTGGAGGTATAGTCAAATGATTATAAACATCATTGTATTTTCGCTGGTTGGCGTTGGCGTGCTGTTCGCGCTGATTCGGCTAATCGCCGGTCCGACCGCGTTCGACAGAGTCGTAGGGCTCGATACGCTCAACATCATCATCACTGCAACTGTTGTGCTGCTGGCGCTGGTGCTAAAAAACGAGCTGTATCTCGACATAGCGATTGTATACGCGGTTCTTTCATTCCTTGAAACCATACTATTCGCTAGATTTTTGGAGGGCAGACGATGATTATTACTTCTTATATATTAATGATAATAGGCGCGATTTTTCTGGCACTAGGGGGCTTTGGCGTTTTTAGAATGCCGGACGTATATAACCGCATCCAAGCCGGAACGAAAGCAACCACGCTGGGTGCGTTCGCGCTGATACTCGGTGTCGGGTTCGCTGAACCCAGCTGGTTTCTAAAAATCGCACTCATCATCGTGTTTATCGCGATAACCAACCCGGTCGGAAGCTCTACGCTTGCCCGGGCGGCCTACAAAAGCGGTGTTAGCGCAACGCTTTTGCAAAAGCAGAAAGAAGGTGAAGACAAATGACAATTCTGCAAATCGTTGAAATTGTTGTCGGTGTCGCCATGATTGTCTTCGGAATACTGGCAATCAACACCAAAAAATTAATCAACTCGGTCATCTTCCTCTCCGTCATAAGCATGCTCGCTGTGGTGAGCTTTATGCTGATGAGAGCGCCCGACGTTGCCATCACAGAAGCGGTTATAGGCTCCGGGCTCGTAACGGCAATCTTCGTGTTCACGCTGTATACTACGAAGAAAGCAGGTGAGAAGATATGAAACAAGTAGTATCTATACTGTTAGTATTAGCAGTCGGCTTCTTCATCTTCTCCGCGCTATACTTCCCAAACCAAGGAGACTCCGCGTTTGACAGCTATGGCGAAGTGGATTTGGACGAGCGCGTATCAAGCAGCTTTATCGACAAAAACGTAACAGGCGAAAATGACGAAGTGGTGTTTGGAGAGTCGGCAAACCTTGAAGACGGCTCGGCAAACTACGTCACGTCAGTCATCGTCAACTATCGATCGTTCGATACGCTTGGCGAAGTCACCGTGCTGTTCATCAGCGCATTCGGCGTTGGACTGCTGCTAAGCGGACGCCGCAAGAAGCAGGCTTTTGCGCATCAACCAAACTTCATACTCAAATACGGCGCACGTCTTGTGTTTGGCATCATGGTCATCTTCGGTGTCTATATGTTCTCTCACGGACACTTGGCACCGGGCGGCGGTTTCCCCGGCGGCGCAATCATTGCCGCGGCACTCTTGCTGCTGTATCTCGCCGACAACGACTTTAGGGCAAAGATGAAAGCGTTCAAAGTAACCGAAGGCATCGCAGGCAGCATATACGTGATTCTGGGGCTTCTCGCCATCGTGATTGGCGGCTACTTCCTGATGAACTTCCTGCCCACCGGCATCGTCGGTACGATATTCAGCGCAGGTCTCATCCCAATCATCTACGTGTTGATTGGTCTCAAGGTCGGCAGCGAAATCGCCGGCATCGTAGACAGTTTCCTGACAGTGGAGGTGGAGAAATGATACAGTATCTTTCAATTGCACTGATGTTGGTCGGAATATATGGGCTGCTTAGTCAAAGAAACATGATTAAGCTCATCGTTTCGCTCAACATCTTCGAAATCGGACTCAATATCTTCATTGTTTCCATCGGGTTTGTGAAGGACGGTCTCGCACCGATTCTGACATCGAACCATAACAGTTCCGCATTGCTTTATGTCGATCCGCTGCCTCAAGCAATGGTGCTGACAGCAATCGTCATCGGCGTTGGCATTACAGCGCTCGCATTGGCGCTCGCACGAAAGCTATACAAAACGCACGGAACATACGAATTAGACGAAATGGAGGGCGAATAATATGAATCCAGCTCTTTTGATAGCAGCTCCATTACTAGCTGCGTTTATCGCAGTAATATTCAAAAAGATTGACAAAGTTGTCCTTGGGGTTGTCGCAGTCGGCAACATCGCCTACAGCATTGTCATGGCTGTGCTTTTCACAGGCGCGACGCAAATAGCGATTGGCGGGTTTGCACCGCCGTTTGGCATCAGCCTCGTTTTGGACAGCTACAGCTTAATCGGCATATTGCTGGTCAACGTCGCGTTCGGTCTCATCCTGTTGATGGGCACCAAGCTGGTTGGCAGATACGGCATCGTGTTGGCGGTCTCGCTGGCAGCGCTTAACGGCATCGTGCTGACAGGCGACTTGTTCAACCTGTTCGTGTTCATCGAGGTTGCGGCAATCAGCGCATACATCATGACAACAATGAACAAGCAGCTAAAGCACACGTTTAATTATCTGATACTCGGCACTTTGGCTTCGGGACTGCTGCTGTTTGGCATCGCGGTGCTATACAACATGTTCGGCTCGCTGAACATCATCGACATTGCTAGCAAACTTGCGATCTCCGGCGTTTCTGCCGGCGCAATGGTGCTGCCGATAGTGTTTATCTTCGCAGGACTGTCGGTCGAAGCCAAGCTGATTCCGTTTGGCGGTTGGGTGCGAGGCGTGCTGAAAAAAAGCAACAGCCTTGTCGGACCATTGCTGGTCACGGGCTATGCCGCCGCGATACTTTTGGTGTTCGGCAGGCTGACAAGCACCATCTTCATAATGAGCGACGGGCTTAAAATCGCACTCACCGTTGTCGCAGTGGCAACGCTGGTGCTTGCGGAGTTCACGGCGTTCAGCAAAAAGAACCTGCGAGAAGTGCTGTTGTTTAGCAGCATCGCACAGTCAGGGTTGGTCGTCGCGCTTTTCCTAAACGGATTAACGGTGGCAGCGATTCTCGTGCTGGTCAACAACGTTGTCAGCAAACTCGTGCTGTTCGCGCTCTCGGCAAAAATCGCGGACGACACCGGCACAGACAAAATATCCGAGCTAAAGGGCGTGTTCACAAAATACCGCGTGCTTGGCGTAGGGTTCACAATCGCGGCAATGTCGCTGATTGGTCTGCCGATGTTCTTTGGCTTTGTCGCCAAGGCACAGGCAGTAATGTCGCTGTTTGAAAGCGGCAACCTATGGCTTCCCGCCGTCATCCTCCTCGTGAGCGTGATCGAAGGAATCTACATTATAAGAATACTAACAACGCTTTGGAACTCGGGCAAAGAAGGACAGGTTCCAAGCAAAGATGCGCAAAAGGAATACAAGTTAAACGGGTTTGTGAAGGTGAGCATCGTAGCTCTCGTCATCGGCGTTCTAATCGTCGCCGCGGGTATCCTTCCCATTACAAACATAAAAGAGTTTTTGAGCTCAGATTTCCTGTCATTTATAACGCGCAGCATGGGAGGTGTTTAAATGGGTATTAGTATAGGAGTCGGCACTATAATCGTAGGACTGCTGATTAGCGCAGTGCTTGCGTACGTGCTCACGAAAATCAACAAAACAACCGGAGCTTGGGTAACTGTACTCGCACCTTTCCTCGCGCTTGCCGCAGTATTTTTGCTGCGGGACAGTATAGGCACCACCTACTCGCTGTTTTTCCTCGAGTTCGAACTTACCGAATACGGCTGGTTCTTCTCGATGATTATGCTTCTTGTGTTTGCCTGCGTGTCGTTCTTCAACGTCTACTGGATGAAAAAGATGGTCCACCCGGCAGCTTACAACATGCTGTATCTTTTGGCACTCACGGGCACGCTTGGTGCTTTCATGGCAAAGGATTTCATCGGGCTGTTCATCTTCTGGGAAATGATCGTGTGGTCATCGATGTTCATTATACCGTTTGGCAAAAGCAGAAAGGCGTCTGTCGTGTACTACGCGTTTAGCGCGCTAGGCTCGCTCGCCATGCTATACGGTATATTCTATCTGTACAACGCATTTGGCAGCTTCAACATACAAGAAGTGCTAAAGCTGGCTGCGACAGACACGACGGCGGCGCTCGTCGCGTTTATCACCATCGGCATCGCCGGTATGGTAAAGCTCGGCGTGTTCCCGTTCCATCTGTGGCTGCCACGTGCGCACGGCAACGCACCCGACACCTTCTCCCCGATACTCTCGGGCGGGCTGGTCAAGGCGGGCGGCTTCGCTGTGTTCCTGATCGCTGTGGTCATGCCGTCATACGAAGCGTTTGCGACGCAGCTGCAGTTTATGGGCGTGTCGATAACAAGCTACATATTCATACTGTTTGGCGCGGTCAGCATTGTTGTGGGCACGCTGATGGCTATCAAGCAGGATGACTTCAAGAAACTAATCGCATACTCGTCCGTGGCCAATGCGGGCTACATCATCATTGGTCTTGCAATGACAGACGCACTAAGCGTCGGCGGAGCGTTTATGCACATATTCGCACACGCACTGGCAAGCGCTGCGGCCTTCCTTGCGGTGGCTGCGGTGTCGCACAGAACGGGCACAACCAAAATGAGCGAGCTTGGCGGTCTGATACACAGAATGCCGCTGACCTACCTCGTATACCTTATCGCGATTATATCGATGGCGGGCATACCGCCGATGGCCGGCTTCATCAGCAAATGGATGCTGTTCCAGTCGATGATCGATAACGGTATGGTGTTTGTGGCAACGGCTGCGTTCTTTGGCAGCATCGGCTCGTTCCTCTACGTGTTCCGCCCATTATCCGCTGTGTTCTTAGGGCAGCTTTCACCAAAGCACTACAAAGTCAAGAAAGCGCCTGTGCTGATGATGATTCCGATGATTATACTATCGGGCTTGACAGTGCTGTTCGGCATTTTCCCGAACATCGTGCTTCGCATCGTCAGCAGGATACAAACTTCGGTTGGCATGGAAGGCTTGCAGTTTGACGGAACAAAGATTATCGGAAGCAACGGGTCGCTTGACCCGACGCTGATTGTGGTGATATTCGGTATCGGCTTTATGATTGCGCTGGTTATCTTCCTGCTCCATCCGAAATCGAGAAAAGTGGAGCTTATGGACACGTACACAGCTTCTGAGTTTATCTATACACCCGAGCTGCTGCATTACTCGCACAGCTTCTATGCGCCGTTCGAGCGTCTGTATAAAAACGCGCCCGACACAAGCAAGTGGTACAAGGCGATATTGAAAAAAGTGTCCGAGATTGGTGGATTCGTCAGCTACGCGTTCTTTAGCAGCAAACCGAGAATTGTGGTTTTCTGGATAGTGATTGCGATGGTAGCATTATTGTGGGGTGGCAGCGTATGATTACGATAATAATAAGTATCTTAATAGCGCTCGGCATATTGGTGTTTGCGTTCCTATGGCAGACAACGCTGAGCGGAATAACAAGAAAAATTGTGGGCAGATACCAAAAGCGCTACGGTCCTAGGTTCTACCAGAACTTTAGAGACATCTTCAAAGCGCTGAGCAAACGCGGTATCACGCACGGATGGGTGTACAGCTTTGGCGTTATCATGGCGGTCGGCGGTATCATGGCAACGGTCATGTTCCTGCCCCTGTTCGGCATCGTGCCGTTCCCGGGCGTAGACAACTTCTTCATCTATGTCTACCTGTTCGCTGTCGGAATGCTTGGCATGGCGATGAGCGCTGTAGGCTCGGGCAACCCGCTTGCCGGCATCGGCGTTATGCGCGCACTCACGCAAATGGTCGGCTACGAAGTGCCGTTCATGATTGTAGTATTAGCGATGATATACGGACACGGCACAAGCTCATTGTCAGAGCTTGCGGCAATCCAGCAGACATCGGGCTTTCTTAGCTGGAACCTCGTCAAAATGCCGATTGGCACTATTGTCGGGTTTATATGCCTGCTTGGAATGCTTGGCAAAAAGCCGTTCGAGACCTTTATCGCACCCGCAGAGATTGCTTCTGGTCCGATGGTCGAATACGGCGGCAAGCAGCTTGGTATGCTGATGATTATGCACGAGCTGGCGACGTTTATCGAAATCAGCTTGTTCGTAAACTTGTTCCTTGGCGGCGCAACACCGATAGTGTTTGGCGAGACAACCGTGCTAGTCGGGCTTTCATCAGTCGTTGGGTTCCTGCTCAAATACTCTATTGTATATATAGTGAGCGCGCTGATAAGCAACGCACTCGGACGATTCAAAATAGACCAAGTTATAAAATACTTCTACAAAGTGCCGATCGTTTTGGCGATTATCCAAGCATTGATTGTAGTGTTCCTGGGATGGGGGGTATAGCAGATGAGTAAAAAAGAAAGAGCTGTAGCAAAACGAAAAAAGAAATGGGATGGCATAAGCAACTTCTTTAGAGCCAATTCCATATGGATGCTGATGTATTGTACGGGGTGCTGCGCGATCGAGCTTCCTCAAGCCATGACCAGCAAATACGACATGGAGCGCCTTGGCATGGGCCCAATGGCAACGCCAAGGCAAGCCGACGTTATATTGGTAACAGGTTACCTTAGCGTAAAAACGCTTAGGCGCGTCATCTATGCTTACGAGCAAATGGGCGAGCCGAAATATTTGGTGGCGTTTGGCCCTTGCACAATCAACGGCGGCATCTATTACGACGCGCATCCGGTCATCAAGAGTCTTGACCAGTACCTGCCGATAGACGTATATATCGCAGGTTGTATGCCAAAGCCCGAGGCCGTAATGAACGGGTTCCAAGACTTAATTGATATGATTAAGCGCAAAGAAGCCAACGGATGGCGCAAGTACCAAGAGAACAAGGAATGGTACAGAGAAAATCAAATTCACGCGCTTGGCGAGCTGCGCATTAAGGATGAGTTCCATGAATAATATAATTAAAGAATTTGTTGATAATGTGACTGCAAAGTTTGAACTTATGGGCGTCGATTATCCGGCAGACCTGCAAGTCTCGCTCGACTTTGACCAGCGTGACATTCACAACGCGCTGGCGTACATAAAAGGCGCAGGCTGGACGCAGATGTCTCTATTGACGTGTGTGGACTGGATAGCCGATAATGAATTTCAATTGGTGTTTATACTGTTCAATTGGAAAAACGGCGTGCGGTTGCAGGTGCGTACGCGGATTGACCGCGACAAACCTGTTTTCACGACGATCACGAACATATACCCCGGTGCGCAGTACTACGAACGCGACGTGCACGAGTTTTTCGGTGTCGAGTTTGAGGGAAATCCCGACTCGTACAAGCAGCTGTTCCTAGAGAACTGGGACGATATCCCGCCGCTGAGAAAAGACTTCGACGCGATTGCTTATTCGGACAGAAAATACCCCGCAAGAAAATACAAAGCGAATTTCAGCACGGAAGCAGGTGAGAGCAAATGAAAGAAGTAAAACTTTTTGTTGGACCACAGCATCCGGGAATGCACGGCAACGCAAGTATTCATATGTACGTTGACGGCGATATTATAAACAGGGCTTATTTGCTTCCGGGAATGCTTCACCGAGGTTTCGAAAAATCGATGGAGAAGCGCACGTGGATGAACAACATCGCGCTGATACCGCGCATTTGCGTGCCCGAACCCGACACAAACGAGATGGTTTACGCGATGAACATCGAAGCGCTGGCCAATATCGAAGTGCCGGAGCGAGCGCATTGGATTCGCATGCTGGTGCTTGAGCTTGCTCGGCTCGCTATCCATTTGATGGCGTTTGGCGGCTGCGGCGGCCCGACAGGGCTGTACACTGCAATGTACTGGGCGCAGGCCGACAGAGACGGCATCCTCGAGCTGTTTGAAGAGATCTCCGGACAGCGCATATATCACATGTATATCGTTGCAGGCGGCGTTCGCAAAGACCTGCCAAAAGGCATCGAGAAAAAGATCATAGCGTATATTGACGACCTTGAGGCTAGGCTTCCCGACTATGAGGAGTTGGTACTCAACAACCCGTCGATACGAAAAAGACTTGTAGACAACATCATTCTTCCAAAAGAAGTGGTTTGGGAGCTTGGCGTTACGGGTATCGGCATGAGAAGCGCAACAGGCGAGCCGTACGACCTGCGAAAAGTGACACCTTATGCAAGATACGACAAGGTGGAGTTTGACGTGCCGACAGCAACGTATTCGGACGCACAGACCCGAATGACGCTAAAGTACTTAGAGATGTACCAGACGATTCGCATCATCCGCCAAGTGCTGGACATGATGCCAAAAGGCAAAGTCAGGGCCAAAGTTGACGACGGAAGCGCGCTGAGATGGAAAGTGCCTGCAGGTCAGGTATACAGCGCAGTCGAAGCGAGCAGAGGCGAATACGGCTACTACACTGTGTCCACAGGCGAGCTGATGCCATACCGCGTGGCGGTGCGAGGAGCGTCGTTCCCGCAAGGTCTGCTGGGGCTGGAGAAATACTTACCGGGTCACAGAATTGACGATGCACCACTCTGGTTTGACACGATGGGCATCTGTTCACCGGAAATCGATAGATAGGAGCGAAAGCAAATGAGTAAAAATAGTATAATTGCCCCATTAAAGGGCTGGAAGTATCTGTTCAAGAAACCCATTAGCGTTCCTATGGATGACATCTTTAAGAACCCTAGAGAGTCTCGTGATAACTATAGAGGCTTTCATGTGAACGATTGGGAAAAATGCATCGGCTGCGGCACGTGCGGCGAAATCTGCCCGACCAAAGCAATCACGATGGTCGAGCGCGGCGAGATCGAGGAGAAAGACGGCGTGAAAGCAGAGCGTCCTGTCGTAGACTACGGCAGGTGCTGTTTCTGTGGCTTGTGCGTGGATATCTGCGCATCGGGTTCGCTGAACATGACCAAAGGTTATCTGTTCAATTCATCCGACCCTGAGAACTACATTCACATGCCGAGGGAATTGGACATCACGGGCAAGGAGCATAAACTCGGCTACGTGAAAGACGAGTCTTCGGACTTGCTTGACCTAGAGCGCAAGCACATGGAGCAAGTGGATCCGGGCGAACGCAAAAACTCGTTTGTCGAAATTGTTCGCGGTTTTTCTAAGCAGCAGGCAATTGCCGAATCCGCAAGATGTGTGGCGTGCGAAATCTGCACAAAAACGTGCCCTGCCAACATGAACATCCCCGATTACATTAAAACCATTTGGGACGACAAAGTTGAAGACGGGCTGGAGATACTATACGAAACAAATCCGCTGCCGTCGGTGTGCGGTCGCATATGCACACACATGTGCGAAGACGCTTGCGCAATCGGCAACCGCGGAGACGCAGTCGCTATACGATGGCTAAAGCGCTATATCGTGGACAACATGCCGGACGAGCAGTACGAGAAGCTGGCACTGGCGAGCGTGTCTAAAAAAGGCAACGGCAGAGTTGCAATCGTGGGCGCAGGCAGCTCCGGGCTTTCGGCCGCGTATTATCTGACAACGCTAGGATACGAAGTGGAAATGTACGAGAAGCTGCCACTAGCCGGCGGACCGATGCGCTACGGCGCGCCGCGATATCGCCTGCCCGACGACGTTGTTGACAAGGATATCGGCTTTATCGAAAAGCTCGGTGTCAAGATTAACACCGGCGTGGAAATCGGTAAAAATATTATGCTCGGAGAGCTTAAAGATAAGTTTGACGCTGTGTTTGTCGCGACAGGATATCCGCACACGCAGCACCTCGATATCGAAGGCAGCGAGCACAACGACGTCATTGAAGCGATGGATTTCCTGGAGGAATCTGCAGATTATGTCCGCGGTGTTTCCGCTATGCCGGACATTGAAGAAAACGTAGTGGTCATCGGCTCGGGCAACGTTGCTTTCGACGTAGCGCGGACGCTGATACGCTTCCAGAACGAGAAGTTTGGCAAGTCTAGTGTGATGATGATGGCGCTTGAGCGCGAGGATCAAGTCCCCGCAGACGCCGAGGAAGTTGAAGAAGGCACAGCCGAAGGCATCATATTTAACCTAGGCTGCGGACCGCAGAAAATCGACATCAACGAGGATACAGGTGCTGTTGCTTCTGTCGAGGCGCACGCTTGCACACGGCTGTTTGACGAAAAGGGCAAGTTCGCTCCGGTGTTCGACCCAAGCATCACGCAGTGCGTTATCACCAAGCAGGTTTACTTGGCTATCGGTCAAGTTCCCGACTTTTCATACATCAGCGACGAGCTTCAATCGAAAATGGACTTAACCGGCGGCAAAATCAAAGTGGGTCCGCTCGGCGAAGTGAAAGGCATGCCTTGGCTGTTTGCAGGCGGCGACATCGTGCACGGCATGGACATCATCAACGGCGTGGCCGACGGTCACAAAGCGGCGCTCGGTATCGACAAGTACCTTTCGAAGAAATAATAACTATAGCAGCAAAATAATAAAAAGACCTGCAAAGTGCAGGTCTTTTTTTATCATGCTATAAAAGACATATTAACAACTGCGGCATATCAAATTTCAATGCGCCGTTCTTCGCCCTTGCCCGCTAAACGCTACTCAATCCTCAAAAAGTTCTTTATAGAATCGAGTATCTCCTGCAAGTCAGTGATGACCTCATTGGCAGATTCCATGCTAACCGCAAGCTCCTCGAGCGAGCTCGTGATACTCTCTATATCATCCTCGTATTGCATAAACGAGTTCTCTACAGCAGCAATCTCCTCTTTTATCTCCTGCGTAATCTCGTCCACTTTGCCCTCCAGCTCGCCCATAAACATCTGCGACAAAGCGGTGAAATCTATCGGCGACTGCTCGCCCATGTTCTCTTCAATTTCGTCAAGCTGTCTTTGGATGCTGCGAAGCTCCTTCTCGACCCGCTGGTTCGAAATGTACAAGTAAGCCGCGAGGGCACCCGTCACCGCCAAAACAACGGCGAGCATGATAATCACTACTCTTAATAACGTTTTTTCTTTCATGATCCTTAACCTCTCTTTATGTTATGATTGTATTATACCATAAATACAGAAAAGTACTCTACCCGTACAAAAAAAGACCCGCGATTAGCCGCAAGCCTTTTATCAGAGTTGTTTATCAAATTAGAGCACCGCCGTATCAGCTTTCGGGTGTCTCCGCCATCCTCGATGCAGCAGGTCCGTCTCCGTGCCAGTCGGGCAGAGAAACCTCCTTTGGGCTCATACCACCCTCGTTATATATCATTCTCGGCTTGGTCACAAACAGAAAATTGTACAGCCTTTCGCGCTCGCCGTTGGTAATTTCGCCAAACTTATAACCTACTCTTCGTTTTCCATCTTCCTCTTTGCTTTCAAACACCACGCTTCCGGTCAAATTAATCGCACCGTCCGGCAAGCGAACGTTGATGCTTTTTACGTTGGATAAATCGCACTGCTCTGCCAACGTCAAGCTGGCGCCCCCTCGCGAAATGTTGCCGACTTGTATCGTGTTTCTGCCTCCGCACGCACCGTCGACCCAACCGTTCAAGCTCACGTCAAATCTGTAATCCTGCCGCGCATACTTCTTCTTGAAAACCTCGTACAGCGCGAGTGCAAGCACCGTGATGTTGAACGCTGACCAAAAGAGTGCGACTACAACAGCGGCTGTTGAAGGGTATGATACGAGCACATTCCATATTGAGTTGACAGATGCGAATATAATCGACACGATCAAAATCAACAGTATAGCAATTTGCACGTTGAGCGCGCGCCTGTCCTTTTTCTTGACAGATGCGCTTGCAGATTTCGGAGTCACTTTAAATATATTTTTTGACCAAAGCAGCGAGAACGAAGCTTTGATAAATGTAACCATTTTAAGCGTATTGAATTTCTCAACCGAGAAATACTTGAAATATCCGCGACCAATCGCTTTGTTGGTCAGCATGCTCAGCAAGAAATACGGCAGCCAGTGCAACAGAAAATCGAGCCCGCCCGTCACCTTTAGCGGCATAATGCCGGTCAAAAGCAGTATCGCGGGCGTCAGCAGATAAATCAGTTTCTGGTATGCATCGAAATACGTAAATATCGCGGCAAAGTGCGACAAACGCTGCCTCCATTTTAAGCCGCGCTTTATCAGCGGATTGTCCTTGCTTCTAAATATCTTCATCGAGCCCTGCGCCCATCGCAGACGCTGAACAGAAAACGCGTGGAACGACTGCGGTGCAATTCCAAACGCCAGCGGCTCGTCGTGATAGCAAATCTTCCACCCCTTCGCGTTAAGCCGAATAGACGTCAAAAAATCCTCAGTAATACAATCTGTCGCAACACCGCCAACGTCCATTATCGCCGCTCTTCGGAGTATAGACGGGCTTCCGCACCAAAACGCTGCGTCGATGTTGTTTTTCCCGGGTTGTATCACGTGATAGAAAAGCTGCTGCTCGTGCCAAAAAGAACCCGCCTTTTGATGCTGCATCGAATCGAGGTTAAAAAACTCCTGCGGCATCTGAACAATCGCTGTCTTTTTATTTCTGAAATAGCCGAGCGTCTTCTCAAGAAAATCGGGCTGTGGCACCATATCAGCGTCCACCACCACCACAAACTCGCCCTTTGTTTTGCTTAGCGCTTCGTTTATATTGCCGGCTTTCGCGTGCGTGTTTTTTTCTCTGCTTAAATAACCGCAGCCCATTTTTGCAGCAAGCTCACGAACCTCTTCGCGATGCCCGTCATCCAGCAAATACGTTTTGTGCTCCATTCTCATGCGCATACAGCCGACTATCGTGGCTTCAAGAACGTGCAAATCTTCGTTGTAGGTCGGCACAAACACATCAACGCTCACGCCCCGGAGCGCCTTTTGCGGCTTAATTTTATCGGTTTTCCAAGTCATCATCACAAACAGGAAAAAGTTGATGACGCCCATAATTTCCGCAATCAACAAAACAACGGAAAAAACCATAGCCGCCGGGTTTAGCGTATACAGCCCTCTCCAAATGATATAATAAATAATATAAAGTCCAGTTATAATGGACAGTAAATGTATGATGCGCTTCTTATACAGCAACCAACATGCCTCCCTTTGTTATGTCAATGTAAACTCTCTTGTGCATATATACCCCGATATAAGGGGTTTTAACCACATATTGTCCCATTTGCTGCGTCTCGGTAAAGGTATGCACAACAAAAGCAGCCCTAATCATGAGCTGCCTTTGCAATCATTACTTAGATTATTTTATCCGCTACTCGATAGTAACCACAACGCCCTTCCAAAACGCAACGTAATCTGTTATCATCGTAGCTTTCTCCAGCGGTTCGGGATAATACCATGCCGCATTCTCGTTTCTCTGCCCATCCACCACGATATGATAATAGTACGCGAGACCCTTCCAAGGACACCGCGTGTGATAATCGCTCTTTTCAAAGTACTCCAGGTTAACATCCTCTTTCGGGAAATATTGATTTCCCTCTATCTCTATCGTATTTTCGCTCTTGGCAAGCTCTGCTCCGTTCCATGTCGCACGTACCATCTTTTTACCTCCTTGCAGGCATCGTTTTTGCTCTGCCTATATTATACCCGCCCGCTTCTTTTTTTACAACTATTCGCCGGACAGTAACATTAGTATCCCGGCATTGCAAAAATCGTTATTACGCCAATGTTACATCGGTCGTATTTGCTGTGATATAAAAATTATAAAGACTTAATTTGCTATCTGTTGCCTATCGTTGTAAAACTACGCTGTATTGATTATTCGTACTAATAAAAATTTATGGAGGTTTTAAAATGAAAGCAAGAAGCTTAGTATTCTGGGTTGCGGTGGCATTTGCGGCTCTGGCACTGTTGATAACATTAATCGGATTCCCGTTCTTGATGGGCGCTGTTTGGTGGGCACTAATCGGATTCGTTATTTTGGTTGTCGGGTTCTACTTAAAGAAACTCTAACAGCTACAACAACGATATCAAACAAAAGGCTTGCTGCAATCTGTAGCAAGCCTTTTTACTTTCCTCAATACTCCCTACCCGCTTGTTCAAAAAAAATGCCAAATCGCTTGGTTACAGTCTCCTTAGATATGCACATAAAGCCAAAATACTTTGCATTATTAAGAAAAAGAAAAAAAGGCTTGACAGTACATAAAGTGTACTGTTATAATGAACTCATCGGTACACTTCATGTATCAATAGAGTTTATGTAACAAAAGGAGACGCGTATGCCAAAGAAAACGATAAGGCTTTCATCACAAGAGGATTTAAAGGTGTTCATGAGCCCGCAAAGACAAAAGTTGATGCGCAATATGCGTATGGCCGGCAAGCCCCTAACTTCGAAAGCGCTCTCAGATATGCTTGGTATCTCTACCTCTTCTGCTCAGTTCCATATCAAAAAGCTAGAGAAGCTTGGCATTGTCGAGCTTAGCTACACAGAGAAAATAAAAGGTATTATCGCAAAGTACTATCGAATAGCAGATATAAACGTTAATATTGGCACGCACCTCAAGGACAATCTTTCAAAAGAGAGATACGTCATTATGCAGAACTTAATACATAATACATTCGATGGTCTTATCGAATTTTATGAATCGGGAGTTTCAGATGAAGTTATTGAGGAGAACAGCGAGTTTATAAACGGATTTGTAAATCTTACTCCCAATGATGCGCACGAGCTGCTGAATCTCATCAGAGAATTTGCAGACTCACGTCAAAACAAGGGCGCGGATACACAAATCTGGGAGTACACTTTAATGCTCTATAACACGGGAGCAGCTGATAAACAGCCTTAACCAACGCTCAGCACACATGCAACAACAATTACGAAGGAGGAAAATGAAATGGGACACGAAACTTTGAATCAATACTGCAAAATAAAATCTTATTGCAAAAGTGAAGGACTAAACACGGAGCACTTCATCATATCCAATAGCAATCCTACAAAACACACAGGCAGGAAAAAAGTGAACGGCTGGCTGTCAAGAGGGAGGTAATGAATCAGTTATCTTCAAACAATAAAAGACTTGCTGCATTTCACTGCAAGTCTTTTTTCTATTATAAACATACTACATATCAAGTAAATCTATAACCCTAAAGAGCTAATTTTTCTTGCCGGTTTTCATTTTACGTTTCAATACAATAATTACCGCCACCGCCGCCAACAGCATCGCACCAACCACGCCAAGTATGATATAAAGCACCGTGTTGCTGCTTCCCTTCTGCTCCGACTGCGCGCTTTTCTCGCCGGCTTGCTCACTGGTTTTTTGTGGTTGCTCATCATCTGCGTCCTCGTCCACAGCGATTGCAATCAGCTCGGGCGAAGGCTCGAGTGTCGGCTCGAGCGTCGGTTCGGGTGTCGGCTCTACCGTCGGTTCGGGTGTCGGCTCGGGCGAAGGCTCGGGCGAAGGTGTCGGCGGGGCGTTTATAGTAACCGTAACTGTATTGGTTTCAATAGTTTTATAATCGCCGTAGGCTCCGGCAAAAACTTTAAACTTTACGCCAAATTCCCCTGCAGCATTAAAAACTTTTATAACCGGTATGTCAACACTTTCGCCGTCTTCCACCGTTTCGTTATATTCCGCAATAACTCCGCCTCTCGTATTCGAAATATGAATTTCCTCCAGATCCCAACTTCCGGTATTCACTATATGCACTGTGAATTGAACCTCATCGCCAACCATATTCTTCCGTCTGTTTACTGAAAGACTTGCTGTAAAATCAATTCCGATGGCGAATGCTGTCAATGCAAATGCAGATATAATTGCAGTTACTATAATTACCACAGCTATCGATCTGAACATCCTTTTTTTCATTATAGTTCTCCCAAATCCAAATTGCGCGTGTCTTTGCCCCGCATGCAGGACAGTCTACGAAAAATAAACTTTTAGCGCGGCGCATTATACTGTTCTTATTCCTTTTTACCAATCTTCTTTTGGCGCATAACAACGATTACTATCGCTGCCGCAATCAAAAGTGCACCGAGAACAGCGATTACAACGTAGAATCCGGTGTTGCTCTTCCCCTGATCAGTCTGCTCACTTATCTCGTCGGCTTGCTCACTGGTTTTTTGTAGTTTGTCATCACCTGCATCCTCGTCCACAGCCACTGCGACCAACTCCGGTGTCGGCTCAGGTGTTGGCTCAAGCGTCGGCTCAGGTGTTGGCTCAAGCGTTGGCTCGGGTGTCGGCTCGGGTGTCGGCTCGGGCGTCGGTGTCGATGGGCTGTTTATTGTTACCGTAACGGTATTGGTTTCAACAGTCTTGTCACTAGTACCCCTTACTCCAACGACTTTAAACTTTACACCAAATTCGCCTGCAGATGAAAAGCTTTTTGTTACCGGCATGTTGACAGTTTCTCCGGGAATTATACCAAGGTAAATCGCTATGGCTCCTCCTCCTCTGGTGTTGTAGATAGTAATAGATTCTATTCCAACACTATCAGAGACATTTTTTACTTTTACATTAAATTCCACTGTATCACCGACATAGTAAGTCTTCCGACTGGTTATTGAAAGACTGGCAGTAAACTCCACAGGACTATCCGCAAATGCCGGGGTCACAGATAAAATGAATAGGACGGTAACCAAAATCGCCAAAATTGTTGCTCTGCATATTCTTTTTTTCATTTTCTTATCTCCCAAATCCAAATTGCATGTGTCTCTGCGTAGGATGCGAGTTAGTATTTTCTCTATAGAAAGTAACCTAATTATAACATAAATAATATTTATAGGCAAAACAGTGCAATGCAGAGCTCGAGTACATCGTACATGCTTCCCCTAAGTGTTGTAAGAGAAATTGAAAAGATGATATACTGCAAAAGTAGGTAAGCGAAACGAAAGGACGAGAATATGAGTATTCAGCAAAAGGTAAGCACGGGGCTCAAGGGCTTTGACGATACCATCGACATGCTGCGGCTAGGTGACAATGTTGTCTGGCAAGTCGACAGTGTTGAGGATTATAAGAAGTTGGTTGACCCCTATGTAAAGCAGGCGATTGCCGATAAGAGAAGGCTGGTGTATTTTCGATTTGGCGATCACGCGCCGCTGGTAGAGGCCACTGCTGATGTCGTGATTTACGAAGTGGACGCACAAATGGGCTTCGAAAGCTTTGCTTCGAGTATACATAACATTGCGGCAGACGAAGGCGAGATGGTATTTTACGTGTTCGATTGTTTGACCGATCTTGCCAAGCACTGGTACTCTGACCTGATGATCGGCAACTTTTTTAAAGTGACATGTCCGTTTCTTTATCAGCTCGATACCATCGCATATTTCGCGCTGATCCGCAACGCACATACTTACAGCACAATCGCCGGTATACGCGAGACAACGCAGCTGCTGCTAGACCTTTATAGTGTAGACAACGACCTATACATCCACCCGCTCAAAGTGTGGAAGCGTTACTCGCCAACGATGTTTTTCCCGCATTTGATGAAAGGGCAGGAGGCAACGAGTGTTACGGCAAGCAGCGAAGCGGCTGCGCTGTTTTCCAGCGTTGACCGCAGCGGTAGACAGCTTGATTATTTCAGCAAAGTGCAAGAAGAGATCGAATTGCTGCCGCAGAAACACAAAGAGCACAAACGGCTGTTGATGAACATGCTGATTGGCAGCGAGTCGCGCATGGTAGACCTGTGCGACAAATATTTCAGCCTTAAAGACTTACAGATGATTGCAAGCAGAGAGATTGGCACAGGACGCATTGGCGGCAAAAGCGTAGGTATGCTTATCGCGAGAAAAATTCTTGAAGTCGAGGGCGCAGACAAGTTCGCGCCGTTTATGGAGCCTCATGATTCGTATTTTCTCGGAGCGGATATATTTTATACCTATATTGTAGAAAACGGCTGGTGGGAGATGCGAACCAAACAGAAAACACCACAAGGGTATTACGAGCATGCCGGCGAGCTTAGGGAAAAGCTGCTGGTAGGGCGTTTCCCCGAAAACATACAAGAACATTTTGTGCAGATGCTGGAGTATTTCGGGCAGTCGCCAATCATCGTGCGCTCAAGCTCGCTGCTGGAAGATAACTTCGGCAACGCGTTTGCAGGCAAATACGACAGCGTTTTTTGTGCGAATCAAGGCACACCTCACGAGCGCTTCGAAGCGTTCGAGAAAGCGGTGAAATTCGTTTATGCCAGCACAATGAACGAAGACGCGCTTGCATATCGTATCAAACGCGGTCTGTTTGACAAAGACGAGCAGATGGCGATTTTGGTGCAGCGAGTGTCGGGCGACTATCGTCATGACGCGTTTTTCCCACACATCGCGGGGGTCGGCAACTCGTCCAATCTCTACGTTTGGGATTCCGGCATAGACATGGACGCAGGCATGCTGCGTATGGTGTTTGGTCTTGGCACGCGCGCAGTTGGCAGAACGGTAGGCGATTACGCAAAAATCGTTTGTCTCAGCGACCCCGGTGCCACGCCTCTTGTCGATTATGAGGACCAAAAGAAGTTTTCGCAGCACGAGGTAGATATACTATCGCTGGAGCAGAACGATCTCGTAGAGCGCCCGCTCGAGCAGATAATCGATTACGATATTAAGACCGACTGGTCTCTGTTTGCCGGGATAGATCAAGCGACGGCGAATCGACTGCGTGAACTGGGGTATACCGACAGAAAACCGCCGTACATACTCGATTTTAAAAAGCTGCTCGCAGACACGCAGTTCCCTGCGCTGATGAAAGATATGCTGGCAACACTGTCGAAGGTTTATGACTATCCGGTCGATATAGAGTTTACCGCTAACTTTACCGACGCCGACACATTCAAAGTCAACTTGGTGCAATGCCGCCCGTTGCAGACGCGCGGTCTCGGTAAAACGGTAACTTTCCCCGAACTAAAAAATCCACACGATTGTTTCATTTCGACAAACGGTGATTTTATGGGCGGCAACATTCGGCTCCCCATCGATTACATTGTGTATGTCGACACAGACAGCTATTTGAAACAAACCGAGCAGGGCAAGTATACCGCGGCAAGGCAAATCGGCATCATCAACGCCGCGCTCAAAGAGCAAAGCGTGATGCTAGTCGGACCCGGCAGATGGGGCACAACCACACCATCGCTCGGCGTGCCCGTAAGCTTTTCCGAAATCAACAATATGTCGGTAATCTGCGAAGTAGCGTCTGTAGATGCAGGCTTTGTACCCGAGCTTTCGTACGGCAGCCATTTCTTCCAAGACCTTGTGGAAACGGGTATATTCTACGTTGCCGTCTTTGACGGTAATGAAGGCGTGCATTTTAACCCGGACTACATCGCTCGCAAGAAAAACGTGATGAGCGAAATCGCGCAGGGTAGCGAGCACCTTGACGACGTAGTGCGAGTCTACGACACTAAAGGCATGCAAATCTTCTCGGACATCGTGTCCCAGCGGCTGCTGTGTTTATAACGAATTGAAACATAAAAGGCTTGCATCCCTGCAAGTCTTTTTGTCTTTGTGACGAATTATCTCTTTGAGTGATACTGCAAGTGTTTAGCATCGTTCAATAATGTCTAATATCGTAGGGTTATCTGCGGTTTTGAAGTGTCATCGTGTTATATCGTTAAGCCTTGTTTAGTATCTTTTTATATCTTCAAACACCAAACCTGTTATGTGCATAAAGTTAGTATTGGTCGTTTTATAAGTAATTTTGGTTACTAAATGCAGATCATCCAGCTTGTCTTGCCCGATAGGATGCCCTGTTTTTTATGTTAGTACCTCAAGATATCTCCTATAATGTGCTTCCCAATCTTTTGTTCCTTCCGGCAGAAACGTTTTACATTTAAACGAGCGCTTGACCACTTGCCCAATTGTGCCTTGCTTCTCCAATGCGTCCGTTGCTTTTGCCTGCATCATCAAGTTTCCAATAGCTGTTGCCTCTACCGGTCCGGATACAACCGGTCTGCCCATCGCATTGGCTGCAAGTTGATTAAGCAGCGCATTTTGTGAACCCCCTCCCAAAATGTGCACCACGTCTATCCTTTTGCCGAAAAGCGTTTCCAAAACATCGAACGCCTTTTTATAGCACATGACCAAGCTTTCAAATACCGTTCGGGCAATCTCACCTTTCGTTTGAGGTATGTGCTGTCTCGTGTCTTTGCAATAACGCCGGATCTTTCCAATCATGTCTTCAGCTTCAAAAAACACACTATCGTTTACATCAATCAACGAGGCAAACGACCGAGCAGCTCTCGCCTCGCTTACAACTTCATCCCAGCTAATACTTTCGTTCTCATCCCATTGCTTCTTGCAATTTTGGATAATCCAAAGCCCCATGATGTTTTGCAGCAGCCGGGTATCGCCGGTCACAGTTCCTTCGTTGGAAAAGCCGTTATCATAAACAAAGTCGTTAATAATCGGCTTGCTTGGCAGTATACCCATCAGCGACCACGTTCCGGAAGATATAAACGCGACATTCTCATTCTCAACAGGCAGCGATGCCACCGCACAAGCCGTATCGTGCCCGCCGACACAAATAACGGGAACGTCATAATCTATACCGGCTTCTTGTAATATGAATGGCTTAATGCTCCCTTTTATCTCGCCGCTTTTTTGGATAGATGGCAGGAGAGAGTCTTTTATGCCCAGCATTTTTACAATTTGCTCAGACCATTTCCCCGTTTCACTATCCAGCATCTGCGTTGTCGAAGCGTGCGTATATTCACAGGAGACCTCTTGGCACAGCATGTATCCAAGCAAATCGGGCATAAGCAGCACCTTGTCTGCTTCCTTCAATCTGGTGTCATTCTCCAATACCATGCTATACAGCTGATAAAGCGTATTGTAGTCCTGGTTCGCAATTCCTGAGATATCGAAGGCGTAGCGATTGCCATACTTTTCGTGAAACGCTCGCATTCCCTTTGCGCCTCTCGGGTCACGATAAGCGTTTGGGTCACCTAATAACGCTCCATTTGCGTCAATCAGCCCAAAATCTACGCCCCAAGTGTCAATGCCGACACCTTGCAGTTTCCCCGCGTACTGTTCTGCGTATATTTTCAGTCCTTGCTTGATGTTCGCAAAAAGGCGATGGATATCCCAAAAATACCCATCACCCGATTTATAGTAATCGTTTGTAAACCGATTTAACTCTTCGATCTCAATTATCTCTCCGTCAAAGCGACCAAGAATCGACCTGCCGCTGCTGGCGCCCAAATCAAAAGCGATGAAGTCTTGCTTTGGCATTTACTCCGCCTCCCTATATCGCCTTATCCGTATATCGGACCAAAGTTTTTACACGCCATATAATCCGCGCTTTCTTTATTCTGTGTACCAAACGCGTTCCAACTGCTTGGTCTGAATATTTTGCCCTGTTCAACATTATGCATGTTCACAGGAATCCGAAGCATAGCTGCAAGCGAAATCAAATCAGCGCCGATGTGACCATAGCTGATCGCGCCATGGTTCGCACCCCAGTTCGCCATCACGCTATATACATCGGTGAATGCACCTTGCCCTGTAAGCCTTGGAGCAAACCAAGTTGTCGGCCATGTCGGGCTGGTGCGTGCTTCGAGAACGTCGTTAATATCGTCAGGCAAGTCTACAGTATACCCTTCAGCAATCTGTAGCACGGGTCCGAGCCCCTTAACCAAATTCACTCTGGACATCGTGACGGGCATTTTCCCCTTTGTCTTGAAATGACTCGAGTAACCACCGCCTCTGAAATATTCCTTATCAGCTTGGCACCAGTCGGTCGCGTCAAGACATTTCTCCACTTCCTCGTCCGTTATATCCCAGAACGGTTTCATGGCAGGCTGCCCGTTTTTCTCTTGCTGTCCCGTTCCGTCAAGACACGTAGCACCCGAGTTGATGAGATGTATTACGCCGTTTTTGCCGTCTTCGGGCAGGTCTTTGCCTGTGACCCTCTTGACAGCTTCGGGGCTCCAATACGTCCGCACGTCGCTGAATATGGACGCCGAGTTCGTTAGCAGCTGTCCAAACAGCATCGCTGTACCGTTCAAAGCGTCGTTCTCTGTTGCAAATACATATGGCGCTCTTTTGCCGTTCCAATCGAACGAGCTGCAAAGCATTGCTTCCACAAAATCAGCATTTGGGAAATGATCCGTCCATTGACGCTGCCCTTGGAAACCGCCCGCGATTGCGTTGTGCCCCATGCCCTCTTCGTTGAATCCCATTTCCTTCAGCTTGTCGTTGCCACCCATCAAGTCTTTGGCAATCAGCGCACACTTTATTGTAAATTCCCACTCATAGTCCTTGCGCTCTCTGCTGCTTGGCTGCTTGTTGATATCTTTGCCTTCTTTGCAGTTTTGTTTTACCCAAGATAACGCTTTATCAAACTCGTCTTTATCGTATATTTCTTCTTCTATACGGCGCACATATTCGGTCATGTCAACCTGCTCGCACCGCATACCAAGATAATCTTCAAAAAAACTTGGCTCTACCATCGAGCCTGCAATACCCATCGAAACGCTTCCGCAGCTTAGATAACTTTTGCCTTTCATTTGCCCAACGGCGACCGCCGCACCCGCAAACCTAAGTATCTTTTCTTTCACGTCCTGCGGAATGCTGGTGTCATCGCTGTCCTGCACGTCGTGTCCGTAAATACCAAACGCAGGCAAACCCTTTTGCGAATGTGCCGCAAGCACCGCCGCCAGATACACCGCGCCCGGTCGCTCTGTGCCGTTGAATCCCCATACCGCTTTTGGCAACATCGGATCCATATCCATCGTTTCGCTGCCGTAGCACCAGCATGGTGTCACAGTCAACGTCGCGCAAACACCTTCGCGTGCGAACTTGTCCGCGCACTGCGCTGCCTCAACAACGCCGCCGATGGTTGTGTCCGC
This sequence comes from Clostridia bacterium, assembly GCA_018648645.1. Taxonomy (GTDB): domain Bacteria; phylum Bacillota; class Clostridia; order Christensenellales; family SZUA-584; genus JABGQS01. Next base: position 64,662 of record JABGQS010000011.1, read on the forward strand.
AATCACGCACTCTACTGCGTTGCCTTCTCTATCTTTAAGGCTGCTCGAAATCAACGCAGCCGCAGACTTTGCCATGTCCATCGTCTGCACTTCAAGCGCTTCTCTTACTCCTCGTTCTCTGCCGTCTATAGTTGGTCGTATTCCGATTTTTGTCATAGTGCTCCCTTTCCCATCGCTTATTGTCTTTATCCGTAGTATTCGTCAACCGTCTCTTGCGCGATTTGCGCCCATCGCCATAGCCTCTCCGGCTCATGGTTCAGCGTGCTAATGTCCTTCATAATCAATTCGATGTTCGCGCCTTCGCTCTGCTCCAGCACCGCCAAAATCTCGCGCTTTGCCTGGGCTTCGTCAAAAGTGGATGTCACGAAAATAGCCGGATTCGGCTTTACGGACAACACACAAATGTCGCCGAGTTTATCTCTCATCATTTCGATATCTGCCCATGGGCTTGCCGATACTTTCCGCAGATTTGGTATTTTGCGAAGAATGTCCGACTTGAGATGCAGCGGTTCACAGCACCCGTAGTAGTTCAATCCAAAGTGTTTTAACCATTCCATGCTGAATTGGAGCGAAAAATCCCAATGCATTTGTGGAGACACATCCGAGAAAATCTGCGCGTTGCTACACCCCCAAAGCTGACCCAGCGGCGCATCCGTTCTCCATTTCTCCGCCGGCTCCAAATCGCCGGTATAGCCATATCCTCCAGAACCCACGCGAGTGTTGTCGTTGTTAGAAGCCCAAATCCCGAGCTCACTGCATTGCTTCATCATGCTAAGGCATACATCTACCCACCGCTTGACAAGCGCTTTGATATACTCGGGTTTCATTATCAAATCCATCAGCGCTTCGCTGACTCCGGTCAATCGAATCAAGTTGTCCCATGGCGTAAACCACTCGCCCTTCCAACCGGTCTTTTCAACTCTCAATATATCGCCGAATATCTCATGGAGCTTTTCATACTTCTCGTTCGTCTGCTCCTTGTGATACGTAATCCTCGGAAACATTATTCTATCAATATCATCAATATCCCTAATTTGTATATGAAAGTGCCTAGACGGTGCAGTTGTCCCGTCCTCCAAAGAGATCAAATCCGACTCTTCGTGAATTCCGTACCCCGAATGTTCAACGACCAGCTCGCACGGCATCACATCTGTAACCACCATGTTGCCCGGCATATGATTCCAACAGTAAATCTCCTGCCTTAGCTGCTCTTCCTTTTGGCGGCAGAGCGAATCCTCGCACTGCAACTCGAGCTCTTCGCTTCCGCTAAACTCGTTCCAACATATTTCGTTTATATATATCGGCGCCTTTGTCATCTTTAGATCGTTGGTGTTCGTCCAAAGCTTGATATTCTCTTTTTGGATTGGCATAGATGCAATCTCTTTCTTCCTTTTTGCCAAGCCTCTTAATATATCTATGTCTCTTTGCGTCATCGTCCTCTCCCCTTACTTCCCTGTTCCGTATTTCTTTGCTTCGTCATACATTGCTACAATATTTCGCGCAGGCACTTCGGGCAAAAGATAGTCGTGCGAAGCTGCCACGATGTATCTCCCCTTGCTCCCTAAGAGATCGATAATTCGTCTCGTCTCGTTCCTTACTTGCTGCTCGGTTTGATTAATCAATATTTCGTTTTCGTCTATCCCGCCAAAAAACACAATATCAGAGCCAAACTCATTCATCAAAAACTCGGGAGTCATGTGCTCTGCGTTCACCTGTATGGGATTGATAGCGTCCACACCAATTTCAATCAGATCCGGTATAATCTCGTAGATGGTACCGCACGAATGTATGGCGGTAACGCAGCCGTTTGCCTTTGCCTGCTCAACCAGCTTTTTCATACTTGGCTTGTAAAACTTCCTCCACATGTCGGGAGATAGAAGCAGCGCACGCTGCGAGCCAAAGTCGTTGCCGATAAAGTGCATATCAATCACGTTCTTATTGGCTTCAAATACCCGTTTGTCTATCTCGAAATAAAACTCGAAGCATTTCTCGATTACCGCTTCAACAAACCCCGGGTTGGTATACATCTCTATAAAAAACTTTTCCATTCCCACAAGCTCTGTCGAGTCGTGAAAGAACGGCGACCAGTTGCCCCCAATCAGACAATGCTCCTCTGCCCACTGCCGCTGCTCGCCCGAGATAACCGGGTTGTAATTGTCTGGGTCGGGAAACGCATACTTCTCTATCTGCTCTATGCTCTCAAAATCCGCCATCGGATGATTCAGCGCTTGTCCATAGTGCAGACCGCCGCGTTTGATTCCCCAGTCCGTTTCGACAGAGCCGTCTTCGTACTGCATGAGCGGCGTGCCTATGTACTCGGGTCTAATCGTTTTATAGTCAATTCCGATAATGTCGTAGAGCGCCTCGTCCTCGTCGGATGCGCCAAGATGCTTTACCAAACTATCGGTAAACTCTTGCGCAGCACCATACCACATCGGAAATCTGTCCATCGTTTTATTTTTGAAAGGCGCGAGACCTCGTTGCTTGCTGTTCACCTGTGTTCCCCCCTTGTATCTGTTAGCTCCAATGAAATACTTCCTGCATGTCCGACCACCACTCATCGGGACCCGCTGTTTCTAACGGTTGCTGGCAGGGCTTGCACTCATCCCACCACTTAATCGTAGTTGGGTCTGCCGCCATTTTTGCCATGTCCGCTTCAAAGTCGTCCCCAACATACTCGAAGTATGCAAACAGAAAATCGTCCTTCAAATAGATTGAATAATTTTTGATGTTGCACGCCGATATCATATCCAAAACCTCCGGCCACGGATTCGCATGCAGCTTCTTATAATAATCAAGCTTTTCAGGTCTTACTTTTATTACTTGACCGTATCTTTTCATCACGAATTCCTCCTAAAGCTTTGCAAGCTCTGCATCGATTCTTTTCATGTCCAACGGCTGCGTCCCGTACTCTTTCAATAGCTCTACCATATACTCGTAGCTCTCGGGTTCAACATCGCTGGATACCGAGTGGTCTGACTGACACACCCATCCTCCGCCGCTGCCGGCTCTAATCTTATAAAGCAGCTCTTTTTTTATCCTGTCCTTGTCGCCCGATTCCAGCTCTCGCACGTCGATATTGCCTACAAACCCCATTGCGTTTTTATATGTCTTTTGTATTTCTACAACGTCCAAATGCGCTTTTGCTTCCAGCGGATTATACGCGTCCAGCCCGATTTGCACAAAATCGTCATATATCGCTCTTGCGTCTCCGCACCCGTGATACACAACCATGAGTCCCGCGTCATGACACGTTTTTATGTATCGCTCTACATGCGGTTTGAAAACTTCTCTCCACATGTCGGGGCTAAACATCATACCGTTTACATACGCCACATCGCCCCAAATATACATGCCATCGAGCTTGCCTTTGCCCGCTTCAATCTGCGCTTCCAATACTTTTTGCATGAAATCCGCCGCTCTGTCCACAAACGCTTTGAACTTTTCAGGCTCCAGCGCGATCCAGTAGAGCACATTCTCTGTGCCGACTATCCTCCACACGAACTCGTACATTTCACAGATCGAGCCGAACACGCAGAAATCGTCTTTGTACGCATCCACCCGTTCGTTCCAGCTTGGAATGTTTCGCACCAGCGTATCGCCAAGGCAGTTAAGCTGATCGTCGCCCGCTCTGTCGAATCGGCTCATTATGTCGTCGTCATCGAAAGCAAACCCCGCCATGTCATCGGGCTGCTCAACAGAGAAAGCATCAAAGTGTGGCATCGGCGCCTGTCCGCTTCGTCGCACCGTTGCTTCAAAGCCGGTTTTCACGAGTATATCCTCACCCTTTTGCTCCAGTATTTCAAAGTCCTTGACGTGAGGATCCATGTTCGGATTAATCACTATATAGTCCAAATCAAAGTGCTTATACGGATCAAAATCGTCACCCCATTTGGCTTTAGCTTTGTTCATAAAACCGGTCCAGAAAAAATCGCCAATGGGAATCCTGTCGTACTCCTTGTGTTTTAGAGCAGCTCTCATTCTTTTTACTTTATCCGACTTACTCATTTGCCCAGCACCGTCCTATACCTTTATATATTACCGATATTCCTATCGTATCTAACATTTTTATATGTTTTCTCAAAACACTACTTATAATTTAAACGTTTCACAATCTAAATTTGCAAAAAAAATTTAATCCTGTTCATTTACCGCTTTGCTTATTTGTGTTTCAGCCGGGGCGGGAAGAACCCGCCCCATATGGCCAAAACATACTGAGTATTTGGCTAGTTTGATTCTACCACTGTGCCGGCAAGAAATCTGCCACGTCTGCCTGTGTTATAACGTGCTTAGGCAAGTAGTATACAGGGTCAACATCAAGTCCGTTGAACCAGTCAGCAGCCATCTTAATAGGAGTCGCGCCGTCAGCCTCTGCAGACTGATAAGAGATTGCCAGAAGTTCTCCGCTTGCGATATAGTCCATACCGATTTTGCTGTTTCCGGCTGCGATAACTTTAACGTCTTCGCGTCCGGCTTCTTTTAGTGCTTCGATGATTCCGATTGCTTGTGCCGAGTCATCAGCTGCAACAATCGCTGTAAGCTCATCACCAAATTTTGTGATCCAGTCAGATACAAGCTGCTTCGTTTTGTCAGCTTCAAATCCCGGAGCCTGTTTGTCAAGAGTTACAATGTCAGGATAGTTTGCAGCAAACTGAGACAATGGTCCCCAGCATCTTGCAAAGTAAGGTGAGCCGCCCGGAGCATGCTGTACATACGCAACTCCGCCTTTTCCACCAATTTCTTCTGCCAATACGTCTGCCAACATTCTGAACTGTCCCCAATCGTCAGGGCCTGCCCAGCCGATAACATACTTCATAGCTTCGGCTTCCGGTAGCATGTTAGAAGCGATACAAGGAACGCCTGCATCGTTGATTCTTCTAAACTGCGTTACTGCTGCTTTTGCGTCTAGTGGTATCAGGATAATCATGTCAGGTTTTGCGTTAATCGCTTGGTCAACCTGCTGGTTCTGAACGTTCAAGTCCCAGTTTGGAGACATAATCTGAATGTCCATTCCATAAGCTTCGGCAGCAATTGTTGCGCCGTTCGAGTATGCTGTCAAGTAAGGATGGTCACCGTTGATAATAACGATAACTTTTTTACCAATGCTTCCGTCAGCCGGAGATGCAGGGATGTTTTCTTTATCCATCGCGCCCCAACCTGCATATTCCATGTCGTACCAATGCAGTGGATCTTCTTCCGGTAATGCATCCGGATCTGCCGGTCTTTCAGGTACGTCCTTCTTCTCTAGGTCGAGAAGCAAAGGCTGTCCGTCGCTGCCAACAACCGAATCGATGTTAAGCGCTAATGACTTGTCCAGGTTGGACATTTCTGCCTCTTCCGCTGTCGCGTCGTCCGCTGTCGCGTCGTCCGCTGCGTCACCCGCATCGTCTGCCGGTGCGTCGGCCTCTACCGCCGGTGTCGTTGTGTTACAACCGGTAAGCACAACTGCTGTTATCATCACAAGAGCGATAACAATAAACATAATCTTCTTCATTAATTTTTCCTCCTTATTTTTTATTGCCTTATTATTCGGCAAACTAATTCAATATTATTTGTTTTGTACTTCTTTCAAAAGCTCTGTTCGGATACCTTTAATCTTGTCAGCACGGTATATCGCGAGCGCTTCGTAAAGCACGACAGCCGCCAGCACCAGCCCGTTTGCAAAAACCTGCACTTCGTATCCTGTTCCAAAGCACGTCAGCGCGTTGAAAATAATCATGATTGTCAGCACGGCAACAAAGCTTTTGAACACACCGCCCTTGCCGCCCGCCATAGACGTGCCGCCAATTATCGTCGCAGCAATCGCCACCATCAACGGACTGATTCCTTTCGTCCCCATGTTCGGCACAGCAGAGTTCTGGCTTATCGCGAAAAGTGCTCCGCCGAGTGCGGCCATACTTCCCGAAATGATAAACGCTGTCGTAATCTTTCTGTTCGTGTTGATTCCGGCAAGCCACGCTGTGTCCTTGTTTCCGCCGACCATATAGAACGCACGCCCAAATCTCGTTCTGTTCAAGATTAGCGAGAATACCAGCACTGCTACAACTGTAATAATAACCCTCAGCGTAAACAGTGGAATCAACGTCTGGTCCATCAAATCACCCAGCGCAAAATCGCCTTCTGTGCTAATCGAGCCGCCGTGTGTATAAAGGAACACGAGCCCCGAGGTTATCGTCATTGTGCCAAGCGTGGTAATGAAAGAGTGTATCTTGCCTTTCGTTACTATCAGCCCGTTTATAAGCCCCATCGCCGCGCCAGCTGCAATCGCAATCAATATGCTCCAAATCCATCCAAATCCTGACCACGTACGCAGCCCGATTACCAGCACTGCTCCAAGGTTCATCACAGATTGAACGGACAAATCGAGCTGTCCGCAAATCATAACAATGGTCATGCCAATAGCCAAGAAAATATATAGACTTGCGCCCTTCATTATAGATGTCAAGTTAAACGCGTTGAAGAAGTTCGGGGCAAATGCGATTGATATGATGAGCAGTATTGCGAACAATATAAATATTCTGTATTTATCTACAAAGTATGAGATGCCTTTTGAGCCTTTTTCTTTTACTTTACGCATCGTCTCTCCCCAACTTTCTCAGTGAATTTGAATTAATCCAGACAATCAGTATGAATATTGCCCCGGTAACAATTTGCTGTTCAAACGTGCCTATACCGATGAATGTCATAAGGTTGCTCAATATCCCGATGGTAAGCACTCCACCCAAAACGCCAATCATGTTTCCTCTGCCCCCGCTTAGCGTCATACCTCCGATTACTATTGCTGTAACTGCTCTAAAGTCATAACCCTCGCCATTATAGTACGCACCAACCTTGCCAAAGGAGGTAACGAATATACCCGCAAGCGCCGCAGCAAACGAGGCGATGATATAAGCGATCAGTATATTTCTGGAGACGTTTATACCCGTTAGCTTGGCTGTGTCGATGTTCGATCCGATAATCTTTAGCTGCTTGCCGTATCTTGTTTTGCTTAGTACAAACTGGCCTATCAGCAAAAGCCCAATCATTATAAACACACTGATTGGAATTCCCCAAAGATAGGTTCTCGAAATGTTTGTAAACATTTCTCCGGCGATGCTTCCGCCCGATTCTACATCAGGATAAATCTGCTTATTGCTGTATACCCATCTGATTATTCCGCTGACAACAAAGTTCATGGCCAGCGTCCAAATGATCGGGTTTGCCTTAAACTTACCGATAACGATGCCGTTGATTACTCCAACCAAAACTCCGGCGCCGATTCCTATCAGCAGCGCAGGTACAATGCCAAAGCTGATGCAGCTGATCGTAACGATTCCCGAAAGTGCCATTGTGATTGGCGCCGACATGTCGGCAAAGTGACCCGAGTACGTAATGAATGCCATGCCTGCGCAAAGAATACCGAGGAACGCGCCGGCTTGAATAACGTTTTTGAAGTTATTCAACGAGAAAAAGTTTGAATTTATAAATATTCCTGCAATAATGAGTACTATCAATATTCCGTAAACACCAAACCGACTTGTAATGTCCAGTATTTTTCCCGATTGTTTTTCGTGTGCTATGTTTTGGCTCACGGAGCCTTGTTTCTCTATCTTTTTATTCAACGTTAGCTCCTCCCTTCGCCATTTGCCGCAAGCAGCAATGTATCTTCAGATAACTCATCTTTTCCGATTTCTCCTATAAAATGCCCATTCCTCATAATCATAGATCTGTCAGAGAGCCCGACTAGCTCGGGCAAATCGCTGGAAATCACGATTACCGCGTGACCGTTGTTGGCCAAATCTTCTATAACATGATGTATATGCATCTTTGCGCCTATATCAACGCCCCTTGTCGGTTCGTCCAATATCAACACCCTTGGTTTGATTGCAAGCCATTTTGCCAGCAAAACCTTCTGCTGGTTGCCGCCTGACAGGTTGCTAACCATGCTGTTTGTGCTTGGTGCGCTAATGTTCAGCTTTTCAATCAGGTCGCCCATTGGCTTTTTGCCCCTCTTGCGCGAGTATATCAATCCGACACTCAGCTCGGGTATCATTGCCGCAAGCAGGTTTTCCTCAACAGACATTCGCAAGGCTAGCCCTTCCGTCTTTCTGTTTTCGGTCATATACGCGATTCCTTCTCTCATCACCGCGTTCATGTTCTTGCCTTTTACCCGTTTTCCTTCCAGATAAATTTCGCCATCGTCAGTAGGGTCTGCGCTTACTATCGATCTTGCTAGCTCGCTTCTCCCCGAGCCGGCCAATCCGCAAATACCCACTATCTCGCCTTCATGTACATCGAAGGATACGTTGTGGAAGAACCCGTATCTGGATAAATCTTTAACACTCAGCATAACTTCGCCAATATTTGCGTCTCTCTTTGAATAGAACTCATTAATCGAGCGTCCAACCATCTGCTCGACGAGCTTTTCAGACGTAACGTCGCAGATTTGATGATTGCCCACAATTTTACCGTCTCTCATAACCGTAACGCTGTCTGCAACCTCGAAAATTTCGGGCAGATGATGAGAAATATAAACGATTGATATACCTTGCTGTTTCAGATTGTTGATTATGCTAAATAGTGTGTTGACTTCTTCTCTCGAAAGTGCCGAGGTCGGCTCGTCCATCACAAGTATGTGCGGATCGTTGCCGAGTGCCTTTGCAATTTCGACAAGCTGCGCTTCGTGCTGGCTTATCTCGCTAATCGGAATTTTTGGGTCTATATGCGATAGCCCGACTCGCTCAAGAAGTTTTTTTGATTGGCTGATAATCTTCTTGTTGTCAAGAAAAAGACCTTTTCGCGGCAACCGTCCCACCAAGATGTTTTCGGCAATGCTGATTGGCTGTGCCAAACTCATCTCTTGATAAATCATTTCTATTCCCTGTTGTTTTGCCTGAAGCGGTGTGTGTAGTGTAACTTCCTGCGAGTTGATAAATATCTTGCCCGTATAATCATTATACGACCCGGCAAGCGTTTTCATCAGGGTTGACTTTCCCGCTCCGTTCTCGCCGATCAATGCATGAACTTCGCCTTTTTTTACTGCAAAATCAACATGGTCTACCGCGAGTGTTCCGGGAAACCTTTTGCTAACCTGCTTCATTTGCAATGCGACCATTGCCTCTCCCATAAAGCTATCCTCCCTATAAGTACTGCGATGTTAATAGTACTCTATAGAAGTGCCTAAGGTAATTCACGCGAATAACTTGCAACACACAAGCACGTACTATGCCAAATTACCCTTCCGTCCAAATACTCAGCCTTCTATTCAATAAATACTACTATACTTAAAATCTATAATTTAATTATAGAAACTTTAAAATTCTTTTTTTAAACTAGATAAAGTCCGTATAATGGTGTAAAAAGGGAATTCAAATAAAAAAGAGCCAAAGAGCTCAACCTCGGTTAAAATAAA
>JABGQS010000012.1 GCA_018648645.1 Clostridia bacterium
CCCGATTATAACAGGTCTATTCGGCGCGGATAGCACGGCGCTGCTTGCGCTGGTCGTTGTGGTAGCGGTCCCTTTGCGCAACGTGCTTTCGGTCATCACACTTCAAAAATACGGACAAACCAAAGTCAGCGAAAAAGCGATGCTTATGAGCATCATAACAAACCCGCTCATCATAAGCTGCATCCTCGGTCTCATTGCTATGAGCATCGATTTCAAAATGCCGTACATCATCGCAAAACCAATCGAAGACGTAGCCAAAATCGGCGCGCCGTTTGCGCTCATACTGCTTGGCGGCTTCATCGAGCTAGGTAAACTCAAAGGCAACATAAAGCAAATACTGATCGGGGTACTCGGCAAACTCATTGTTTGGCCGGCTCTTTTCATGGCGGCAGCCATACTGCTCGGGTTTCGCGGTATCGAACTCGGGGTAATCCTAACGCTCGTGTGCGTACCCATCGGCACAGCAACGTTTGTCATGTCACAGGAGATGGGCGGCGACGGTGAGCTCGCGGCACAGCTGACGATCTTTGGCACGCTGCTTTCAATTATTACAATATTCGCATGGATATTTGTACTCAAACAGTTTGCTCTGATATAATGAGTACAAACACAAAAAAGGAGCGCAACTAACTTGAAACTAATATCATTCATAAAAAGTAACTCTTTCATACTGATGATAACGGCAGTCCTCATTTTTTCGATATTCCTACCGCAGGCGGGTCTGCTTGTCGGCAAGGCCGGCATCACGACATACCTCACGTTCATCGCAATGTTCGCGTCCGGTCTCGGGCTTTCGCTTACAAACATCAAAGACGGCTTCAAAGATTTCAAGAGCATACTGTTCAGCTTCTCGTCCATCTACGTAATTTTCCCGCTCATCACATATGTGATACTGCTCATACTAAACATCCGCTCGGGCGACATATTCATCGGCGGCATGATACTCGCGGCACAGTCGTCCACGCTCGCTTCGGCGGTCGTGCTGACAGCTACTGCTAACGGCAACGTTCCTCTCGCGCTCATCATCACCATCATCAACAACATGGCGTCGGCAGTGCTGACTCCGCTCATCCTAAAGCTCACACTATCAGCAGACCAAGCCATCTCAATTGACGTCGGACCAATGATACTAAAGCTGCTGCTGGTGCTCGTTCTGCCTGTGGTGCTGGCGCAGGTCGTTCGCAAGTTCATCAAAAAACACATGGAAAAAATCACACCATACAGAAAAGCGGTGTCCAAGATAGTGGTGCTGGTGATCGTGCTGACAGGCGCGGCGTCCGCGTCTTCCGAGATCAAAGCCAACATAGGACAGGCGCTGCTAATCATACTGGGGGTTGCAGTGCTTCACGGCATCATGCTGGCAATCGCATACCTGTACATACGCATCGCCAAGATAAAACACGAAAGCAAATCCGCAGTTCTGTTCACCGCCAGCCAAAAAACATTGCCGGCATCGCTGCTGATATGGCAAAACTACTTTGCAGCATACATGCTTGCACCGATTCTGCTGGTGCTTCACCATATGGTACAGCTTATAATCGATTCGGTGATTGTCAGTCGGCTCAGTAAATCAAACAGGGGAAAAGACGATGAACAAGAGTAATTTTGAAGCATACGCAAAACAAATAGGACACGAAGTTACGCAGCTGCGCGAGGACTTTCACAAACACGCCGAAAGCGCGTGGACAGAGTTTCGCACAGCGTCCATTCTTGCCGACAAATTAGCCGCACTGGGGTTTGCTGTAAAGGCTGGCAAGGAAGTGTTTGCCGGACCGCGCGAATGCGTACCAAGCGATGAAATTCTCGATGCAAAATACAACCGCGCGCTCTCCGAGAGCGGCAGCGAGAAATGGATGTCGCTCATGAAAGGCGGCTACACCGGCGTCGTTGCAGAAATCGGGCAAGGCGAGCCGGTCGTCGCAATGCGCTTCGACATCGACGCTCTGCCGTTCGCCGAGTGCCAAGACAAAGGCTACCGTCCACATGACCTCAATTACGCTTCCGTGCATCAGGGCGCCTGCCACACTTGCGGGCACGACGGTCACGCCGCAATGTCCTACGGCGTCGCAAAAATACTCAAAAAGTTCGAGAGCGATATCGTCGGCACAATTCGGTTGGTTGTCCAGCCGGCAGAAGAAGGCGTTCTCGGCGCCGCGCCCATGGTAGCTGCGGGCGTGATGGACGGCGTTTCTTCCGTTTTTGCCGCGCACGTCAGCATAGACATGCAGCCGGGGCTTATCGGCGGTTTCGGTAAAAAATGGGCAGCCGGTCACAAGTTCGACATACGCTTGACTGGGCAGGCGGCGCATTCGGGCGGCAATCCGCAGGGCGGGCGCAACGCAATACTCGCAGCTGCTACCATCATACAAAACCTGTACGCACTCCCTCGTCACTCAAAAGGGTTCACACGCGTCAACGTCGGCACAATCAACGCAGGCACCAATCGCAACAGCATCGCACCCTTCGCTCACATGAGCGCTGAAACCCGCGCCGAAACGGACAAGATAGACAACTCGCTGTACGCGAAGGCAGAAAGGGTTATTCGCAGCGGCGCAGAAATGCACGATTGCGAGTGCGAGATTATACCGATGGGACAAGCGGTCTCGGCAATAAGCGACATCGACCTTATCGACTACGTAAAGCGCACCGCGCCTTTGCTTAGCGACATTGGTATAGACGAGCAGCCCCTGCCCGGCACCGGCGGCTGCGAGGACTACACCCGCATGATGCAGGCTGTGCAGAATCAAGGCGGGCAGGCTGTCCACTTTTACGTCGGCGCAGACTTTAAGGGCGAGCAGGAATGGACCGAACAGCATCGGCAAATGAAAGCGGTCGCTCACAGCTCAATCTTCGATATCAACGAAAAAGGACTCGTTCTCGGCGGCATGGCACTGGCGTGGCTACTCATCAATACAAGCCGATAAACCGTTATCACGGAGGTTTTGATATGATCGATCTAATCAACCGCAAATACAACTTGGCTCTGCTGCCGCGCGAAAATCTCGCATGGAACGAATGCGGTTACAGCGAAACAGACGGCATCGTCACACGGCTCGGCTTCTACGACTTGCCGCTAGCCAATGTTCCTGCCGAAGTTTTCGACACGAGCGCGCTTCAAATGCTCAGCTTGGTAAACAACAATTTGTCAGAAATTCCTTCCGACATCGAAAAACTATACAACCTGCGCGAGCTGTATATCGGCGGCAACGCGCTTCTTTCCCTGCCGTCCCAAATCGGCGGGCTTTCGAGTCTCATCTACTTATACATAATCGAAGACGAACTTTCTTCTCTGCCATCCTCACTCAGCGGTCTAAACAACCTAAAAGAGCTGGTCATTTCGACAAACAATCCCACCGCGATAATTGACGATATTCACGCGCATGGTATCTCGTCAAAGAAAATCGTGGTCAACAACGTTGAAATTGTTTAACTGCATCTAGTTGTGACAAACGTTTTGCTTTATTATAGCGCTCTCGTTGCGCTTTTTTCTTTATATCCAACCAGCCTGCCGCTTGAAACGCCGCACAAAGTTATGTATACTAAAACCAGCAGACAAAACAACATATTATATCGCGAAAAACAGAGGAGAACGCCATGAAAATGATGAAAGCTGCAGTAGTGGAAAAACCTGATGTATTGACGATTAAGCAAGTGCCAATACCGACAATAAACGACGACGAAGTCTTAATCAAAGTCAAATACACAGGCATCTGCGGCACCGACTGGAGCATATACAAAGGCTACTACTCATCAGACAAGCTACCGTTGATTCCAGGGCACGAGTTCTCGGGCGTGATAGAGCAAATCGGCGCTAACGCCAAGGGGCTCAAGGTCGGCGACCGCGTCACGGCAGACATCAACATGAGCTGCGGATACTGCTTCTATTGCCGCCGAGGACAAAAGCTGATGTGCACAGAGTTCCATCAACTGGGCATCCACATAGACGGCACATTTGCAGACTTTGTCAAAGCCCCGTGGGAGAATGTACACGTGCTGCCCGGCAAGCTCGACTTTCTAAGCGGTGCTTTCATAGAGCCGGTCAGCTGCGTCATCCACTCAGCCAAAGCATTGGACGCAAAGATCGGATCAAGCATCGCCATTTTCGGCGCAGGTCTTGGCACTCTGCATGCAAGCGTTGCAGTCAATCGCGGCTGTGCACCGGTCATCGTGCTCGACATCAATCCGCACAGGCTAAATATCGCAAAGCAGATGGGCGCAGATTATGTAATCGATATGAGCAAAGTGGACGACCCCGTTTCAGAGGTCAAAAAACTAACCGGCGGGCGAGGCGCAGATTACGTCATCGAAGCCATCGGCAGAATAGACACGTACGAAATGGCGTACAAAATGGTTCGCCCGGGCGGCACAGTTGCTGCATTTGGCATATGCCCGAGTGACCAAGTGATGTCGCTCAGTCCCTACGACATCGTGCTTGGCGAGAAAAGCACCGTCGGCTCATGCGCGGGCGTCGGTACAGACTGGCTCAGCTCGATGACGCTGCTCGAGTACGGCAGAATCGACCCAACCAAAATGTTCTCGATGATAGTACCGCTTGAAGAGCTCGAATCCGCGCTGCACGAGCTAAAGAGCAACGACAAACTGGTCAAAGTTTTCGTATCCACAGAGATAGACAAACGACAGATACTTTAAAATAGCGAGGAGACAACAATGTCCTACAAGCAAACACTACTGGCACCAATCAAAATAGGCAGCAAAACATCGCAAAACAGATTCTTCATGCAGGCGATGGAATGCAACGACCAAGACGAGCACGGCAACCCGTCGGACATCACGCTCGATAGATACGAAAAGCTCGCATCGGGTGGGGCAGGGCTAGTGTCTCTCGAAGCTGTCACGGTCACAAAAGAAAGTCGCTCTCGGGACAACCAGCTGACCATACTGCCGGGCAACGAGCAGCCTTTGACTCGGTTCGTGAAAAAGGTCAAAGACGTAAACCCCGACATGCAATTCATCTTCCAGCTAACGCACTCGGGCGAGCTTAGTAACCCCGAGTTTTCGCGGCGGGTTACGGTAAAGCCGCTTTACGGCTACGGCGGCGATGTTCTGACCGAGGACGAAGTGGACAAAATCATGGACAACTTCGTGCGCGCTGCAAAAATCGCGCAGAACGCAGGCGCAGACGGCATCGACATGAAGCTATGCCACGGCTATTTCGGCAGCCAAATTCTGCGCCCCTACAACGACCGAAAGTGGAAATACGGCGGCGCTTGGGAAAACCGCTCACGATTCGCGTTCGACCTTTTCGAGCGCATTCAGCGCGAAGTCAACGACAAGAACTTCCTCATCGGCTGCAAGATTTCCGCGTGGGAAGGCTTTCCCGGTGGTTTTGGCACAGAGTCACCCGACTCACCGATTATCGACCTAACCGAGCCGATATCGCTTCTTCAAGGACTTGAGCAGCGCGGTGCACAATATTTTATACAAAGTGCAGGCAGCCCGTCCATCACCATCAGCCTCACGCAAGCAGATAAGGAGCATCCGTACTTTGCATATCTGCACCAATACTTTGCCAAACAGCTCAAAACTAATCTCAAGAAAGAAACTGTTATGATAGGCTCCAACTTCAGCGTGTTCCGCGACGGCAGCAGCAAGCTGTGCGCGGTAGAGCCGCAAAAAAGCTCGCTGCTGCATTACGGCGCCCGGTGCATAGAGAGCGGCGCAATGGACATGATTGGTCTTGGACGTCAAGCCTACGCCGACCCGTTCATCGCCAAAAAGCTCGCGGACGGCAACGAAGATGACATCAACTACTGCACAGCCTGCGACAACTGCCTAGAGCTATTAATACAGCAGAGCCAAGTCGGTTGCGCAACGTTCAATCCGCGATACGTGGACGAGCTCATCAAAACGCGCAAGGAAAAGGGTCGTCTAAAAATCGCACACACATAAACCATTGGGGAGGAAGATATGAAACTTAGCGTATTCTCTGTATTGTATAAAGACAAACCGCTGGCCGACGTGCTTGATATTTTGTCGAGCAAAGGCATTGCGCATGTCGAGGTCGGCGCAGGCGGCTTCATCGGTAAAGACCACTGCGACCCATCGGCGCTGCTGAAAGACAAAAAGGCTCGCACCGCATTTACAGACCTTTTCAAAAGCCGCAATATGCACATCAGCTGCTTAAGCTGTCACGGCAACCCTTTGCATCCGCAAAAGCACTTGGCGCAGATGTACAACGCCGACATACAGAACGCGATTGACTTAGCGTCTCTTCTTAAGGTTCCGCGCATAGTCACTTTCTCGGGCTGCCCGGGCGACAGCGACGATGCAAAATACCCAAACTGGCCGGTGTCGCCTTTCCCGGAAGACTTCCAGGTTCTCTCGCAGTGGCAGTGGGACAAAAAGCTGATTCCCTACTGGACAGACATGGGCAAATACGCCGAGGATAAAGGCGTCAAAATAGCCATGGAAATGCACGGGGGATACTCAGTGCACTCGCCCTACACCGCAATCAGAATGCGAAAAGCCACCGGCAGTAAAGCCATCGGCGCAAACCTCGACCCAAGCCACATGTGGTGGCAGGGCATAGACCCTTCGCAGGCAGCGCGCTATCTCGGGCAAGAGGATTGCCTATACTACTTCCACGCCAAAGACGCCATGATAGACAAAAACTACGTGTCCTACTACGGCGTAACAGACATGCAAAGCTTCTCCCAAACCTACGGGCGAGGCTGGCAGTTTCGCACAGTCGGCTTCGGACACAGCCTCAAAGAGTGGGCGGATATAATGAGCGCACTGCGCGCCGCAGGCTACGACGACGTCGTAAGCATCGAGCACGAGGACGGCTACATGTCGGTTGATGAAGGGCTAACCAAAGCCATCGACAACCTAAACCGCGTGGTCATGACGCAGCCCGCAAGTTCACCCAAAGCATTCTCGCCGGACGACAGATTCATATAAAAAACCAACATGGGGGTACACTATGAAATTTGGAACATTATACGCATATTGGACGCACGAATGGACAGGCGACTACAAACACTTCGCCAAGAAAGTTAAAGACATCGGCTTCGATATTCTCGAGATCTCAGCCGGCGATTTGCTTAAAATGAGCGACACCGAGCTAACCGAGCTAAAAGCACTCGCGGCAGATTTGGGCATTGAAATCAGCTCCAACATCGGACCGCCAAAAAGCAAAGACGTCGCTTCGGCCGATCCTGCTGTACGGCAGGCAGGCATCACATTTCTGACCGACATCATGAAAGCGATGGACAAACTAGACTCGCGCGCGCTCGTCGGCGTCATGTACACATACTGGCCAAACGAGTTTGACGACCTAGACAAACAGGCCGCGTGGGACAGAGGTGTTCAAAGCGTTAAACAGCTCGGCAAAATCGCGGGCGATCTCGGTATAGACTACTGCCTCGAGGTCGTAAACCGCTTCGAGACCAACATTCTCAACACGTGCGAGGAAGCCGTGCAATATCTGAAAGACGTAGACTGCGACAGCGTAAAAATGCTGCTCGACACCTTCCACATGAACATAGAAGAAGACAACATGGCGGACGCTATCCGTCTTGCTGGCAGCAGTCTCGGTCACGTTCATCTCGGCGAAGGCAACCGCAACCTTCCGGGTCAAGGCAGCCTGCCGTGGAACGATATCGGCAAAGCGCTGCGCGACATTGGCTTTAGCAAAGGTGTCGTTATGGAGCCGTTCGTAACAATGGGCGGCACAGTCGGCGAAGACATCAAAGTTTGGCGAGACATCAGCCGTGGCGCAGACGCAGCTCAGATGGACAAAAATATTTCTGAGTCGCTTGCATTTGTTAGAAAAGCGTTTTTGGGCTAGAGTATACTTTAACAGTATAAAAAAAGAAGCTTTGCATTGAGAGCTTCTTTTTTTTCAGCGTATTTATTCAAGCACAGACCTCTTTGCGTTGCCTATCTAAAACCCTTCGCCCAGCACCTCTTTCACATCCGCAACAATCACGAACGCGTCCTTGTCAATCGCCTTGACGAGCTTTTTCAGCCTCGCGCCTTCCGTGCGCCACTTTAAAACACACAACAGTATGTCCTTATCCTTCTTGCTGTAGTGCCCCTTGCCCGCAAACGAAGTCACACCTCTGTCCATCTGCGTCAATATCGCATCGGCAATCTCGTCACTCTTTTCCGATATAATATAGAACGCTTTGGACGCGGACAGCCCAACCGTCATAAAGTCGATTACCTTGGTTGTCACAAACAACGAAGCAATGGCATAAAGAGCAACCTCGGGGTCAAACACAATCCCCGCTGCCGCTATGATGATAAAGTCAATACCAAACAAAAACGCCCCCAGCCCAATCGTGCGAAACTTCTCGGACAACAGCTTTGCCGCCATGTCCGTACCGCCTGTCGTGCCGCCCATACGCACAACAAGCCCAATGCCCACACCAACCAGCACGCCGCCGTATATGCACGCGATAAACGGGTCGAACGACTCAGCGGGCACGGGTATCAACTCTGCCGCAACCGAATACAGCACCAGCGCATACACCGTCCTTACCGCAAAGTTTTTGCCGAGAAACTTTATCCCAAACACAAACAGCGGGATATTGAGTACAATGATACTTAAGCCCAACGGCACGTTCCACAAATGATACAATATTGTCGCGATACCGCTAACGCCGCCGGCAGCGATTCGCCCCGGCACCAGAAAGATGTTCAGCCCGGCAACCGCAACTCCAACACCAATGGTAATCAGCAGATACTCAAAAATTTTCTTTTTCATAATATGCTCCTTCTCGTTCGTCTTTTCGCGAACGGTTATTTCACAAAACGAAAATCCTCCCTGATTTTCATCATAGAGGAGGATTTGTTTAATCACATCAGCGCCAACGCAGTAACGTTCTTTTCACATATGGTCAGTCGACCACGGTCACCCCAAACAGCTTTATACCCCGAGGGCAGATATAGTTTCCGCTCTGTTGCAACTCCTTGCTCAGTAACATATCGCTCTGCACATCTTTGATGTTGCCGACAATCGAGCCGCCCGTCACGGGTGTTTTGCTCTCCCCGTCATGATAAATCGCGAGCCGAATTTCGCCGCCAAAATCGCCCGTCCACTCGTCCATCTGAAAATCAGAAAAATAGCGAAGCTCAAGATACGGGTCTTCCTTAAACTGCGCAAACACTTGGCTGCCGCCCTTGACAGACACGTTGCCAATCACTCCGGTCGGGTTCACCCCAAGATATTGCGAATGTCGGTTGTCACCGTGGTACCTACGCAACACGCCGTTCTTCATCAGCTCACGCTCGTGCAGCTTCACGCCGTCCTCGTCAATATATCGCGACATAACAGAGCCTTCAATCTCGGGCAGCAGCGTAATGTTCAGCCTGTCGCCCTCGCCTTCTTCGCCTTGCAAGCTCTCGCCGATTTTCGCGTCAGAATACTTTTGATACACTAGGCTGACATTGCTCTTCTCGATATAATACCGCAAAAACTCGTTGACATTCTCTTTCACCAACAGCACGGGTATATCACTCAGCTTCGGCATAGGCAGCGCTTTTGCTCGCAGCCGCGCATTGTCCAGCGTGTCCGCAACAATCTGCTCAATCTTGCCCGAATTCAAATCAGAAAAATCGATAATCTCGATAATCTCGACTTCCTCGCCCGTCTCTTTCCAGTCCACAACAAGCTCAATCTGCCCTTTATACGAGCTGAACTGCTCGTCAATGCCGCGCGAATTGCGGATTCGCGTATCAACTTTCTCAAGGAAAAATTCGCAGGAATTAACCTGACCGTTTTCATACTCGTCCCTCTTGTACAGCGACTTCACAATCTTCGGCAAATGAGAGCTAAGCGCATCAGAGTCAAACTTGCTCTCCACATGCTTGATTAGCTCGTCCGTCGGCTCAGCCAGCTCATAATACGGATTTTTCACAAACGTGGCAGCCAGCGCCGCCTGCTCTATCTTAGCAGCAATCTCATTTTGCGTCATCGCGGGGGAGAGCTTCGTGTTTGCAGACCCTTTATACTCTTTTCCGTCACTCACAAAGTTCTTATACACCGTCACGCTTATGTGACGCACTTGCTTGCTGCGGTTCATGTCAAGGCTGCTGCCCACAAAGAACAGCTCCGACGACTCTATCTTTTTGTCGCTTACCAGCCACTCGTCCACAGACTCCGACCGATTCAACATATCTACAATTCTATTCAGCATTATCCCAGCCTCCCTCTCAGCTTAATGTACGTGCCCCCAATGGAGGTTTTTGCCCACTCCTTATATCCTTTGCCGCAGTGTCCGCTGCCGCTCAAGAACAGCTCGCTGCCCGAAACCATCGATATAGACTTCAGCACATCCGGCACATACCCCGTCATCAAAACAGGCGCGACTATCTTGCCGGTCAGCTTCCCGTCCTTAATCTCGCGTCCCTTTGCAATCATGCATTGGATACCCCAGTTTTTCGGGTCTTCCATGCCGCTGTTATAGCTCTCCAGCAAATACCCGAACTCTACTGAAGCAACCATATCCTTCAACCTGTCCTTACCGGGTGCAAAGAACGTATTGGTCATCCGCGCATAAGCCTTTCTCTCAAACGTTTCGCGCCGCCCGTTTCCTGTGGGTGTCGTTTTCAGCTTCGCAGCGCTCAGCAAATCGGATATTCCTCTTTTCAAAACGCCGTCTTCAATTACTTTAGTGTCAGTGCCAAGTGTCCCTTCATCATCAAACAAATAAGACGCCACATTGCACGCGCTTAGTGCGCCATCGTGCATCTGCGTAATACTCGAAGCTACAGGCTTGCCGATAAACTGCGCACCCTTAGCGCGGTTCTTAACAAACATGTCCATCTCAACGCCATGCCCAAACGCTTCGTGCGCAATCAGCCCCGTTACTTTCGGGTCACAAATCACATCATACTCGCCCGGCTCAATTCTTTTTGCCCCCAGCATCTCAACAGCGTTGTGTACAATTCCTTTTATCATCGGCTTTAGCGCGCCAAGCGCCTCCACACCAATCTGCCCCGAAACACCATCGTGCTCATATTTAATATCGTCGTCTTTGCTCGCCACCGCAAGCGTGCCAGCTGTCGTAAACACGTAAGCTTGGCTTAGTTCACGCTCTTTGCTGTAAAACGCCTTGCACACATGATACTCTTCATATCGCACCTTAAAATCGATCAGCAAATCCGAACACTTCTTAGCGTCCTCCAGCATCTCGCTCATTTTTTTCAGCTTTTCATTCAC
The DNA here is from genome assembly GCA_018648645.1 of Clostridia bacterium. Lineage (GTDB taxonomy): Bacteria > Bacillota > Clostridia > Christensenellales > SZUA-584 > JABGQS01. The sequence goes on from JABGQS010000012.1 coordinate 11,189, forward strand.
AGAAATACTTTCAGGCAAAATACCGACATCGCCGAAGAAAGACTGCGTCAGCGGCTCCTCGTTAACCAAAGGATACTTACTCATCGCAATTTTCAGCTCACCGATCTTCGCTAAATCGCTCGTAGCCGTCTTAACAATCGCGCCCAGCACCTCATCAAAGTTTTCTTCATTAAACTCGTTAAAGGAGTGCTCAGTATACCCGATGCCGTTATACACCCGCGCAACATATCCGCGCTCGGCAAGCATCGCGTCCTCAACGCCGCTTCCGCTAAAATCAACCGTCAACCGCGTGCCCTGCGTATCGGTCGCCAGTACACTCGCATACTCAAACTTTTCAAGCAACGCGCTAACCAGCTTTTTTGTAAGCTGCTTATTCTCTTCTAAATACCGACTTAAATTTACTTTCATTATATATATACTCCTTGGTCTTATTTGCAAAAACAAAAAATACTCGTTACAAACATCGTAACAGCATTATTATACTCGTGCTCAGCGTCTTTGGCAATACTGACACCTGCGCATTCTTTTTTATGGATGAACCGGCAGAAAGCGTTAAGTAGCTCTGCGTCGGTGAACTTGCTTCGTTATTGCGGCTCGGCATACTCTTTCAGCGCATCAACAAAAGCACATGCGTCCTTCTCGCCCGTCGCCCAAGATGTAACCAGCCGTATTGCGGATGCTTTTTCATCCATCGGCGCAATAACAAGAAACCCGTAGTTCTCCTCGAGCTTTTCAACAATCGCATTTGGCAATATCGGGAACAATAAGTTGGAATCCGACTCTGCCAATAACGTAAATCCCGCTTGCTTCACACCTTGCCGCAAAATATCCGCCATAGCGTTCGCGTGTGCCGCCAGCTCAAAGTAAATGTCATCCTCAAACAACGCAAGGAACTGTAATCCCAGCACCCTGCCTTTGGCAAGCAGCCCGCCCTTTTGCTTCATATAATACCTAAAGTCACTCTTCAACTCTTGGCGTTTGATAACGAGTGCCTCACCAAGCAACGCGCCGTTTTTTGTGCCGCCGATATAAAACACGTCCGTGAGCTCGCACACATCAGCCAGCGTCAATTCACCGCCGCGGGCAGCAATCGCGCTGCCGATACGCGCCCCGTCGAGGAAAAACAGCAGTCCGTTCTGCTTGCAGTACGCACTCAGCGCAGCAATCTCGGCTTTGCTGTAAGTCGTCCCGAGCTCGGTGGCGTTGCTTATATACACTAAACGCGGGCGCACCATATGCTCCCCGTCATGAAAATCCAGCTTTGGCTGTATTAATTCGGGCGACAGCTTACCATCGTCGGTTTCAATGGTAATTATCTTATGACCGGTCGCTTCAATAGCGCCTGTCTCGTGCTCCTCAATGTGCCCGGTTGCTGCCGATAGGACAGCCTCGTGCGGTCGCAAAAACGCAGATATTACAGTCAGGTTGGTCTGTGTCCCACCCGACATAAAATGCACATCAATATCTTCGTATCCTATTTTCTGCTTAATCAGCTGCGCCGCCGCCTCGCAATAAACATCTTCGCCATACCCTTCGGCTTGCACCAAATTGGTTTGCGTAAGCTTCTTAATTACACTGGGATGCGCGCCCTCGCTGTAATCATTCTTAAAACTGTACATAGTTGTCCTCCAATATTTGCGCTTCACTGCCCTGCTTCTCTTAAGCGGCTGGCTCCGATTGCCAAGCTGAACCGCAGCAGCGGCTCAAATTATCGACAAAAGATTTTCAAGAATTACAATAACATTTTTGCGCAGCATTTTCAAGCAATCATTAGAATTATCCTGCCCGCACCTATGGCAGATTCGTTTATCACAAACATAACAAAACGCTTCTTGTATTTGGCAGACCCGTGTGTTATTATAACTATTCAAAATTTTTACAGACAGGAGCAGACATGCCGAGCATTATAAGTCGATACAAAGGGCTTCCACGAGAAATATATATACTATTCTTCGCGCGTATAATCAACTCTATAGGCGCTTTTGTGCATCCGCTTTTAACGCTCATCATGACGGACAAACTCGGCATGTCCGCAAAAGACGCAGGCTTGTTCATGACGATACTGCTTTTGACGCAGCTGCCAACCATGCTGCTCGGCGGCAAGCTCGCAGACCGCTTTGGACGCGTAAAGCTCCTAGTCGTCTTCCAGCTGCTCGGCGCCGCGACATATCTCGTCTGCGGATTTATAGAAACGTCAAATGTGACGATATACCTCATAGTCCTCGCGTCAAACTTCTACGCAATAACATACCCGGCGATCAGCGCCATGGCGATGGACTTGACCCACGCCGGCAACAGAAAGCACGCCTTCGGTCTTTTGTATATGGGGCTAAACATCGGGTTTGCCGTCGGTCCGATGATCGGCGGTCTGCTGTTCAAAAACTACCTGCATTTTGTGTTTATCGGCGACGCGCTCACTTCAATCGCGTCCATCGTACTGATTCTGGTGTTCGTTAAAGAAACGCTTCTAAAGAAAACACAGACAGAAAACAACTCGAAGCTCGAAAAGTTCGAAAAAGGTTCGGTGATTGGCATCCTCCTCAAGCGCAAAGTCATTTTGGTCGTAGCGCTAATCTTGTTTTTGTTCTCGTTTTCATACGCACAGATGGGGTTTGCGCTGCCGATACAAATGGAATCGCTGTTCATTAACGGCGCTTTCCAGTTCGGACTGCTCGTCAGCTTCAACGGTGTGCTCGTCATATTTTTCACTCCGCTGATTACGACATTGATCGCAAAATGGAAACCGCTCTACGGCACGTTTGCGGGGGGTCTGTTATACGCGGCTGCGTTTGCAGTGTTGATTTTCGCCAAAGGCCTGCTCATTTTCTACTTATCCATGTTTCTGCTTACAATGGGCGAAATCATCTGCGCCATCGATGCGTACGCATTTCTCGCAGACGTGTCACCGGCTTCGCACCGCGGGCGGTTGAACTCCGTAGTCAACATGATCAGCAACGGCGGGCGAATGATATCGCCTCTCATCATCGGACAGGTTATCGCGACCGGCGGTCTTGCTGTCGGCTGGCTTTCGGTATCCGCCGCATCCTTGCTGGGGGCGGTACTGCTGATTTCCTTTATGAACAACAGGAGAATTAAAAAGCAAATTAACATGATCGAGGATTAATACGGGTATATACGCATACATGCATTTTTTGCTGATTCCCTAACAACTAATTAGATTTGCAAAAAAAAATTGTAAAATAATCAGAAATATGCACCTTTTTCGTGCATAATCGCAGAAATTTGCGATTTTATGCAATTAGTAATTGATAAGTTTCTCTCGACCATGTATAATACTACACAAAAGTAAAGGGAAGAAGGAAATCGTTTTGGCTAAATATTTCATAAAACGTTTTGTTGTTGCAATAATCACAATATTGATAATTGCGACCTTAACGTTTGTCATGATGCATTCAATACCCGGTGGTCCGTTCACGCGGGAAAAAGCATTGCCTGAAGCGCAAATTCAGATTTTAGAAGAGAAATACCATCTTGACGATCCGCTGATTAAACAATACGGCGACTATATGGCTGGACTATTCAGGTTAGATTTGGGACCCTCGTTTGTAAAAATAGGAGTCGAAGTCAACGAATTGATAGCCTTGGGAATACCGCCGACGGCAAAGATTGGATTATTTGCATTAATACTGATTGTAATACTAGGCATTCCATTTGGAATCATATCTGCACTAAAACAGAATAAACCGATTGATTACATTGTTATGTTTATGGCGACATTGGGGGTTACGATACCAAGCTTTGTCGTTGCAACGCTTATCATCTTTGTATTCGCGGGAGGGGTACCGGCACTCAACTGGCTGCCCACCTTTGGGCTGACCTCGCCTCTTGGATACATCGGACCTGTGCTGGCGCTCGCGGGCTATTCGCTGTCATTTGTAACGCGCCTCACCCGCTCGTCGATGCTCGAGGTCTTGCGTCAGGACTACATCAGAACAGCAAGAGCGAATGGAATCAGAGAATACAAAGTAATGGCAAAGCACGCAATCAAAAATGCTTTGATACCGGTAATTACTTACATAGGTCCAATGATTGCGGCAATCATGACCGGTTCATTTGTTATTGAGAAGATATTCCATATACCCGGTATCGGCGGATATTTCATAGAAAGCATTACAAACAGAGACTATACAGTAATTATGGGCATAACGGTTTTCTATGCTGCGTTCTACATCATAATGGTTCTCCTGGTTGATGTTGCATATGCATTAGTCGATCCAAGAATCAAATTCACCAAGGGGAAGAGCTAGTATGAGTGATATTAATAAAAATAAATTTGTTTTTGTATCAGATAGAGAAAAAGAACACGATGAAGCGCGAAAGTCCCTTACATATTGGGCAGACGCTTTTCGTAGGCTAAGGAAAAGCAAACCGGCCATGTTTGGTCTTGCCGGCGTTATTCTGGTTGTTTTATTTGGTTTGATAGGGCCTTTGTTCACCAATGTTTCTTATTCAGATCAAGAGAACGACCACAGAAACCTAGCCCCAAGGCTAGCGATTTACGAAATCGAAGAAGGCGTGTTTGTCCATCTTTCGGGTGACTACAACATGTTCATCGTTCCCGAAGACGGAAACCTGCAGGTACTCGAAGTATATGAAGAAGAAGAGGAGCTTGAAGGCAGAAGCGATGTTGGCGAAATGCTCTCTCCCTCTGAAATGAGAAAACAAAGAGAAGAGGAAGCGGCCAAAGTCGAAAATGTCAACTTGATTAAATATATGTATGGGGAAGAGTTTATTGAGCTTGATTATTCCTTTAAACTTGAGCGAGATGAAAAAGGCCACGATTTTGACTTTGCAATCACATACAAGGGCAACACGGTTAACTATCCGGCAAAAACAGTTGCGAATAAACTATATCCGTTTGGCACCGACAGTCTTGGGCGCGACTTACTTACCCGAGTCATGTTCGGCGCAAGAATATCGCTGCTCGTCGCTGCTGCTGCCACGCTGGTTAACTTCCTTATCGGTGTTGTATACGGCGCCATCGCAGGGTACAAAGGCGGTCGTACAGACAACATCATGATGAGAATAGTTGATGTTATTAATTCGGTTCCACTTGTCCTTATCATTATATTGCTAATGGTAATGTTCGAGGCAGGACTTGGAACAATAATATTGGCTATCGGTTTAGTTTACTGGGTAAACATGGCCAGGCTTGTTCGCGGGCAAATGCTTTCGCTAAAGGAACAGGAATTTGTACTGGCAGCAAGAGCGCTCGGTGTTCGGTCAAGAAAAATCATCACACGGCACCTCATTCCAAACGCGATGGGTCCAATCATCGTCTCCATGACAATGATGATACCAAGTGCGATATTTACAGAATCTTTCTTAAGCTTCATAGGTCTTGGCGTATCGGCTCCAATGGCATCATGGGGAACGCTCGCTAACAACGCGCTGTCGGGATTGCTTACATATCCCTACCAGCTGATGTTCCCGGCGGGTGCAATTGCGATTACGATGCTTGCGTTCAACTTCCTCGGTGATGGTCTGCGAGACGCGCTCGACCCGAGATTGAGAAAAGGTTAAGGTGAAAACATGGGCAAAATATTAGAAGTAAATAATTTACATACATCCTTCTTTACACACCTAGGTGAAGTGCAGGCCGTACGCGGCAGCGACTTTTCTATGGAAGAGGGCGACATACTCGGCATCGTTGGCGAATCGGGAAGCGGCAAAAGCGTTACAGCATTGTCAGTAATCGGCTTGATAGACGAACCGGGTAAAATTAAGGAAGGCGACATCATTTTTGACGGCAAAGACCTGACAGAGCTTAGCTACAAAGAACTGTCCGATCTTCGCGGAAACGACATTTCGATGATTTTCCAAGACCCGATGACATCACTTAACCCGGTGTTTACAATCAAAAACCAAATGATGGAGGTTATCCGCCGTCATACAGACATGTCGAAGGCAGAGGCTAAACAGCACGCCATCAAAATGCTGGAGATTGTCGGCATCCCGGAAGCTGAAGCTCGAATCTCGTCATATCCGCACGAGTTTTCCGGCGGCATGAGACAGCGCGTTATGATAGCGACTGCACTCTCGTGCAACCCTAAGCTGCTAATCGCGGACGAGCCGTCAACAGCGCTCGACGTAACAATTCAGGCACAGATACTCGACCTGATGCTTTCGCTGCAAAAGGAAATCAAAACTTCAATAATACTCATCACGCATGACCTCGGCGTCATCGCAGAGGTGTGTACAAGCATAATCGTTATGTACGGTGGCATGATAATGGAAAAAGGCACGGTCGACGAGATATTCTATGAAGCGTCGCACCCATACACAATTGGACTGCACAAATCTGTACCAAGCATGAGCAGAAAAAGCAATGAAAGGCTCGTTCCAATAGCGGGCTCTCCGCCAGATCTGTTAAAGCCGCCGGCAGGCTGCCCGTTCTCACCAAGGTGTGATCACGCGATGCAAATCTGCCTGGAGTTACCGGCACCAATGTTTGATATAAATAAAACCCACTGCTCGGCATGCTGGCTTCTTCATGAGGATGCACCAAAGGTAGAAGGTATAGAAAAAGGAGAAGCGAAAAATGGCTGATAATAATTTGTCACAATCAACGCAAAACGCATCTGTTGACAAAGACGTATTGCTGCAGGTAAAAAACCTTGCAAAATATTTCTCGGTTAACAGCAGTTTGAGGAAATCGCACCGCAAATACCTAAAAGCGGTTGACGATATAAGCTTTCAAATCAAAAAAGGCGAGACGTTTGGTTTAGTCGGCGAGTCAGGCTGCGGCAAATCGACAACAGGGCGCACAATACTGCGTCTATACGAGCCAACAGCAGGACAGATTATGTACAACGGAGTGGACTTGTCGCCGCTAAGCGACAGGCAAATGTTGCCGTATCGCAAAAAAATGCAAATGATTTTCCAAGACCCCTATGCATCGCTAAACGGCAGAATGACGGTTAACGACATCATAGGCGAAGGAATTGAAACGCACGACCTATACAAAGGCGCAGAAAAAACTGAGCGTATTTACGACTTGGTCAACCATGTTGGGCTAAAGAAAGAGCACGTTAATCGCTATCCGCACGAATTTTCCGGCGGACAGCGTCAAAGAATCGGCATCGCGCGTGCACTCGCGGTAGAGCCGGAGCTCGTTATTTGTGACGAGCCGATTTCGGCGCTAGACGTTTCGGTCCAAGCCCAGGTTGTCAACATGCTTGAAGACCTGCAAAACGAAATGGGTCTCACATACTTGTTTATCGCGCACGACCTGTCCATGGTTAAACACATTTCAGACAGAATCGGCGTTATGTACGTAGGTAAGCTGATGGAAGTATGCAACAGCGAGCTGCTATACGAAAACCCGCTTCACCCATACACACAGGCACTGTTGTCCGCAATTCCGATTCCGGACCCAATCGTTACTAGAAATAACCAACGAATTATTCTCGAGGGAGATGTTCAAAGCCCGATTAATCCGTTGCCCGGCTGCAGATTTGCAACGCGCTGCATGTACAAACAAGACATTTGCACGCAGGTGACTCCCGAACTGAGAGAGCTGGAGTCCGACCACTTTGTTGCGTGTCATCTAGTCGAGGAAATAAATAAGTAAAAAGTGTTTTGCATAATTCGAAAAAAATGTTATAATAGTGAGTGGCTATTTTATCAATAATTGTAGAAAAGGTTAGATACCTACGTATCAGACCATAAAGTTTATACACTAAATAGTGTATAATTATATTAAAAGGAGGAATAAAATGAAAAAAGTATTATTAGTGCTATTGGTATTAGCAATGGTAGCTTCAATCTTCGCCGGCTGTACACCAGAGCCTGTAGAAGTAGAAGCGACTGAGGAGCCGACTGAAGAGGTTGTTGTAACCGAAGAGCCGGACGAAGAAGTCGTTGAAGAAGTTGTAGACGAACCTTCTGTTTTCAACTGGAACATCGGCGCAGACCCGAAGACAATTGACCCGGGCCTCAACGGTGCAAGCGACGGCGGAAACGTTATTAACCAGACTTTTGAAGGGTTAGTAAGAGAAAAAAGCGGAACAGTTCTACCTGGTATCGCAAAGGACTGGGAAACTTCTGCAGATGGTCTAACGGTTACTTTCAACTTGAGAGAATCTACATGGTCAGACGGTTCACCACTCACAGCTCATGACTTTGTATATTCATGGCTGCGTGCAATGGCTCCGGCCACTGCATCAGAGTATTCATGGCTTTGGCATTACACTAACGTAGTAGGCGCAGAAGATTACGTAAGCACTTCGGCAATTTCAGGCCTAGAAGCAGCTATCGAAGCTGGCGTTGGCGGCGTGGTTGATGAAGAAGCCGAAGAACTCGAGTATTACACTCAAGAAGACATTGATACAGCGACTGCTGACCTTGCAGAACTGCAGATGTACACACCTGACACAGTTGGAATCAGAGCTGTTGATGACCTTACATTTGAAGTTACGCTCACAGATCCAACAGACTACTTCGTTAGTTTGATGGCTTTCTATCACTTCATGCCTGTCAAGCAGAGTTCTGTTGAAGCGGCTGGCGGCGAAGAAGGCACATGGGCTTCGAATCCTGATTTGGCAGTGTCAAACGGACCATTCGTTTTGACTGACTACAGAATCGGTGACGGTCTTGTACTAGAGAAGAATGAGAACTATTGGAGTGCTGACACAGTAGGCATCGATATTATAAACGGTGCATTCATTGATGACCAGAACACTTCATTCGCAGCATACAATAACGGCGAGTTGGATCTGCTTAACACTGTTCCGACTGCTGAGATTCCAAGGCTTATGGCTGAGGATCCAAACTTCTACGTATTCCCTCTGCTTGGGACATACTACTACAACTTTAACATGGATCTTGAAATTTGGTCAGATGTTAGGGTAAGAAAAGCTCTCTCAATGGCTATTGACAGAGAGAAAATCACTGAAGTACTTGCATCAGGTCAAGTTCCGGCCGGCGGATTTGTCCCACCGGGATTCTTAGACAATGAAGGCAGAGACTTCTTTGCAACTGCTGGAATGTATGGACTGTCCATTGATGATGGTTCTGTGGCAGATGCTCAGGCACTGCTCGCAGAAGCTGGATATCCGGGCGGCGAAGGCTTCCCAGAGTTCGTAATGCTGTATAACACATCAGAAGGACATCAGACTATTGCTGAGCTGATTCAGGAAATGTTCAAAACCAATCTTGGTATTGAATGTACTCTTGAGAATCAGGAATGGGCTGTATTCCAGGATACACGTACACAGGGCAACTATGAACTCGCTCGTGGCGGCTGGTTGACAGACTTCATGGATCCGAGCGGAATGCTAGGAATCTTCGTTCCCGGAAACGCTTACAACGATCCTAACTACGACAATGCGGACTTCCAGGCAGCACTGATCGCGGCAAGCGAGACGACTGATCCTGCAGTTCACTTTGAAAAGCTGTACGAAGCTCAGGATATCTTCATGAATGATATGCCGATTATTCCGATATATCATTATTCAGCAACAATTCTGGCTCGTGAAACATTGGTTGACTGGGACCGCAGCGTTCTGGGAACACTTGACTTCTCATCAGCATACATGGAATAGCAGATATAAAACAGAAAGTTAAGTAAGTATTTAAAGCGGGTTGACCAAAAGGGCAGCCCGCTTTTTATTTGCTGGTTTTTTATCGCGCCTCTATTCGCTCGAAGTCCCGTTAAACTTCAGCTTTAGGTTAACAGCAGCCATGACCAGCATCAACCCGCCGAGTATTGCGAATGTATACCTCATCCCAATCAAATCTGACACAAACCCGAACGCAGGGAAAAGAAGTATCATTACCAAACTGAACATCAAACTCTCAAACGACAGTATCGTTGCCCGCTGCTCGCTGCCAATTGTCTTGTTGATGTAATCCCTCGTCGCCACGAATATAATTGCCTCAGCGAAGTTCATGATGCAAAACGGTATCAGCGCGAACTTCGTAAAATACAGCAGCACAATGGTAATTGCGATAATCACCGGTGCCACTTTCAATATTAACTTCTCGCCAAACCTTTTCTCCAGCCACGCCGCAACCAGAGCGCCAAGCGCCGCCGCCAGCGCAGACGCAGCCAAATATATCCCAATGGTCAGCGTGCTCAGCTCTCCATCCTTCCACGCAAGCTGCATATAGAAAAACGTCAGCGTCACGCTCGCGCAGAAAACGGCCGTCAGCAATATCAAATACGTAAGCCGACTGCTGCCTCTAATGGCTTTGAAGCTGTCCACATACTGCTTCTTCATAGCTCGCCCCAGACCAACCTTTTCCTTTGCCTGCGCCATCTTAGGCTCTTTGAAAAACAACCCCACACCAATGCTAATTACGCTCAGCGCGATGGCGAGGTAATACACGTAAGCGTACTGTATGTTGCCGATTGCTCCGCCGATGATGAGCGCGATAATGCTGGTCGCCTGGTACACAACCTCAGTGCGTCCGGCAATTTTCATATACCTGCTCTGCTTATTTTCGAGCAGCAGCGAATCGTACACCAGCGCCTCGTTCGCGCCCGACTCAAAGTTGTACGACAACGCCGTCACAACAAAGCTGATTGCGAACCCAAGAAAACTGTTCGACGTAATCATCAGCACGCTCGCCAACACTGCCAACACCACGCCAATCAGTCGGCTTGTCTTCCGCCCGAATATATCGGCAATCGCTCCGGTCGGCGTCTCCATTAATAGCGATGTTGCGTGAAAGATTCCCTCCAGCAGCCCAATTTCAAACAATGAGAGCCCTTTGGACGCCAAATACAGCATCCAAATTCCCTGCGTTACATTCAGGCTCTTTGTAAACGTGAACAAATAATTCACATATATATTTTTATAGTAGTTAAACTTTTTCATGATGTCCTCCGTTGCTTAGTCCCTAGCTGTCACATCAATCACAAAGGATATAAAAAAACTCCTATTGCATATGCGCCATAGGAGTTTAGAAGATAAACCGATTAAAACCTACAAGCTAACATAACAGCAAACAATACTCGTCGTTTTTGGGCAGACTTCTCCCGTGCACCGCGTAAGTGCTGATTACTGCCGTCTTTAGAGCCAGCCATTTCAGCCGACTTTTCGGTTGTTCGCTTAAAGTTTTCATAGTCAGAATTATAGCATTTGATTTTCATAGTGTCAACCGGGAAAAATGCCTACAATATTCTTTACATCGCGCCTCAAATAAATTACAATATACATAAATGCATAAAGGAGCTATTATGGATAATATTATTGTAAAGTTAATCACGCACGGATCTAAAGAGTACGAAGCGGCCTTGCTGCTCCGGGACGAGATATTGCGCAAGCCAATCGGACTAAATATCAACGACGAGGATTTAAGCGGCGAGGAAAACGACATCCATATCGGCGCTTTTGACGGCGAGGCTCTCGTCGGTATACTCGTCCTCACCAAAATCGACGAAGGTGAGATACAAATGCGACAGGTGGCGGTTGCGCTGCCATACCAAGGCACCGGTATCGGCAAGCATTTGGTCAACTTTTGCGAGCAGACATGTAAAGACGAAGGATACAAATGCATACGGCTGCACGCGCGCATCACGGCTGTAGAGTTCTATAAGTACATGGAATACACCGTCGTCGGCGACATGTTCAAAGAGGTTGGGATTCCCCATTTGGAAATGGAAAAATATCTCTAGGGACGGGACTTAATCGCACGTAAACAACACGACACACAGACCAAAGGAAGTACACTATGACAACAATAGAATTGCGCGAACTTTTCGCAGACGATACAAAATATTTAAACAAGCAAGTTTCACTGCTGGGTTGGATTCGAAACCACCGCAAGCAAAAAACGTTTGGCTTCATCGACTTTTTTGACGGCACTTGCTACCGCGCGCTCCAAGTCGTTTATGACGACAGGCTGGCAGATTTCGAGCAAATCAAAACACTGCACGTCGGCGCTTCCGTCAACGTCTCGGGTACTCTGGTAGTGTCGGGCGGCAAAACGCAAGGAGTCGAACTTGCGCTTAGCGAAGTCACGCTCATAGGCGACTGTCCCGAGGAATACCCGCTACAGCCAAAGCGTCACTCGCTAGAGTTCCTGCGAGAAATAGCATACCTGCGCCCTCGATCAAGGCTGTTCCAAGCTGTCTTTCGTTTGCGCAGCACGGCGTCATTCGCCATCCACAAATATTTCAACGACCGCGGCTACGTATACGTGCACACCCCGCTAATCACCGGCAACGATGCAGAAGGCGCGGGCAACACGTTCACAGTCACCGCGCTTGACGAGCTAAATATCGGCACCGACTTTGGCGAGGACTTCTTTGGCAAACACACGTCGCTCGCAGTCACAGGTCAGCTGGAGGCAGAGACTTTCGCAATGGCGTTCAAAAACGTGTACACCTTCGGACCCACTTTCCGCGCAGAAAACTCAAACACAAAAACGCACGTGGCAGAGTTTTGGATGATCGAGCCTGAAATCGCGTTCTGCGACTTGCAGCAGCTTATGGACATCGAGGAAGACTTCCTGAAATACATTGTCAAATACATAATGGAGAACGCTGCTGACGAGCTTGTGTTTCTCGAGATGTTCTCCAAGAGCAAGCTGAAGGATAAGCTCCAAGCACTCATCGACTCGGACATCGCCAGAATCACATACAGAGAGGCCATCGACATTCTCTCAAATGCTGATGCAAAGTTCGATCACACCCCATACTTTGGCGGCGATCTGGCTAAAGAGCACGAGAAATACCTGACGGACACCCACTTTGCTTCTCCGGTGTTCGTATACGACTGGCCAAAGGACATCAAAGCGTTCTACATGCACCAAAACGAAGACGACACCGTGGGCGCAGTCGACCTTCTCGTACCCGGCGCGGGTGAGCTTATGGGCGGCAGCCAGCGCGAAACGCGATATGAAAAACTCTTCACCCGCATGAACGAAATGGAGATTTCCACAGAGGAAATGTACTGGTACCTAAACCTTCGCAAGTTCGGCAGCTGCGAGCACGCAGGCTTCGGCATGGGCTTCGAGCGCCTGCTAATCTACTTAACGGGCGTGGAGAACATCCGCGACGTCATTCCGTATCCCCGCACCCCGCAAAACTGCGAGTTCTAGAATCGGAGAGTGTTATGAAACAGAAACTAAAAGATGTAATTGCTTTTCTGGAGCTATTGGAGGAGAAGAAAATTGTTTTTGAATTAGATAAAATTCGGGACAGTATTTGCATTGTAGCTTACGTACCGCGGCAAATTTGGGAAATAGAATATATGAGCAACGGTGCGATTGAAATTGAAAAATTTATAAGCGACGGTCAAATATTCGATGAAACAGAGATTGATGCTTTATTCCGCGAATTTTCTGAGTGCGGGAAAAGTTACTCTCTAAGTCAAAAGGCAATTCAAAATAGAACAAAAGAGAAAAACATGTATACAAGCGAAGAGTTTTTTGGACTCCTAAAGGAACTATCTGAAAATTTACTATATTATGAATTTAGAAGAATCAAAACAGAGCAATGTATTCTTGTGGAAGTGATTGTTCCGGGTCAAAGATGGGAAATAAAGTATTTGCCTGATGGCGCAGTTGAAATTGAAAAGTTTATGACAACAATAACGATACTTGATGAAAAGGAAATCCCCAACTTATTTAAACATTTATCGTAGAAATAAAAATATGAAACTGCCATCCCTGCCTGATTCCTAAGCAGGTGACAGCGAGGTTTTTAATGCATAAAAAAAGTTACTTCCCATACATACTGCTCGTTTGCTCATCGGCCATATTCGGGTTCTCTTTTTTGTTTACAAAAGAGACGCTAGCCTACCTCGACGTGTTCCAGCTGCTTGGGCTTCGTTTCCTTATAGCCGCTGTGGTCATGTCGATAATCGTGCTGACCGGGCTGGTTAAAATTCGGCTCAACCGCAAAAAGCTAAAAGGCATACTGCTGCTTGCGTTTTTCCAGCCGATTGTCTATTTCGTCTGCGAAACCTACGGCGTAAAAATGACATCCTCTTCCGAAACGGGAATGATGATCGCGCTAATCCCAATCGCGACTGCATTCTTCTCGGGGCTGATACTCAAAGAAAAACTGATTTTGCGCCAATGGATTTCGATATTCGTTTCGGTGGTCGGCGTCGCGCTCATCATATTTGCAAAAGGTATGGGCTTTGGCAGCGGCACATTCGTCGGCTTCATGCTGCTTCTCGCGGCGGTACTCGCGGCGGGTCTGTATGGTCCCATGTCGCGCAAACTGTCCGCACACAGCTCGCCCTTTGAAATTACTTTCATCATGATGTGGGTAGGCGCGCTCGTGTTCAACGCAATCGGGCTCAGTGTCGCCGGAGCTGCAGGCACGCTCTCCACATATTTCACCGCGGCTTTTGCACCGGGCGCGCTCACAGGCGTGCTGTACCTCAGCATTCTGTCCTCCATCATCGCGTTCTTCATCATCAACTACGCCGTCTCAAAAATCAGAGCCAGTAAAACCGCCGGCTTTGCCAATCTGGTCACCGTAATCAGCATACTCGCGGGTGTAATCATCGCCGGCGAGACAATACTCCCGCTGCAAATCGTAGGAATCGTGCTCATACTGGTCAGCATTTGGGGAGTTGTCAGCGACAAAATCAAGCTCAAGAAGGAACCCCAGCCGAACGAAGGTGAGATTGACTCGCAGACAACACAAAACGATTAACCAACGCCGAGAGGATCGCATGACATATATTCAATCGACAAATAAATTATCACCGGCGCAAGTAGAGAGTATCCGCGCATTGGAGAAAGCCTGTGCAGCGCTTGACGGAACGAGCGGCGACTTGTGGCTAGACAACGAATTCAACCTGCACGAGAACATGCCATGCTTTTTTCTGTTGTTTGATAAAGATGCGCTGCAAGGTGTGCTTACCATATTCGCGCCCGCAGGTGCTCCCGCAGAAATCTCGGCAAAGGTGCTGCCGCAATGCAGGCGTCAAGGGCACTTCAAAGCGATGCTCAGCAAAGCAAGCGAGCAGCTCGGTATTTTCGGTATCCACGACGTTTTCTTCGTACACGAGACGAAAAGCACGGCAGGCAAGCAGATGATAGACGAGTGGAACATCTCGCCGCACCACAGCGAGTACTTGCTTGTGTACGACAAAAAGTACACGAAAATATCAACCGGCAAAATCGGCTTGCAGCTTGCAAAGGCAGAACAAAAAGACTTCGAGCAAATGCTAAAGCTGAACGCAGCGATATTCGGCAAAGAGGTCGATTATAACGACATACTGAAAAAAAGTATGACCGGCGAAAATATCTTGTGCTATAAAGTTTTGCTGGGAGGCGCAATAATCGGCGTATGCAACGTCAATCGTACAAATAACGAGCTTTTTATCTTCGGTCTTGGCATAGAACCCGCTCACCGAGGGAATGGCTTCGGGCGCGCGCTTCTTGCCGAGTTGATTGCTCAGCTGACTCAAAACTATCAAGACGACATTATGCTCGAAGTAGACAGCGAAAACGCCGCCGCACATGCACTCTACACAACGAGCGGTTTCATTGTCAAAACACAGTACGACTACTACGAGCGCACAACTGATGACATTGCGACTTCGCTTGGCACAAATGGCTAAACGACATAAACAAAGGAAAACACTATGCAGAAAATTGACTGGGCTTCCGACCTTGAACAATTAAAATCGCAGCTTCCGGCGCTGCACAAGAAAACGTTTTCATCGCAAGAGAAAGCGTCGTTTTCTGCGCAAATCGACAAGCTGATACTCCGCCTTAACAGCCTGGACACCTATCACATAGCTACGCAAATCGCGCGCATAGTTGCAACCATCGGCGACGCACACACAACAGCCGTTCTGCCGCGTCACAGCCGCCTGCCGCTCGAGTGTTACTGGTTCAAAGAAGGCATCTATATTACTTTGACCGTGCCCGAGCTTGCGCATCTGCGCCAAAAGCGTATAGTCGCAATCGAGGGCATACCCATCGACGAGATCGTCGACCGTCTGTCGCAAGTCATATCTTTTGAGAACCAAAGCTTTCTCATGTCAGCTCTTCCCGCCTACCTCGTTTGCGCAGATATACTCTTTGGCATCGGTGTGCTAAGCGGCAGCCGCAATGCGAAACTGACACTTGAAAGCACCGATAAACAACAGCAGGTTGTCGGCATCTGCACAACCCTATATGAAGGCTTTCAACCCTCGGCAATGACAGCCGCTATGAATGCAGTAGTTCTGCCGCTCTACCGACGAAATCGCGATAAGCACTATTGGAGCGAGCTTAACGGCGAGTCATTATACTTCAACTACAACCGCTGCGCCGACATGGATGAAATATCAGTCAGCGACTTCACTGCCAAACTCATCGCAGACATAAAAGCCAATCCGCGAATCAGCAAACTCGTCATCGACCTGCGAAACAACGGGGGAGGCAACTCCGAGCTGCTGCGCGGCTTTCTGGAATGGCTAACCACATTTTACCGCCTTAATGTGCAGGGCAGCCTCTTCGTTATCGTCGGCAGAGACACCTTTTCTTCCGCGCTGCTCAACACATTTTTTCTGGCACAGCACACGCAGGCAACGTTCGTGGGCGAGCCGACCGGCGGCAAACCAAACAGCTTCGGCGAAGTCAAGTATTTGTCCCTTGGTAGCTCTGGGATGCTCATTCGCTACTCCACAAATTATTACGAGCTTATCGACGACGATAAACAAAGCTCATTCATACCGGACATACTGTTTGACGTGAACTTTCGCGACTTCGCGGCGGGTATCGACCCGTGCGTGGACTGGATTGCCAAACAATAATAATCGCCGATACCGTGCACTGCATACAGTATAATCAAATCAACACTCACTTTTTGAATTTTCTTGCAATTTATGATATTCTTATAGACAACATATAACGAGCTTGAAGCAATCGGCTTCGTTATAATCGGAGGCACAGCGGATGAAGATATTGATTGTAGGACAGCACTACTATCCGGACAATTTCAAAATCAACGATATCTCTCTGCAACTCGCGGCTTTGGGACACAGCGTCACGATGCTGACCGGGCTGCCCGACTACGCGACCGGAAAAGTGCCAAGCGGCTACAAGTATTTTCGGCGAAGGACTGAGACCATTAACGGTGTGCTGGTTTTACGGGTACCTGTCATCGCGCGCAGGAAGGGCAAGTTTATGCGCATGCTCAACTACGCCTCGTTTTTGGTCACATCGCAGCTAAAGGCAGCGACGATGAGCAAGGACTTCGATGTCGCCTTTAGCTACCAAACATCGCCGATAACAATGGCACGCGCCGCTATAACAATGAAACGCCGCGCAAAAGCCAAACTGTTTTTGTACTGTCTCGACCTATGGCCCGAGTCGCTGAAAGCGTGGGACATCAAAGAAAAAAGCCTGCTGTTCCGCTGCATGCGCAAATACAGCGCAAAAACGTACCGGCAATGTGACGTAGTCGGCATTTCATCGCTGCCGTTTAAAGATTATCTAGTGCAAAACTGCGGTGTGAGTGAGTCGCGCATAACATACCTGCCACAGCATGCCGAAAAAATGCAGCTAGGTAAGACAAAGAAAAATACCGGTGTAATCGACCTCGCGTTCGGTGGCAACATAGGCAGCGTGCAAGACGTAGAGTGCATCATCCGCGCCGTATCCCGTTTGAGAACCCTAAGCGGTTTCCACGTGCACATTTTTGGAGACGGCAGCCGCCTTGCCGCATGTAGGGCGCTGGCGACCAAACTAAATGTTGACGATAAGATTACGTTCTATGGGCGCGTAGACAAGCACGCTCTTTTCGAGCAATACAGAAAAATGGACGCGTTTTTGCTAACGCTAAAGCAGAAGGGTTTCATAGGCATGACAGCCCCCACAAAACTGCAGGAATACATGTCCGCCGGCAAACCCATTATAGCCGCAATCGGCGGTGCTGCGGCCGATATCATCCGTGAAGCAGACTGCGGTCTAGTCGCACCAGCCTCAAACGACGAGCTGCTTGCAGAAAATATGGCAGACTTTATAGAGAATACCGACAAGTACCGCGTGCTTGGCGAAAACGCACACCGCTACTATGAGCAGCACTTCACCAAGGAAATTTTCATGAAACGCTTGAACGACATCTTGCAAACTATGCAGTCAAACGGATAGAATCTAGAGTGCATAAAGCAAGAAAGCACAAGAACCTGCACAGATACGAGAAACTCGCAACACAAAGGAGACACGCTATGTTTGATAACAAAACACTTCTGATTACAGGCGGCACGGGCAGCTTTGGCAACGCCGTAATGAAAAGGTTTCTAAATAACGATGTAAAGGAAATCCGCATTTTCTCGCGTGACGAAACCAAACAGGACGATATGCGAAAGCGCTATGCTAACGACAAGATAAAGTTTTATATCGGCGACGTGCGGGATATGGGCAGCCTAAACAACGCCATGCACGGCGTCGACTACATATTCCACGCGGCCGCGTTAAAGCAAGTCCCCTCGTGCGAGTTCTTTCCGCTAGAGGCGGTCAAGACCAACGTTCTCGGCACAGAAAATGTGTTGACCAGCGCAATCGAGCACGGCGTTAAAAAAGTAATCTGCCTCTCCACCGACAAAGCGGCATACCCCATCAACGCCATGGGCATATCCAAAGCGATGATGGAGAAGGTGTTTATCGCCAAGTCCAAAACGGTTCAACCCGAAAAAACGACAATTTGCGGAACGCGCTACGGCAACGTGATGGCGTCGCGAGGATCGGTCATTCCGCTGTTTATAGACCAAATAAAAAGTGGCAAACCAATCACAATCACCGACCCAACGATGACGCGCTTCATGATGAGTTTGGACGAAGCGGTAGAGCTTGTGGCGTTCGCGTTTGATAACGCGCGCTCGGGCGACATCATGGTGCAAAAATCTCCGGCAAGCACCATCGGCGATTTGGCGAAGGCGCTAATCGAGATATTCGGCGCAAAAAACGGGATTAAAACAATTGGCACGCGTCACGGCGAAAAGCTTTTCGAGACGCTGCTTACAAAAGAAGAATACATCGTGGCGCAGGATATGGGCAGCTTCTACAGAGTGCCCGCAGACAAGCGCAGCTTAAACTACGACAAATACTTTACTGACGGCGACAAGAATCTCTCGGGGACACTCGAGTACACCTCTCACAACACACAGCAGTTAAGCGTACCGGAAATTAAAGAAAAGCTGCTGTCGCTGGACACAGTACAGCGCGAGCTTACGGACTGGAGGAAATAGCATGAAAGTACTGGTGCTTGGAGCAAACGGCATGGCGGGTCACACAATCGCCCTGTATTTGCAGCAAAGAGATCACGAAACGCACGGGCTCGACATCGCGCCCATCGACTTTGTTGATCGGTTTTTCTCGTGTGACGTTACGGAAAAGTACCTGCTGACAGCAATACTCAAGCAAGGCGACTACGACTGCGTAATCAACTGTATCGGCATACTAAATCAAGCGGCAGAAGACGATAAGGGTCTGGCAATATACCTCAACAGCTACCTTCCTCATTTTCTGGCGGACCAATTGAAAAACACAAGAACGAAGCTCATACATATGAGCACAGACTGTGTGTTTTCAGGTGAGCAAAGCCTCTACGTCGAAAACAGCGTACCCGATGGAAAGTCGTACTACGACAGAACAAAGGCGCTCGGAGAAATTAACGACGATAAAAACCTGACATTCCGCAACTCCGTTGTCGGTCCGGACATGCACGAAAATGGAATCGGTCTGTTCAATTGGTTTATGAAACAGACAGGCGATTTGCAGGGCTACCAAAAAGCGATATGGACGGGCGTAACAACGCTGACGCTGGCCAAAGCGATAGAGAAGGCGGCAGAGCAAAATCTCTGCGGGCTGTATCACCTCGTTAATAACGAGCTTATCAACAAACTCGAATTGCTGCGTCTGTTCAACAAACACATGAAAAACGACAAATTAGAAATAACGCCGTCATTCGAGGCAGCCGCCGACAAATCACTAACCAACACTCGGAGCGACTTTGATTTTGAAGTGCCCGGCTACGAAGACATGATTATCGAAATGAAAGAGTGGATTATGCGCAATAGAGAGTTCTACCCACACTATTTTTCCGGAGGCATAGCATGAGTAAACTAAAGCTAATGACAATCGTAGGCACCCGTCCCGAAATCATTCGGTTGTCCGAGATTATCAAAAAAGCAGACGAGTATTTTGACCATACTCTCGTACACACAGGACAAAACTACGACTACGAGCTAAACCAGATTTTCTTTGAAGATTTAGGGCTGAGGCAGCCGGATGTTTACCTAGACGCGGTGGGAGAGAATCTCGGCGCAACAATCGGCAGCATCATCGCCAAGTCATACGACACGCTTGCCGATCAAAACCCCGACGCGCTGCTCATACTAGGCGACACAAACTCCACCCTATGCGCTATTGCTGCCAAGCGCCTAAAGGTGCCAATCTTCCACATGGAGGCGGGCAACCGCTGTTTCGACGAGAATCTGCCGGAGGAGACCAACAGGCGCATCGTCGATCATATCAGCGACGTGAACCTTTGCTACAGCGAACACGCACGACGATACTTGAACGCGGAAGGCACCGCGAAAGAGCGCACGTACGTTGTCGGCTCACCGATGGCAGAGGTACTCGCCGTCAACGCTGGTAAAATCAGCAGCAGCCAAGCGCTCAGCAACCTCGGGCTCACCAAAAACGGCTACATCCTGCTCAGCGCACACAGAGAAGAAAACATCGATGAGCCAAAAAACTTCTCTTCCTTGATGAGCGGTATCAACGCTCTGGCAGAAAAATACGACATGCCCATCGTCTACAGCATGCACCCGCGCAGCAAAAAGATGGTAGAGCACCGCGACTTCTCATTCCACGAGAACGTTGCCATACTAAAACCGCTCGGCTTTAGCGACTACAACTGCTTGCAGCAAAACGCTTTTTGCGTCGTGTCCGACAGCGGCACCCTGCCAGAGGAAGCTGCGATACTGAATTTCCCGGCGGTGTCTGTGCGCACGTCAACAGAGCGTCCCGAAGCGTTGGACAAAGGCTGCTTTGTCATTGGCGGCATTTCTAAAACACAAATTCTGCAAAGTGTCGAGCTCGCAGTCGCCATGCAAGCGAAAGGCGACATGGGCGTTCTGCCACTGGGTTACGCAGACACAAACATCTCCACAAAAGTCATCAAGCTCATCGCAAGCTACACCGGCATCGTCAACAGCGTTGTGTGGAGAAAAGACGTATGAACATACTGGTAGTAGATGTCGCGGCATCCGAATCGGGTGCGCTGAGCATTCTAAACCAATACTTTGATGAGCTGCAAAGCGACACCGCAAACCAATACTTCTTCTGCGTCAGCACACCGAAGCTCACGGATAGCGGCAACATTACCGTCCTAAAGTTCAAGTGGGTAAAAAAGTCGTGGTTGCACAGGCTTTATTTCGACTATGCAACTGCGCGAAAGCTTATTAAAAAGCACAACATCGCTCGCATTCTCTCTCTGCAAAACACAATTGTGCCAATGACCAAGCTGTCCCAAACAGTCTATTTGCACCAAGCCTTACCTTTTGTAGACTACAAGTTCAAACTGCGCGAAAACAAAAAGATGTGGATATACCAAAACGTCATCTCGCGCTTCATCTCCCGCTCGGTGATAAAAGCAGACAAAGTCATCGTGCAAACCAAGTGGATGAAGGACGCAGTTGCGGTCCGCTGCAAAATCAGCGGTGATAAAATCGACATTATCGCGCCGAAAATCGCGCCGTCCAAATACACTTTCAAAGACACAAAGCAAACGCGTAGCACCTTTTTCTATCCGGCAAGCGCCTACACTTACAAGAACCACGAGGTGATTCTGCAGGCGTGCGAGCTGCTGCAAAAAGCAGGGCAGAGCGATTTTTCTGTCACATTCACTCTCAACGGAGCAGAAAACGAACACGCAGCAAGACTGCTCAAAGCTGCGCAGGCGCAATCACTCAAGATTTCCTTCGAAGGCGTCTTGTCGCATGAGCTAGTGATGCAGATGTACAGCAAAAGCGTGCTGCTGTTTCCGTCATATATAGAATCATACCCGCTGCCTTTGGCGGAAGCTAGAAACACCAACACATACATCATCGCATCGAACTTGCCGTTTAGCAAAGAGATACTGGAAGGCTACGACAAAGCCATTTTCTTCGATGCTTTTAGTGCGCAAGAGCTGGCTGAAGCAATGAAATCGCTCATAGAAAAACCGCGAGGAGCAAAGCAATGAAACCAATCGATTTTGTAATCATGTGGGTTGACGGCAACGACCCAAACTGGCAAAAAGAAAAGGCGAGTTTCGCACCGCAAACCGATCAGGACGGCAGCGACCTGCGCTACAAAGACTGGGACAATTTGCAATACTGGTTTCGCGGCGTAGAGCGGTTCGCACCGTGGGTCAACAAAATCCATTTCGTCACTTGGGGGCATATTCCAATTTGGCTAAACACAGCACACCCGAAGCTCAACATCGTGCGTCACGAGGACTTCATACCCGTTGAGTATCTGCCCACTTTCTCGGCGAACCCAATCGAGCTTAACGTACACCGCATCAAAGGTCTTGCCGAGCAATTCGTTCTGTTCAATGACGACATGTTCATCACTCGCGACATGAAACCCGCGCACTTCTTTGCAGGCAGCGTGCCTCGCGATCGCATAGCGCTTTCTGCGCTCACCCCCAACGACGACTCCATCAGCTCAATCATGTTCAACGATATCAAGACTATCAACCGGCATTTCAGTAAACGCAGCCTAATCAAAAACCACCTCAGCAAATTGCTTTTCCCACATTGCGGAATCCACAGCCTCAAAACGATAATGACGCTTCCGTTCAAGTTTTTCACCGGCTTTTATAACGACCACCTGCCATATGCGTACACAAAATCCCTCTTTGAAGAGGTTTGGGAAGAGGAGGGCGATGTACTTCGCGCCGCCTGCCACAACAAATTTCGAGACCCAAGTGACGTCAATCAATGGCTGATGCGATACTGGCGACTGGCGCAAGGCAGCTTTGTAAAGTGTTCGCGCAAACAGGGCAAAATGTTGTCAATAACCGACAGCAATGATATGATGTTCAAAGCAATTTTGAAGCAAAAATACTACATGATCTGCTGCAACGACGAAGGCGACTATACAAGCTTTGCACAGCAGTCAAAGCAATTGCGCGCATGTTTTGACAAGCTGCTGCCCAAGGAAAGCAATTTCGAGCTAGAACAATAACAGCAGATTAAGAGGTTCGTACGAATGAATGAAATCAGCTCAGCAAACACAAAAACCATGAGCAAGATATGGGAGATACTTAAAAAAGCTCTCACCGACTCCTTCGGTGTCAAGCTCTATTTCGTAATCATCACGGGGCTCGCAGAAGTCCCGTACTTGTCGCAGTACTTTGTGGGCACAATTAAATACGGGCTCATTTGGGCGCTGCTTGTACTGGTGGTCGACTTTTTTACAGAGCGCCGCTTTTTCAAGACCAAGAACATACTGCTTTTTGTGCTCATGCTGCTCTCATACATCGTCACAATCATACTCAACTACTCGGTCGCACTCACTTCAAACGTGCTCAACTACTGCTACATGATTCTCATTTTCCTCGTGTTTTATCCACAGCCAAAGGGCGCGGATAAGAAAACGATCGCAAGAAAACAAATGTACATACTAAACTACGTATTGGTCGTTATGATTACAGCTATGTCGATAGTCGGGCTCATTATGTTCGTAATGCAGTTTAGGGAGTTGATTGAGTTTAATGGTCTTCGGTTCAAGGTCGGGTTTATCGACGGGCGCCTGACAGGTATCTACCGCAACGCAATATACCCAACCGCCGCCATCGGTATTATCGCGGCCGTAATGCAGCTCGTTATGCGCAAATTGAAGGGGTCAAAATCCAAGTGGATTACAGCCCTTCTTTGCCTCAGCATCGTCATCAACTACTGGCACGTCGCGCTTTCCGACTCGCGGGGGATAATCATAGGACTCGCCGTTTTCCTGTTCGCGTTCGCTTTGCTCGCACTGCTGCAAAAACTTAAGGAAAAACAAAAGCTGAACACTACGGCCAGAACGATCCTTTCTCTTGCGCTCGCCGCAGTGCTAACAGTCGCATTTTACTACAGTACAATATTGACCAGAAAGTACAGCGCCTATATCCCTGCGCTGGTCAACACAACGCAAACTGCGCAAACGGCGGAGTCGGCGCAAGCCGCGCAGTCCTCTCAAACAGATGTGCCGTCGCAAACCGCACAAACACCGCAGCCACCCGCGCTCACGCCAATCGACATGGAGCGCTACGCCGCGCCCGATACCTACGGTGTATTCACGGGCAGAACGCTTTATTGGAAATACGCGCTTGACGAAGTGCCCAAAAACCCGCTGTTTGGCACGGGGCCCTTCTATCACAGCACATTGGACACCAAAATCGAAGGGCTGTTCGAGAAGTTTTCGCACTTCCACAACGTCTTCGTGCACACGCTCGTCGCGCTCGGCATCGTCGGGCTGCTGCCGTTTGTTCTTATCCTCGCGCTTTCGCTTTGGTTGATTATTCGTTTCCTAATCAAAAGCAAAAACTCAAAAGAGTATCTCATGATTGCCGCGCTGCTCAGCTTTCTAGCGTTCCTGCTGACAATAAACCTATCGGACACAACCATACTGTTGATTATCAAACAGTCCGGCTTTATATTCTGGATATACCTTGGTTACACGATGGTTTTTGCGGATAGCGGCAAGCCCTTCATTTTCAATAAACCGTTCATTGCGCTGGATAACAAGCTCTCCGAACGAGCGCGCACGCACAAATCCAAAACAAACGAGGCAGACGAGTGAAACGAAACATAAGAAGCGCATACAACGCCATATCCGCACTGGCGCTGATGCTGACAACAGGAATATTCGGGCTGATAGTCACCAAGCTGATAATCGAGACATACGGCTCAGACTTCTACGGTCTTAACGCGACAGCGACGCAAATCATCACCATCGTGCTGCTGCTCGAGGGCGGCTTCACGCTCGCGGCAAACGTTGCGCTGCTAAAGCCATACACAAGCAAAAACTACGATGTCGTCAACGGAATTGCTGCGGCGACCCATCGAACGTTCAGAAAAGCAGGCGCGCTGTCGCTACTCTTCGGTGCCACGCTGGTTGTTCTTTACAGCTTTTTCATCAACAGCGGTCTAAGTCAAGGCTTCATCATCCTGGTTTTGATGATGACGGTTTTCCCGGTCAGCGTCAACTTGTTCGCCGTCACTAAATACCGCATCATTCTACAAGCCGAGCAGAAAGAATACGTCATATCATTAAGCTCGCTCGTCACCGGAATCGCAAGATACGTTGCAATAATCGTTCTCATTTATTTCGGCACACCAATGTGGACTATCGCTTTTGCAACCATGGTCTTCGTGCTAATAAATAACCTCATCATATACCTGCACGTTAAAATCAAATACAAGCTGATTAACTTCAAAGCTACGCCAAACTTTGCTGCCATCAAAGGCACGCGGGACGTGCTGGTGCAGAAAATAACAGTCGCGCTCTACATGTCGCTGCCCATCATCGCGATTACATTGTCGGCAGGCGGCACAATGCTCGCAAGCGTCTACGCCGTTTTCAACAGCGTTTTTCTGCTTTTGAAGGGTCTGCTTCGCGCGGTCATCGACGCACCTCGTCTCGGTCTTGGTGAGTTCGCATCGCAAAAGTCGAAAGAGCACGTTTGGAACATATTCAAGCAGTACCAAATGGTCGTGTTTGCTTTGCTGTTCATACTACTCAGCGTAGCAAGCGTACTCGTCATGCCGTTCATCTCAATCTACACAAAAAACGTAACCGACATCAACTACACCCAACCGTTCATCGCACTCGCTATGGTACTCACCGCTTTTTTCGAGCTGCTGCACATGCCCAGTGGCCACCTCATCAACATGACGGGCAACTTCCGCGTCAGCCGAAACATACAGCTTATCGGAAGCGGGACTCTGGTCACCGGCTTGGTGACGGGCGCAATCACATTGGGGCTGTACGGAATACTCGGCGCGGTGCTGCTGACATCGGCGCTCCTTGCCGTGCTGCAAATCGGCTACGTACACAGACTCTTTTTTAAGAAAAAAATGCTCGGTTTCGCTCGGCTGATACTGCCTGTGGTTATAATCGGTCCATTGGTGGTCTGGCTCGAAATCCGTCTGCTGCCGCAGCTAAATGGCTTCGCACACTTCGCACTGGCGGGTCTGGCACTATTATTGGTCAACAGCGTCATAGGCTTCGCGATGTACTACCTGACCAACAGAGCCACAATGATGTCGCTGCTCAATCGCTTTGCTAGTATGCTGCCAAAGCGGAAACGCGATTCAAACTAGTCAGCAGTTACGGGTTAACCAATTCTCCTGCAAACAAAAAGCGCACTGCCAATCGCCGGCAATACGCTTTTTTTCTATTCGGGCAAATTTGTTTCTCAGTCGCCGTTCATGTTTCGTATCGTGGGCGCGGGCTGTATATTGAACACGGCAGAATGCGGTGGCACAGACTTCGTCAACCAAACGTTACCGCCAATCATAGAATCGTGTCCAATCGTAGTCTTTCCGCCAAGGATCGTTGCGCCTGCATACACTACAACGTTGTCTTCCAAATTCGGATGCCGCTTGATGCCTTTGATGGGGTTGCCCTGCTCGTCCAGCGGAAAACTCTTCGCGCCAAGCGTCACTCCCTGATACAGCTTAACGCCTTCTCCTATGGTGCACGTCTCGCCGATTACAACGCCGGTGCCATGGTCAATAAAAAAGCTTTTGCCGATGGTCGCGCCGGGGTGAATATCAATACCGGTCACCTTGTGCGCATACTCCGCCATGATGCGCGGTATAATCGGCACGCCAAAGCCGCTTATCAAATGCGCAATGCGATACACGCTGATCGCTTCAAGCGACGGATAGCTCATTATAATCTCTTCGAGCGATTTTGCCGCCGGGTCGCCCTCATAAGCCGCGATGATATCGGTCTGCAAAATCTCGCGCACCTTTGGCATCCCCTCCAAAATACCTATAGTAATTTGGTCAGCATCGTACTGCCCCTCGGGTGTCTCCGCGCAGTCCTGATCGAGCACGCCCTCAATAATCTCGCAAAAATCAATGGCAATATGCTTAATCTTGCTTTGTGCCACAGTGTCCAGCATCATGTGCCCAAGCGGTGTCCTCTCATATATCCCGGGCAAAATCAACGCCCGTAGGCTTTTCAAAATATCGATAATCTGCGCACGTGTCGTAAAGCTTAAAAACTTACTGTCAACATGCAGATCCTCATTCATCTTAACGAGCGCGGATGTCACGTTTGGTGCACCCTCGCATAACCAATCACTTAAATTCATTGCTAACTCTCCTTTATATAAACATCGGCAAGCTGCGCTATTGTAAAGCTATCCAGCGTGTCGTTTATCTCGTGCGCCAACGTCTGCCAAAGCGAGCGCGTATGACACTCGCCGTAAGCCTCGCAGTCCACCGACCCACTAGCTTCGCTGCTGCAAACGGTAGGTGCAAGGTCCCCTTCAAGCGCGCGCACAACTTCGCCCGCCGTTATCTCAAGCGGCGCTTTGCTCAAAAAGTATCCGCCGTTCTTGCCGCGTACACTGCTGATAATCCCCGCGTTCTTCAGCGCAAAGAATATCTGCCCCAAATACCTCGGATCAATATTCTCGCGCGTCGCCACGTCCGCTATGCTCTGCTGATTGTCTGCTCCGTGCAGTGCCAAATCCACAACACTGATTAAGGCATACTGCCCCTTTTTTGATATTTTCATATCTTCTCTTCCTTTGCATATTCTCGTCTGTCACTATTTTTACATAAATATCTCATAGACACAAGATGTAAATTAACTGTGACATCTATAATTTTTTTGTTCTGCCTATTGACAAAGTCAACATCTTTTTGTATTATAGCATTAAATCATTACTAAAGCAATAGGAATTGTAATGTTTTAAGAACTGAAGGAGAGAAATCATGCACAAGCAGATATACCTGGATTACGCAGCAACAACATATGTGCGCGAAGAAGTAATAGATGCGATGGTTCCGTATATGAAAGAAATTTACGGCAATCCGTCAAGCATCCACAGCTTCGGACAAAAAGCAAAGCAGGCGATGGCCGATGCGCGTGAGCAAATAGCGGACGTGCTGCGTGCAAAGCCAAAGGAAATATACTTTACCTCGGGGGGCACAGAGTCTGACAACTGGGCGATTCGCGGGCTTGCTTCGGCAAACGCGAAAAAAGGCAAGCACATCATCACGTCAAGCATAGAGCATCCCGCGATCATGAACGCTTGCAAGCAACTCGCGAAGCAGGGCTATTCGGTCACGTACCTAGACGTAGACGAATTCGGCACGGTTGACCTTAAGCAATTAGAAGGTGCCCTGACAGACGAAACAATTCTCGTGAGCATCATGTACGCAAACAACGAGATTGGCACAATAGAGCCGATTAAAGAAATTGGCAGGATCGTCAAGGAAAACTCACCTGCGGTGTTTCATGTAGACGCAGTGCAAGCCGTTGCCGCAGTGAATATTGATTTAAGCGAGCTAAGCGACGTAGACGCAATGTCGTTCTCGGCGCACAAGTTCTACGGTCCAAAGGGCGTTGGCGGTTTGTTCGTACGGATGGGAACGCGCATCGACCCGCTGCTTTTCGGCGGAAGCCAAGAGCGCAAAAAGCGTGCCACCACAGAAAACGTAACCGGCATAGTCGGCGCAGCAAAAGCATTAACGCTCGCCGCAGCCGAAAGGGAGCAAGAGCAAAAACGAGTTATAGAGCTGCGCGACCACTTGATAAAGCGCGTGCTTGGCGAATTTGACAACGTTCGATTGAACGGTCACCCAACACAGCGACTGCCCAACAACGCAAACTTTTCCTTCGACTTTATCGAGGGCGAAGGGCTGCTGCTGCGGATGGATCAAAAAGGCGTTGCAGCGTCTACCGGCTCCGCCTGCTCCACAGCTTCGCTAGAGCCTTCGCACGTGCTGCTGGCAATTGGTCTTCCGCACGAGACGGCGCACGGCTCATACAGAATCACCATTGGAGCAGATACAACAAAAGAAGATATAGATTATACAGTGGACTCGCTACAAGCTGTCGTAACAACGCTGCGAAACCTGTCACCGCTGTATAACCCAAATAAGAAAGGATAAAACGATGTATAACGAAAAAGTAATGGATTATTTCTATAATCCGCGCAACGCAGGAGAATTGGAGGACGCTAATGCTGTGGGAGAAGTTGGCAATGCACAGTGTGGCGACATCATGCAAGTGTTCTTGAAAATTGAGGACGACATCATCGAAGACGTTTCTTTCCGCACTTTTGGCTGTGGCGCAGCAATCGCGACAAGCAGCATAGCAACCGAGATGATTAAAGGCAAAACGGTTGACGAAGCTCTGGAGCTTTCCAACAAGGACGTAATCGAAGAGCTCGGCGGACTTCCCCCGGCAAAAATTCACTGTTCGGTGCTTGCAGAAGAAGCAATCAAAGCAGCGATTGAAAACTACAAAGAAGACGAGGGGAAAGCACATTGAAGCTTTCAACAAAGGGAAGGTACGGGCTGCGCGCACTTGCAGACCTTGCTATAAATTCAAACGGGAGCCCGGTCTCTGTGGCAAGCATTGCGAGCAGGCAGAACATTTCGGGTAACTACCTCGAAAGCATATTCTCGACGCTCAAGAAAGCCGGCATCGTTCGGTCAACCAAGGGCGTAAACGGGGGATATGCATTAAAGGAATCTGCAGATTGCATCTGTATCGGCGATGTGCTGCGCACTCTGGAGGGCGACCTGTCAATCATCGACTCAGACAGCATTGAGAAGGAGAGCGGCGCCAAAACATTGCGTATGTGCATCGAGGAGAACGTGTGGAACGTTGTTTCAAGCAGAATTGAGGATGTGGTCGACTCAACGACACTAAAGGACATAATAGAAAATTAAGAATTATAAATATAATTATTTGGAGGGAAAACAACAATGAATGAAGAAAATTTAAGATTTGATACGCTGCAAATCCACGCGGGGCAGGAGCCGGACAGCGCAACAGGTTCGCGTGCAGTACCCATATACCAGACCACTTCATACGTGTTCAAAGATTCCGCGCACGCACAGCGGTTGTTCGCTCTGCAAGAGCCCGGAAACATCTACACGCGAATAATGAACCCGACACAAGACGTATTCGAGAAAAGAATGGCTGCACTCGAAGGCGGCATTGCAGCGCTTGCGGCATCATCGGGCAGCGCGGCTATCACGCTCGCCATTCTAAACATCGCGCAAGCGGGCGACGAAATTGTCGCAGCAAGCACACTGTACGGCGGCACGTATAACTTAATGGCAAACACACTGCCTAAGCTTGGGATAAAGACAACATTTGTCGATCCCGACGATACGGATAATTTCGCGAAAGCCATCAACGAGAAAACAAAGCTCGTTTTTATCGAGAGCATCGGCAACCCCGGAATCAACGTAATCGACATGGAGAAAGTTGCAAAGATTGCACACGATAACGCGATACCGCTGTTTGTAGACAACACATTCGGAACGCCGTACTTGATCAGACCGATTGATTTCGGTGCAGACGTCGTGCTGCATTCCGCAACAAAGTTCATCGGCGGGCACGGCAATTCCATCGGCGGTGTGATTGTAGACTCAGGCAAATTCGACTGGGCAGCCAGTGGCAAGTTCCCGGAGATGACAGAGCCGGACGAAAGTTACAACGGCGTGGTATACGTCAGAGATCTTGGCGCAGCAGCATACATTGGCAAGGCGAGGGTACAGCTAATGCGCGATATTGGCGCTTGTCTATCGCCCTTCAACGCATTTTTGTTGTTGCAAGGGTTAGAGACATTGTCGCTTCGCGTAGAACGCCACGTGTCAAACGCAAAGAAAATCGCTGCATTCCTAAGCGCACACAAAAGCGTAAGCTGGGTCAGCTACCCCGGACTGCAAAGCAGCAAGTATCATGAGCTGGCCAAAAAGTATCTGCCAAAGGGTAGCGGCGCAATCATGACGTTTGGCATCAAAGGCGGCGTTGATGAAGGCATCGCGTTTATCGACAGCTTGGAGATTTTCTCGCTGCTGGCAAACGTGGCCGACGCAAAATCGCTGGTTATTCATCCGGCGAGCACAACGCACCAGCAGCTAAGCGAAGCAGCGCAGAAGCAAGCAGGGATTTCGCCCGACATGATTCGTCTGTCGGTAGGAATCGAGGACATAGACGATTTGATTGCCGATCTCGATCAGGCGCTCAAAATCGCCACAGGAAAATAATAAACGGAGGGCAGTAAAATGATTGCTAAAAACTTAACAGAACTTATTGGCAATACACCCATGTTAGAGCTTAACAACTACGCAGCAACAAAAGGCGTAGGCGCAAAGATAGTTGCCAAATTGGAATACTTCAACCCCCTTGGGAGCGTCAAAGACAGAATCGCTTATGCGATGATTAAGGACGCAGAGGACAACGGTCTCATCAATCCTGGCAGCGTGATTATCGAGCCGACCAGCGGAAACACAGGCATTGGTCTTGCGTTCATCGCGGCGGCAAAAGGTTACAGGCTAATTCTCACCATGCCCGAATCGATGAGTGTAGAGCGCAGAATGCTGCTAAAGGCACTCGGCGCAGAGCTTGTTTTAACACCCGCTGCGCAAGGCATGAACGGCGCAATCAACAAAGCACAAGAGATTGCCGATGCGACGAAGAACGCGTTTGTGCCCCAGCAGTTCAAAAACCCGGCAAACCCGCAAATCCACAGGGACACCACAGCCAAAGAGCTTTGGGACGACCTCGGAGAAACCGCAGACTTCTTTGTTTCGGGCGTTGGGACAGGCGGCACAATCACGGGCGTCGGTGAGGTATTGCACAAGCTGAACCCTAAAATCAAAATCGTCGCAGCAGAACCGGTTAATTCGGCTGTGCTCTCGGGCGAAGGTCCGGGGCCGCACAAGATTCAAGGCATCGGTGCAGGCTTCATTCCCGATGTACTGGACGTCTCGGTAATTGACGAGGTCGTCAAAGTAAGCGACGAGGACGCGATGCAAACCGCGCGCGATCTTGCCACAACCGAAGGTCTCATAGTCGGGATATCCTCGGGTGCAGCAGTAGTTGTTGCTACCGAGCTCGCAAAGCGGCCGGAGAACAAAGGCAAAACAATCGCAGTGCTACTGCCCGACACGGGCGAGAGATACATGTCAACGCCTCTGTTCGCTGAGTAGTATAAAAAGCTAAAAGTTATGCCGGAAGCCTCGCGCAACAGTCGCTTGGCTTCCGGCAAAACGATAGAGAACCTTTAGCATCACGAGAGAAAACAATATCTAAACATGAAAGGCAAAGCCGCGCAGTGCGGCGGGAGAGACCATGAAACAAAGCAAAAAAATCGCTGTAACGGGCATGTCCTGTGCAGCGTGCGCCGGCACAATCGAAAAAGTGCTCGGGCGTACAAACGGCGTCAATAGCGCATCCGTTAACCTTGCGACAGAAAACGCAGTCGTAGAGTTCGACGACAGTGTAATCAAGCTGGATGACATCCACAGCCGAATCGAAGACATCGGCTACGGCGTTATCAAAAAAAAAACTAAGGTAGAAAACAAAGTCACGCTGGATATTGACGGCATGTCTTGCGCTGCCTGCTCTGCGGGCATAGAGAAGACGCTTAATAATCTAGTTGGCGTTAACAGCGCTGTTGTCAACCTCACAACCCAAATGGCAACGGTCGATTTTGACGCATCCAAACTGAGCGTCAGAGAGATTATCGACGCTGTTAACGCGCTCGGTTACAAAGCCTCGCTGCCGCAATTAGAAAACACAGACGAGCAGAGCGACCGCAGGCAAAAGGAGATAAAGCGTCTGCGAATCGAACTTATCGCGGCAATAGTCTTAAGTTCACCGCTGCTGCTCGGCATGATTCTGATGCTGGCAGGCGCGCCCATTCCGCTGCTGCAAAACGCGTATTTCCAACTTGCTGTCGCCACTCCGGTGCAGTTCATTATCGGTTTCAAATTTTATAAAAATGCTTTCTACGCGCTCCGTGCAAAGAGCGCTAACATGGACGTATTAATTGCCATGGGCACATCCGCGGCATATTTCTACAGCCTATACAACACGATATTCCAGCAAGTCGCCGCAGGTCAAATGAAAGACCTATACTTCGAGTCAGCGGTTGTCATCATCACATTGATACTTCTCGGCAAATACTTCGAAGCAATCGCCAAAGGTAAAACGTCCGAAGCTATCAAAAAGCTGATCGGTCTGCAAGCAAAAACGGCAAGAATCGTTGTCGGTGATGAGGAAAGAGACATCCCCATAGAAGACGTTGCTGCGGGCGACATCATCGTCGTGCGTCCGGGCGAGAGCATCCCTGTGGACGGCACTATTATCGACGGAAGCTCGTCCATAGACGAATCCATGCTGACGGGCGAGAGCATCCCTGTAGACAAAGAGCAAGGCGACAGCGTCGTCGGGGCGTCCATCAATGCTCTCGGCACGTTCAAGTTCAAAGCCACCAAGGTAGGCAAAGACACCGTACTTGCCCAAATCATCAAAATGGTAGAAGACGCGCAAGGCACCAAAGCGCCCATCCAAAAAATTGCCGACAAAGTGGCGGGTATTTTTGTACCCATCGTTGTAGGCATCGCCGCAATCACTTTCCTCATTTGGTATTTCGCACTTGGCGATCCGGGCAAAGGTCTGTTCAGCATGATAGCGGTTCTCGTAATCGCGTGCCCGTGCGCACTCGGTCTTGCCACGCCGACAGCAATAATGGTCGGCACAGGCAAAGGTGCAGAAAACGGCATCCTCATCAAAGGCGGCGAGCATTTAGAGCGCGCTTATAAAATAAACGTCGTTGTGCTCGACAAAACGGGCACCATCACAAAAGGAGCGCCCGAAGTCACCAACATCATCACGACGGCCGAAATGAGTCGCGACGAGGTTTTGCGTCTTGCAGCAACCGCAGAAAAGAAGTCGGAACACCCGCTCGCCGCAGCCATATACGAGAAGGGTTTGTCCGAGCTGCAAACCGTTAGTGACCCCGATTCTTTCACAGCAATTCCCGGCGCAGGGATTAAAGCAATGGTCGGTAGCAGCGACATTCTGCTCGGCACACGAAAGCTGATGAGCGACAACAGCATCGACATATCCGGCATCGAGCACACCGTCGAGCGTCTGGAAAACGAAGGCAAAACGGCAATGCTGATGTCGGTGAACAATGACGTTACGGCAGTTATCGCCGTCGCCGATACCATAAAACCTAGCTCAATCGACGCCATTGCAGAGCTGAAAGAACTCGGCACAGAGGTGTACATGCTGACGGGCGATAACAACCGCACCGCGCAGGCAATCGCACAGCAGGTAGGAATCACTAACGTTATAGCGCAAGTGCTGCCGCAGAACAAATCGGATGAAGTTACCAAGCTGAAAGGCGACGGTATGGTTGTCGCAATGGTTGGAGACGGCATCAACGACGCACCCGCGCTTGCTACGGCAGACATCGGCATGGCGATGGGCACAGGCACAGACGTTGCCATAGAGGCCGCCGACATCACATTGATGAGCGGAGACCTGCGCGCAATTCCGGCTGCAATCCGCCTGTCAAAGAAGACAATGCGCAAAATAAAGCAAAACCTTTTCTGGGCGTTTTTCTACAACGTCATCGGCATACCAATAGCCGCATTAGGGTTGCTAAACCCGATGATTGCGGGTGCAGCCATGGCGTTCAGCTCGGTCTCAGTCGTCACCAACTCACTTAGCTTAAAACGCTTCAAGCCATACGGCAAAAAAGTTAAGCATAAGCCGGGTGAAACCGATTGAGTAATAGCGCGCAGCCGAAAAAAAGACTCTTTGACATAATCGCTCCAATCTACGGCTTGTTCTACAATCGCCAAATAACCAAATTCGGCGCAGTGCTGGCTTCTCAAACCGCAGTCGATATATCCGCGTACAAAACAGTGCTGGATGTAGGCTGCGGAACAGGCGCTCTGTGCGATTTGCTTAACCAAATGGGCTTGTCTGTAACAGGTATTGATTCATCTACGAAAATGCTCAGCATCGCATCATCAAAAAATCAAGACACCGACATACAGTTCACTAATGCTAGTGCCCTGCTACCCTTTCCATTCATAGACAACAGTTTCGACATCAGCTTCGCTTCCTACGTGGCACACGGCATGAGCCCCGATGAGCGCCAAATCATGTACGAGAACATGAGCCGAGTCACGCGGCACCTGATGATTATTTACGATTACAACGCCAAGCGCTCACCGCTCACCAGCCTCATAGAATGGGTAGAGCGCGGCGACTATTTCAACTTCATCAGATGCGCCAAGACCGAGCTGGAGGAACAGTTCGCTGAAGTTCGCGTCGTCAATGTGGACAAAAGGGCAGCGTGGTACATCTGCACTGTCGGCAATACAAAATAGCTAGGTTTCGCCGATTCACAATATCGCAGTAACCCCCCCAACCTGTGATATAATAAGAGAACCGAAACAATCCATCGAGAGGACAATTATGGGCGAGCACAATCACTCACATAGCCATGACAATAATCACGGCAGCATAAAAAATCTAAAGATTGCGTTTATACTCAACCTGTCTTTCGTCGTGGTAGAAGTCGTCGGCGGCATACTCACCAACAGCGTGGCGATTCTCTCCGACGCCGTGCACGACCTCGGTGACAGCATTTCACTCGGACTCGCTTGGTACCTCGAAAAATCCAGCACAAAGAAAAGCAACGACAGATTCACATACGGCTACAAGCGCTTGTCCATACTCGGCGCTCTGTTCAACGCGCTGGTGCTTCTGCTTGGCACAGGCTTCATCATCTACCGAGCCATCCCGCGTCTTTTCAACCCCGAAAGCGTGCAGGCGCAGGGTATGATTATCCTCGCGGTTATCGGTATTGTGGTCAACGGGCTTGCAGTGCTTCGCGTGCGTCGCGGCAAAAAGCTCTCAGAGCAGGTCGTGTCGCTTCACCTTCTTGAAGACCTTTTCGGCTGGGTGGCGGTGCTCATCGTCAGCATCGTGCTCGTGTTCGTGGACGTGCCCATACTCGACCCGATTCTCTCGCTGTTAATCTCGATATACGTGCTCAAAAACGTAATCAGCGGGCTTGTCAAAATCGTTCGCATGATACTGCAAGGCGTTCCCGACGGCTTCAGCGTGGAGGACACCAAAAAGTCCATACTGCAAATCGACCCTCACATTATCGAGGTTCACGATTTGCGCGCGTGGACGCTCGACGGCGAAGAAAATATTGTCTCATTCCACATCTCGATAGAGAAAAACATGTCACTGCAAGAGGTGGTAGAGCTAAAGCGCGCTATCAAAGCACACCTCAAAGAGCAGCATATCGAAGATGTCACTATCGAAGTTGAGAACATAGGCAATTGTTCGAACAACGCGCCCACACAAATCTCGTCCAAAAATAACACTAATATATAAGTTTGTAGTATAATGAAATAAAGCAAACCGCACAGGTTTTTTTCATATGGAGGGAATTATGAGCTCATTTGCATCGCTGCACAAAAGACTGACCAAAGCCGGACTTAGCGGCAATATGGAATCCGAGATAGAGGCTATCAAACAATCGGGCGATTGCGATGAGCACCATTTAGACTGTCTGCTAAACCCGCAAAAACAACCGCCGGTGATGCGGCTAAATGCGTGCTCGTGCACCGAAGAGGAGCGGGACAATTGCCAAACCTCCTGCTTTTTTGACGCTATAAAAGTGGGCGAAGACGGCAACGCAGTCATAGACAACGAGAACTGCACAGGCTGCGGCGACTGCATCGGCAACTGTCCGCCCGGCAACCTGACCGACAGAAAAGAAATCGTACCCATTCTAAACCTGCTTAACGCAGAGGACTCGCCGGTCTACGCGATGATCGCGCCGGCATACATCGGCCAGTTCAGCGAGCAAGTGTCGCCGGGCAAACTTCGCACCGCCTTCAAGAAACTAGGCTTTGCGGGGCTGATAGAAGTCGCTCTTTTTGCAGATATCCTGACGCTAAAGGAAGCGCTCGAGTTCGACAGCGCCATACAAAGCGACAAGGATTATATGCTCACAAGCTGCTGCTGCCCATTGTGGATAGCCATGATCAAGAAAATCTACAACAAACTCGTTCCGCATCTGCCGCCGTCCGTTTCGCCGATGGCTGCCTGTGGGCGCTCCATTAAAATTCTCTATCCGCAGGCAAAAACGGTGTTCATCGGTCCTTGCATCGCCAAAAAGGCAGAGTCACGGAACAAGGACATCGCAGACGCAGTTGACTTTGTATTAACGTTCGAGGAAATGCAAGACATCTTCGAGCTCGCGGGCATCGTGCCCAAAGAGCAGGGCGAGGATAAGCGCGACCACTCGTCCACGGCCGGGCGAATATACGCGCGCACATCCGGCGTCAGCGAAGCGGTAAAAAGCACCGTGCAGCGCCTGCGTCCCAATCGCAGCATACCGTTAAAGGCTGCTCACGCAGACGGCGTACCCGCGTGCAAACAGCTTCTCAAAAACATCACCGACGGCAACCTCTCAGCCAACTTTATCGAAGGAATGGGCTGCGAGGGCGGCTGCGTCGGCGGTCCTAAATCGCTGCTTGATGTTGAGCAAGCGACAAGCAACGTAAACGAGTACGGCGGCGGTGCCGAGTACTTAACGCCTGTCGACAACCCATACGTCATAGAGCTTCTTGAGCGCCTCGGTTTCAACACCATCGAAAGCCTCACCAAAGGCGACAATATCTTCACGAGAAAGTTCGAATAAACCACTTTATAATCAACTAGAGGAGAGCGCATATGAAGATACTATCAATACAAGGCAGCCCGAGAAAGAATAAAAATACATCAGCACTATTAAGCGAATACCTTCGGGGCGCGCAGCAAAACGCGGATGTATACAACGAAACCGTGTATCTGCAACCTATGGACATCAAACCCTGCACAGGCTGCGACGCTTGTAAAACGACGCTCGACACCTGTATAATCGAAGACGAGATGCTGCCGCTGTACGACAAAGTTAAAACTGCCGACGTGCTCGTTTTCGCCACGCCGATTTACTGGTGGCACATGAGCGCCCAGCTTAAAACGTTCCTCGACCGCATGTACGCGCTCGACTTTGAAACCGGCTTTCCGGGCAAGCGCTTCGTGCTTCTCATGACCTACGGCGGGGAAGACCCAAACACCGGCGCACAGATTCTAGAAAAAAGCATGCAGGAAATCATGGAGTATCTGCAGATGCAAATCGCCTGCATATACGGCGTTTGCACGGGCACCACGCCAATGAAAGACAACCCAAAAGCACTTGACAAGGCGTACGAGCTTGGCAAGCAGCTTTCGCTCTAAACGACAATAATGGGGTACTGCGCATGAACATCAGAGAGTTCGAAATGAGTGACAAACTCGGCATCACAACTGTTTTCAGCGAAACCAACGTATACCACACCGCGCTGCAACCGAGCGTGTTCAATGTCCTGCCGCTGGATTATCTCATTACAGATGACTGGCTGCAAGAAATTAAGGACTCAAAGCGTAAAAACATCTACCTCTGCGAGAGTGAAGACGAAATCGCAGGAGTTATTTTGTTTACCAAATACGAAACGGACGACGATCTGGAAAAGATAAAAAAGTTTGTTTTTGTAAACGAACTCGCCGTGCTCAAGAAATTTAGAGGTCTTGGTATTGGCAAAAAGCTGATGGATGCGGTAGAAGACTTCGCAAAAGATTTCGGCGCACAGAACGTGCAACTGGAAGTTTGGGAAAACAACAGTAATGCAATAAATTTCTATGAGAGAAACGGCTTCAAGCTAAAGAAGCTAAAATATTGGAAAGACATTTAGTTATTATGCATATCGTCGCAGCATCTGCCGCGGCGATTATTTTTTTGCCGCCTCATGTGCCAGCAGCCACTCCTTCTTATCCAGCCCACCTGCATATCCGGTCAAATTCCCATTCGCGCCAATAACACGATGGCACGGCACAACAATCGCTATTTTATTCCTGTTGTTCGCGCCGCCCACCGCGCGGCTTGCCTTTGCGTTTCCAACAGTTGCGGCAAGCTGTCCATAGCTTCTCGTCTGTCCAAACGGTATCGTGCAAAGCGCCTGCCAAACCGTTCTTTGAAACGGAGTGCCAACGAGATTCAGCGGCAAATCGAACACCCGCCTTTCGCCGTTAAAATACTGCTTAAGCTGCGCCTTCACCTCACGCATCAGCGGCGAGTCTTTTCCGTTTTCCCCGCTCTGCTTTTGCACAAACTCCATCTTTTCCAATCCTTTGTCAGTCGTCACAATCTCAAGTGTGCCGATAGGCGAATCATAATATCCGGTATTCATCATTTCCTCCTCCAAGCTCTCATACAGTAACTCGCTGGACGGTACCGCGAAGCTGCTGCGTATAGTAATCTCCCAAAGATACAGCGAAGCAGCTGTGTTGTGCGGTGACCATCTTGCACAAACCGCCTCGCAAAACGCTTCGCTCGGCTCCTGCTCCAATCCACAAAGCCACTGCACACCGCGCCGTAGCCCAAGGTCTCCATACGAAAACACGTCCTCGCGCCCCAAACAAAATATCAAAAACATCTGCGCTGTCCATGTGCCGATGCCTTTTATTTTAACCAGCTCGTCAACAATCTCATCGTCGCCAAGCTCCATTATCATCTCGTCGCTCAGCCTGCCATCCAAAAACGCTTGCGCAATGTTCTTCACATACTGCACCTTCGTGCCCGACAATCCGCAAGCCCTCAGCACAGCGTCAGGCGTATCGTTCACATTTCGCGGCGACACATCCTCCGCCTTATCCAAAAACCTGCCCCATATCGTGTTCGCCGCCGCATACGCCAGCTGCTGATACACGATACTCTGCACCAGCGCAGTAAACGGGTCAGGGATAACTTCGCGCTCCAAAACGCCAAACATACCAATCAACCGCCCCAGCTTGCTGTCTGCTTTTTTAAGGTGGGCGATAGCATCTTCCGATATCTTATAATACGAGCTTTCCATAAAAGTCGTCCTTTCGTCCGCTTTGATTCCGCTTACATAGATTATACACTCGTGCCAGTAAAATTGCGAACACAAATTGACGCAGCATGTATGACAAATCCCAATATAACTGTGCCGAATTCGAATGCATTGCCACTGCGAGAAACAAACACATCATCCGACTTAGCGGCTACTGCCCAATGTACTTTTCTTTTTTCCCGACAAGTGATATAATAGTGGAAGAACTTCTTTAATTTTACTTGAAAAAATTACATCTTCGCCTTGCACACAACTCTCGTATTCGATGTCAAGGAAGACTACACAATGAGGAAACTACTTTCAATTCTTGTCGTTTTGATATTTATATGCGCCGTTTTCATAGCATCGGTACAAGCGGCAAGCCTGACAGAGCAAGGCGAAAACGAACCGGGCATCACGGTCTCAATGGCACCGATATTCACCACACTAAAAGCGCTGGCAAAAGTGCCAGACCCCGCACTAAAAGCTGCCCTGCACGACGCTGTGGGCATCTCCCAAAGCGCCACGTTATACGTCGAAGACCTTGAAGCGCTTTCTGGCGTTCTAGAGCTAAATGACCTTGGGATCACAGATCTTACGGGCATACAGCATTGTATAAATATTGAGCAGTTGTTTTTGAACGACAACGAGCTTTCTTCCGTAATCTTCGATGTAAAGAAAATGAGCAAGCTAAAGTTAATTTCGCTCGAAGACAACAACTTTACAGTCGTGCCCAAAGAGCTCTACAACATACCCAAGCTGCAAACTCTCCTGATGCAAAACAACCCCATTTCCTTAGTCGAGCCGGGCATGAAGTTTGCCAACTTCTTAACAACCGTGCACCTGGCCAACTGCGAATTAACGTCTTTCCCGATGGAGGTCATGATTCCTAATCTGGAATACCTGCACCTTGCAAACAACGATATAAAGGAATTGCCTATAGGCTTTAGCCTCCAGTATGAACTAAAAACTCTTAATGTGGACAATACAGGCTTGACTGAGCTGCCGAGCGGCATATACTATTCTCGTATAGTTTCACTATCTGCGGCAAACAACAGCATAACCGAGGTGCCCTTTCATATCGACAATATGGGCTATTGCGAGTACCTCAACTTCAGTGGCAACGATATTACCAGTTTGCCGATAACCGTTGGTAAGCTGGGCAATTTGAGACATCTGAACGTCAACTATAATGCATTAACCGGTCTGCCGGATTTTGATCCGAACTTGTCAAAGATTGAACTACTGTACGCTCGTGCAAACAATATCACCGCCATCCCGCCAACTCTCGGCGCAAGCGTCACCATAAAGGAGCTTGACCTGACGCTAAACCGACTGACCAATGTTCCGAGCGATTTTGGCAGTATGTACTTCGACTACTGCGGACTCAGCTTCAACTATCTCGATATATCGCCCGGCTCATCCACGCTCGCAACGCTGCAAGCCATCGGAGGTGATGTCGAATACATGCCGCAAATCGAACCGCCGAAAGGGCTGACAGCTGTTGCAGAAGAGAACGCCGTCGCGCTGACGTGGAACGCCTGTCCCGAGGGCTCTTTTGACGCGGGTGATATGCAAGTCGAAAGCTACTCCGTATACGCAATCAACGGCACTGTAGAGAAACTCGGCGAGCTTCCGGCAACTGTGCTTACATATACTCACCAGAACCCCACGCCCGATACGGCATATACATACCGCGTAACCGTAAAGTACAAAATCAACCTCGGCACAAGGGGCAGCACGCGATATCGACTCAATAGCTCAGAGGTCTCCGTGCAAACGCTGCCGGCGCCTTCACCTTCGTTGGCACACGAGCCGAACGACACGGACACAGAAACGGACTCAATCGACGCTTCGTCTACTGCACCGATAAGCTCGGATAAAGCAGCAAGCGAAGTGGATACGTCGGATTCGAGCGACCCATCAGC
Source organism: Clostridia bacterium (assembly GCA_018648645.1). Lineage (GTDB taxonomy): Bacteria > Bacillota > Clostridia > Christensenellales > SZUA-584 > JABGQS01. The sequence continues at coordinate 53,040 of JABGQS010000012.1, forward strand.
GCGCGAAACGCAACCCGGTCTGCCCACTTGGGCTATTGTGCTCATATGCATCGTTGGAGCAACTGTGCTCGGTGCCGGCATATTCTTTAGCATCATAGCGTGCAAAAAGCGCAAAAAGCAGGAAGAAGGCGAAGACGATTTACCAAAGGATGAGTAACACTGCATAGGGGCTAATATAACCCGCAGCGTAGTGACAAGAACTGACCGTGCAAAAGAAACAGGAGGTTCCTCATGAAGAAACTGATTTCAATTCTCGTTATTTTGGTTTTTGCCGGCACCGTTTTTATAGCGTCCGTTCAGGCTGAAAGCAATATAGCACAAAACGAAAACCAGCCCGGTGCAGTTGTTACGGCAGTGCCCATTTTTACCACACTTAAAGCAGCTGTCAACATCCCCGACCCCAATCTGAAAGCACTGTTGCGAGACGCCGCCGGTATGCAGAGCGGACAGATTATGTATAAAGAAGACATGAAGTATGTCTCCGGTATTCTTGATTTCTCCGGTCAAAATATCGAAAATCTTGAAGGCTTACAGCACTGTAAAAACATCGAGCGGCTTAATCTAAATGATAATAACATATCTTCGATGGTCGATATGAACGGCATGACCAATCTTGAGTTCATTTCGTTTGACGGCAACAGCTTTACTAAGCTTCCGAGCGAATTTTATTACTCCCCAAAACTGCATACGCTCTCTATGAGAAACAATCCGATTACGTCGGTCTCCGATGCCTATTATATGTCGGGCAGCTTAATATCTATTGACCTGACCGGCTGCGAACTGACTGCTTTTCCGCCCGAGTTTACCTATCATCAACTCAAAGAGCTGTTCCTTAGCGGCAACCCCATAGGAGCACTGAGCCAATACATGACTTCGCTGTCCGGTCTTGAGATACTTCACGCCGATAATTGCGGCCTGACCGAGCTGCCCGAATCGCTCTATGAGATGGACAACTTGCGAGAGCTGTCGCTGGCGGGCAACAATATCAGCAGCCTCTCCGCAAGTATTAAAAAACTGACGAAGCTCGAAGCGCTCAACCTTTTGAACAACAAATTGACCGAGCTGCCAAACGAAATTCAGTCGATGCAATCGCTCAAGTATCTTATTCTTGATAACAACCGCTTAACGTCATTGCCGATGCAGATTGCAAATGCACCGCTCGAATATCTCTCGGCACGCAACAACGCAATCGCCATTTTCCCGTATACGCTGTGCCAAAGCACTAAAATCCAAACAATCGACCTGATGCTCAACAACATCACCGAGCTGCCGTATATCTTTGATCAAAGCAACTTTAGCTACATCTCGCTCACGTTCAACAGGCTCGATATCACACCGGGCTCGGCTACTCGCTCGCAGCTTGACAGCCTAGGTGGCACCACCGTTAAATATGAACCGCAGCTCACAGCGCCAACCGGGCTTAAAACGGATGCTGCGCACGATAGCGTAACTATTTCGTGGGATGCTTGCCCTACCGGCATGTATTCGACAGGGGCGCTGCACGTTGACAGCTATAAGGTCTATTTGGGCAATACGCTGCTCGAGGAGCTGCCTTCATCTGCGCAGTCGTATACGCACTCCGGTTTATCACCCGAGACGAATTATGACTATACTATCGCCGTTAGATATTGGATCGAACACGGACCGCATAACGTTAACGAATATCGAAGCCTTAGCACGTCAATTAGCGCTACTACGCTCAAAGAGCCACTACCCACGCCAGAGCCGGGCGCGTCGGCAGAAGTTGCGTCAGCCGTACCGTCAGAAACGACGGACACAGCGCCAAGTGAAACTGCTCAAAGCACTACCGGCAGCGACGAAACCGAAGCAAGCCCGGGCGCCGAGGCTGCAGAATTACCGCCCACTTTTCCAATCTGGGCAATCATCGTCATCTGCGTTGTCGGCGCAGCGATACTCAGTATCGGCGGTTTCTTCGGCTGGCGTACATACAAGAAACGCAAAAAGAAGGCAAAATCGGGCATCAATAATCAATAATACTGTCAATCTGCGGAGCTAATTCCGCGAGCAAATATAGGAGGTACTCTCATGAAAAAGTTCATTTCGATTCTCATCGTCCTGCTGTTTATCAGCGCAGCATTCTTTGTGCTCTCCGGCTTTTCGGATTCCGGTGACCAAAGCGACACCCAGGCTTCACCGCGTCTGTCCTTTGTGCCCATCATCACCACGTTTGACTTCATAGTCAACATACCCGACCCAAACTTGAAAGCCGCGCTCCATACTGCAACGGGAGTACCCCCGGGCGACAATATCGTCAGCGGAGATTTAAAGGCATTAACGGGAAGCCTTCTTTTCGATGATAAGGACATATCAAACCTCGAAGGCATACAGTTCTGCAACAAAATAAAGGTGCTCAGCCTCGACGGAAATAACTTATCCTCCCTGCTGTCCGATATGGCCGGGCTTGCCAAGCTGGAGATTATCAGCTTGGAAGACAACAACTTTACGAGCGTCCCACCCGCAATCGGCACGATGCCAAAACTAAAAACTATAAAGATGTCCGGTAACCCGATTTCGAGCGTTGACGATGTTGTGATGTATATGCTAAACATCGATCATCTCGACCTTAGCAACTGCGCGCTCACCTCGTTCCCAACCGAAGTGCTTCACCCCGACATCCAACATCTTAATCTATCGGGTAACAGCATTGATTCGATACCGGCCGCAATTTCCGGCATGACATCGCTGTATTCATTTTACATAAGGAACAATAATGTAGAGCATCTTCCGGAAGAGATTTTCAATCTTCCTTCATTAAAACGCCTGGGTGTCGACCACAACAAACTGTATGAGATTCCGGGTGCCATCGGAACATCAGGACTCGACGAGTTTACTGTGCAGGGAAACCGCCTGACATCTTTGCCGTCAGGCCTGTCTGATGCAACGTATTTCTATACGCTCAACTTGTCGCTCAACCGTTTGACATCTCTGCCGTCTTGGTTTGACAATATCCAATTTGAAGTATGCTACCTCGAGTTCAACTTCTTGGACGTGTCGCCCGGCTCATCTACGCGCAGCACAATAGATAATATAACAGCTGAATATATTAGATTTGAAAATCAGTTGATGCCGGTTACAAACCTGACAGCCGCCCCGACCGACACAGAGATTGTATTGACGTGGGATGCCAGTACATCCGGTTCCGAAGGATCAACAACCTGGGATGTCGAAGGGTATACAGTCTTTCTGCATGACAGCGGGCTGGTTAAGCTGGCCGACCTCACACCCGGCGACCTTACATATACGCACAGCGGTTTAGGGCCGGAGGAGAGTCATGAATATTGGGTTGGCGTCAACTATCACGTGTCAAACTCGCTGCCCACCATCAACGCGTCCAATCGCGGTTACAGCGAGATGCTCACATCCACAACAGCAGTACCCACAGCCACACCCGCACCCACGCCGTCCACTTCGGCAATGGCGCAAGAACAAAGCGAACCGCCGGATGAGCTGAGCGATGAAGAACTTGCCGGCGATGAAGAACTTGCCGGCGAAAGTGAGCTGACTGAAGAGCAAGCAAACGGCACCGCCCACGACCTTGACTCGCAGCCGAGCACTTTCCCGACGTGGGCAATCGTGCTCATCGCGCTCTTTGGCACCGCAGCACTCGGTGCAGGCGCATTCTTTGGAATCCGGCTGCTGAAAGGGCGCATACCAAAACCGCCAAAGGGAGGCTCGTCCGGGCGTTCAAACGAGCTATAATCCATTCGAATCAGGACCGGTATCCAACCGGTCCTTTTTTGCGCTCCAAGCGGAAGCCTCCCTGCGCTCCTCAAATACGCTGCTTGTCAAATCCTTTTCTTTTTGCTGCTAAAGTGATATAATTAGTCAACACCAACTCGCAGTAAATAACAACGACATCAAAGCTTAATTCGCACAAAGCATAGCGACCTGTCAAGGAGGAAATTCACATGAGAAAGATACTTTCAGTACTAATTGTTTTGATATTTGTCGGCGCAGCGTTCTTCGTGTTCTCGGGCTTCACAGACACTTATGACATAGGCGAGGAAGAACCTGCGGCAAGTTTTTCATTTGTGCCAATTATAACCACGCTAGATTTCGTTGTAAACATCCCCGATGCGAATCTGCGAGCAGCGCTGCACGCAGCAACGGGGGTACCGCCCGGTAATAACATCGTCAGTGGCGACCTTTCCGCGCTCACGGGCAACCTTATTCTAAACAACAAGAGCATTGCCAATATCGAGGGCATACAATATTGCAGCAACATCACGGGGCTTTATCTCGAGCGCAACAACATCTCGACGCTGCTTACCAACATGGCCGGTTTGGCGAGTCTCGAGCAGCTAAGCCTCAAAAGCAACAACCTGACATTCGCTCAAGCGGCATTAAGCTCGATGCCAAACCTAATGTATGTCACGCTGGCAGACAACCCCATTACAGCTGTCGATATTTCCGTCGCGTTTATGCCAAACCTAAAATCGCTGCGGCTTAACGACTGCGCTTTTGCTTCGTATCCGCTCGAGGTAACCAACCCCGGGCTAGAGTATCTCTACCTTGCGAACAATAACATTGGCTCCGTGCCCGGCAATGTTTCCACCATGACATCGCTCAAGGTTCTCGACCTCGCGAACACGGGGCTATCAACGGTGACTCCGCAGATTTATAATATGTCTACAATCGAAACTTTGCATTTGTCCAACAACAACATCAGCAGCTTGTCAAGCGACATCGGCAACATGACCGGTCTCAAGTGGCTGACGATAGCCGGAAACAAACTCGAGCATCTGCCTAATGAAATAGCCACACTGCCAAGCATAACAAACGTAGACGTCAGCAACAACAAACTATATGACCTGCCAAGCAACATCGGTGTGGTCGACGCGCTGTACGCGCGAGGCAACCGTATCGACCAGCTGCCGTCCTCGGTGGCCAACTCTTCCGCAGATACGTATGACCTTGATATGTTCATGAACCGTATGGCCGAGCTTCCAAATAACTTTGGAGACAATGACTATGACTTCTGCAACATCGAGTTCAACTTTCTAGATGTTTCACCCGGCTCGCCAGACCGCATCAAAATAGACGCGATAAGCTCGGCCGCGTTCGATTGGGAACGCCAATTCATGCCGGTCACCAACCTCGTTGCCATGGCGAGCGATACCGAAATCACGCTGATGTGGGACGAATGCATCGGCGGTAGTGAAAACGGCGCCAACTGGAGCGTAGACAGCTACATCGTCTACCTGCACGACGGCAGTCTGGTTAAGCTCGCCGACTTAACTCCGGCCGACCTCACATACACACACGTTGGATTAAGCCCGACCGAGAGCCACGAATACTGGGTGGGCGTTACCTACCGTCTCGTATACCCGGCGCGCGCAATCGATTCTAAGCACACGGGCTATGCTGAGATTGTCGCAGAAACCACGGCAACTACGACAGCAACTCCGCAGGCTTCTGCCACCGATTCGGCAATGGCACAAGAGCAAACCGCCCCGCCCGAAGAGATGAGCGAGGAAGAGCTTGCCGAGCAGGAAGCTGCTAACGGCATCGAGCACGATCTTGATACAGAGCCAAGCACTTTCCCGACATGGGCAATCATACTCATCAGCATCCTGGGGACAGCGGGGCTTGGCGCAGGCGCGTTCTTTGGCATCAAAGCGCTCAAAGGCCGCACACCAAAACCACCTAAACCACCAAAAGGCGGCGGTTCAGACCGCTCCGCACAGCTTTAAACGATATTGAAAAACGGGTCGGCTTATGCCGACCCGTTTTTTTGCGCATCTATTTGCTTGCGCATCTCCTACGCAAACACACCCGAAAGCTTCTCTACAGCGTCCGCAATCACCTTTTCCTTTTTCATCTGTATTGTCCGCGAAATACTCCTGATTACTTCAAACGAGGGAACATAGCAGTTTTTCAATGGGTAAGAAATCGCAGAGCATATGTACTGTCCGTAGGCACGCAAGTTGTGTTTATGGAACATTGGTGATAAGATAGTGTAAGATTTATGCGTGCTTGTATTTGATGCAAACACAGTATATACGGAAATAAATAATACAATAACACAGGGAGAAACATTGAAATTTACAGAACTTGGCATCATTGCTCCAATACTCAAAGCATTGGAAAAACAGAACTACAGTGAACCGACACCTATACAACAGAAGGCAATTGTTCCGATATTGCAAGGACGCGATATTCTCGGCAGCGCCCAGACAGGCACAGGGAAAACGGCAGCATTTGCCGTGCCGACGCTCCAGCGTTTGTCCGACTCGCGCCCTTCCGGCAGTCACGGACACCGCAAAATTCGCTCTTTAATACTCACACCGACGAGGGAACTCGCGCTGCAGATATACGAGAGCTTCTTAGCGTACGGACACTATACAGGACTGCGTGCGTGTGTCGTCTTTGGCGGTGTGTCGCAAAAGCCTCAAGAACACTCGCTCAAGAAAGGCGTGGACATACTGGTGGCAACGCCCGGGCGTCTGGACGACCTCATGAATCAAGGCTTGATAGACCTCAGTAACGTAGAAATTCTGACGCTCGACGAGGCAGACCGCATGCTCGACATGGGCTTTATCAGAGACGTCAAAAAGATTATCGTGAAAACACCGAAAGTGAAGCAAACGCTTTTATTCTCGGCAACCATGCCGCCCGAAATCGCGGCAATGTCAAAATCAATGCTTAACGACCCGGTCAGGATATCCATCGCGCCCGAAACCCCGGCGGTAGAAGCCATCGAGCAATATGTATATTTCGTAGACAGAAACAACAAGCGAAGGCTGCTCTTGCATCTTCTAAAAGATCCGGCAATCGTCTCGTTGTTGGTTTTCACACGCACAAAGCACGGTGCAGACAGAGTCGCGCGCGAGCTCATCAAGCGCAAAATCAATGCGCAGGCGATACACGGGGACAAATCTCAGGGCGCTCGCCAGCAGGCACTACGCAACTTTAAAAACAAACAAACTCGCGTGCTTGTAGCCACGGACATCGCGGCGCGCGGTCTGGATATCGAAGACCTTTCGCACGTTATCAACTTTGACCTGCCCAACATCTCTGAGACCTATGTCCACCGTATTGGGCGCACAGGCAGGGCGGGCAAAGAGGGCATCTCGATATCGTTCTGCGACTACGACGAAATTAAACTGCTTATGGACATCGAGAAACTGACCAACGTAAAGGTGACTGAAGTCAGCGATCACCCGTACCCGATGCTCGTGCTGTCACCTCGCCCAAAGCCGGTACAGCAACAGCGCCGCAAGCCTGCACAGAATCAGCAGCGGTCCCAAAAAAGCAGACAGCAGCATCAAGGCGGCTCAAAGCCTTCGTCTTCCGGCAGAGGGAAATTGGGCAGTTACAGCACAAACTCCGGCAAGCCTTCCGGCAGTGCCAAGAGCGCTTCGAGCAGCTACAGCACCGGCAACAGCAAGTCTGCTGATAGCAGCAGCAACGCGACCGGCTACAACGGCAGCGCCAGTAAATCTTCGGACAGCACCAAAAGCACGTCGGGCAACTACAACAAACGCACAGGCGGCAGAAAACCTCCGGAGAAAAGCAAGCCTGCCGAAGGTAAATATGTGCCGAGAAAAAGCACAGCAAAAACTACGGACAGCGGCAAGCTGAACCCAGGTAAGTACAAACCGGACAGCCCGCCAAAACCCAAAAGCAACCCCGGTAGATATAATCAATAGCGGATAGAATTAACTTCACAAAAAACGGAGGCAAATAGGCAGCCTCCTTTTTTATTTCTGCATATTATCTGCAATTCCTTCACTCAAGCAAGCCGTATCGCCTCGCCACCACCTTGATTTTGTGTCCAATTTTGCAGCACATTAATCACCCCAAACACCTTCGCAAAACAAGCCGCGATTTTCTATTTTGCCCGTTTCGTGATATACTTATGTCAAAGAGGTGAAAAACATGGGCGAAAGCCAAGTACGTGCCAAAGACAAAGGACAAAATTTTATTAGAGTATTTTTGCAAAGCGGTACAAGGGCCAATCCAATGGGTGACGAAGAACTGGCGATATTCTGTCAGTGCAATAATGAAGCACCGGCGATAGAAGATGTCAATACAAACGGCCTTATCAGATGGGTAAACAGCAATCCCGAATGCCAAAAAAACCAAAGCAGAAATTACTACAGACTTTCAACCGAATCAGATGCAATGTCGATTGTCTTTCTAAATACAAGGGAAATCCAATCCTGCCAAAACGCGAATCGCATCTACCCTCGCATGGTCATAGAACCTTTAGGGGAGTAGCTAATCGGCAGTGACGTAGTCCTCAAAGCACAGCGACATCAAAGCGTGGCATTCTGTTTTCAACGCACCACAGTCGATTCTCGGCGGTCTCTTTGATGTAAGCAAAACTGGGCTGCACCGTAAGCGCGAAATTCGGTCGCCTTATCACTAGCAGAAACAAGGTCTTATATGGCCTCTTTTTTTTGCCGCGCGGTATACTCATAAAGCTCTTCCGTCGCAAGCGCAACCTTGGTCGCCGCCCACTCCTTCGTCTGCGGATATATATAATAAGTGTCATCCAGCGTCGAGAGATCTATCCCATCGCCGTTGCCTTCATATTCATATTCAATGTGACATGAGTACATCGAAAGCGGCGTCTTCTCCAATAAGAACTTCTCACCGTCAAACTCCCCTTCCAACTTAAACCCGTCCATGTTGTGAGTCAGCTGCGCTGTTCCCAGCCGCACGTATCCCTTCGCGCTTGGCAGACTATCGACCTCCGCCTGCGCACTGAACCCATACGTGCCGTCCTCGATTTGCTTGCGCACATTCTCGCGCTCAAACTCGTACCAATCGGGTATGTGTAGCATTTCGTTGCTCTTGTTATTGGTCAGCTCACCAAGCGTGCTCATCGTCCAGCCGGAGCCGCAATGCTCGCACCAAACCTGATCGCCCCGCGTTTGCATTTCGAATTCTGTTTTGCACTCCCTGCATTGATACAACACCTTCTCAAGCCCTTCAGCGCGTCCCTTATACTTCACGTGAATCTCGTTGTCCCGCTGCCATTTATACTCGTCATATACAAACGCTTCGTTAATGCGTGCGTTCACTTCGTCCGCGTTCATTTTCTCAAGCTCGTCCTTGGTTATAATCTGCTCCATATCGGCACAGAGCCGTACGTTGCGCTTATTCAAATTCCACACAGGGGAGTAGATGTGGTTGCCCCTCATGTGCAGCATAACAACCGGCACCTTAAACATCTTCGCCAGCTTGCCGAGCGACTGCGGCAGACACGCGTTCGTGCCAATCAGCGAATAGCGCGCCTCCGGGTACAGCGCCAAAATGTCGTTGTTGTCGATTACCTTTTTCATATTAAAAATCAGCTGTACGTCGTTGGTGAACTTGCGCTTGCAAATGCACCCAACATTTCGCAGCAATCCTTCGCGCCCTATAAACCCGTCAATCGCAACCACATTGTTACAGCGGTGCGGAAAAACGCACGCTGTTGCCACCATAAAATCGGCGAACGACTTGTGCGTGCAAAGCAGCAGATACGGCGGCTTTAGACCCTTCATGTTCGTTTTGTTGATCTTGAGTCTTCGCAGCCACACCACGGGGAAACTCAATATCCACGTCAATATCGTCAAATACCACTTTGGCCTTTTTGGCGGAGCCTGCATATCAAACCGAACCGTCTCCTGCATCGCAATACCTCTTTCAAAAACATATTGCCCCATTATAGCATAAATTATAAGCGCTGTATGCATTCTTAGAATTTGCAGGTCGTAAAGTTGATTTTACATTTTTCGGGTTTGCCTATTCGCTGCATCAATACTGATTGGCGAGCGTAGATATTCTCGCAGGATCGAGAAGTACAAAAACGTTTTTTCTAAACTCTAGCAGCCCTTCGTCGCGCATCTTTGAGAGCTCCCTAGACATAGCGCTGCGGTCAACTCCAAGATAATCTGCGAGAGCAAGACGATTGTAAGGAATGCGAACAACGTTTTTGCTGCCGGGTGTGCCCAGTGCGCGAAAAAGATATGTGCACAGCTTGGCGCGTGTTGTTCGTTTGCTCAAAAGTTCGAGCCGCTGCTGCAAAAACAAATTTTTCTCAGCAAGAATACCAAGCATGTTTGAGACAATCAAATCATGACGTTCAAATCCCGGTGGATCCGCGCTTACAAATCGATTGAAATCAAGCATCAGCACCTTGCTGCGCGTCAGTGCCGTCAGCGTCACCGGGCTGACATCAATGTCGGCGCACGCCAAAGCTTCGCCAAACATAGCGGGATACTCAATTTGAGTAATGATCAAACGGTTGCCGGCATAATCCACGCGCGATATCTCAATGTTGCCGTGCAGCACGATGCCAATCGTCTCAATCTTAGCGCCGGTCAGCTGCAAGATATCGTCTTTGCTATACTGCTTTACGGTTGCGTGAAAGTGCTTTAGCGCTTCATCAAACTCTTTTTCGTTGAGACCACCAAACAATTTGCTTTGGTGTAGCTGCGAATAGACATCCTTCATAAAGCCTCCCTTTTGTTGCAAATGCAACGGACTTACAAGCCATATTATATTAAGATAATAGCAACGTGTCAAATAAAAAAAGAGGAGTAAATAATGAAAAAGGTTTTGCAGATCGTTTTACAGGTACTATTTTTAGCGTTGTTCGTCGCTTTATTCGTAATGGGCAGAATCCAACTTTGGATGGGCATATTCGCAGCGGGGGTGATTCTCTCGATCTTTGTTGGACGGCTGTACTGCGGCTGGGCGTGCCCGATAAACACCTTGATGAGAGCAGTATCATGGATCAAGAGAAAGCTGAAAATAAAGAGTTTCAAAACACCGAAGTTTCTTAAAAAAGCGTGGGTACGCTATCTTTTCCTCGGGCTTTTTGTAGCGATGTTTGTCTTCGTAATGGTCACAGGGAAACAGCTGCCTGTGCTTCCGGGTTTGCTCGCAATAGGAGTGGCACTCACACTGTTTTTCCCCGAAGAGCTTTGGCACAGATACCTTTGCCCTTACGGCACAATATTCAGTCTCGTTTCAGCAAAGTCTCTGGTTAACGTTAACATCGACGAAGAAACATGCACGAATTGTGGCATATGCAAACGTGTTTGTCCAGCCGTTGCAGTCAACGATGAGGGGGCAAAACACAAGATAGAGAAGAAATCCTGCCTGATTTGCATGGATTGTATACGTGGCTGCAAAGTCAACGCCATTGAGTACACAGGTAATGGTCCAAAATAGAGATAACCGAGCCGATTAGTGAGCAACCGCAATATTTTCTACTCTCGTACTGCTTTGATAGAAAAGCATAAACTGCACTTTCAAATTAAAAAAACGTCCTGATGATAATAGCAGGGCGTTTTTTATATTATTAAACAATCCGAAAACACAATTTCCACAATTATTTGTTGACGCTGCGGAAAAACTGTGTTAAACTAAAACGGTCATAAACACGCAAGAACAGAAAGAAACAAAACTATAAAACAACCACAAACGGGCACGGGCGGATATAGGCAAAACCCGTCATGCGGTGATTAAGTGTACTCAGAGTACTGACAATCTTATGGGGTATAGGGCAATGTTTGCAGAGCAGCGCAAATCGGCAATCATAAAACGAGTCAACACAAATGCCAGCGTCTCATTGGCAGAGCTGTTGAGCGCTTTTCATGTCAGCGAAACCACCATCCGCAGAGACTTGACCGAGCTCGAGAACGCGGGCGAGCTAATCCGAACGCACGGCGGTGCAATCCCAATTAAGACAGAGCCAATTACATCTATCCGGCACGATAAGCAAGAGGACTACATCAAAGAAAAAAAGAGCATCGCAAACGTCGTGGCTAGCATGGTAAAACCGGGCGACACAATACTGCTCGACGCCGGCACGACAACAGCTCAAATCGCACGGGCGCTTTCCGGCAAACCCGTCACGCTGATTACAAACTCGGCAGTCATCGCGTCCAAATTTGCGGCGAGCAAAGCACAAATGGAAATACACTCGACGGGCGGTTTGTTCCGTTCTGCGACAAACGCCTTTGTGGGTTCCGCGGCAGAAAACTATCTGCGCCAAATCCGCCCGGACAGAGCGTTCATCTCTGCCGGCGGCATCAGTATAGAGTCGGGTGCAACAACAGCGCACCTGCTCGAAGCCAGCATAAAGAAGACCATGATGTCTGTATCCAAGCAAGTGTTTCTCGTGGCAGACCACAGCAAGTTCGGCATAGAGCATTTCTCAGTAATAGACAGCGCCGACGCTTTTGACGGCATCATCACAGACAAGTGGATTAGCAAGAAGATGGTATCGCGGTTCAACAAAGCCGATATCCCCATCATCAAGGAAACACAAATGGATGAGGCAGAATGATTTTGCTAAAAAAATAATCATTGGCGGCGTAAGAAATACGAAAGGAATTTGAACTAAGTTGACGCAGTGAATCTGTTGGCTGCCCGGCATAAAAGCATCTAAACAAGCTCGCGGGAGTTGTCAAATCTATGCCAACCAGACTAGAACAGATAAAACAGCGGTTCACTAATATCGGAGGCATGCACGGCTGCGGCATGCACCATGAGATACAGGCGGTTAAGGATGCAGCCACAAAAGTACCGTTTACGCGGGCTGCAATGACGGCACAGCAAAGGCGCTTGCCAAAGGAGCTGAATGGGTATCCTCCCAGGCCCACACACGCTGGCATTATACGCCGACCTTCATGGATGAGGAAGCTGCCACTCGCGCCCCGGGCATCATAGAACAAGCCATATTAAGAACGGAACGCAAATAGGATACCAAATAATAAATACGTCCAATCTGTAAGCTCTTTGCAAGCAAAGCCCCTCAGCTTCTTGTAAAGGGCTTTTTTTTCTCCCGCCACCGCTCCGTTTTATAGCGTTGCATTCGTGCCAAACTCCGTCGTTGCTTTGCCCTTTTCAATATAGTATACTGATAGATACGGAGGCGGCTATGGACGAGCGAAGCAAACGAAAAAAACGAATCAGCACCAAAGTTTGGGTTCGAATTTTAGCTGGTTTTTTGGCGCTCACGTTGGCTTTATTCATCATAATGATCGACCTTACCAGAGTCAAAATTAATACGGAGACAGACAACGAAGCAAACAATGCAGCAGCGACTCTTCTTGCCGAGCGCACCGAATATATCGAGAAAAACGTATTCGCCCGCGCGGGCGATGTCATCACCAACGTGTTCACAACCCCAAAAACTTTCAGCAGCTACTACATGCTGGCGTCCATACAAATCGGGCAGAACAAGTACGAGCAAGCGCTTGTCAATATCGAGCGTTGCCTAGCGCAATACAGGGGAGATGACCTATCCATACTCGACGATTTGTGGATGAAGAAAGGGTGCTTGCAAACGCTGCAAGACGATTACCACGGAGCACTAATTAGCTTTTCTAACATATCTGACATTGGGAGAGACACACCGGAAATCCTGCGAATCAAAATCCAGATATACATCGAAACGCAAGACTTGCCGAATGCAAAAATAGCGCTGCTTACCTATCTCAACGAAGCACCGAGTGACCTGAATATGCGCACTTTGCTTGCCGAAGTCTACTACCTAAACGGTAACTATAAACTGGGCGCTGCCCAATACACATATCTGATCAAAGCCACCGGCGATAGCGACGGTTCGCTCCACTTTATGCGCGGTATGTTAAGATCGCAGCAAGGTGACTACGAGCCTGCCATCGCCGATTTTGTATACGCTGTCGGCGCCGACTTCGAAGACCCCGCCGCCTGCTGCGAGCAGCAAGCACTGTGCTACTACATGCTCGAGAAAAACGAGCTGACTTTGAGCCTTGGGAAAAAGGCAATCGACATTGGTTCAGACAACATCGACCCTGCCAATCTCTATAAATTCATGGGGCTTAGCGCACTGACGCTCGGGTACTACGCAGAGTCGTCAGAACACTTCAGCGAAGCAATTGCGCACGACTCAACAATCAAAGACCTGCACTTTTATCGCGGAGTTGCCCGCATGGGGGACAGCGAATTCACCCTCGCTATCGAAGACTTTTCGGCTTCGATAAACGCAGACCAAATGAGCACTTCCTGCTACTACAACCGTGCTATATGTTATATACAAGTCGAGGACTTCGGCGCAGCAAAATCCGACTTGTCGAAGGTCGCTGAGCAAAGCGTAGACACGGCGCTTGCGGACTCTGCAGAAGAGCTTTTATGTCAGCTGAACGACATGTAAATTAATTGCTTATTTTTACAATTAGGCGCTTGCATAGTATAACCATGTATGCTAAACTAATACCATTCACACTTTACTCACACTAACTATTCAAACTCTACTCACACTAACTCCACTTTGAAAGAAACCAAGAAGACCATTGCTATTCATAAACCGATGAAGGTTACCCGGTTGTTTTGAGAGACCGACGTACTCGATTTATTATTTGTTATCGACATCTTTAGTAGTAGTAAAGGACACAGCAATGCAAACCAAAAGCGCAAAATCGATGAAGCCACTTTACATGCTGATACTCAGCATCATCATTATTGTTGCGTTTTTTGTCATTTCGCCAACTGTCGCAAAAGCAGTTGATCCTCCGCCCGAGCCCGAACCGGTCGAGGAGGAGGAAGAAGAGGAAGAGGAAACCGAACCGGTTGAAGACGGCGCAGCGCAAATCGGCGCGGTCGAAGTAACGGACGGCACCATCGAAACTTTCGACACCCAGCCCGAAATTCAAGATGCACTCGGCATTCCTGCCGACACAGAAATCGAGTTTGAAAACACTCCGGAACTAAACGCCGTGCAGCAGGCAATCGATGCCGCGCTGGGTTACGCCAGCGACCAAGCAGAAATCACGTCCGCAACAGTTCTTGTTGACGACGGCACATATCTTAATGGTCTTACCATCAGCACATCCCACACCGTAACCACTACTGACGAAACAACGGGCGAAGTCACCACCACCGAAGAAACATACAACCTCGCAGAAGACTTCATACTTAATATAATAGCAAGCGACGCGCAAGATGAGGATGACGGCTCGATGACCAACTCGGCGGGCGGCGCAAATGTCGACGGCGAAATCACAATCGACGGCATCAACGTTTTGATTGCGGGTCTCTACTTCGTCACTGGCAGCGTGGTCAAAGTGAAATCGGCAGAGGTCGAAATTTACGGAACAACAGCCGACGACACCATAGACACCGATTTGACAAGCGGCGCTGTGGTCGCAATAGACGGAGGGCAAGGCAACGACGACATATCGGTTGGCGGCACTCTGGGGACGTCATTGACAACCGATGACGTTACAATCGAAATTGACGGTGGCGGCGGTGACGATACAATCACGGTAGATACTTCCACCACGCTAAACACATACGGCGGCACAGAGGTTGTTGTCGAAGGCGGCGACGGCGGAGACCGTCTGCACCTCACGGGCAAGCTCGACTCGGGCGGTGCACACACAGGCACACGCTCGGGCGCAAACGACGAAGATGCAGACGTCACATTGTTCACGTCCGCAATGGGCGGAGCGCTCGTGCAGCAGCTCGATATCAGCGCAACCGGCGTAGAAGCATACACAGACGAGCTTTCGGGCAAAGACAGCGTAGACCTCTCGGGCAGCTCGGCATATCACATCACGGACATTGCCGGCTTCACCGACTACAATATATTAGGATACACAGGCGGCGGTTTGGTTGTCACCATCCCCGAAGGAATAGCCCCGTTCCTCGCAGGTCTAATTCTTGACGGCGGTGAATTCACAGCAGGCACGATTTACGCTCCGGCGTTCAACATCACCATCTCGGGCAGATGTATAACAATCGACGGAACGATCACCGGACGCAACATCAATATTAACGCGAGCGACAGCGACGTACAGATTGGCTTCTCAACCGACTTTGACAGCGCGCTCATCCCTGACTTTGAATTCGAATTCAGCCTTTTCGATTTCGTATCCAAGGCTTGTATAAAAATTAACGAATCAGGTGTCCTCAACGCGAGCGAGACAATCACGCTCAGTGTCACCAGCACGCAGACCCAGTCGCTGCTGCCCGACGCGTCGCAGCTCTCGCAAGCTATCGAAAACTTAACCGCGAAAGCGCAAGATCCAAACAACCCAAACCAAGCGGAGGATGAGGAACAGCTCAACGCGCTTGAAGAGCTCGCGGTCAATCCCAACTTCATCAACATCAAAGTAGGCACAGCAACCATTACAATTCTTGGCACTTTGAGCGCGGTCCAATCTATCCGCGCAACTGCCGACGCGCAAACTGTGATGGAAGTCACTAACGAAGATCTCGCCAAGTGGTGTATTCCGCTCGGCGTCAGTGTCGCAGTCGTCAAGGCAAAAGTTTCGGTCGGCGGCAGCGCGGCAATAATATGCACTCAAGGCGGAGTTGCGCTAGGCGCGTCAACTAACGTCACCGTCAAAACCAAAGCGGTTTCGGGCACAATACCAATCGCGCTCGCGCTTTCGGTCGTCGATGTAAAAGCAATCGTCAGCGTAGCAGGCAATGCTGCGATAAGCGCGCTTAATGGCAGCGTGGTCGTCAGCGCATCAGGCAACTTAACTGTCGAGACAATCGCAACTGTACCCGCAACATCGCAGGAAGGCGCGACATCGGGCGGCACCAGCAAATCCGGAGGCTTCTTTGCAGTCGGCGTTGTGATTCAAACCGTAACCGCTTCTATCACGGGCAACGCGACGCTCGCGGCAGGCGACATACTCCTCGGCGCAAACGCTAAGGAAAAAGTACTCACACAATCATCCACAAACAATTCATCGGTCAACGATAAAGAGGGCGACGAAGACGGCAGCTTCTCATTGACCGACATTTTAAATTTGGTAACAAGTTTGCTCGGCAAACTTTCGGGCAGCGGCGGAGAGACGCCACTTGCTCCCGAGGGCGCAACCGACTCACTCAATACAGCGGGCGAGCAAGTCAAGCCACCTGCAGACCCGCCCGAAGATCCACCACCGCCAACCGACCCTCCCGCAGAAGACGACGACGAGGACATGGGTCTTAGTAGTCTCTTCGGTGACGAGGACGAGGAAGAGCCGGAGCCGGTCGGCGTAACTGACGCGTTTGACGAAGGCACAGGCGGCGCGGCCGACACCACCCAAGTTTCGGGATCAAGCTCATCGACCCAGCTTGTCGGTGCACTCGCGGTCACATACGCAAGCAATAAAAACACCGCAGCTATCAAAACCACGGGCAGCATACTTTCGGGCGGCGCGCTCAGCGCAGACGCAACCGCGTCCGTCGACGTGCGCACACTTGCCGATGGCTCGCCCATCGTAATAGAAACAAAACCCGACGGCACTCCTGTGGAGGAACCCATCTCAATCACGGGCGGCGTCATCACCACAGCAGACGGCGACACACCTCCCGACCCGCCGACCGTTGCATACAAAGCAGCCGCAGCACCGACGATCACAGGTGGCACACTCGGCACCGACGGCACGGTCACACCAACGGGTGCAGAGGTTACGCTCGATGGTATCACCATAACAGTCACTGGCGGCAAAACAATCATTACCGGCGCAACAGGCATCACGCAAGGCGCGGCCAGCATCACTGTTCCACCCGACCCTTGCGTCATCGCTGGCGGCACAACAACAGTCACAGGCGCTAACCTCGTTATAACGGGCATCACAGGAGCAACCACAATTACAGTAGTTGACGGCGTGGTTGCAATAGCAAACGCAACTGTCGCAATGAACGGCGGCACGACCACTAACACAGGCGGCACATTCGACATCCCAAGCAGCGACATCGCGCTGACGGGTGTTACTATAGATAACATGGAAAGCTTCGGTCTGGAGATTCCGGACGGTGTCGCACCAAGCCAGCTCCCAACTTGGGACAACACAGAAGCTCCCGAGCTTTTGGACGACGGCGGCGATCCGGTGATTCTTCCTAACATAGACGCAGCATCGCTTGAGGGCGGCAGCGCAGAAATCACGGACGGCACAGCGGCGTTCTCTGGCGCAGCCATCGGTCTCACAGTCATCGGCGGCAACCGCAATGCAGACGGTAGCATCATCACAATGGCAGACGTAGAAATCACGGGCGCAACGCTGACGGTCAGCGAAGCATACCTCTCGGTCACGGACGGCACGATCACAGGCTGCGTTGTAACCAACTTCGACAACACAACATCACCGGCGTCCATCACGGGCGGAGTCATAAAATACAGCAAAGGTACAGTCACCATCACGGGCGCTGTTATTAAACTGTCGCTCGTTCACGTAACCATAAGCGGCACTCCCGGAAGCGAGAACGTCAAGCTCTCGGGCGGCACGGTCGTTACCGAAGGCGGCGCAGCAGTCGTCACAACCACAGCAGAGCAGCCACCGACAACAGCGATCATCACAGACGCAAAACTCACAACCGAACCTGTAACACCTGCACCCGGCGACTCAAGCTTCTCGCTCGGCGTCGGCATATCGGTCGGCATCGTAATCCACAGAAACACAGCATACATCGAGGCAGCCGTAATTACGGCGCAAAGCCTTTCTATCATAGCCACATCAAACGGCGTGTCGTCGCAGGCTTCCGCATCGGCAGGCGTTTCGGAGTGCGACATCGGCATCGCGGGCGCGGTCGCAGTGCACATCGTTTCATCCAAAACCAACGCGCGTCTCGGCTCTAGCGCAACTATCGACGGCGGAAGCGTCGCAGTTCAAGCATCGCAAAGCGGCGGTTTCACAACATCGGCGGACGCAATCGGCACAGGCACAGGCAGCAAAGTCGGCATCGGTGCAGGAATCAGCAT
>JABGQS010000013.1 GCA_018648645.1 Clostridia bacterium
CCCATCGGTGTTGAGGAAGTCTTTTCTATCATCAGGAAGCTGAATAAAGAGTATAAAATGACGGTTGTGCTTGTGACGCATGACGAGAGTATTGCGGACGTGGCGAGCCGAAAGATTTCGCTGCTGGACGGTAAAATCATCAGCGACGAGAAGTGCGGAGGTGCGGCATGAGGTTTACTGAGTTGATAAAGTCCGCATTCTCATCGATATTCTCCAGAAAGGTGCGGTCGTTTCTGACCAGCCTTGGGGTAATCATCGGCGTGTTTGCAGTGTCGGCATTGCTGTCTGTAGGCGAAGCGACAATTGCGCAGATGAGCGGATTGATGGAAGACCTGAACGCCAACGTGGTGCAGGTAAGCGTGATGGACGAGGATATATCTATCAGCGCAGGCGAGGTTGAAGCACTGGGTGACGAGCAAAGCGTGGCAGCAGCAGCGCCGTACAACTCCGGGCGCGAAACGGCGAAAAACGGCATCAGCGAAATGCAGGTGTCGGTGGTGGGGACAACAGCCGAGTATGCGCGGGTCAAAGACTATTCGTTGACTGACGGGAGGTTTATCTCGGCGATTGATGTGGACGAAAAAACGGATGCGGCAGTACTTGGACAAACGGTTGCGCTGAAGCTGTTTGGGCATACGGATGTTGTGGGACAGCGGTTCATGATGAAAGAGCGAGAGTACACGGTTGTGGGCGTGCTTGCCCACGCACAGCAAACGATTGGCGAGAACCCAAACAATCAAGTGATTGTACCCATTACGACAGGGAGTAAGCTGCTTGGCATGGGTGACATCAAGCAGTTCTCAGTGCTTGCGAGCAGCCCGGATGATATAGCAGCTGCAAAAGCGCAAGCGCAAAGCTTGATGAGCAGCAAAACAAAGGATGTGAAGAAATATCGCATCAGCAGCTCTGACGATTTGAACGAGTATATGGAAGAGTCGAATAAAACGATGATGGCGCTGCTTGGCGGCATCGGCGGAATATCGCTGCTCGTTTCGGGCATTGGGATTATGAACATCATGCTGGTGTCTGTGCGCGAGCGTACTAGAGAAATTGGTATCAGAAAGGCTGTCGGTGCAAAGCGGAGCGACATACTCGTGCAGTTTTTGGTAGAAGCCATGGCGCTCTCAGCAATGGGCGGTGTCATCGGGATAGGGCTGACGTTTGCGCTCGCGTCTCCGATTGGATCGCTGATGGAAATGACAATCGTCCCGTCTGTTGGCATTGTGGTCATTTCGCTTGTGTTCTCGGTCATCGTAGGCGTTGTGTTTGGGGTGTACCCGGCTATCAAAGCGAGCAAACTGCGACCTGTGCAAGCGCTGCACTATGAATAGAAGGGCATATAATATATAATGGGTATGGGCGGTATCGCAAGCCTATACCCATTTGCCGGAGGGAAATATGACACGAACGATTCTGGTTGTTGAAGACGAAAAAAGAATAAGAGAAGCGGTTACGTCTTACCTAAAGATTGCAGGATACGTTGTTATCGAAGCGCAAGACGGCAAAGCGGCCATTGAGAAGTTTGAGGACAACGAGATTGACCTTGTTATACTCGACGTGATGCTGCCCATGCTGGACGGATGGACGGTATTGCGACGGATTCGGGAGCACTCGGATGTGATGGTCATTATGCTGACAGCGCTTGAATCGGAGTACGATAAGCTGCAAGGCTTCGAGCTTGGTGCGGATGAATACGTGACCAAACCGTTTAGCCCAAAAGTTTTGGTCGCACGGGCCAAAGCACTTTTTGCAAGAAGCCCGCAGCATCAGACTAGTGAGCGAATAGAGCTTGGCGGGTTGGTGCTGGACAAAACGGGGCACGATGTAACGCTGAACGGAGACAAATTGGTGCTGACACCAAAAGAGCATACGGTTCTCGAATATTTTATGCAGAATCAAAAGTGTGCGCTGTCGAGGGACCAGATATTGCACTATGCGTGGGGGTACGACTTTTTTGGAGATAATCGTGTGGTGGATACCCATGTGAAAAACCTACGTGCCAAACTGCGAGAGTATGGTCGATATATTCAAACGGTGAAAGGTGTGGGGTACCGGTTCGAGGTGTGTGATGAGTAAAAAAAGAGGGAAAATGGCGGTTCAGTTGTTCATCATAACTTTTGCGGTAATCGCGGTGATGATTGGTGCGCTGTTGGTTATCCAAAGCGTGTTCTTCGAGCGGTTTTATATGTCGTGGAAAACAAGCAAGCTGGAAAAGCAGCTGGAATTGTTTGTGGATGAGGTGGCAAGCGAGAGCCTTAGCTATTCGCAGTTTCTGCAGCTGCGGCAAAGCTTTTTCTACGAGAACAACGCGAGCATCAACGTAGTGCGCGAGAACGGCAGCAGCTTTGAGCAGCAGTTGCGAGAGAACCAGAAATGGTTGAGTGTGCTGATTGAGTATGAGGACGGCACAGAAAAGAAGATTGTGTTAAGTGAATATGAAATTTATACGAATTTGATGGGGGCTACGCTTGACATCGGAGCAACGTATTATATAATGGCAAACGACTCAGGCGACTCTTACCAGTTTGTTTTGGGGATGATGGGCAGTGAGGTTTTTGCGCAAACGGGTTTCGTCGAAATGACCGGATTTGAAAACGAACCGGTTGTGGTCATGGATTGGCAGGAGATTGAGGTTTTGGCGATAGAGGAAGCCACGCAAGCTGAGAGGGATAACTATCACGTTTCTGTTGGCGCAGGTGCTGTGGTTGTCGGCAGGTTACTTAGCGACACCTTCGTTGATTTTGGGATATTCCCATTCGGCACGGGCGATCAAATCAACTTGAAAATAGATACGGCATCTGCAAATGGGGAACAGCTTAGCTTCTATTTGACGGCATCGTTGCAGCCGGTAGACGAAGCCTCTGCGGCTATCACGTCGTATTACCCGTGGTTTTTCCTCGTGGGCGTGATTGCGGCGTTGATTGTTGCGTTTGTTTATGCACGCCGTGTTTCGGGGCCGATTGGCAGAATCAGCAAAGCGGCGGGGCTTATGTCGCAAGGCAATTTGGATGTGCGTGTGCGCTCGAAGCACAGCAACGAAATTGGCGTGCTGGCAGAAAGCTTGAACCAGCTGTCGAGCAATTTGCAAAGCACAATAGGCGAGCTGGAAGGGGCGAATATTAAGCTGCAGGGCGATATTGACGAGAAGGAAAAGCAAGAGCAGATACGGCGAGAGTTTACCGCCAACGTGTCGCACGATCTAAAAACGCCGCTGGGTGTGATGCGCTGTTATCTTGAGCTGTTGCGCGATGATATTGAGCCGACTAAAAAGGATGCGTATTTTGACATCATGCAAGGCGAAATCGACAAAATGAACAAGATGATTATGCAGATGCTGCAGCTTGCCAAAGCGGAATCCAGAGACACGCAGCTTAATAAAACTAAAGTGGATATCGAAGGCGTGATGCGCGATGCAGCCGCGATATTTGAGCCGCAAATGCAAGAGAAGCAGCTTACGCTAAGTGTGGGCGGGCGGTTTGAGCGGATGTACGCGGATGAGCAAAGGATGGAGCAGGTCGCTGTGAATCTTATAGGTAACGCAGCGGAATATGCGCTGCCCGGTACACAGATTGAGATTGTTGGTGAAGTGACAAATGGTGTGTGCAGGGTTTGCGTTGCGAACCGGTGCGAGCCGATATCGCAAGAGCAGGCGGATGAGCTGTTTAAGCGGTTTCACACCTTGGACAAATCGAGAAACATGCGGGGGACCGGTCTTGGGCTTGCTATATGTGCAGCGATATTCGAGCTGCACAAGATAAATTATGGCGTGACAAGCGAAAAAGAGCGCATTTCGTTTTGGTTTGAGTACAGCGCGATATAACGGGCATTCAGAATATTGCTGTTACTCCAAACCGGCAAGGGAACACTAAGGTGTTTGTTTCCTTTCACTAGCTATACCAATAAAAAGTG
Organism: Clostridia bacterium; assembly: GCA_018648645.1. Taxonomy (GTDB): domain Bacteria; phylum Bacillota; class Clostridia; order Christensenellales; family SZUA-584; genus JABGQS01. The sequence goes on from JABGQS010000013.1 coordinate 3,910, forward strand.
CTCTGCAAAACGGGGTACTTTTTTTATAGCGGGTGAGTGCCATTGAGCCTTGACAGCCTATCCATATGAGCCTATGATGTTACTGTGCAACCAATAGTTTTGGGAAAGGAGTACAGTACCATGATGACATGTAAACGATACACTCTGAGCACGTGTTTGAGTATAAGGAAGGTTAATTTCGGGAGAGTGATAATAACCGTAACCCTGGCAGTTGTTCTCGCCTTGACATTGCTCGGTTGCAGCGCGCAGCCCACCCAGACGAGCGTTGCTGCAACAACCCAGACGAGCGAAGTTGCAACAACCCAGACGAGCGCGGCTGCAGCAACGCAAACGAGCACCGTGACCGACAAATTGAATGCTATCGTTGTGCCGACTTTTCCTCCCGATATTCCGGGCTACCTAGAGGTCGATCCCGACACCGGGCTTCACATGACGGGCACGCCGACAGAGGTCGATTTTGACAACTACAGACTCAAGGTGAGCGGCAGCGTGAATAATGAACTGAGCCTGACCTACGACGAATTGCGTCTTATGCCAAAGGTAACTGCTACCCCGATATTGGAGTGTCCAAGGACCTTCGTGGATACTTTTACATGGTCCGGGGTATCGCTTAAGGCGATCCTCGAGATGGCGCAGGTGCAAGATGGGGCAACCAGAGTCGTCATGAAGGGCGCCGATGGTTATTCGGCTTCGATAAATCTTGAGGATGCTTTAGCTACCAAGAACTTCTTGGCGTACGAATTCGAGGGAGCAACTCTGCCGGTACTGGCGGGCTTTCCGCTTCGGGCAGTATTTCCGGGTGAGCCCGGCTACCGCTGGGTAAAGTGGATTTTAGAGATTGTGGTGGAATAGGTGGGAAATTAGGAAGGTCGGTTTCCTCGCTCCGCATTGCGGTTGGATTATAGCAAATATATAGCGACCCAAAATCTAAGAAGAAACACAAAGGTGTTTGTTACCAATCGTCAGCTCCGGCAAAAAAAGTGCTCTGCAAAATGGAGTGCTTTTTATATAGTGTGCGAGAGTAAGTGAGTTGAATATGAGGTAATCGAGGCTTGACTCACCAGAGATGCGTGATGAAGAGCGCTTGCGAATATCGCGATATTACAACTTGCCTTTTCGCACTTGCATCCAAAACGTAATCCCATCTGCTTGGTTTTGCACACCGTATCCGCTGCCATCAGCTTCTTGTATTGCTTTAACAATCGAAAGCCCAAGCCCATGTCCTCCAAGGTTGCGATCTCTCGATTGGTCAACCTTATAAAAGCTATCCCATAGCTTTGGCAACTCCTCATCCGGAATGTGACTGCAAGTATTAAACACTTCAATTCGCACATTTTGGTCAGTTTGCGTCATGCGAATACTGATCGTTTTTTGATCATCAACATACTTAATTGCGTTATTAACGTAATTGGACAAAACGATATCCACTTTCTGCTGATCTGCAATAACCATTGTTGGCTCTATGGGTTCAAAACTAAACTGAATGGACTCTTGCTCAACTCTCTGCTGATACTTTTCTTTTAGACTCCTTATGAATGAAACAATTTCAAATTCAGCCGGATTGAGCACAACATCACCAAATCTAATTCTGTTGATATCCAGCAAATCGGTGATTAATCTATTCATTTTTTCTGTTTCATCTATAATCACATCGCAATAGTAATCAACCTTATCAAGGTCTTTGGCGACGTTCGACTTCAAACCGTCTGCATAACTTTGCATCAATGTCAAAGGCGTTTTTAGCTCGTGAGAAACATTGTTGAGCAATTGCTTTCTGTTTTCATCTATCTTGATTTTTTCCTTGATTTGATTTTCAAGTTCATTGTTGCGAACATTCAGCGTTCCGATTGCATTCTTTAAGGCGTTTGAAAGAACGTTAATCTTTTGCGCCAACTGTCCCATTTCGTCTTTAGATTCAACAGGGCACGTTGTTTCAAAATTAAGGTTGCTCAATTCTGTTGCCACTTTGTTCATGGTTATGAGCGGTCGTGTGAATTTGTTTGAAAGTATGTAAGCGAAAAGCATTCCCGCAAACAACAAAATGATACCGACAATCGGTGCGAATCTGTTTGTGGATACAATACTGATTTCCGGCGGGATCAACCTGACCCGAAGGATAACATGATCGCCGTTATTAAGATTACCGATGACGTTCAGCGTTCTGGCGTCAAGTATAGAATCGTTTGCCCAGAAAAAGCTGACATTGTCATTGATCACTTCCTCCTGTTCTACTTCAAAAAAGGAGGGCAAAGTCTCTGGGTATGTTGGCAGCACTCCAAGTGTTTCAAGTGCGTCGTTGCTTATTAAATACTCCTTGCTTTGATATTGAAGATCTCCTTGTGAGTCAAGTATAAATACATCAACATTAAAACCTTTATTATACTTTTCAAATTCCTTGTAGATGCCATCGTATTCTGAGCGCTCAAGTTCATTGATATACCGATATTGATTGAGCAGCTTGTTCTTCGCGACCGCCATATATATCGGTTCAAACAAAAGAGAGTAAGCACTCATAAAAAGAACGATAAGCAAAACGATGAGTACACCTATTTGTAGAAACAGTTTAATTCTTATAGATTTCATTGCGTGTCCTCGCCGGCTTTAAATTTATACCCCGATTTTGGAACCGTTTTGATATATATGCTCGCCTTACTTAGTTTTGACCTAAGCCGGTTAATGGTTGTATCAACGGTTCGGTCTGTACCATCATATTCGTAGCTCCAAATATTATCCAGCAGCCTCTCTCTGCTTAAAGCCACATTTTCGTGTTTGATCATATACATGAGCAGCTTAAGCTCAGTGCTGCTAAGCGTTATCGGAACATCGTCAACTGTCAAGCTTTGCTCTTTTACATAAATACGAAGGCTGCCGCGCTGTATGTAATCCTTCTCGGGATTGCCGTACACTCGGGTATACAGCGCGTTCACTCTGGCAACCAAAATGCTTGCCTTAAACGGCTTTTTGATATACTCGTCCGCGCCTCGGCCAAACCCTGTCAGCTCGTCCGGTTCCTCGGTCTTTGCCGTAAGCATAATGATTGGCAGATCGCTGCGTTTTCTTATCTTGCTGCAGACCTCGAATCCGCTCATATACGGCATCATGACATCGAGGATAACTATTTTTATGGTTGGGTCGGACTCGAATATATCGAAAGCTTCTCGCCCGTCAGCTGCCTCGACAACTTCATATCCTTCCAGCGTCAGGAAATCAGAGATAACCGACCTGATTCTGCCTTCATCATCCGCAACCAATATCTTTTTGCACATCTCACACCTCTGTTTACAGACTAAGATATCCTTCTTTTTATCAATTATATCACAATACAAGTATTTTGTTACGGCTGTTATATTTTTGTGACAACTTTTTTATAAGCTATATCCATAATCGATAAGATTAAATTTTGAGTCAGTAAATAAAGGGAGTAGAAAATGAGAAATAAGAAAGAAAAGAAGAAGAAGTCAACTAGCCATATAGTATGGATAATAGTAGCATGTGCACTATTTGTGTCAACTATTTGTATAGCTTTCTTCGCGTACATCGAGCCGAGATTACCCGGTGGGCCTCCACATTTTGATTTAGCCGAAGCTGAAAATAGACAACAATTATATGACAGACATGACGACTTTGAATTGTTGGATATTAATGATGATAATTATTTATCAGTAGATGAGTATTATGGCTTACAAAAGATGTTCGATGATATGGATGTAAATGGTGATGGTTTGCTATCATGGGAAGAAGCCAAATATATGATGACATTTGTTGAAATTGAAGCAGGGACATTTACATTTGGAACAGACGAGGAATTTGCAGCATTCAAGGACCCGCCGGGAGATCAAGGTCCGGCCAGCGAGATTTATTTAGACACATATTTAATGGCTAAGACAGAACTAACGATTGCACAATATGTGATGTATTTGAATTCTGCTTTAGAAGCCGGACAAATCGATGTTGTGTTGGGCGACATGATGATCGCAGATAAGAGATTTAACCGCGCCGTTCCTACATGGGAAATTCATGGTGCAGAGGGTACTACATATGAAGGAATGGTATTTACTAAACTTGTTCAAATGGGCGCGCTATCTCATAATGCGAATGAAGTGAGTGGAAAGCTGATTCCCGAGAGCCCGTATAATCAGTCGTGGATTAATTATCACGAACCAACAAACAGTTTTTATTCGGACCCGGGCATGGAAGAAATGCCGGCTGCATATATGTATTGGTGGGGAGCAATGGCTTTTGCTGAGTACTACGAACTGTCAGTTCCGACAGAAGCAGAATGGGAAAAAGCTGCTAAAGGCGGTTTAGATTACGATTATGCGACAGTTGACGGTACTAATGCAGCCGACGTTTTGAACTACGGATGCTACAATGCACAGAATTCACTATTCTATAGCGGTGTTGATACTCCGGAAGAATATGTTGGCTTCAGGCTGCCGGTTGGCTGCTATGAACCAAACCCATATGGCGTTTACGACATGTCGGGAAATGTTTGGGAATGGACGATGGATTGGTATAATACAGACTTTCATCAATACCTTATTGATGAAGGCATTACTAAAAATCCATTAAGCCTTGTTGGTGATATAGGAATAGAGCCTACACAATACTTCATGGGCGACGAAGTTAAGGGAGGGCCATCGGTTCCGTTATCACATGATTCAATTGTAACAAGAGGCGGAAGTTATAACTATGGTGGTGGAGTGCAAAGAACCGAATGGAGAATGCCAACATACCAATTTATTGGAAACGACCATTTCGGAACAAGATTTGTTATACGGCCGGCTACAACAGAGTTTAACGAAAAAGAATAAAACCTGCCGCCGAGAAGACAAGCAACGGAGGAGTAATCATGAAAAGAACAATTGTAACCATTGCAGCTATCGTGTTGATAATCGTGCTGGCAATAACGCTGCCCAACATTATGCCGGGCATTGGTACATACACGCAGGATAAACCTGCCGGATTTTTTTCCGGGGTTTGGCACGGATGGATAGCGCCGGTATCGCTCGTATTTGGAATATTCAACAGCGACATTACGATTTATGAAACGATGAATACGGGTTGGTGGTACAGCTTCGGTTTCTATATAGCAATCATAAGCGGGTTTGGCGGCATTACACTGTTTAGACGCCCAAGAAAGCTTGTAGCGCAAGAAAGCGGCAGCCAAGAAGACAATAGCGAAACCCCTGAAAGCTAAACGGTGTTTTTATCAATCGGCGCAACGTATCGCAGCTAAAAGGGAGCAGACCAAATAATGAGAAGCGCTCATTTGCTATGGTGGGTGGCATTGCCGAGTTGATTGTTTTCAACAGCCGCTTATCCACCACGGCGGGTGGGTCGCAGGACGCCTGCTGACAGAACAACTGTCTTTATAGGCAGACGGAGCAAGAGTAAAAGATAGGTATCGGTATAATCGAAAGCGAATCGTTTTCGTTATATAAATTAAATTTGGAGGTATTAACTATGTCTAAGGAAATGAAGGATCTTAGAAAACAAACGCTGCTGCTGGGGCTATGCTTTATCATCGTCGGAATTATACTAGTCAGCATACCGGAGATCACCCTCGCAACGATCGCCATCATTGTGGGTATCGCGGCAGCAATCGTCGGTATTGTGAGAGTGGTTGGCTATTTTGTCAAGAAAAATGACGGAGAGGAAAGACCGTCGCTTGCCGGTGGACTTTTGCTGATTGCACTAGCAATTTTCATATTCACAAAACCCGGATTGATTACAACAATTCTGTATATCATACTTGGATTTGCGATTATTGCCAATGGTGTAACGAAGCTGCAGGCCGGCATTACTATGAAGCGTCAAGCCAATAAATACTGGGTTGTGGTACTTATATCCGCCTTGGTTACAATTGCGCTTGGGTTCATTGTATTGTTTGGCGCATGGGGACCGGCCACACTGATTATTCTGATTGGCATCTTCATGATTATCGGCGGTGTGTTGGATGTAATCGCGGCACTGTTTTTGAAAAGTGCAGCAAAGAAGATCGAGGAATAACCGACCTATTAAGCTGACGCGTTGCTTTGAAAGAGCGCAACGAAACAAAGAGTGGCATATGCTCACAAACTCCGCACGGTATCTGTTATGACGATGCTGTGCGGAGTTTTTATTATTTGACTTTTATCATAACAAAAAATATAATAAATCATAATCAGTTAAACGAAGGAGTTTTACCATGGAGCTAAAAAACATAAGCGAATCTATTGAAGTTAAAGTTTATCATATTACACCGGAGATGAAGGTACCTCTGCACGACCACAAAGATAAAGACGAAATATTTTATTGCATCAAAGGCTCCGGTTTTGGAGTATTGTCAGACTCGCAAGTGGAGTTGACCGTAGGGAAAGCTTTTATCGTGCGTGCCGGCAAGATGCATTCGCTTAGAACTGATGACAATTTACATGTTACTTCTTTTATTGTTCCCGTAGTGGACTAAAGATTGTAATAATCTAAATGAATACATTTTAGTGCTCATCAGAGTAAACTACAAATAATTGATAATATGATTAACGCATTATATTAAATGTGTTTCACGTGTTTGCTAATGTTCATTTGCGGATTTGTCACTCTATGTAATTAACAATGTTTCCAAATCCGTCAAAGTTCGCAAAAGAGTTTCTCCTTTGGAAAAACTTCAAAAATGCAAGCTAAATTGAATAACCCCCTTTTTTTGTAAACATAAAAAGTAACATATTTGATAACACGTTGTAATCCTTTTACTGTTGCATTAACCGCCAAACTATAATATACTCATTCTAATTGAAAAATTGTTAGTAACGAATAAAAAAGTGCACTCATTTTTTATCAAATATAAGGAGAAATAAACATGAACTATTTTTTAACTGAAGAACAGGAAATGATACAAGAACTCGCCGCGAAAATCGCGGACGAGAAGATAACGCCGGTTGCCATTGAATATGATGAGAAGGGCACGTTCCCTCACGACATCATTAAAATATTAGCGGATAGCGACCTTTGCGGTGTGTATATCGAAGAGCAGTACGGCGGCCTTGGCGGCGGCATCATGGAAATGTCGCTGGTTGTAGAGCAGCTAAGCCGTGCGTGTGGCGGCATAGCGCTGGCGTTTGCCGGCACAGGTCTTGGCACATTCCCGATCATACTCTTTGGCAACGAAGAGCAGAAGAAAAAGTATCTCCCCGATATCGCATCTGGCAAAAAGCTTGCAGCGTTTGGCTTGACCGAAGCTAACGCGGGCAGCGACGCAGCGGGTGTCGAAACCACAGCCGTTCTTGACGGAGACGAATACATCCTTAACGGCACAAAAATGTGGATCACCAACGGTGGCGAGGCCGATATCTACTCGGTTATTGCGTGCACCGACAGAGAACTTGGACCAAGAGGCTTTTCCGCGTTTATCGTAGAGAAAGACACGCCCGGTTTCACGTTCGGCAAAAAAGAAGACAAAATGGGCATACGCGCTTCTGCCACGGTCGAGCTCGTGTTCGAGGATTGCCGTATACCAAAAGAAAACCTGCTCGCGAACGAAGGCATGGGCTTTATCGTTGCTATGAAGACGCTCGACCGGACACGTCCGGGCGTTGCGGCGCAGGCACTGGGCATAGCGCAGGGCGCGCTTGACGCGGCAGCAAAGTACTCAAAGGAAAGAGAGCAGTTTGGCTCGACCATTTCCACCTTCCAGGCAGTTCAGCATATGTTGGCGGACATGGCAATACAAATCGAAGCGAGCAGAGCGCTCGTATACCAGACTTGCAGACACGTCGATTCGGGCGCAAAACGCATCTCCAAAGAGTCGGCGATGTGTAAGGTAATGGCGTCTGACACAGCAATGAAGGTCACAGTCGACGCAGTGCAGGTCATGGGCGGATACGGATACATGAAGGAGTTCCCTGTCGAGAAAATGATGCGTGACGCGAAGATTACGCAGATCTACGAAGGAACCAACCAGATACAGCGCAATATTATCGCACTTGAAGTGCTGAAAAAATATCGCTAGACGCTGGCAAAATAACAAATAAACGACGGCTTCATAACATTGGAGCCGTCGTTAAAGTTTGAAACATAAAACAAGGAGATAGTAAATTGAACATTGTAGTATGTGTAAAGCAAGTACCCGGAACTAACGAAGTGAAAATGAACGAGGAAACCAATACCATCATCCGTGAAGGCATGGAGGCCATTATCAATCCTTTTGACACTTATGCCGTTGAAGAAGGCGTGCGTTTAAAGGAGCAGACGGATGGTAAGGTAACGGCGATAAGCATGGGAATTCCCTCTGTTGCCGACTTGTTAAAAGAGACGATCGGGCTTGGAGTGGACGAAGCTGTGCTGCTGAGCGATCGGACGTTTGCGGGTGCAGATTCGCTCGCGACCAGCTACGCTCTGGCTAAGGGTATCGAGAAGATTGGCGGCGTTGACCTCATTATCTGCGGCAAACAAGCAACGGACGGGGACACGGCGCAAGTCGGACCGAGCCTTGCAGAGAAGCTTGGTATCCCGCACACCACTTACGTGAAAAAGATTGAGGAAATCAGTGAGGGGTATATCCGCTGTGAGCGCATGACCGACGACGGGTACGAAGTGATCGAAATGACGCTTCCCGCTGTCATCACTGTGGTCAAAGAGATCAACGAACCGCGGCTGCCCTCCATGAAAGGCATGATGCGCGCCAAAAAAGCGGTTGTGCAAGTATGGACAGCGGACGATGTCGGCGCTGATAAAGCGCTTTGCGGTCTTGATGGATCGCCGACCCAGGTCGTCAAAACGTTCGTACCGGTGCACAACGTCAACAGCGAAATGATCGAGGGCGAACCAAACGAGCAGGCAAAACGGCTTGCGGACGTGCTCATGTCGATGCAGTTTGAAACCGGCAATTAGTGGAGGATATAATAAATGGCTGAAATAAGAATTATTGAAGATAAATGTGTCGGGTGTAAGCTTTGCGTTCCGGCCTGCCCGTATGATGCAATCAAAGTCGAAAACAAGATGGCAGAGATACTGCCTAATTGTGTTCTGTGCGGCTTGTGTGTACCGGCGTGTAAATTTGACGCGATTGATTTAACAAAGGATGATGCGGATGAGAAGAGCGATTTGGACTCGTACACAGGCGTGTGGGTATTCGGAGAGCAAAAGGGCGGCATACTTGCGGGCGTTGGGCTCGAGCTACTCGGCGAGGGCAGAAGGCTTGCTGACGAGCTTGGCGAAGAACTATCTGCTGTGCTGATAGGAGAAAATGTAGGTGACGCTGCTAAGCAGATGGTTGCGGGCGGTGCTGATAACGTATACGTCGTAGACCACGAATCGCTTAAGCTTTTTAACGATGAGTCGTATGCGGACGTCTTCGTGCAGCTTATCCAAAAACACAAACCCGAGATAGTGCTGATGGGAGCCTCTACCTATGGGCGTTCGCTCGCACCGAGAATCAGCTCGCGCATCAACACGGGATTGACTGCGGACTGCACCAAGCTGGAGATTGATCCTGAAAAGAAGATACTTATGCAAACTCGACCTGCTTTTGGCGGCAACCTGATGGCAACGATCATCTGCCCGAACCATCGGCCGCAGATGTCAACCGTGCGACCAAAAGTCATGAAACCGCTCGAGCCTGATTTCTCCAGGACGGGCAACATCGTTGCAGAGGATGTAACAATCCCGCAAAACCTTAGCGTCAAAGTTGTTGATGTCGTTTCTGAATTAACAGAAACGGTTAACTTGACCGAAGCTGATATAATAGTGTCGGGAGGCAGAGGCCTTGGTGACCCGAAGAACTTTGAGCTTCTTCACGAGCTTGCTATGCTGCTCGGCGGTGCCGTTGGATCTTCGCGTGCGGCGGTTGACGCAGAATGGATTTCGTACAGCCATCAAGTAGGACAAACGGGCAAAACCGTTGGACCCAAAGTGTACTTTGCCTGCGGTATATCCGGTGCAATACAGCACCTTGCAGGCATGTCGTCATCCGACACCATCATCGCAATCAACAAAAACCCGGACGCGCCTATCTTTAAGATAGCAACGTTCGGTATTGTCGGCGATGTATTGCAAGTCGTGCCAGAGCTAATCAAAGAGTTCAAAGCGCGACTGGGTTAAACTTGAGTTAAACGGGCAGCGGAGCAAATCTGCTGCCTTTTTTGTTGTCATTTTTTCGGAGTTTTATCGTGGTTCTGGTGTGGTTTGCCGTAACTAGTTAAAAAATGTGCCCCAAAGAGGGCGTTTCTTTCAAATGAACACCTCGCGACATCTTGTCTGGGGCTTTCTTATGCCCTCTCCAGCGCAAACAACGCTGCGCCAATCGCGCCGCAAAGCTGCGCGTGCTCGCAGATATAAAGATTCGTCTCCAGTTTATCCTCCAGCGCTTTCACAACGCCGCGATTTTTGGCAACACCGCCGGTCATTATGTAACCTTCCTGCGGCGAAACGCGATTCACCAGCCCGCCCACTTTGGATGCGACAGAGCTGTTCAGCCCATGCACAATATCCTCCAGCGCTTTGTTTTGCGCAACAAGCGAAACCACCTCTGACTCGGCGAATACGGTGCACATGCTGGAAATGGTAATGTCCTCTTCCCAATCAAGCCCGATCTCGCTAATCTGCTCCAGCGTAAGCCCAAGCGCTCTTGCCATCATCTCCAAAAATCGCCCTGTTCCGGCAGCGCATTTGTCGTTCATCACAAAGTTTTGGACCGCGCCTGTCTCGTCAATTCGGATGACCTTGCTGTCCTGTCCACCAATGTCGATTACGGTACGCGCCTGCGCAGAGAGAAAATGCGCGCCTGCCGCATGACAGGTAATCTCTGTTACGCTGTCGTCGCCGTCGGCAATATAATCGCGGCCATAGCCGGTCTTAACGATGACGCGAATGTCACTTCGAGACAGCGCTGCTTTGCTTAGCGCGTCGCTCAGCGCTTGCTCAGCGCTGTTGTTTGCGCCGCCGCCTGTCGGAGCGATTACGGTAGAGATGATATTCTCCGCAGTATCCATAATGACCACGTCGGTGCTGGCAGAGCCGCTGTCAATCCCCGCGACATAGCTTGTATTTGCAGGTGTCGGCACTTTTGCGACAACTTGGTTTGTATCAGCAGCGCCGGATAGTGTTTCCGCAAAGGCTTGTATTCGAGTTCTCAGCTGACCTTCGCTTTGGCGTGTATAATCGGTTTCCAGCTTCAAAATAGGAAGCGTGGTATCGCGCTTAAAACCCACATATTCGAATTCATAGTAATCGCAGAACTTAATTGAGTGGTAAATGATTCCCTTCAAGTTCTTATCATCGAACAACTTGCACCGAATCTCTGGCATCCCCATTCGCCCGCAAGGGAACTGGCTCAGCAGCGCGACGGCATAGGCGGTAAACATGTCTTCTTCAGACATATCGGCCATGGCCTTCGTGTCACAAGTAAACTCGCGGTTGCTCACGCAAGTGAGATTCCTTACGGGCAAGGGCATGAGGGAGCTAATCGTCTCCTCCAGCTGTTTGCCGACACGCACTCCTAAAATCCCCACATACGGCTCGCTCTCACTCGGCGCTGTCGGGGCAAAAGCATTTAGGAACGCTTCCTTATCAAAGGGTATGCCGGAGCTAGCTGCGTATTCGTTTTTTAAGCGTAGCAGTCTTTTCCCAAGCTCCTGCGCGGCACTATCGCTGTTTTGGTGGGGCAGATCAAGCATAAACAAAAAATCGCAGGCCTTCGTATCATCGATGACGTCATAAGCTCTGTTCATGGTGTCGCAGCAGTTGATCAAAATGAGCTCCTGCGTATCCTCGCTAAGAGTAGACTCCATCAGCGCCTTGCCAAAACCACACAAATTAATGTGAGAAGCGCGTTCGGAAACCTCGAAGTTATCAGCCACTTCATCCAGCAGCGAGCACTCCTGAGAAAACCCGCTGAACAGCTCAACCGGGGTATATTTGCACACATATTTTATCATTATCGTCTGTCCTCCAACATCTCAAGATATGCTCCAAAGCGGGTAGCCATTTGACCGTCGCTACAGTTGGCAGGGTCTCCACCGTCGCCGTCAAGTATCAGCGTCGGATAACCCGCTTCCTCAAAGTCGCGCTTAAACAGCGCGGATGCGCCGAGCGTTCCCTTGCAGCCCCAGTGTGCGAACACGACAATGCCATCAGCCTTTGTCTGCTCTGCGACCTGCTGCGCGCGCTGTGCACGCAATTTATAGTCGCCGTTGTAGCACGAATACACCATGCGATGAGCCATCGCTTCATACGGGTTCGTGGGATCGATGTGCATCATGCTGTCATAAACAAGGTCGCAGGCAACAATCCTGGCTCTGTCGGTAAAGCTCAGATACTTGTTTGCCGAGGGTTGCAAGAAAGGAATCATGTGCAGCCAAACAAGACGAATGGCGTCATTGCCCTTCGCTTTCTTAATGTCAGAGAGCATGCGACGAGCGTACGTTTCCGCTTTTTTTGTGCCCATCATAATGTGACCTGTGAATACCGCGTAAAGCTCGCTTGCGATATCGCTTTTCATGGCGTGGTCTGCTTGATATTTTAAGTGTTCCAAGTAATATTCGCTGGTGCGGTGACTTCTCTGCATGGCTTCTTGCAGCATATTGTCGGTAATTTTTTTGCCGGAAACATCGGAAATAAACGTGACCATTTCCCTTAGCTGCCCGGCAACGTGCTGCACGGCGTCTTCGCTGCGCTCGTATGGAACCTCGACAAAGAAGCTCGGGATCTTGAAGCGATTGATTAGATACGGAAAGCTGGTCATGTTGGCATCGCAAGCAAGATTCGTGTAGATAAGCATTTTTGGATTGGGCACGACGCCGCTGCCCATTGCCCCATGAAATATCCTATGGAAGGAGCACAGCGTTTTTGACGCGCCGTCCTCTTCCGCAGCGTCCAGGAACACCTGCTCTGCGTGAACACCACCCAGAAACCCCGAAAGCGCTTCAACAGAAAAAGGCGTAATCCCGGCGACGTTCAAAGGCTCGCTCGGAATGAAAATACTTACCATCGCGGATTTTTCCGGCGAGGATAGCGCATCGACCATCGTGGCAGTAATTTGCCTCGAGGCATAGCGATGACTAGGCGAGACTTTGCTGCTTGGAAGGACAGAGCCGGCCTGCTGAATGCGACACGCGTTAATCAGTATTTTGCGCGCTTTGACCGGATCTTCCAATACAGCTTTCTGTATAAGTTGTCCAAACTTTTCTACTTGCTCTTCTCTATCCATAACTGCTACTCCTATTATTCAAATGTGGTTTTGTACAGCTCTTTTTTGCAAGGTCGTTGCCGCTTCATTCGTCAAATAAAATATAAGCACAAATAATTCAAGCTCTCGATAGAAGAAAAAATGAGATACCCAAACAATTGAACCAACATTAACATAGCGTCCGCAATAGTGCAGCGTTCGCGTTAGTGTCTTGGTTGACAATGCACAATATTTACTTTTTGTAGGGAAAGCAAGTTATAAATATAACAGTAATTAATAATAGCGTTTGCAGACTTGCACTTCCCCGTAAAACTTCCTTAATAGAACAAATTAATATACTTCATAATATCAAAAAAGAATAATATGTGCAAGGCAACAAATGCAAATATGAGTAATTGCAAACTAGATGTATCGTAAAAAAAGGCAGCTCGAAGGACAAAAAGGCGGTTGCATTAGGTGCAAACTCTCCACCATGAGACACCATTTACATGAACGCCATACAATTAATATGATGTTTACCCTATCGTATTTAAGTTGATTCAGACATTATTCAATTTCGTGCATTGAAAGGTAAGCCGGGCTTATTGACGAGCAAACATGATATGTATATAATATATTCGGGTCACAAGCCATTTATTAATATGTACAACGAAACGGGGATTTCCCATCCGAAGAGGATTCTTGAAGCAATTGAAAAGCCGTACGATATGAAAACGGATCAAGGCATGCACAAACCAAAGTATGTGTATGCTTAAATTATATTTTAAATAAGCTTGGAGAAGAGGGTAGTTGAAATGAGCAAAACAATGAAGGCGATACGGATGTATGCGCCGAGAGATTTAAGGCTGGAGCAAGTGCCTGTGCCGCAGATACGGAAAGATGAAGTGCTGATCAAAGTGATGGCGGTGGGTATCTGTGGAAGCGACATTCCTCGCATCAACGAGCTGGGCGCATACATTTCGCCCATTACGCCCGGTCACGAGTTTGCCGGCGAAATTGTGCAAGTCGGCAGCGACATCAAGAATTTCAAAGCGGGCGATAGAGTAACCGTACCGCCGATATTGCCGTGCTTCCGGTGCGAGTATTGCGAGCAGGGGCATTACGCATTGTGCAAAGACTACAAGTATTACGGGTCGCGCAACGACGGAGCGTTTGCGCAGTATTTGGCTGTGCCCGAGCCTAATCTATTAAAGATTGCCGACAACGTGACATATGAAGCGGCAGCAACAACCGACCCGCTTGCAAATGCTTTGCACGGTGTAAAGCGCAGCGGATTCAAACCGGGCGACAGCGCCTGCGTGGTAGGCTGCGGTGCTATCGGATTGTTTGCGTTGCAGTACATGAAAGCGAAGGGTGCAACAACTGTAGTTGCAGTCGACGTGAACGACAAGAAGCTCGAATCCGCCAAAAACTGCGGTGCAGACGTTGCGATAAACGGGCTTGACGACGATGTTGTTGAGCAGATAGCGGCGGCGACAGACGGCGGAGCGGACGTTGTAATCGACGCGTCAGGCTTTCCAATCGCACAGCACAACGCCATCATGGCGACAGCAAAGCACGGCACAACGGTGCTGCTCGGCATTTCGCACAAGCCGCTGGAGCTCTCGGAGAAGTGCGTAGACCAGCTCATGCGCGGCGAACAAGCGGTTGTCGGTTCGTGGAACTCGTTCAGCAGTCCTTTCCCCGGCTGGGAGTGGACGCACGGTGTAGAGTGCTTGGCAGACGGCACTATTGACGCAGAGAAAGTCATCACGCACAAGTTGCCGTTGGCGGATGTGCCGGACATATTCGACAAGATATACAAGAAGGAAATTTTCTTCAACAAGATATTGTTTCTGCCGTGGGTGGACTAATATGAAAGCATTTGTGTATCACGGCGAGACGAGCTTTAGCATGGACGAGGTAGCTGCGCCAACAGCGGGCAAAGGCGAGGCGGTGGCAAAGATACTGGCTGCGTCAATATGCGGCACGGATCTGCGAACATTCCGTTTTGGCAGCGCCAAGCTAGCTGCGCCGATTACGGTTGGACATGAAGCGTGCTACGAGATTACGCAGGTCGGCAACGGCGTTGATCTGGAAGTGGGCGGACGGTATATCATAGCTCCGGCGATTGGCTGCGGTGGGTGCAAAAGCTGCAAAAAGGGACGCACCAACATGTGCGATACTTTGCAGACGATTGGGTTTCAATACCCGGGAACGTTTGCGGAGTACATCAAAATACCTGCAAAAGCGATTAACGGCGGGTATCTCATCAAAGTGCCGGACAGCGTTTCGGACAAAGCGGCGAGTGTGGTCGAGCCTGTCGCGTGTGCGATAAATGCACAGAGCTTTTTGAACATCGAGCAGGGTGACAACGTCGTGATATACGGCGCGGGATACCTTGGGTGCATTCACGCCGAGCTCGCGATGATGCAGGGCGCAAGCGAAGTCATTATAGCAGAGATTTCCGAAAATCGCCGCAGCAAGGCGAAGCAGCTCGTGCCAAGTGCGCTGATTGTGGACTCGGGCAAACAGGGGTATATGGACGAGATTAGAGACATCGTTGGCGACATGGGCGTTGACGTTGTAATCACGGCGTGCCCGGCCGGAATCACTCATAAGCAAGGTCTTGAGCTGTTGTACAAAAACGGGCGGATTAGCCTTTTCGGCGGGCTGCCGGGCGAGGACAACTATCATCTCGACAGCAACTTGATACATTACAAAGAGCTTGGCGTTTTTGGCGCACATGCCGGCACAGTAGCACAGAACAAGCAGGCGCTGGAGGCTGTGGAAAGCGGCAAGCTTGATGTGGCGAAGTATATAAGCGCGTTTGCGCTTGGTGACATAGAGAAAGCGTTTGCAGCGCTGATTGATGAGACTGCCGAGAAAGCGGTTGTTATTCCGTAAAGCAGGCTTGGGCAAAGGAGGATAGTGATTTACGGTCTTTACGAGGCTAAACTTTTTTGTCGCTTTCTCTGATATTTGTGATTGATTCGTGCGTATTGGTCAGATATTTCTTTGTTTTATCGAAATTTCGCGATGCATACATAGCATATAGAACATCAATCACGAGCAGCTGCGATATTTTCGATGTGGTGTTTTCCCACTTGTTTTCCTTTAAAGTATTGATTACGCTGTTGGATGACAAAAGTGTAATATCTGATATCTTTGCCAAAGGTGAGGAGGGGAAGGCTGTAATTCCGATGGTCCTGATTCCATTGTTCCGCGCGTGACGTATGCTGTCCAAGACGGTTTTGGAAGTGCCGGAGTTGCTGATGCCGATTACGACATCGTTCTTATTGAGAATGGATGACGAGATTAGCTGAACGTATCCGTCTCTCGGGAAAACGCACTTTACGCCGGCTCTGGTAAAGCGCATGATTGCCTCTTCTGCAGCAATGGCCGATGAGCCGATACCAGAAAAGACGATGTTTTCTGCCTGCTCAATTGTTTCTACACCCAGTAAATATTGCTTCGGATCTGCAAGCAGCATTGTTTCGTTAAGCATATTGATATTTCGATATATTAATTTGTCGAAAATCATATTCAAATCATCTGTCTTAGATATGTCCTCGTATATATAATCCTGAACTTCTGCAGAGCCGGTACCTTTAGCGTCCTTGAAAGTTTCGGCGATTCTTATCTTTAGCTGTGGATAATTCGTTAAGCCAATTTCCCTTACAAATCGCGTCACTGTGGATTCGGACACGTCGCAGGCGCTGCTGAGTTGCTTGATTGTCAAAGATTTGCATTGATTGGGATTCGTGATTATGAAATCAGCGATTTTCTGCAGGGCAGGATTAAGCCCCGACATCCGCCGCTTTATAACGGTAATAACATCCGGTTCGGTTGCGACCGCTCTTGAATAATCCTCAAGTATTCTATCGTTATTGACTTCATTCCTACTGTTCACGAAGCACCTCCATAATTCGAATCAAATATTTTTAATAATGCACCATATATCCGAAGCAACCGTGCCGAGCCTATATATTTTCGGTTGCTTATTATATAATATCACAGATTGCAGATAAAATAAAATATTATATAAAAATAAATTGACAAAAATAAATATTATATGTATCATGGGTATATAGAAGACAGTGGCGTGAACTTTGCACGTACCTCAAATAATTGTTTTAGGGAGAATGGTATGAAAAGACGAAATGACCTGGAGAAGTTTTGTATTAAGATTCGGATTGAGACACTAAAGCAAATTGGCAACTTGGGATTTGGTCATGTGGGCGGGTGCATGTCTATCGCAGAAACACTTGCTGTCTTGTACGGCGGCGTGATGAAAACTGACAGTGCGAATCCTAAATGGGAGCAAAGAGACTGGCTGGTAATCTCGAAGGGGCATGCAGGACCTGCCATATATTCGACTTTGGCGTTGAGAGGGTTTTTCGATATGTCGCTGCTAAAAACGCTAAACAGGGGCGGAACCTCGCTGCCGAGCCATTGTGATAAGAACAAAACAATTGGTATTGATGTGACAACAGGGTCACTTGGGCAGGGGATATCTCAGGCGATTGGTATTGCATTGGGGCATAAGCTGAAGAAGATGGATAATTGGGTGTATTTGATACTTGGTGACGGAGAGCTGCAGGAGGGTCAAGTTTGGGAAGGCGCGATGTTTGCGCCGCATCACAATTTGGATAATTTGATTGCGTTTGTAGATAACAATAAGCAGCAGCTGGATGGGTTTACGCAGGATATTTTGAATGTGGAAAGTATTCATAAAAAGTTTGAGGCGTTTAATTGGCATGTGCAGTCGATTGATGGTCACGATGTAATCGCAATCGAAGAAGCTGTGGAATGTGCAAAGAAAGCGGCAGGCAAGCCATCGGTTATTATACTGGAAACGCAAAAGGGCAAGTGTTGCACATACACAGAAGGGGTGCTGGATAATCATCATATCAGTGTATGCGAGCAGGACACAAAGCGCGCGGTAGCAAAGCTGGAAGCGCAGCTGGCCAAATACGAATAGGGGAGGCAGTGATGAATATAAAATTGGCGGAGAATAGATTATTGGAAGAGACGAGCTTGGCAGATGCCTACTTGGATACGCTGCTGGAGCTGGCGCGCAGTGACGAGAGCGTCATGTCCTTAGAAGCGGATTTGATGAAATCGATTGGTGTGAAGTTTATTGAGAAGTTTCCTAAAAGAACGATTAACTGTGGCATTGCTGAGGCGAATATGGTAGGCGTTGCGACCGGTCTTGGAGCGGTAGGAATGAAAGCGTATACACATACGTTTGCGCCGTTTTTAACCAGAAGAGCGTATGACCAGATATTTATAACGACAGCGTACGGGAAGGGGAACGTGAAGCTGATAGGCAGCGACCCCGGAATAACTGCGGCGTATAACGGCGGAACGCATATGCCGTTTGAAGATGCAGGATTATTGAGGATGGTACCGGACGCAATCGTAATTGACATCTCGGATTCGACAATGCTCAAATGCGTGTTAAAAGATATAAAGGATATTTTCGGTGTGCAATATGTGCGAATGCCGCGATGTGCGGTAGACAAAATTTATGCGTGTGATAGTGTGTTTGATATCGGTAAGGGGATTGTGCTTAAAGACGGGACCGATGCAACGATTATTGCTTCCGGGATTCTGGTGAGCGAGGCGCTTGATGCAGCGCACCAGCTGGAGCAGGAGGGAATCAGCGCAAGAGTTGTCGATATGTTTACTTGGAAACCGATAGATAAGGATTTGATAGTTAAGTGCGCAAAGGAAACGGGTGCGATTGTGACAGCAGAGAACCACAACATAGTTAACGGTCTCGGCTCGGCCGTTGCAGAAGTGTTGGGAGAGAACAGCCCGGTAATCATGAGCAGGATAGGCTGTAAGGATAGGTTTGGAGAGGTTGGCTCGAAAGAATATTTGATGGACGAGTTTGAGATGACGGCAGATGATATTGCTAAGCAAGTGAAGGTAGTCTTGAATCAGAAGTGATCCGGTTCTTTTAAACAGGCGGAAAAAACATTTTCCGTTATTGATACTAAATTAAGTTGTCTACAGATGCAGACTGCTATAGATCCCCGAATCCAAGCCCCCTTCAATCGTGATTTCGCGACTAAAGGGGGCTTTGCCATTTAATTATGAGTTCAATTGGGATAATGAAATATATCTAATATATGAAAGAGGTTTATATTGCAACAATGAATGTCGGAAAAGAGTAAGTCTGTGAATGCCAGATGTTTTTTTGTTTGTTAGAAGGCTGAGCAGCGTTCAATAAGTGCAAAGCAATTATTATATTAATTGCATTAAAGGATATGTGATTACAAATCTAGAATAAGTTCATATAAAACGTATTTGTAGCAAAAAGCAAACCTACCTTTCTAATTATTATCAAAGCACCAGCCAATTTGCGCATTTTACTGAAACCAAAACTATGCTGATTAAACAAGGAGACGTATTATGAAAAATCCGAAAGTTGTCATCATTGGGTCCGGCAGCCAATTCACAGAGTTCTTTTTACAGGAGTATTTCAAGTATGAAAAGTTTAAAGGCAGCACGCTTGTTTTTGTAGACAGGAAACCGGAACGATTAAAAGAGGAATTAAGGCTTGCAAATAAACTTAACGAAGTACTTGAATGGAACGTCAACATTTCGGGCACCGGCGAGAGGCTAGAGGCGCTTGAGGGCGCAGATTTCGTTTATTGCTTTGTAGCCGTAAATTCAAACGAAGCTTGGGACATGGAGTTTAAGATAAGTCAGAAACATGGGCTCAATCCTTTTGAAGCATATACCGGGGGTGCTGCCGGTTTAAGTTTTGCTATGAGACACGTTCCGCTTATGCTGGACATTTGTTATGACATAGAGAAAATTTGTCCTGATGCATGGCTGATTCTGGACAATAATCCACTTGCAAAGATGCTTGCGGCTATTCAGACTTACGCAAACGTAAAATTCATCGGATATTGCAACGGTCACGAGCTGATGGGAACTGCCTTGGAGCAATTTATGGACATGACCGACAGAGACGAATCGCTAAAAAATGCAGACCCGATTGAGCGCGAGTTTATGGTTCCGTCAGGCAGTATAGATATTCTTCTCGCGGGGATAAACCACATTCAGTGGGCATTGGAGATAAAGGATTCCAAGACCGGCGAGGACTTATATCCCAAGGTAATGGAAAAGATATATAGCACAAAAATATCAGATTTCCCTGCAGGATACCGATTCTCTTTTGAAATAGCAAAGGATTTCGGTCTTATACCTTCTCCGGCCGACAATCACGCGGGCGACTACATCTGGTGCGTGGACGATAAAATTGCATCGGATGCAGGACTAGAGCCATACCCTGTCAGCTTGTGGTTCGGCGGCAAAGATGCTTCCGGGTGGAGAAAAGTCGCAGACAAGGTTGACGACAAGCGCTCGGCCCTTCGATACGTTAATGAAAGACGAACGGGCTGGATGAACTTGCTTATAGCGCACCACATGCTTTCAGACGGTCCTAAGTATTTCCCTGCGATAAACATCCAGAACAACGGAGCAATTTCTAATTTAAGCGACGATATTATTGTAGAAGTTCCGGCAATTATAGGTCCCGATTTCGTTAGTGCTGTTCAGGTTGGTCCGCTTCCCGAGCCGATTGCAGCAATTTGCGAGCTTCACGGCAGGATCAACAACATCGTTGCAGACGCAGCTGCTACAGGCTCAAAAGACATAGCGCTGCAGGCTCTGATGCTAGACCCGTTTATCCATAGTGTCACAAAAGCAAAGGCATTGCTTGAGGATATTTTGCAGCACAACAAAAAATACGACACGCGGTTTTAGCGCATTATGACTGATCCTCATATAGATTATGATGTGTATGCGCAGATGTCTCTTGGCGAAATTAATATATCGTCGCGGGAGAAGGCGCATCTGCGAGCTCTCGCGTCTACCCTCGCGCAAGTTGCGGCACAGCCAAAGCAGGAGCAGAAGAGAAATCTTTGGCTTAAACACAACGCTTTGGAGCAGACCAGACCGCTGGTTTTCTGTTTGCCCGAAAACGCATGGAACGAGATTTTGGACGAAAGCGCGCTTTTCTGTGAAAACGAAACGGCGAGGTATTTCGAGACCCGCCTGACAAAGGAAATTCTCTGGGCGACTGAGTTTGAAACAGACAGGGTGGCAGTCGCGCAGTTTAGAGTTCCGTACATCTATAGCAGAACAGGTTGGGGGGTTAAAGAGGAGATTATCGGACAGGGTGGCAATAACGCTTACACATGGAACCCTTCCATTGCGTCCTTCGATGACATCCATAAACTACGAGCACCCAAAATCCATGTGGACTATATTGCCACGGGCAGACTTTTTGATGCGGCGCAGGACACTTTTGGCGACATATTGCAAGTCACAAAAAAGGGACTTTGGTGGTGGAGTCTTGGGCTCACGATGGACTTGATAAAGTTTAGGGGGCTCCAGCAATTTCTTATAGACATGTATGACAATCCTGATGGAATTCATGAGCTTATGGCGTTCATTCGCAACGCGAAAATGGAGATGCTGGACTTTCTTGAGCAAAACAATCTCTTGAGCCTAAACAACGACAGAACGCATTTGGGTATAGGCGGGCATGGGTTTAGTAATCAACTGCCGCAAAACGATTTTGCCGGGGTTGTACGAACTGCGGACATGTGGGGGTTCAGCGAAAGTCAGGAGACCGTAGGCGTTTCGGGCGAAATGTTTGCAGAGTTTATACTGCCGTATCAGATACCTTTGGCAGAGCGGTTTGGGCTAAACGCATATGGCTGCTGCGAGCCTTTGGATAACAGGATTGAGCACGTGCTGAACGGCATTCCCAATTTGCGAAAAGTGGCGGTATCGCCTTGGTCAGATTTGAAGAACATGGCAGCAAGGCTGCAGGACAAATACATTATTAGCTATAAACCGAACCCGGCAATGCTGGCGGTGGATTGCTTGGACGAAAAAGAGATCCGGAGAAATCTAAAAGCCGATATGAAAATCGCGCGCAAACATAACGCCAGACTGGAAGTGTTTATGCAAGACACGTATACGTTGTTTGGAAACAGGGAGAACCTTTCAAAATGGTGCAGGATAGCCCGGCAAGTGTCAATGGGACTATAATTTGAGCAGATTCCTTAGACATAATATCTACTGAGCTACGCACTTATAGCCGCATCCCCATGCGAGAAACAGAGAACTTTAATAAGCTATTCTTTCGCTGCTATGTCAAGCCATTGGGTTCTCATCTATGAGCAGAGCACGTACAGGCGCGGCTTCTGCGCCCGCGATACTCAGAGGAGCCGCTATCAAAAAATATCGCCCCTCGTCGATGTGCGCCAAGCGCAGACCTTCGAGTATCGGGATGTCATTGCCAAGCAAAGCGATATGCGTTTCGTGATTTGGCTGAGCGCGCTCGATACCAAGCGAGTCGATACCGACACCGATGATGCCGAGATCCGCGAGAAACTGCGCACCGCTCTTCTCCAAATATACATAGTCGCTGTCAAACTCGTCCTGCAATGAATTTCGTGTCTTGAGAAGCACAAAATCACCCGGCTCAATTTGTTTGTTTTGAAGATCACTTTTCGTGATGTAATCATTAACCGAAGTCAAATCGAGAACCTTGCACCACGTGACCACTTTGCTGAGGTCTGTTTGGTCGATGGTTTTGCCGCCTTCAATCATGTGCAGCGGCGCGTCCATATGCGTGCCCGTATGCATGTGCATTGCAAGTGCCGATTCATAGGCGTTGCTGCTGCCAAAGTCTCTGTTTACTTGCATCTTCGGTTTGTTTTCCGTTCTGTTTTTATACACCTGCATATCGGGTGCAATTGCCATCGAAATGTCGTATATTTTCATAATCTACCTCAATTATTGTTTGTTCCACCACTCGCGTTCGTCGCTGCTCATCAGCTCCTGCGCAGCCTGTGGACCCCAAGTTCCTGCGTCGTAGTTCGGGAAATCCGGCGCATCATTCTGCCATCGCGCGCTCAACTGGTCAGCAAACGCCCATGAGCTTTTTATCTCGTCCCAGCTCGGGAACAGCGTCGCGTCTCCGTGCATCGCATCATGTAAAAGCCTCTCGTATGCCTGCGGCGAGTTGAACCCGAAGTGGCAGTGCTGGCAGAAATTCATTTGCACCGGCACGATGTCATCGTTCGTTCCGGGCTTCTTCGCGTTAAACTCAAAAGCCACGCCCTCTTCGGGGTGTATCTTTATAATCAAACGGTTTGGTCCGCAATCGCCAAACTGACTGGACGGCATAATCTCCGCCTGCTTTTTAAACTCAATCATAACTTGCGTTGTCTTGGCGGGCATCCGCTTGCCCGTCCTCAGATAAAAGGGAACGCCCCTCCAGCGCTCGTTGTTGATAAACAACTTCATGGCAGCAAACGTTTCGGTATCCGAATCCTCTGCCACAAGCGATTCGCTCCTATACGCTTTCATCAGCTGCCCGTCATTTTCGCCTTCGCCGTACTGTCCGCGCACACTTTTCGCCTTTTTGTTGTCAGCTATCAAGTGTTTCAGCACAGCCAGTTTGCGCTCGCGTATGTGCTTCTCGTCAAAGCTTTTTGGCGGCTCTACGGCAATCAGCATCAGCATCTGCACAAGGTGGTTTTGCACCATGTCACGTAGCGCCCCAAAGCGCTCGTAATACCCACCGCGCGTGCCAACGCCAACTGTCTCGCAAGCAGATATCTGCACATGATCGATACTCTCTTTGTTCCACACAGCCTCGAATGCGATGTTCGCAAATCGAATCACTAAAAGGTTTTGCAGCATCGATTTCCCAAGATAATGATCTACGCGATAAACACTTTCCTCGTCAAACGCGTCGCAGATTCTCTTGTTCAGATACTGCGCCGTTTTAAGGTTTCTGCCAAACGGCTTTTCGATCACGACCCGCCGCCAAGCCCCCTTTTTGCGCGCCATATCGTGCGCGCCGAGCTTGCCTACAATGGTCTCAAAATATTCGGGCGAGACGGCTAGATAATACAGCACGTTGCAGTCGCTCGAAAGCGCCGCCAGTTTCTCTTTCAGCACGGCGTAACCGCTGTCATCATCAAAGGTTTGCCGATGATAATAAATGCACTTGCTAAACTCGCTCCACGTCACTTCATCTATCGGCAGCTCGTTGCTTTCCTGCACGCTATTATAAATACCCTGCACGTAATCGTCGTTTGTAAGGTCGCGCCTGCCGACAGCGATAACGTGAAACATCTTTGGCAAAAGGGCATCCATTTTCAGCCGATACAGAGCCGGCATCAGTTTTGTGTGCGTCAAATCGCCCGTTCCGCCGAATATAACCATGACACATGGCTGCGTGTTGTCTACTTGCACAGTATCCACCTTCCTATTTCTTATCGACATCGTGTCCGCCAAACTCGCCACGCAGCGCCGCAACCACTTTTGTCGAAAAGGACTCGCTTTGCTGCGAGCCAAAACGAGTAAGCAGCGCGGTTGTAATAACGGGCGTTGGCACTTTCAGCTCGAGCGCTTCCTGCGTGCTCCAAAGACCTTCGCCCGACGAATGCGCGATGTCCTTGATATCGGAAAGCTGTGCGTCTTTGGAAAACGCGCTTTGTGCCAGCTCCATCAGCCAGCCCCGAATGACCGAGCCGTTGCTCCACACTTTTGCGACCGCTTCGTTGTCTATGTCGAAACGGCCTTTCTCGAGGATATCAAAGCCCTCTCCGATGGCTTGCATCATGCCGTACTCCACGCCGTTGTGCACCATCTTGACGAAATGTCCCGACCCGTTTGCGCCGGTATGCAGGTACCCGTTTTCTACGCAGATGTCAGCAAATATCTGCTCGATATGCGCAAAAACTTTATCCTTCGCGCCAATCATTGTGCACGCGCCGTCTCGCGCGCCGCTAATGCCGCCGCTTGTGCCCACGTCAACAAAATCGATACCCAGCGCATCAAGTTTTGCAAAACGCCGCAGTGTGTCTTTATAGTTCGAGTTGCCGCCGTCGATGATAATGTCGTTTTTATTAAGCAGGGGTATCAGCTGATCGATCAACGAGTCTACCGCATCGCCCGCCGGAACCATCAACCAAATCACGCGCCGCTCACCGAGAGACTGCACCAGCGCAGGCAAGCTGTGCGCGCCAGTCGCACCGTGCTTCTGCGCGCTCTGCGTTTTGTTCGGTGCCGTGTCGTATGCAACTACCTCGTGTCCGTGATCCAGCAGATTCAAGGTCAGATTAAACCCCATTTTACCAAGACCAACCATTCCAATTTTCATGATTTGCACTCCCTTTATTAATCGGTTGAGCTATTAAGTTCACTCACTTTCAATTATACCATATAACTGTCGCGTTACGCTCTTTTAGATTCTGACGATGCAAAAGTTTCTTTTTCCTTTAAATTGATGAAGCTGTCAAAAGTATTAACCTTGAGCGGTTCTCTGAAGTGTCGTGTCGCTGCCTGCGTCGCCTATTGCGCAAAAATTCTTGCTCGGATAGAAACTGAACCCCGCGGACGTCAATCCTATGGTCATGATATTCGATTACTTCGCAAATTCAAACCCACCAAATAAGCACAAACGAGTTCATATCTGTGCCGATTTGCCCCATTTGCAAGCGACAAACACAAAATAACGATTGCTGAAATGCCGAAATTACTGTATAATAGTATATATATTCTGAACTGTAGAAGAAATTTGCTGTACCAATATTAAAGGGATGGGTTTGTAGGATTAAGACACCATAACACAAATTGATATTATGAAATCTGCAGAAAACCACTTTCGTCAGAGTAGCATTACTCGGCTGGGTCAGCTTTACAAACTATAAATGCCCCCAAATTAGTATTAGGCTGTGATAAAAAATTATGAAGGAGTACCACTATGGAACATTTCAAAGCTTTAAATGAAAAAGAAGATAAAATGTTAGATGAACTATGTAAAAAATCAGAGGACAGCAGCTTTATTGACCCTGAGTTTTACAAAAAATATGAAGTAAAAAGAGGGCTGAGAGACATCAGCGGTAAAGGAGTGCTGGCCGGATTGACCGAGATCGGTGAAGTTCACTCCTATATTATCGACGAGAATGAAATCATTCCTGTAGACGGGAGATTGATATATCGCGGTATAGATATAAGCGATCTGGTTGAAGGCTTTTGGTCCGAGGATCGGTTTGGGTTCGAGGAAACAACCTATCTCCTTCTTTTTGGAGAGCTTCCGGATAAAGAAGAATTAGTCGATTTTGAAAAAATGCTCGCGAAATTCAGAAAACTTCCGGAAGGATTCGTTCGCGACATGATAATGAATGCTCCAAGTAAAGACATGATGAATGTGCTGGCAAGAAGCATTCTTTCCATGTATAGCTTCGATGACAATCCAGACGATATTTCAGTTAAGAATATATTGAGACAAAGCCTTCAAATGATCGCATATCTGCCATTGATTGCGGTCTACGGGTATAAAGCTTATATGCACTATCATGGCAAAAGAAGTCTTAGCATAAGAGAGCCAAAACCGGGGCTAAGCACTGCTGAGAACATCTTAAGGATGCTGAGACCCGACAAACAATACACGAGACTCGAGGCAAAGATTTTGGATCTTGCGCTAGTATTACATGCAGAACATGGCGGAGGAAACAATTCTTCCTTTACAACTCACGTTGTTTCATCTTCGGGCACAGATACATACTCGGCTATTGCTGCGGCGCTCGGGTCTCTAAAAGGTCCTCGGCACGGCGGAGCGAATATAAAAGTAACGCAGATGTTCGAAGAAATAAAAAGCAACGTTGAAGATTGGACAGACGATGAGCAAGTGTCCGCTTTTTTAGAAAAGATACTCAATAAAGAGGCATTTGATAAATCGGGTTTGATATATGGAATTGGACATGCTGTTTATTCTATATCTGACCCAAGGGCGCAGATTTTTAAAGCGCAGCTTAAACAGCTTGCAGCCGACAAGGGTATGGAAGATGAATTTAATCTTTACCTAAAAGTAGCAGACCTTGCACCCAAAGTGATTGGGAAAAAGCGGAAGATTTATAAAGGTGTAAGTCCAAATGTCGATTTCTATTCAGGATTTGTTTACAGCATGATGGGAATACCTCAGGAATTGTTTACACCAATATTTGCGCTGTCAAGGCTTGTCGGATGGAGCGCTCACCGTATCGAAGAAATCGTTAACAGAGGTAAGATAATAAGACCGGCATACAAGAGCATCGCAGAGAGGCGTACGTATAGCGCTATTAAAGATAGATAATCATGGCTTTGGTGTAACAATTATTTTCCGGCTCTACAACTAATAGCCGACCTGATTATCCGCATATCTATCTTAAGTCAAACTACCATAACAAACACCTTGAAATTTAAGGTGTTTTTTTTTATCGCATTGCTCCGCAAACATAAATCAAAGCCCAATTGGGCGCATTTTAGATAGCGCCTCCACAGGCTATTGGAAAGCCAATATCGCAACAAGTCCTTTACTCGATAGCCTATCAAACTTACCACAACACTAACACCGCATGCGCTTAGAATGCCTAAGTTGCAATAAATATTCGATTTGCAAGTGTCAATATTTCACCAATGTAAAAGAATCGCATTTGTTTTATTGACTTCATTAAACATTAAATGCATAATATATATTATGGTCGATTAATGTGCTAAATGAAGCTTTCACCAGAAGGAGATATATGCTAAAAGTTTATTCCACAGAGTATGATGCATCAAAATATTGCGCGGATACTTTGCAATGCGCGATAGAGAAAAATCCACACCTGACAATCTGCCTTGCTGCAGGGCATACATCATTGGCGTTTTTCGATATTCTTATAGAAAGAGGCAGGCAAAAGAAAATCGATTTTTCTAATGTTTGCGTGGTGGGCTTGGATGAATGGGTAGGTCTCTCGGGCAAAGATGACGGCAGCTGCGAAAACTTCCTGCGAGAAAACATCTTTAACCATATTAATGTTAACGAGAACAATATTAGGCTGTTTGACGGCAAAGCTGCCAATCTTGAACATGAGTGCAGGCAAATTGACCAGTTCATCAAGGGCAACGGCGGTATAGATTATTTGCTGTTGGGGATGGGAATGAACGGGCATTTGGCATTGAACGAGCCGGGGGTGGACGAAAGTAAAACTTCTCATGTTGCGGTGCTTGACAGCGTCACAAAAACTGTTGCTGACAAATACTTTAAAGAAACGCCGGACATTACAGAGGGAATAACACTCGGGATCAAAAATATTGTGGCTGCAAAGAAAATACAACTGCTGATAACAGGTGAAAGAAAAAGAGAAATAGTTAGCAAATTAATTATGGAGGAGCAAACCAATATGCTGCCCGGTTCGCTGCTGAAAAAAGTTAAACACGCAGAGTTTGTTTTAGACAGCGAAGCATCAAGTTTACTAAATATTAAATAAGGAGAATACATTATGGAAAAAACAAAAGTTGCGATTTTAGGATGCGGGTTTATTGCAAATATCCATATGGAAAGCTATAAGAGATTTGTGCCCGATGCGCAGGTTGTTGCGGTTTATGGGCGCAGCGAAGAGAAAGCCAAAGCGTTTGCAAAGGAGCATGGGATAGGGGAGTGCTACAGCGATTTGGACGCTCTTTTGCAGATGTGCGACTGCGAAGTGGTGGACATTTGCATTCCGAACTACGCGCACTACGAAGCGTGTATTAAAAGCGCAAAAAGCAAGAAACACATTATCATTGAAAAGCCTTTAGCGCTTACATTGGAGCAGGCGGACGAAATGATAGAGGTCTGTAAAAGCAACGAGCGAAAACTTATGTATGCCGAAGAGCTATGTTTTGCACCCAAATACGAAAGGGTTAGAGGCCTCGTTAAATGCGGCGCTGTCGGCGATATCTATATGCTAAAGCAGGCAGAAAAGCATTCGGGACCGCACAGCAGGTGGTTCTATGAAGAGGATTTGGCAGGTGGTGGAGTGCTAATGGACATGGGATGCCACGCACTTGCTTGGTTTCGTTGGATTCTCGGAGGCAATCCAAAGGTCATAAGCGTTTATGCTTCTATGTCCACGGTAATGCACGATACCAAGTGTGAAGACAATACTGTATTGCTGGTAGAGTTTGAAAACAATGTGCTCGCTATCGCCGAGGACAGTTGGGCAAAGCATGGCGGCATGGACGATAGAATAGAGGTTTACGGCAGTAAAGGCGTTTCGTATGCTGACCTTTTTCGCGGCAACAGCGCGCTAACATACAGCCTAGACGGTTATGATTACGCCATGGAGAAAGCAGGTTCTTCAAAAGGTTGGAGCTTTACGGGTTATGAGGAAGCGTTCAACCAAGGGTATCCTCAGGAACTTGCGCATTTTATCGAGTGCGTGCGCAAAGACTTAACGCCAAAAGTTACCGGCGAGGACGGCAGGGCAGTTTTGGGAATGATTTATGCTGCATACGAGTCAGCAAGAACGGGTAAAAAAGTATCGCTTCCGTTTTCTGCAAAGGTATCAAAACCAATTGATTTGTGGCATAAAGAAGGCTAAACCTGGTTGGAATAAGAATAAAACCATAATTTATCTAGCCGTGCCAACGATAAATCGCATCGACACAATACATAATCAATTACAGATACTTCAGCAAATCAGACAGTTTACCGAGCGAATATGTCGCAGGTGCATAATCGGCGGCGTCTCCAATGGCTGCGCAGTCCATATTGACTGATTTCGCAGCGTCCACACCGGCTTTCGCATCCTCGACCACAATGCACCACGGCGGATCAATATCTAAGTATTCGCTTGCCAAAAGAAAAACCTCTGGGTCCGGCTTTGTCCTTGTGATATTAGTGCCGTCAGAAATCGCTTCAAAGAAGCTGAAGAGACCGATTTTATGCAGTATCATTTTAGCGTTTTGACTGGACGAGCCGATGGCCATTTTTATCCCGCGCGCCCTTATTGCGCTTAGCGTGCTCATCACATCGGGGTCAACGTCAAGCGGTGTCATTGCGTGGAGCAGATCCACATAAATGCTGTTCTTCTTGTCTGTATAAAAGAGCTTTTCGTCCTCGCTCATCGCTTTATCATAATTTTCGAGTATAATATCAAAGCTTTGCATTCGCCCAACGCCGCGAAGCCGGTTGTTTATATCCTCGTTAAATATAATGCCGAGCTCGTCGGCAATTGTTCTCCACGCTTCGTAATGGTACTGGTCTGTGTGGCATATCACGCCGTCCAGATCGAGTATTACTGCTTTATACTTCATCTATTGCTACGCTCCATTTGCTTATGCCATTTTAATCGTCAACTTGCTTTCCAGCAAATGCTCTTTGCCATACACTGTGAGGCTCACAGCTTTGCCATTTTCCAGATAGAACTTGCACTTTTCCTTGCCCACGTGGATTGCGATGCGTCTCTCATCATAGCATATACTGAACCGATATCCCGTCCAGCGCTTGGGGAGCATCGGCGCAAAACATATGCCACTCTCTTTGAGACGAAACCCGCCGAATCCATACACAATAGCCATATAGTTTCCGCCCATGTTCGCCGTGTGTATTCCATCCTTTGTGTTTCGATGCAAGTCCAGCAAATCCAGCTTTGTCGAGCTTCCGAAATACCTGAACGCTTTGTCCCTCTGCCCGATTTTTGCCGCCACAATGCTGAAGATACAGCCGGACAGCGACGAGTCGTGCGTTGTGCACTTCTCATAGTAGTTAAACGAGTTTCGCATGGTCTCAAGCGACTGCGCGTCCTCCAGTATAAAATGAGCAAGCACGGTATCCGGCTGTTTGCAAACCTGATAGCGGTACAAGTGGAGCGGATGGTAATGCAAAAGCAGCGGAAAGTTTCGCTTTGGAATCGTCGCGATATCCCATTGCTTCTTTTGCAGAAACGAATCATCCTGCGGGTTGATTTTCAATTTCTCGTCGTAAGGCAGATACATTTTTGCCGCAGCTTTTTTAAACTCGCTTATTTCCTCATTCCGCAGCTGTATTTTCTTTTGCATTCGCTTAAACGCGGGCAGCTTTCTTAAGCTGTAGTACAGCTTTGCCGCCCACTGCAAATGGTATTGCGCAATCGCGTTGGTGTAATAGTTATTGTTGACAAGGCATGTATACTCATCAGGTCCGGTCACATCATTGATATGAAACGCTCCTTTATAGAAATTACCCGCATCCATCCAAAGTCGCGCCGTTTCAAATATAATCTCTGCACCCTCGCTCGCGATGAAATCAACATCCTTCGTAGCCAGATAATACTTAACAATCGAATGGGCGATATCGCCGTTTATATGATACTGCGCCGACCCCGCGGGGAAATACCCCGAGCACTCTTTACCCATAATCGTGCGCCACGGGTACAGCGCGCCTTTTTTGTGCCCCAACCTGCACGCATTCTCCTTTGCCATCTCCAGCGTCTCATACCTGTTCGAAATCAGCTTTTTGCTGATGCTGGCGTTGGTAACCGTGAAAAACGGCTGTATATACATTTCCGAATCCCAAAAATACTGCCCTTCATACCCTTCACCGCTAAGCCCCTTTGGACCAATGTTTCCGTGCTCGTCCTTGCTGACCGACTGTATCATTTGAAAAAGGTTGTATTTCAGCGCGGTGTTCAGCTCGTCGTCCCCTTCAATCTCAACGCGACAGTTCGCCCAATACTCAGACAAGTAATCCGCTTGAAGCTGATACAGCTCGCTAAGTGAAACAGACAACGCTTGTTTCATCTGCGCGGCCGCGTGCGCGCTGACATCGCTGACCCTAAGCGAGTCTGCAAACACGCAATACTTAATAAGCTTCGCCGTTTCGCCCGACTGCATAGACGTTACCATCTGACAAAGCGCGTTGTTATCGTCAACAATAAACTGTCGTTCGCTCTCGCCGGACAATAGATTTTTAACGCAGCTGCAAACCTCAAGGTTTGATTTCGAAGTTTTCGCCGTGATATACGAAGCGCCGTACTTTATGTTGCACGAATTGGGTTGTAGATAATGAAACCCTTCATCCGCAGTTCGCGGATCAGCCGGGTCGAAGTAGTTGGTCACCTTGCCGTTGTGGTACGATTCGATCATCACATCGCCGGTGAAGTTTATAGACTTTATCAGAATTTCGATAGTGAACAGCGACAACTGATGAAACGACGCCATCCGTATTATCGTGATATCCACCTCTTTACCCTGCGGGCTGCGCCAAACAACATGCCTGCCGGTAGTGCCCTTTTCCATGTCGACCCATCGCCTGCTTTTGATAACGGTGCCTTCAAACATGCTGAACACCTCGTTGTCAAAGTGTATCAGTATCGTTTGCGTATCCGCCACGTTCAGCATGGTCTGTTTTTCCTGCACCAATCCATAAAGGTTTTCCGCCTGCTTGGCTTGCGAGAAGTCGTAGAACCCGTTGATATACTGTCCGCGCACCGAGGAGTAGCCCTGCGGATACCCTTCCTCAAAAGCGCTGCGCACTCCAATATACCCATTCGCATTATGAAACAAAGATTCATTGAGCAAAAGGCTGTCGTTATCGAGTTTGATATCGCTGCTTACGTAAATTACATTTTTGTCCATAGATCCCTCATTTATATACCAAATCCTCTGTCTTCCGTTAGCTTTTTCAGCAGCGTGCGCATCGACTTCCACGACTTCAACCGATACTTAGCATTCGTGCTGCCCGCCCCAATTTTAACCGAGTAGGCACTCTGAGGCAAAGCAGCAAAAAGGTCTTCGTCCGTATGGTCATCGCCCGCGCCCAGTATAAAATCGTAGTTCTTGTTCTGCAAGAAGAGTGTAGCACTCTGCCCTTTGTCAACGCGGCTGTCCTTCACTTCAAGCACCTTGCTGCCCTCTTGAATCCCAAGGCTCATCGATTCGGTCACGCTGCTCAGAGCTGCCCGAACCTCACCCAGCTTTACCGAAACCATGTCCGGCTCGCATTGGCGATAGTGAAAAGCCAGCGAATAATCCTTCTCCTCTATCAGCGCGCCAGGCATTCTGTCCACATACATTTGCATGATACCGGAAACAGTCTCTTTCCAGCTGTTTTCCAATGCGGCGGTAATCGCCCATTTGCCGTCTTGTTCGCGGCGCCAAAGTCCGTGAGCAGCAAGCATATGCATCCGCAAATCTCCCAGCCACTCTTCCAGCGTATGCCGGTCTCTGCCCGAAACGATAACCACTGTGTTCTTTGGGTCCTCGGTCAGCTTGAAAAGCAGCTTTTTCAGCTCGGAATCGGGCTTGGCTTTTTGCGGTATAGATTTGAAGCCAACCAACGTTCCGTCATAATCAAGAAAAATAATCCGCGTGCTCGCTTTAAGATACGCATCCACAATTATTGAGTTGTTCTTTTCTATATTGCGGGTCACCATTTGCTCTGATGCCATGACAGGCTGATCAATCGCTTTGATAAACTCATCTGCCCAAAACTGTACATTATAGCGCTTCAGCCTTTTGTGCAGTATGCTGTTGATTGCCTTTTTCTCTTCAATCGGCATATCCAGCGCCGTTTTGATACCCTCGGATATCGCAAAGCTGTCGTTTGCATTAACCACAACCGCTTCCCCAAGCTCGCTCGCCGCACCGGCTGTTTCGCTGATTACAACCATACCTTCCTGATCCGTTCTGGCGGCGATATACTCTTTGGCGACAAGGTTCATACCGTCGCGCAGCGGAGTCACCAGCAACACGTCTGAACCTTTATATAATGCGATCAGGCTTTCCTGCGAAAAGCTTTGGAAGTAATACCAAATCGGCATCCAATCTACCGTCCCATGCTTCCCGTTTATCTCGCTCACCAGCTCTGCAATCTCGCTGCGCAGGTCCTCGTATGAATCCACCGCGATCCGAGACGGCGCAACTATAAGATGAAACCGCACTTTGCCGAGGTGCTCGGGATACCTGCACAAAAACTCATCGAACGCACGTATCCGCTCCGGAATACCTTTGGTATAATCAAGCCTGTCTATCGAGAGTATAACCTTCTCGCCTATTGTACTTTTCTCAATCTGATGCGCTTCGCTTTCAAACTGCTGAGTATTATACTCCATTACAAAGCGGTCATAATCAATACCCATCGGAAACGCGTCCACCTGCACATAGCGGTCATCGTACGTGATCCTGTTCAGATTGTTCTCGTATCCCAGCAGCCTGCGCACACTGCTCAAAAAATGCCGCACATAATCGTACGTATGAAAGCCTATCAGATCCGCGCCAAGCAAACCGTGCAAAATCTGATCGCGCCAGACCAAAAGCCGATACACCTCGAATGAAGGAAACGGTATGTGCAGAAAAAATCCGATTTTGGCGTTTGGAAACTTGTCTTTTATCATCTCTGGCAGCAGCATAAGCTGGTAATCGTGTATCCAGATTGTGTCGTCCTCGCTGATTATCGAAACGACCTTATCAAAAAATCGACGGTTCACATCTTGATACGCTTCCCACAACTCCTCCTCGTATTCGGTCTTGTTTATGAAGTAGTGAAACAGCGGCCAAATAGTCTTGTTGCAAAACCCATAGTAGAACATCTCTACATCGCATTCGCTTAGAAACACGGGCAGACATTTGTACTTCTTCTCAAGTTCTTTGGCCAGCTTCTCCTGCGCTCGCGTGTCAAGCGTGTCGCTGGGTACTCCCGGCCAGCCTATCCACACGTTATCCGTATTATCGTGATAGTTCTTCAGCCCGGTGGCAAGCCCGCCTATGCTTTTCTCATAGGCAAAATCATCGCCCTCTCTTTTAACCGTTATCGGTAGCCTGTTAGAAATAAATATTGTCTTACTCATGATTTCCCCTCCAATATTGGGTGAGTATTTGGTGCTCATGCTTCGCTTGTCCTCTGTGCATTCGTATTACAAAATCTTTTTACCACTAATAATTAAAAACACCCCAACTCATATTAGAGTTAAGGTATCTGCGCTCTAAATAAAGTTTTCCGGGGATAAACTTTAGCCGATTTGCCAAAAGACACCGTTGTATAAGACGGTTCAAAACGCTAACTTACATGGCCGCAAAGGCTACTGTTTACCTTAATATTATTATATATGTTTTTAGTTCTATGTCAAACTTTAGGCTTGCTTTCTTGGGTGGGGTCTGCGTTAATCGTAAAAAAGACAAAATTGTGTTAAAATGGATGTACAACCAAGTGCATCGCATATGATTCTCTATCAAACTTATACGTTGCCTTTATTTTCAAGCATATAGGCAGCGCGGGAGGAAATTATGAATATATCCAAATTTACAATTCTTCATTCGAACGATATGCACGGCGACTTTTTGGCAGAAATGAACGAAGGCGGCGGAAAACTCATCGGCGGCGTTTCGCTGCTGTCGGGATATCTGAACAAAGTAAGGAGCGAAGTCGAGAACGTCATCTACGTAATCTCCGGAGACATGGTTCAAGGCTCTTTGATAGACTCGGAGTATAAAGGTATTTCAACAATCGAGATTATGAACTATTTATCGCCCGATGTGGTGACGCTCGGGAATCACGAGCTGGATTATGGTCTGCCGCACCTGCTGTTCCTCGAAAAAATGGCAAACTTCCCAATCGTCAATTCAAATCTATACATCAAAAAGTATGGCAAACGATTGATGAGACCATATCTTATACTCAGAAAAGCCGGATGCAACATCCTATTTACCGGTGTCATAACCGAGAAAATCATGGACACACTTTCACGAGCGCATCTTATAGGGACGTTCATCGCGCTCGAAGACGCGGCAACCGAAATCGGCAAAATCTGCAACTCATACAGAGACAGCGACATGGACTTAACGATTGCTCTTACACACATTGGGCTGGGTTTTGACAAGAAACTAGCGGCGATGCTCGACCCTGACTGGGGCGTCGACATGATAATTGGGGGTCACTCGCATTCAATCCTAGAGCAGCCCGAGCAAGTTAACGACATCCTTATAACTCAAGCAGGCACAGGCACCGACTATATCGGAAGATTTGACATCAGCGTAGACACCGACACCAACACAATTGCCGAGTGGAATTGGGAGCTCGTGCCGATTAACGACACTACCGCGCAGCCCGACAAGGAACTCGAGGCGTTCATACACACTTTTAAAGACGAAGTGGATGCCAAGTATAACAGTGTTGTTACGCGCTTCTCTCAAAAGCTTTTTCATGCCTGCCGAGAGGAAGAGACGACTCTTGGTAACCTCGTTGCCGATATTTTGTCAGACGTATCAAGCGCAGACATTGTGATGGTGGGTTCGGGCTCAATTCGCCAAAAAAAGCTGGGGCCTGTAGTCACTTTGGGCGATTTGAAAGCGTGCTTCCCTTTCGAGGACAGTTTAAGCAAATACTACGTCAGCGGCAAATCATTTTCGCGGATGATAAGCCACATAATGCGCATCGAAAACAGAAACGGCGAAGGCGAATTCTATCAGTTCAACAACGGTATTGAAATTGTTTATTCGGACACGAAGAAAGAGGTCATCTCAATAAAAGTCGGAGGAGAGAGTTTGATAGATGACCAAATATACAG
Organism: Clostridia bacterium; assembly: GCA_018648645.1. Taxonomy (GTDB): domain Bacteria; phylum Bacillota; class Clostridia; order Christensenellales; family SZUA-584; genus JABGQS01. The sequence continues at coordinate 40,435 of JABGQS010000013.1, forward strand.
CATTACGCTGCAAGGCTTTCATTACTTAAACTCAAAAGAGTACCTAAATATAACGAACGAGGAATTGTTGTCGCACAAAAAACCCATTCCGATATCCACATCCCAATATCAGGTTCTCGAGGAATGGCTGAGAAATCATCCGAACGAATCCAGAAAAATCGAGGGTCGAATAGTCTTTGTTTAGCAGCGCAAAGAGAGTATTCAATTCAAATAACGCCGGCCATATTGCTCAAAGTATTAGGCGATGTTATTCATAGCACCGTGCTTTATGAATAGGCACTATATCATATAGTGTATGTCAGAACCAACGCTCGGATATGCAAATATCATTTTTTTAATATCGTCCGCAGCAATATCAAAAGCAATTGCCATAGTAAATATATTAATCAGCTCGTCTGCGTAGTTGCCGACAGCGTGCGCTCCGACGATTCGATTGGTCTTTTTGTCTACCAAAGTTTTAATTTTCGAATACCCATCGTTGGTTCGCCTGCTGGTATACCAACCCGAAGTATCCGTAGTCTTAACTTCGCACTCTATCCCGGCATCTGCCGCCTGCTCTGCACTCAGCCCCACCGCGGCGACTTTTGGCACGCTGTAAACAACGCTCGGGACCGCTTTATAACTCGCTGTTGCGTGGTTGCCGTTCAGCAGGTTGCTTGCGACAATCGCTGCTTCCATTCCCGCAATCGGCGTCAACGGCAGCCCGTCGGTTGCGGCGGCGTCTCCGGCGCTATAAACCTTTGGGTTGCTCACGCTTTGCAAAAACTCATTCACCACCACGCCATGCTTGCTTTGCTCAACATTGCCCTTATTAAGCTCCATATTATAAAGCGCAGGTATCCTGCCCGCTCCATGCACCACCAAATCACATTCACAGGTTACCTGCTCGCCGTTTCCGATTCCTTTAACCAAAAACTTGTCGCCGCGCGGCTCAATACTGACCACCTGTGTTTGAAGATACAGCTCGATACCGATGTCCCGCGTTTTTTGTGTGAGAACCTCTACCATATCTGCGTCAAAGTTCTTTAGAGGTCTGCTTCCCCGTTCCATAATATGCACCTTACTTCCGCTTCTTGCGCAAACATGCGCGAACTCAAACGATATAAACCCGCCGCCAACAAACAATATCTGCTCCGGCAGCTCCTCCAAATCCAAGAAATCATTGCTGTACGTGATAAACTCTTCACCATCGATTCCAAGCGGCATTGGTCTGGATCCGCTCGCGATCATGATGTATTTCGCACTTAAATGGTTATCTGCTACACGAATACTGTCCTCGCTCTCAAAGCTCGCAACCCCGTGATATGCGTCTATGCCGGCCGCGGCAAGCCCTTTCTCCGTGCTTTTTGGCCGCTCCTTTGTAAAAGTATTCTTAAACGCCATCAGCTTTGACCAATCTACTTTGCTGTCGCCCTCAATACCGACTCCTCGCATACGATTTACTTGGTCCATCACCTCGGCAGCGCCCACCAAAACCTTTTTAGGGTCGCATCCCCGGTTTGCACAAGTTCCGCCAAAAGGCATGTCGTCAATAACAGCCACACTCCACCCTGCCTGTCTGCACTCATATGCGGTGGTCAATCCGGCAGAGCCGCTCCCAATTATTATAAGATCGTATGCTTTACTCATTGTGTCTCCTCATTGCTTTGCAGCGATAAACGTTTGGACATTTGCTGTCCCTGCTCTGGTGCGCGTTTGATTTGCTAATGATTCGAGATTAAGTGGTACTTTCAATCTAGCAGTTGATAACTCATAATATCATTCTTTTGGTTTTCCTTCAAACATATTGTGCGAATCGTTTGCTGCAAAGCGGAGCAAACAAAGATGATTGTGCTACAACCGGAAGAAACGAAACAAACGCCGATATCGTTTGATATTTTGCACAAATCCTGTATAATTGAATTAACACCATGGATTATATACCAGCCGCTTTCAAACCGCACGACGGTCACTATTTAAGGTAGTAAGTTTTGCCGCAAAAGGCACATATAAATAAATAAAGGGAGATAAGAAAAATGATGAGATTAGGTATGCACGCAGACAACATGAGAACAATCAGTCAGTCTTTTGATGCCGCGCTCGACATGGGGCAAAAGCACGGGCTCGAGTTTACAGAAGCCGGATTTACTCAAGGCAATTATTATGTCCAGTGGATGGGATACGAACCTTCGGTGTCCTCTATCCAAAACCCAATTGAGATTCGCAGGAAGTGCGAAGCAAAGGGACTTCCTTTTTCTGCGCTCGACTGCGCGTTCCCGATGTTTAGTTATGAGGGCGCAAACTACGGCGTACACTACATGCAGCAGGGCATTATGTACGGCAAGCTGCTTGGCTGCACCAAGATTGACAGCACTGACAGCGCGTTTAAAGACCCGGATTTGACGCTCGACGAGATATGGGACATCACCATACGCAACTATCGCGCTATTCTCAAATGGGCGGAAGATTTCGACATGATTATTTGCATAGAGCCGCATGGCGAGCTTACAAATAACGTCGAGTATATGTACAAGCTGTTCTCATACTTCGAAAGCGAACACCTGCGGCTTAACATGGACACGGGCAATACTTTCATTGCCGGAAATGACCCGCTGGAGTTTCTAAAACCGCTGCGCAAATACCTTGTACACGCACACATTAAGGACGTAAGCGCAGAACTTGCTGCTGCTCTGCGGGGCGAGGACACCGGTATCGCCTGCAGCGAATCGCCGATTGGTGAGGGCGTCAACGCACAGAACATAAGCGACATTATCAAATATCTAAAAGAAACAAACTGGAGCGGTGACTTATCTATCGAATGTTCGGGCACCGAGGAGAACATACGCAAGAGCGTAGAGTGGTTGCGTCCACAAATATAGCAATTCGTATAAATAAGTATAGAGAGCACGTATATGTTTATTTTGTTTGCTTTAAAATGCATCAGCGTTGCTGTATAATTTGGTTAGGTTGAAAAATACATGAAAACATTAAGGAGCGGTCAACATGAAGAGTTTAACAGACACACGCACACTATCAAACGGAGAGCAAATCCCTTGTTTGGGTTTTGGCACATGGCAAACCCCAAACGGCAAAACGACTGTTAACGCAGTGGCGCAAGCGATTACGGCAGGGTATCGCCATATTGACGCCGCCGCGATTTATGGAAACGAAGTTAGCGTTGGAGAAGGCATCGCGCAGTCCGGCATCAACAGAGCCGACCTGTTTGTGACAAGCAAGCTTTGGAACAGCGAGAGGGGGCAAGAACGCACGATAGCCGCGTATGAGAAAACGCTGAGTGACTTGAAGCTCGATTATCTCGACCTATACCTCGTCCACTGGCCGGCAGCAATCGGCACAACGAAAAACTGGGAAGAAGTGAACGCGGACACATGGCGGGGGATGGAAAAGTTGTATCACGACGGGCGCGTAAAGGCAATCGGCGTCAGTAACTTTCTCCCGCACCATTTGACAGCGCTGATGGACATGAGCAATATCGCACCGATGGTTAATCAAATCGAGTTTCACCCGGGGCAGATGCAGCACGAAACGATGGCTTTCTGCAAACAGCACGATATATTGATAGAGGCATGGAGTCCGCTCGGCACAGGAAAGATGCTGCGCAGCGAATCTCTGCGGACGATCGCAGGCAAATACAACAAATCGGTTGCGCAATTGTGCATTCGCTGGTGCCTGCAAAACGACACTGTACCGCTGCCAAAATCCGCAACGCCCAGCCGAATAATAGAAAACGCGCAGGTTTTCGATTTTGAGATCTCGCCCGACGACATGGCACAGATCAACGCGATGCCGTATTTTGGCGGCTCGGGACTAAATCCCGATGAAATTCGGTTTTAGCAGCCGACGCAAACAGGCGGATACTCGAAACTTGAGCTGATTGAAAAGAGAAAGCGAGAGCTGCAATGAAGTTTATCAAACGGATATTTAAAAGGCTGTTCGGTCGCAAGCTTGCTCTAAATAGACGCACTTTTTGCAGCCCGCCGTCAAAGTACAGCAAGAAGATAGCGCGAATCGCCGGGTCGATTGATTCGGATAATACCGCCGATGGTGAAGTCGAGCTGAAAACTTTGAAGTTACTCGGATTTAAGCAAGAGAACATTCAGATATTCGCTCAGGAGTCTGATACGATCATCCTTGCCGAGAAGCAAATTGATATAAAAAGAAATGCAGTAACGCTAAAGGTAATCTCAATCCGCGGGTCAGACGTCGCATTTACTGAAAACGCCTTTAAGGATTGGATAAGCAACTTTGACGTAGGAAAGCTTTTTAAAGGCGCAGAGCACAAAGGCTTTGCGCAATCCACCGATCTCATAACGAGCAGTCGCGAATTTCAAAATTTCATAAAAAACCGAAAAGACACAATTTTTCTTGTGACCGGTCACAGTCGCGGCGGCGCGATTGCTGCCGAAATAATGAACCATATGCTCAAAGAATTGGACTTTCCCGGCGACAATATTTATGGCTACACCTTTGGTGCACCAAGCACAATCAGGGGAGAGGACGAAGTGGACACCCGCATTGGCGAACTTGTGGGACTGCACCAAATTGAAAACGAGAATGACAATGTTCCAAAGCTTCCGCCGCAAGCCTGGGGCTGGTCAAACCGCGGGACTGTGCATACAATATCATTTCCGGGAAAGATGTTCGAAGCGCATTCATTGAAAAGCTACGTGCGCTTCTTATAGCGCGGGCTCTTTTTTTCGCAGCAAAAAAGGCAATATAGTGATCGTGACAATCGCCATCATAAAGCTGACCATCACTATAAAGTGCCACGGCTGAGGCAGATTGATATTGACATGTGTCGGCAGATAATTCACATAGAAATAGTTACTGCCGATCAAGACGTTTGCACCAAACATAACAACCCCCAAGGCTAAAACAGCGGTCAACAGCACCCACAATTTTACGCGAGGTCGGAATTTGTCGCCAAACACCCACAGCAGCGGCACCAGCGCCAGCACAAAATGACAGATGATATAACGCAGGTAAAAGAAGCTCATTATCGGGTAGTTTCCAAACGTGGGCATCACAAAAGCCAGCAGCGCGCCCGGCAGCCCAAAAGTGTAGCAGAATGTTTTTAGCTTGGCGTTTTGGGTTAATATCGCGATTGGCTGCAAGAACAGCATTATGCGGCATATTTGCAGCGGAAGATCTTCAGCCGTATAAAACTGCCCAACAGCAAGCTTCCATATAATTCTGCTGATTTCCAGCAGCGGCATCATTATCGCCAGCGCTATCATCAGCCGCTTGCGGTGTTTTGCACTCATTTTCCGATAAATCAATATCAGTAAAACAAACGCAACGAGCATCAGCGCAATCGTCACGAGATACTGCCACCCAAGGTTGTTGCCAATGCCTTTTGGCAAATTGATTTCGTGTTTCCAAAAATACTGAAAGATCATAGCGTTTGCCTCGATGTAAATCAACATATGCCTGCACATCTAATGAGCAATACAGTGAGTTTATTTGATACACAATAATTCTACATCAGTTTACCGCATTTTTCAATTGTGACTGGTTCATAAATCAAAAATATGCTATAATCCAAACCAACTATAATATAAGGGAGAACCCATGTCGCACATCGTAGCAAAATCCGCATACAAAAACCTGCAAGAGCGAATCAACCGCTTTCCGCAAGGCGCTGCGCCCACGCAAACACTGTACAAAATCTTAGGGCTGCTGTTTTCAGAGAAGGAAGCGCAGCTCGTGGCACAGCTGCCAATAAAGCCGTTCAAACCGAAAACGGCGTCAAAAATCTGGGGCACATCTTTTTCGGAGACAGTGAAAATTCTAGACACTCTGGCAAGCCGCTGCATACTCTTCGACATGGAAACAAACGGAGAAAAGCGTTACGTGCTGCCGCCGCCGATGGTCGGGTTTTTCGAGTTCGCTATGATGCGCGTTAGGGGCGACGTCGACCAAAAGCTGTTGAGCGAACTTTTTTATCAATACCTCATCGTCGAAGAGGACTTCATCAAAGACTTGTTTGACGGCTGCGAAACGCGATTCGGCAGAACGCTTGTCAACGAGAGCGTGCTTTCTACCGAGCAGTCCGCATACGTGCTCGACTACGAGCGCGCGACGCACATCATAGAAACAGCAACCGACATCGGGGTCAGCCTGTGCTACTGCCGCCACGTCAAGGCGCACCTAGGCACAAATTGCGACGCTCCGCTCGAGATATGCCTTACCTTGGGTCAGTCTGCGTCCACGTTGATTCGCCACGAGTACGCGCGTCAAATCGACACAAGCGAGGGTCTTGAGCTGCTTGATGAAGCACGCGAGCGTGGTCTGGTTCAGTTCGCAGAAAACACTCGCAGCGATGTATCGTTTCTGTGCAGCTGCTGCGGATGCTGCTGCGAGGCTTTGAACGCCGCCAAGAACTTTGGTAACCTGCACCCGATACAGACCAGCAATTACTTACCGACGCTAAACGAAATCTCATGCATAAGCTGCGGCAATTGCGAGAAGGCTTGCCCCATTGATGTGATAACGATGACAATGGGCGACAAGAAGCTCCCCGACATCGAGAAGCAATACTGCCTCGGTTGCGGCGTTTGCGTACGCTCGTGCCCCAACAAATCGCTAACGCTGATAGAGCGAGACAGCAAAATCATCACTCCGGCAAACTCTGTGCACCGCACCGTGCTTATCGCAATAGAGAAAGGTATGCTTGCCGACTTGCTGTTCGACAACAAGGCTTTGGCGAGCCACCGCGCGCTGGCCGCCGTCCTTTCTGCCATCCTAAAGCTGTCTCCTGTGCAAAAGCTGATGGCGAGCAAGCAGATGAAATCGGTGTACCTCGACAAACTGCTCGGTAAAATGAAGCTATAGCGAAACTGCGAAACAAAAAAAGACCCCATAACAATACGGGTGTCTTTTTATTATATTTCACTATCCGCAAACTTGCTTAGCTGTGTACGTGCCGGTGAGTGAGCAATCCGGCTACTCCGTGGAGTAAACAAACGAACCGGCTCCGCTATATTCGGCGGTAAACACCAGATGCTCTCCGGGCTTGCTGCAGGTAACGATTTTGCCAATCTCATCGTTTAGTGTTTTATATTCCCAATCCGCGCGCTTTAACTGCTCGATGTACATTTTCGCTGTGTCGTCATTGCCGCCCTCATAAGTGAGCGATACGCCGTCCTCGGTGTCGGTAATGTCGGTAATCGTTATACCTTTTAATTGCGGAACGCTGCCGAGCTTATCCTTAGGCCAAGTCAGCTTAATCTTTACTGTAGTCTCTACATCAGCCTCTGCATCAGTTTCTACATCAGCCTCTGTATCAGTCTCTGCATTAGCCACGGCTGTAGTCTCTGCACTAGTCTCTGCAGTTGTTGAAACTGAAGCCGCACATGCGACAAGCAACAGTGACAATATTATCGCAAGCAAAATAAAAAATGTTTTTTTCATATCTTCGCCTCCAAAAGTTTATTATCTACTTGAATTATACTATAATAGCAGCGAATTGTATATATTACAGAGTCTTAAAGCCCGCGGCGCTCTCTCTGTGGGCGTATTTGCGCGCACGCATACATCTTGCCCTCATTATATAGAGACAAAGAAGTGCAAGTATGATATTATTTTTGTATAGTTAAACATCAAAGGGGAGCATCTTATGACGGGCTGCACAAAGAATAAAAATCAATTGCTATATGACGAGCTGGCTCACTTCATTGCCGATTTGCCGGAGCGCAAGGGCGCGCTTATTTCGGTGCTGCACAAAGCGCAGAGCATATTCGGATATCTGCCGCGCGAGGTTCAGGAGTTTGTGGCAGGTCAGTTAAAAATACCTGTATCAAAAGTGTACGGCGTTGTCGAGTTTTACGCATTTTTTACTATGAAACCAAAAGGGCAGATCCCGATTTCAATCTGCCTAGGGACGGCGTGTTTTATAAAAGGCGCAAAGGACGTGCTCAGCGAACTAAAGCAGATTTTGTCAATCGATGTCGGCGAGGTAACGCCGGACGGCAGGTTTTCAATCGACACGCTGCGGTGCGTAGGCACGTGCGCAATGGCGCCGGTAATTATGATTGACGAAAAAGTTTACGGCAATGTCGAGCGCAAAGACGTAAAAAAGATTATTCGCGAGCACCAATAGGGAGCAGCTATGGACGTTGTCACATCACTAAACAACATGACGTTTTACAAAAAGCAGCGGCGCATCGCGCTACGTAACTGCGGCGTTATCGACCCCGAAAATATCGACGAGTACATCGCATTCGACGGGTACAAAGCGCTCGCCACAGTGTTTGAGCAGCTGTCGCCCGACCAAGTGATTGATAACGTAAAACAATCTGGACTGCGAGGACGCGGAGGCGGCGGTTTCCCGACAGGGCGCAAGTGGGAGCTGGCAAGCGCGAAACAGTCGGACATCAAATACGTAATCTGCAACGCGGACGAAGGCGACCCCGGCGCTTTCATGGACAGGTCGATTCTCGAAGGCGACCCGCACAGCGTAATCGAAGCCATGACTATCTGCGGCTATGCCATCGGCGCAAACGAGGGCAAAATATACATCCGGGCGGAGTACCCGCTGGCGATTCACAGGCTGGAGAGGGCGATAGCCGACGCGAGGGAATACGGATTCATCGGCAAGAACTGCAACGGCAACGGCTTCGATTTCGACATCGAAATCAAGTACGGCGCAGGCTCGTTCGTGTGCGGCGAGGAAACGGCGCTCATCCGCTCGATGGAAGGCGAGAGGGGCGAGCCGACAATGCGACCTCCGTATCCTGCGGACGAAGGGTATTGGGGCAAGCCGACCAACGTTAACAACGTCGAAACGTTCGCAAACATCCCAAGCATAATACTAAACGGCGCGAAGTGGTTTGCCGACATTGGAACCGACAAATCAAAAGGCACAAAAGTGTTTTCACTCGCGGGCAAAGTCAATAACGTCGGGCTGATAGAAGTGCCGATGGGCATCACCCTGCGTGAAGTGATATACGACATCGGCGGCGGCATTGCGGGCGGCAAAGCATTCAAAGCCGTACAAACGGGCGGACCGTCAGGCGGGTGCCTCACGGCGGACGACCTTAACACCCCGATAGATTATGAAAACCTGCTGGCGGTGGGTTCAATGATGGGCAGCGGTGGCATGATCGTGATGGACGAAAGTGACTGCATGGTAGACTTTGCGAAATTCTACATGGAGTTTCTCGTGGAAGAATCGTGCGGAAAATGCACACCCTGCCGCGAGGGCACAAAGCGGCTGCACGAGCTGCTTGCAAAAATTACGCAGGGTGAAGCGGCTTTAAAAGACTTGCAAACCATACGGCAGTTGTGCGAAGTCGTCAAAGACTCGTCTCTTTGCGGTCTCGGGCAAACAGCACCCAATCCTGTTCTTTCCACGATGACAAAGTTCAGCAAGGAGTATCTTGCGCACATCACAGACCATAAATGTCCCGCAGGCAAGTGCACGGCTTTGCTGCGTTTCAGCGTTGATGAGGGCAACTGCACTGGCTGCACGCTCTGTAAAAAAGCGTGCCCGACGCAAGCAATAACCGGCGAGGTCAAGCAAGTTCATTACATAGAGCAGAGCAAATGCATACGTTGCGATGCGTGCTATAAAGTCTGCAAATTTGACGCAATCATAAAGAAGTAGGAGAGCCGATATGGGCACAGTGAACATCACGATAAACGACAAGCAAATAAAAGCGCAGCTCGGCAGCAGCGTGCTTAGCGCCGCCGCAAAGAACGGCATCCATATTCCCGCACTGTGCGACAACGAGCTGTTGGACGCCAAAAACGGTGCAGCCTGCCGAATCTGCGTGGTGGAGATTGACGGACGCAAAACTCTGTCGCCCTCCTGCGCAACGGCGGTAAGCGAGGGTATGGGTATCCGTACCGACACCGACAGAGTAATCAAAACCCGCAAAATGCTTCTCGAGCTTATCATAGCGAACCATCCGCTCGATTGCGATACATGCGAGAAGAACAATCGCTGCGCATTGCAAACTTACTGCTCCGACTACGGAGTAGAGGATTCAAGATTCGCAGGCGGCGAGACCAAGAATTACGCTCCCGACACCAGCAACAAGTTCTACGACTACGACGCGAACAAGTGCATACTGTGCGGCAACTGCACACGGGTCTGTGGCGAGCTTCAAGTAAACGGCGCTATCGGGCGCGCAGGCAGAGGCTTCGAAACACGCGTAGCTGCTGCGTTCGACGAGTCTCTGGACAAATCGGTTTGCGTTTCCTGCGGCAACTGCGTATCGGCATGCCCTGTGGACGCATTGCTGCCAAAGCCAAAAGGTAAACGGCGCTCGTCCGAAACCGGAAAAGTGAAAACAACGTGTCCATATTGCGGCGTCGGCTGCCAAATGAACCTAATTATCGATGACAATCACGTCATAGATGTAGAGCCGGTAAATGGCCTCGCCAACCGCGGTCTGCTTTGCGTGAAAGGCAAGTTCGGCATGGAGTTTATCGACAAGCCGGACAGGTTGACGGTGCCGCTTATCAAGCGGAACGGCGAGTTTGTCGAGTCAACATGGGAGCAGGCACTAAGCCTTATCGCAGACAAAATCACCGATGTAAGAGACAAACACGGCGCGGATGCTATCGCAGGGCTTTCCTCCGCCAGAGTCACCAACGAGGAAAACTATCTGTTCCAAAAATTTATAAGAATGCTCGGCACAAACAATGTAGACCATTGCGCGCGGTTGTGCCACGCGTCTACAGTCACGGGGCTTGGCACAACGCTCGGCAGCGGCGCCATGACAAACAGCAACGCCGAAATTCTCGGTGCCGATGTAATACTCGTCAGCGGATCAAACACCACCAAAACGCATCCGGTTTTGGGCTCATTCATGAAGCAGGCGCAAACGCGCGGCGCAAAACTCATCGTCATCGAGCCGCGCAGAATCGAGCTTGCACAAACGGCGGATGTGTTTTTGCAGATTAACCCGGGGACAAACGTCGCCGTGTACAACGCGATGATGCACGTCATTATCGAAGAAGGACTCCAAGACAAAAACTATATCGCGCAGAAAACCGAGAACTATGACGCGCTTAAAGCGCTGGTTGCGCAGTGCCCGCCCGAAATCGCTGCAAAAATCTGCGACGTACACGCGGACGATATACGAGCTGCTGCGCGGCTGTACGCAAGCGCAGACAAAGCGGGCATATTCTACAGCATGGGCGTCACCCAGCACACGAGCGGCACGGACGGCGTCAAGAGCGTCAGCAACTTAGCGCTGCTGTGCGGTAACGTTGGTATCGAGTCAGGCGGCGTCAACCCACTGCGCGGACAAAACAACGTGCAGGGCGCTTGCGACATCGGCGCGCTTCCAAACGTGTTCACAGGCTATCAAAAAGTTACCGACGAGCAGGCAAGGGCTAAATTTAGCAAGGCGTGGGGAGCCAAGCTGTCCGACAAAAACGGACTTACGCTAACCGAAATTATCCGAAAGAGCGGCGAAGGCGACATCAAATTCCTGTACATCATGGGCGAAAATCCGATGGTTTCCGACCCCGATTTAAACCACGTAGAGCAAGCTCTAAATGACAGCGAATTCATTGTTGTGCAGGACATCTTTATGACGGAAACAACGGCGTTTGCCGATGTGATTCTTCCCGCCACTTCGTTTGCAGAAAAGGACGGAACATTCACTAACACAGAGCGCAGGGTACAGCGCGTGCGCAAAGCGATAGAACCGATAGGACAAAGTAAAGCTGATTGGCAGATTATCATGGCGTTGATGAGCAAAATGGGTCTTGCGCAAACCTACAATCACCCAAATGAAATCATGGACGAAATTTGCCAGCTTACACCGCTTTACGGCGGCATCAGCTTCGAGCGAATCGAGGACGAAGGTCTGCAGTGGCCGTGTCCCGATGCGTCGCACCCCGGCACGAAATATCTGCACAAAGACAAAATCGCACGCGGCAAAGGGCTTTTCGCACCCGCGCCGTACGTGCCCAGCGACGAACTTCCGGACAGCGAGTACCCGTTCTATTTCTCCACAGGTCGTATACTGTATCACTATCACACCGCTACCATGACTAAACGGGTGGAGGGAATCAGAAAGATGTTTCCCAAATCGTTTGTGCAGATTCATCCGAAGGACGCAGACAAACTCAGCATAAGAAACGGTGACAAACTAATCGTTGCGTCTCGGCGCGGAGAGGTGACGACCACCGCTAAAGTCACCGACATGGTCAAGCAAGGGCTGCTGTTTATGCCGTTCCACTTTGCTGACGGACCTGCAAACATGCTAACGAACCCCGCACTCGACCCGGTTGCAAAGATACCCGAGCTGAAAGTTTGCGCTGCAAAAATCAAAAAAGTATCGCAGACTTGAAGGAGAGTCCCATGGACGTGACCAAACAGTTTGATATAATTAATTATTCGGGCGGCGAACTTGAGTCGGTCGCCGACAGCGTGGTGGTCGAATACTCTTTAACGGTTTTTTTGAACGGAGATGAACTCGTCACAATGCTGTGCACACCAAAATCGCTGCAAAGCCTTGTGGTTGGCTTTCTTTACTCAGAAGGAATAATCGAATCGTTTTCGCAGATTTCGGACATTTTTATATGCCACAAGGACGGCATTGCGCTCGTCACGCTGACAAAAAAGCGCATGAAAGCAATTGGGGATATCGACTTTAGAAAAACGATCACCAGCGGCTGCGCAAGCGGCAAGTCTGTCGAGAATGTATCAGCGGCGGACTATAAGAAAATCGAGACAACCATCAAGATAGACCAGCTCAAAGTTTTAGAGCTCATCAAACAGTTCAATAAAAAATCGGAAATATTCCTCAAAACGGGGGGTGTGCACAGTTGCGCATTGTGCTCGCAGGACGAGATTATTCTATTCGAAGAAGATATCGGGCGCCATAACGCGCTGGAAAAAATCCTCGGACAAGCATTGCAGGACAACATTGACCTAAGCGACAAGATGATACTCACATCCGGGCGGATATCCAGCGAGATAATCAAAAAAGCGGCAAAGCGGCGCATTCCTGTCGTGGTGTCAAGATCAGCGCCGACGGATGCAGCTATCGACCTGGCTAAATCGCTCGGCATCACGTTGATAGGGTTCGCCAGAGGAGCGCGGATGAACATATACACGCAATATCCATAAAAGCGTTTACCGCATTTGCTACGCAGGGAAAGTCAACTTAATTTTACAATTTATCATACTTTTGTGCTATATACCCGGCGGTAATAAAATATACAATAATATCATATGAAAACAAAACGAACACAAAACGTGAAAGGGAACTGTACTTATGAAAATTAGCATTGAGAAAAACGTTGTAAATCTTGTGCCTGAAAGCACACACGAAAAGGCAGAGCTTGAAGCGCTGTGGAGACTAATGATCGACTGCAACGACCAAAGCAGAAAAATGGTGCCGATTGGCGAATTTGTCCCGGCAAAGAATAACTCCGGCGCATCATTTCATATTGAAGGTCTGCCGCAGACAAAGCAGGAGTATACCGCAATTGCTGTAGATGAAGACAGCAGATGCTACTGTGCAACCTGCAACAACTTTGTGGATGTTAAAAAGGGATCGCCCATACCGCTGTGCTGCGGCAAATTGATGGAAGTCATAGACTAATCTATCTGGTAAGCAAAGCGGATTCATGACGAAACCGATAGAGCGTTTACGTTTAGTTAAAGTATCGGGCTTTTTGATTCATTAGCAACCAAATACATGTTGCTGTTCATATAGGATAGCAGCATGTTTTTTTTGTTGGTTGCAACTGCTGTCGCAATAGCTGAGGGAGCCTACTCAGTACCAACCAGCACATCCCCGTCCTGTGTTTTGACGGGATAAGCGATTGCGTCACCCACCTTAAATTTGATGAAAGCCAGTTTGCCTCCGTGCACAGCTTTGCCCGTTCTCACATCGAACGCAGACCCGTGACGCGGACATACGATGTTGCCGCCATTTAGATTACCGTCCGAGAGTGAACCACCCATGTGAGGACACTTGTTATCAAGGGCATAATATGCACCGTCCAGCTTTGCCAGCATCAGCGTTTTGCCGTTTACAACGACCTTCATTTTGCCGCCGTCACTCAACTCTGACGCACTGTCAATTTTCACATATTCCATCATAATGCACCTCTTCCTTATTAATGGTTCTATCATAACACTAATACCAATATGACACAAAACGCGAGTGCCAATATATATCTGTAATGCCAATATCAAAGCAAGTTTATGATTTTTTTGTGGTCCTTATGACTTTTATGTTGACAATTTGGCGTGTGTACATTATCATGATAAATGAGCTCAAACACAACAGCATTTACACTTTGTCTGTTTTGAGTTTAGGCATAAATGTGAAATATTTCACATGAACCGTACGACAAAAAGACCTTTTTTTACAGCACGTGATGAAACCACCGACACCAAGGAATTTTACTTTAGAGATTTAAAAAAACATAGTGATTTAATGAACTGACACATACACAATATAGCGAGGTAGAATATGGAACAGTATCTTATTCTTTTCAAAAACGATTTCGACGACTTTGTTGAAAGGCTGGCTAAGATCCAAAAACTTGTTGCGCCTGTTAAGCGCGGCAGCAAGAGCTTTGCGTTCGATGAGGTGACCGCTGCGGAGGACGTGTCGCTGAACTACATACCGACAATACTCCCGCCCAAAAAGTATTTTATGCCGCAAAACGAAACCATCGTAGAATACGAGAAAAAGCAGAACAAGTGGGAAGCCATACTTTATTCTGAGGCAATCACGCTCTTTGGCGTGCACACGTGCGATCTTGCAGGCATTCAATGCCTCAACCTCGTGTTTTCTGACCGACCAAACGACGTCCACTACATTATCAGAAAGAAGAGAATACTTATCATCGGGCTCGAGTGCAACGATTACTGCGACGAATACGCCACCTGCGGATTGATGGACAACCACAACGCAAACGGCGGCTACGACCTGCTTATGACAGAGCTAGAGGACCGATTCGTCATTCATGTAAACACTGTAGACGGCGAAGAGCTGATGGGCAAACTCGCAATGGTAAAGCCGGCTGACGCAGAGTCTATGACAATGCTCAACAAAATGCGCAACAAGAAAAGAGAAGTATTCCAGCCGGAAATCGATATAGAGCGCAAGGAGCTAAAGCCCCTGTTCGAAGAGTCATTCCAAGCCGAGGTTTGGGACAGTATTCACGAGAAATGCCTCTCATGCGGCAACTGCACAAACGTGTGCCCAACCTGCTATTGTTATGACGTTGAGGACGAAATTGACCTTGATTTTAACAAAGGCAAGATGGTACGCAAGTGGGACTCCTGCCAAAGCAGGCCGTTTGCAATGATCTCGGGCGGCGAGAACTTCCGGCCGGAGCGCGGCGGGCGGCAGCGCCACAGATACATGCGCAAATTCAACTACCCATTCGAAAAATACAACCGTTATTTTTGCACAGGCTGTGGTCGGTGCTCAAGAACGTGTATGGCAAAAATCAACCTTAAAGAAACAATAGAAACATTAATTGAAGAGAAAAAATAGGAACGCAACATTCCAAGAATACATCGAGGTGTAAAATGGAAAGAACAGTACTATTAAAATCGCCGTATGTGGCAAGTGAAGGAAGAATCATCGAGAGCCGATTCCTAACTAAGGAAGAAAAATACTTCAAAATTGCGCTCAAAGGCGGCAAGCTGCTGGACTTTGTTCCGGGGCAGTTCGTTATGGTGGCAATCCCCGGTGCGGGCGAGGCACCCATATCGATAAGCTCGTCGCCGTCCCAAGTAGGGTATTTTGAAATCGTCGTGCGCAAAGTCGGCACATTTACTTCGGCCATCCACATGCTCGAAGAAGGCGACATGATTGGCATTCGTGGACCGTTTGGCTCGGGTTTTCCTGTCCGTATGCTCGAAGGAAACGACATGCTGTTTATCGCAGGCGGTCTTGGAATCATTCCGCTGCGCTCGCTCATCAACTACGTCATCGACAACAGACGCGATTACGGTAAAGTAAGCATACTGCTCGGCTGCAAGTCGCCCGAGAACCTTCTGTTTTCCGACGAGCTTGACGAGTGGCAGCAACGTCTCGACGTCAACCTTGCATGCACGGTAGACAGAGCCGCGCCCGATTGGGACGGAAACGTCGGCCTCATCACATCGCTTATTCCGGGCGTCACGCTCGACAGCCATATGACATACGCAATTGTTGTCGGTCCGCCGGTAATGTACAAATACGTGCTCACTGAGCTCGTAAAAAAAGAAGTTCCGGAATCACAGATTTACGTATCGTTCGAGCGGCATATGAAATGCGGCGTCGGGCATTGCGGACACTGCCAGATGGGCAGCCTATATTGCTGCAAAGAAGGTCCGGTGTTCAACTACGCAAAGATCAAAGACAATATCGAAGCTTTATAGTTTCAGCAAAATGATAGGAGTGTATCATTTATGAAAAGGAAAACGGTAGCATTTTTTGACTTCACTTGCTGCGAAGGGTGCCAATTGCAGGTTGCCAACTTCGGAGAAGAGCTTCTGGATATTTTGGCGGCTATAGATGTTGTTATGTTCAGAGAAGTTATGTCCGAGAAAAGCGACGAATACGATGTCGCGATTATTGAAGGCAGCATCACAACCCCGCACGATGTCGAGCGTATCAAGGAAATCAGAGAGACAGCAACAACGGTGATTGCTCTTGGGTCGTGCGCCAGTATAGGCGGCATCAACGGCATGAAGAACAGCTTTAAGCTCGAAGACGTGCAATCATACGTTTATGGCGAGGATGGCAAAAACTATTTCGAAACGATACCGACAATGGCGGTGCACCAAGTGGTCGATGTAGACTACTTCGTCCACGGATGCCCAATTTATCCGCCGGAGTTTGTAAAAATACTAAAGTACGCTTTGCAAGGGTTGCCCTACACTGTCAAGGACGAAGCTGTATGCGTGGAATGCAAGCTCAACGAGAACGAATGCATGTATGAAAAGGGCTTAACGTGTCTCGGTCCAATCACCAAAGCGGGCTGCAACTCGTGGTGTATCAACTACGGAAACATATGCTACGGCTGCCGCGGTATGGTCAAAGAAACAACCAAAAACGCCAGCATAGATGTTATCAAGAAGTACGACATACCAATGGATTGGATTATGGGCAAGTTTGATATGTATAACAAAGCGACTGAGTCGGAGGAGAAAAAATAATCATGGCAAGATCAGTTAATGTAGATGTTAAATATCTGACGCGCGTTGAAGGACACGGAAACATCGTCGTCAATGTAAAAGACGGAATAGTCGAAGAATGTAGGCTCGATATCGTTGAAGCACCACGCTTTTTCGAAGCGATGCTGCGAGGTCGCTCCATTTTCGAAGCCCAGCATATCACCTCAAGAATATGCGGTATCTGTGCATGCGGTCACACAATCTCGTCCATTGCAGCTGCAGAGGATGCTATTGGCTTCACGCCGTCCGAGCAAACCACCAAGCTGCGCAAAATACTTCTCTATCAAGAGATGCTAGACAGCCACATACTGCATATCTATCTGCTTGTAGCGCCCGATTTGCTGGGTGTGCCAAGCTTTGTACCTTTGATAGATACTCACGGCAACGTGGTTAAACGCGCGCTGCGCATGAAAAAAGCGTGCAACGATGTCTGCGCAGTTCTTGCAGGCAGACACATACACCCGATTTCTTCAATCGTCGGCGGGTTCACCAAAATTCCCGGCGAAAAAGAGCTCGACGCTATGCTCGATATTCTTTACGATATGCGTCCGGATATGGATTCGACAGTAGAGCTTATCAAAACTTTGGCACCGGCCATTCCCGTGTTCGAACGCGAAACAGAATACGTCGCTTTGGTCACCGATGATGACGAGTACCCAACGCTCGAAGGCGATTTGGGTTCTTCCGACGGTCTGCGTCTCGACAAAAGCGAGTACTTAAAAATAACGAACGAGTTTGTAATGCCGCACTCATCGGCAAAGCACGCAAAAGCCAGCAGAAAATCGTACATGACGGGCGCACTAGCGCGCTTCAATATCAATTCCGAAAAACTGAACCCGAAAGCCAAAGCTGTTGCAGACGCGCTTGGCATGAAGCCGCCAATCATCAACCCATATATGAACACCGCGGCGCAATTGGTAGAGTGCATGCACTACATGGAAGAGTCTATCGCGATTCTCGAAGACCTTAAGGCAAACGGCACCGACCAAAGCGAAGCGATTACTGTCGGGCTTAACGAGCGTAATGATATAAAAGTTAATAAGGGTCTTGGCGTAGGCGCAGTTGAAGTACCGCGCGGTCTGTTGTTCCACAGCTACGAAGTGGACGAAACCGGCAAAATCGAGAACGCAAACTGCATCATCCCGACCAGCCAAAACGTCAATAACATCGAACACGATATGAGCAAATTGATACACGAGATTCTCGACAAACCGGACGAGGAAATCACGTTGATGTTCGAAATGCTCGTACGTGCGTACGACCCGTGCATTTCGTGCAGCGCACATTTCTTGGATGTAGAGTTCATCAATCGCTGACCATGCAAAGGGGAAACCGACACGACAATATTGAAAAGTCTTTGATTGCGCCACTGCAAAAACTCGACCGGTACGGACTGCTGTCGGGGCGTTGCAATGGCGCTTTTGTAATGGCGGGAAACACGTTTCGCAGCGACGACGGCGTTGGCCCATACATCGCGCAACAGCTCGCACCCATACTTGACAACCATCCCGCGCTTCGCCTTGTCGATGCCCACACCAACCCGGAAAACCACATCGACGAGTTGATTGCTTTTTCTCCCGCGCTCGTGGTCTTTATAGACGCCGCGAACTTTGGAGGGCTGCCGGGTGAGTTCATACTCATAGAAGACGAAGCGGCATTTGCGGCAAGCAGTGCAAGCACGCACACGATACCGCTTGGGGTCATCGCGTCATTGATCAAATCGGAATGCGGCTGTGCTGTGATGTACATCGGCATACAAGCGGAGAATTTCTCTCTTGGAGAAACGCTTTCAGAAAGTGTGAAAAAGGCAGCAGATTTGTTTGTAAAAGCAATCCGCACCAGATTGTCGGGTACGCAACATGCATGAGTACGCAGTAACGGAAAACATACTAAAGATTGTTATAGAGCAAGCAGCCAAAGCAGACGCCAAAAAGGTGCTCGCGATACGTCTCACAATCGGCGCGCTTTCCGGCTTCGAGCAAGACTGCATCCAAATGTACTATGAGGAGCTTTCAAAGGATACGATTGCGGCGGGTGCAAAGCTGATTGTAACAAAGGTCGAGGCACAGCTTCATTGCCGCAACTGCGACACAGATTTTGCCCTGACACACACCGACTACAACTGCCCAACGTGCGGAGTGGCGGGCGTGTATAACGATGACGGTCGCGATTTTATGATTGAGAGCATCGAGATCGAATGAGAGGATATATTCATGGAGATTAAAGTTCAAAAGAACATAATGAACCGCAACAACGAGATTGCGGCAGAAAATCGCCAACGATTTATTGACGACGGCATATTTACAGTCAACGTTCTGGCGTCACCGGGTGCGGGCAAAACGAGCGTGCTGCTAAAGATTATCGAGACAATCGACGGCAAAATCGACATGGCGATTCTCGAGGGCGACATTGCGTCGCAGATAGACACCGACAAAATCCGCAAGCGCGGCATCCCCGTCATGCAAATCAACACGGGCGGCGGCTGCCACCTCGACGCCAACATGATACGCGTATCGCTGAGCGAGCTAAAGCCCGCAAAAAACGCCATTTTCCTCATCGAGAACGTCGGCAACCTCGTGTGCCCGTCTTCTCATGACCTCGGCGAAAACATGAAGCTACTCATCGCCAGCGTCCCCGAAGGTCACGACAAACCGTACAAATACACATCCATGTTTGCAGCAGCAGACGCGATAATACTCAACAAGACCGACCTGCTGCCGTATATTGATTTTGATAAAGAGGTTTTCTACAAAGGCGTGCATGCACTAAAACCGGACGTGCCGGTGTTCGAGATGTCATGCAAAACCGGCGACGGCGTAGCGGACTTTGTTAATTGGCTAAAGGATAAAAGAAAACTATGGCAGACTCAGCATACAAAATAGATATTACAGGGATTGTTCAGGGGGTGGGTTTCCGGCCTTTCATATATCGGCTCGCAAAGAAATTCGAGCTTAACGGCTATGTCACTAACACGTTGATGGGCGTGCACGTTTATGTCGAGGGCGCTCAGCATGCACTCGACAACTTTGCGAAGTCAATCGAGCCACAGAGTCCAAACATTTCGTCCATCGAGGATATGCAAATCCTTAAAGTAGCCCCCATTGGCGCAAAATCCTTCACAATAGAAAAAAGCGAAAAACTCTCAGGAAACGAGATTTTTATCTCGCCAGATTTGTCAACTTGCGCCGACTGTAAAAGCGATATTCTGGACGAAAGCAACCGCCGATATCGCTATCCTTTCACCACCTGCACATACTGCGGACCCAGATACTCGATTATCCGCGACGTTCCATATGACAGGAGCAGCACCGTCATGGATGAATTCACAATGTGCCCGGCTTGCCAAAGCGAGTATGACGACCCAAATGACAGGCGCTACCACAGCCAGCCAAACGCCTGCGCAGTTTGCGGACCAAAGCTCTCTTTGTATAACACCAAAGACAAAGCATGTGTGCAAGTCGGCGATGGCGACTATATTTCGCTTATCGCAGATGCGCTGAAACGCGGACAAATCGTCGCGCTAAAGGGTCTTGGGGGCTACCAGCTTTGCTGCGACGCAAGCAACTCGGACGCGCTCGCAGCTCTGCGAGAGCGAAAGCATCGCGAAGCAAAACCGTTCGCCGTCATGTGCAAAGACGTTTTGGCAGCGCAAAACCATTGCCACATCTCGCCCGAAGAAACGGAATTGCTACTCAGCCCGCACAACCCAATCGTGCTTATGGAAAAACGGAAAGCAAGCACAATCGCAGACAACGTGTCAAGCGACAACGATTATCTCGGCGTCATGCTTCCCTACACACCCATTCACATTCTGCTTATGGAGATAGTGGACACATTGGTGATGACCAGCGCCAATATATCGGACATGCCAATCATCAGCGACGATGAGGATGCCAAAGCAAATCTTGCGGATATCGCCGACTATATATTGATGCACAACAGAAAAATTCACCGCAGAGTAGACGACTCGGTGTACAAAGTAACCAACGAATTACCGCAGGCAATCAGAAGAGCGCGGGGATACGCGCCCGGCATTGTGAAAGCAGACAAATTGAAAACGCCTATTCTGGCGGTTGGCGCAGAGCTTAAAAACACCTTTGCAGTCAGCCGCGGCAGCAACATCTTCGTCAGCCCGCACATCGGCGATTTGAAATACGCGCAAACGTACGAGTTGTTCAAGCAAAGCATTCACGAGTTCAAACAGCTTTTTGGCGTATCGCCGAAAGTGGTCGCGTGCGATATGCACCCGGGTTACCTGTCAACAAAATGGGCGAGCGAATCCGGGCACCGGGTGATAAAAGTACAGCACCACCATGCGCATTTGGCAGCCACCCTTCTCGAGTACGGCATAATGGACGAGCCTGCAATCGGCTTCTGCATGGACGGCACGGGCTACGGTACCGACGGCGCAATTTGGGGCTGCGAAGCCGGCATCGTCTCTTTCAAGCAGTTCAAGCGCATCTCTCACTTAGGTTATTTCGCTCTTCCCGGAGGCGACATATGCGCCAAAGACGTATACAGATGCGGCGTTTCGCTGATTAATCAAGCGGTAGGTCGTGTGGATGCAAACCAATACGAATTTCTTCAAGATATCGCCTCGCAAAACATACAAGTTATTCAAGAGATGATAGAGCAAAACATCAACACCGTGCCGACCTCCAGCATGGGCAGACTCTTCGACGGCGTCTCCAGCATCATTGGGCTGGGTAGCTCTTCGCTTTACGAGGCCGGCGCCGCGATACGGCTGGAAAGCGTCGCAGACAAGAGTATTACCGATGCATATACAGTCTCGCTCCGTGAATATGACGGGCTTCATTTGTGGATGTGGGAGAGCATGATTGGCGAAATACTGCTGGATTTAGAAGAAAAGACGCCAATCGGTACGATAAGCGCAAAATTCCACAACAGTGTGATAGAATACATTATAAAAATGACACAGATTATAAGCCGGCAGAGCGGAATTACAAAAGTGGCTTTGTCAGGCGGCGTTTTCAACAACTCGCTCATCAGCGACAGGGCAGAAGCGCTGCTCAGGGGAAACGGGTATGAAGTATACCTTCAAAGAACTTTCCCCGCAGGCGACGGCGGGCTGTGTATCGGACAACTAATAGCAGCAAACGAGGTGATTTAAATGTGTTTGGCAGCACCGGCAAGAATTACAAAAATAATTGACAAGGACAACGCGTTTGTAGATATCAGAGGCGTTACGCAAAAAACCAACATTTCTCTGGTCGATATCAATGTCGGCGACTGGGTGTTGATTCACGCAGGCATCGCTATCAACACCATCGACGAAGAGCTTGCGGCCGATGCGCTCAAGATTATAGACGAATTGGATGTGGACGCCAATGAACTTTGACCAATTCAGAACGCCCGGCGAGGGCATAGAAAAACTCAAACACCTGATTG
This sequence comes from Clostridia bacterium, assembly GCA_018648645.1. GTDB lineage: Bacteria > Bacillota > Clostridia > Christensenellales > SZUA-584 > JABGQS01. The sequence goes on from JABGQS010000013.1 coordinate 62,999, forward strand.
CCAAAACGGCAGACAGAGACATAACAATTATGGAAGTGTGCGGAACACACACAATGGCGCTTTTCCGTCACGGCATCAGAGACATGATTCCGACCGGCATCAAATTGCTTTCGGGTCCCGGATGCCCGGTTTGCGTAACGGAGAATTCTGTAATAGACAAAATGATATGGCTGGCGGGTCAGAGTGATGTCATAGTCGCAACCTTTGGCGACATGCTTCGAGTGCCGGGGAGCTACAGTTCGCTGAATCTGCAAAAAGCAAACGGTGCAAATGTGCAGGTAGTATACTCGCCGCTTTTGGCGTTAGAGCTTGCCAAAAAGCATCCGGACAAAAAGGTCGTATTCATCGCAGTCGGTTTCGAGACAACAATACCGGCTATCGCGGTCGCACTTAAAAGCGCCAAACAGCGCGGCATCAACAATTTCTTCGTACTGTGTGCGCACAAAACGGTTCCAATAGCGCTCGAAGCAATTGCGGGCATGGACAACAATGTAGACGGTCTGCTTCTGCCCGGGCACGTCTCCTCAATTATCGGCGCAAACGCGTACCGCTTTCTGGCAGAGCAATATTCACTTCCGGGTGTCATCGCCGGGTTCGAGCCGCTCGATTTATTGAAAGCGATATACATGATTGTAGACATGATTACGAGCTCCAAAATTGCGATTGTAAACGCGTACGAGCGCGTTGTGTCTGACACCGGCAACATAAAAGCGCAGCAGGTCATTGCGCAGGTTTTCGAGCCTTGCGACGCATCATGGCGGGGGATGGGGACAATCGCCGGTTCAGGGCTTAAGCTTAACGAGGATTACGTAGCGTTTGATATAGAAAGCATCATGCGCATCGACATCGCGCCGCCGATAGAGCCCGCTGGCTGCCTGTGCGGGCAGATACTGTGCGGAACCAAAACGCCGCCCGACTGCGCCCACTTCGCAAGCAAATGCGTGCCCGAAAACCCTGTCGGACCGTGCATGGTCTCGACCGAAGGAACGTGCGCAGCATATTACAAATATAGAAACATCGGAGGCAGCGACTCATGAAAAACGAGCTGATTCTGCTCGCTCACGGAAGCGGCGGCAAACAAATGCGAAAATTGATTGAAGGATTTGCGGGTAAATATTTCTCTAACCCTATTCTAGACAAAATGAACGATTTTGCGCAGATAGACGGTGGCAGCAAGACAATCGTTTCCACCGATTCGTTTGTAATAAAACCATACAAATTCCCGGGCGGAGACATAGGCAAATTAGCGGTCTGCGGCACGGTCAACGACGTTGCCTGCAGCGGTGCAGATGTGAAATACTTAACGCTTGCTCTCATCATCGAGGAGGGTTTGCCGATTGCCGACCTTGAGGACATATGCAAGTCCATCAAAAAGGCAAGCGAGGAAGCCGGCGTGCTGGTTATCGCGGGCGATACAAAGGTGGTAGAGCACGGCGCGGCAGACGGCATATACATCAACACGACGGGTATAGGGATAAAGAGCATTGACGCGGACATCGGCGGCGAGTTTGTGCAGCCCGGCGACAAAATCATAATCAACGGCAACATAGGCGATCACGCCGCAGCAATTCTTGCATGTCGAGAAGGGCTTTCGTTCACAACGCCGAGCGTAAGCGACTGCGCGCCCCTAAACGGAATGGTGAAGGAGCTACTTGCACAGTGCAGCAATGTGCGATGCATGAGAGACCCGACAAGAGGCGGCGTAGCAACGGTAGCAGGTGAGATTGCCCGCCAGTCTAAAGTCGGGATAAATATCTTCGAGCAGGCTTTACCGATAGAGCAAAGCGTGCTCGGTGCGTGCGAGCTTTTCGGTATGGACCCGCTCTACATGGCAAACGAAGGCAAGCTGCTGATTTTTATCGCCGCAGAGGAAGCAGACAAAGCGATAGAAGTTCTGCGAGGGAATAAGTACGGCAAAAACGCTGCCATTATCGGCGAGGTCACGGACAAGAAGCAGGGTGTAGTGCTGCAAACCGCTATCGGCAGCAGCAGAATTTTGGACGAGTTGACCGGAGAGATACTGCCAAGAATATGCTAGTGAGTTTCCTGTTCGCATGCAGAAATCACAAACTTGCGTCCTCGCCAAGCTCGCTTATCAGGCTTAGAAGCTCAACTCATTTTGATAGCGTCTCAAACAAAAACCATCAAACAACTTACCATGCTGCAAAAATTTAAATTGCATTTTTTGCACGGTTGTCATATATTAAAACTCGAAGCTAATAAAAAAACAACCAATATTTATAGATGAAAGGCACATGAAATGAAAATCGGGCTGGGTATTGACACCGGAGGCACGTACACGGACGCAGTGCTATATGAATTTACGGGCAAGAAAATTCTGCTCACAGCAAAAGCACTAACGACAAAAGAGGATTTGTCCATCGGCATCAGCAACGCTATAGACGAGTTCGACAAAGAGTGGCTAAGCAAAATCGACTTTGTTTCGCTGTCCACAACGCTCGCCACAAACGCCTGCGTCGAAGACAAAGGCTGGCGTGCAAAGCTGATTTATCTCGGGGTCGAAGACAAACTAATCGAGAAGTTCGGCGCGCCTTACGGGCTGCCGGACAGCAGCGAGATTTATTTTCTAAACGGCGGCGTCGATATGAAAGGCGCCATCAAAGAAGAGCCTGATTGGCAGGCTTTGCGTGAAGATATGCCGGGTTTTCTAAGCGATGCCGACGCGGTCGCTATCGTAGAGCTTTTTGGCAGCCTAAACCCGACATCCGAAAAGAAGGCGCAGGAGTACATCAGCAACGAGTTTGGCATTCCCGCTATCTGCGGGCACGAGCTTTTTACCGATCTTAACGCACTCAAGCGCGGTGCCAGCACAATTCTTAACGCGCGCCTCATCCCAATCATCGAAGATTTTATCGACGCAATCAAGAAATCACTAAAACAGCGCGATATAAACGCGCCGCTGGTCATCGTGCGAAGCGACTGTACGCTGATGAGCGAGTCATACACTTCGGTGCGCCCGGTAGACACACTGCTGTGCGGACCTGCCGCCAGCGTTATGGGCGGGGTCAAGCTTACTGGCGAGAAAGACAGCATTGTAATCGACATGGGCGGAACAACCACCGACATCGCGATAGTGCAGGACGGCGTTCCGCTAAAGGCGAAAGATGGCGTAAACATCGGCAAATGGCAGACCTTTGTGAAAGCGGTGCAGGTAGATACGATCGGGCTTGGGGGCGACAGCCAAATTCGCTTCGATAGCTTAGATAAGCTGGTCCTTGGTCCAACACGCGTTATGCCGCTTTGCATTGCGGCACATCGTTGGCCGAGCGTAACATCCAGCCTCAAAAAGCTCTCAGAGCAGCAGAAAATCTCAGCCATGCCCATGCACGAGTTCGTTTGCTTGATGAGCAATATTGGCGACGAGTCTCTATACTCGCAACAGGAGATAAAGCTGTGTGCAGCGCTTGCGAACGGTCCGCTGATATTGGGCGAAGCCGCAAAAGCCGCGGGCACGGATGTCTATAATTTTAATATCAACAGGCTTGAGAGGGAAGGTGTTGTAGCGCGGGCAGGGCTTACTCCAACCGACTTGATGCACATAAACGGCGATTTTAATGAGTTCGATGCAGATGCAGCAAAGCTCGGCGCGGCGGTTGTAGCGCGCTCTAAAGACACAACAACGCAGGCGCTAATCGAGCTGGTGTACGACCGCATCAAGCAAACCATGTACACGACCATAGTCAGCGCAATTTTGAAAAAAACACACCAGAAATTTAAGCTGCACGGACTCGGCGACCGGCTGGAGCTGCTCGTGGAAGAAAGCTGGGCACGTGCGAAGCTGCCGCAGAGCACCGACCTAGTGGACTTTAAATTCTCGACCGGCTTCGCGCTGGTGGGTCTTGGTGCTCCTATTCACATATTCCTGCCGGACGTCGCGGATGCGCTTGGTGCGTCATATGTGATTCCAAAGCACGCAAACGTCGCCAACGCACTCGGCGCAATAGTCGGCAACGTCAGCGCGATAAGCGAAATACAAGTACGACCGGACTATCATCCCGCAGGACTCAAAGGTTACTTCGTTATGGGTGCTTGTCAAAGCTACCACGTAGAGCTGCCCGATGCTTTGCGGGAAGCCAAAAAAGCGGCATCAGCTCAAGCGCAGGAAGAAGCGATACGCAGAGGCGCTGTCGGAGAAATCATGGTTAACACCACTACAGACGAAAGCAGCAGTGAAGGGATTTGCCTCGAGATAAAAGTGACAGCAAGGGCTGTCGGCGGATTTGCTTTCTAAAAGGCTTGCATAACGCGTGACATAACGTATAGTATATTGATAGAGATAGAAAGGAATACATTTTGAATAGTAAAGAGATTTTCAAGCAAAAAGCAAACGAAGCGGGTTACACGCAGGTAGTTGATGTGGATTTGAGCAAGCTGAATTTCGAGCCGAGTCTGCTCGCGATGTGCGCACAAAACGCCTGCGGATACTACGGCACAAACTGGACATGCCCTCCGGGCAGCGGAGAGCTGGAAGATTTGAAGAAAAAGATACTTTCCTATAAAGAAGGCGTGCTTGTGCAAAAGATGTACACTCTGGAGGACTCGTTCGATTTTGAGGGTATGATGGCAGGGAGTGCTGATTTCAATACTCTCTTCTACGATATGATGGATTACTTATCGGGCGAGATAGGCGATAAATTCTATTCACTGAAGGCAGGAAGCTGCGATCTTTGCGAGCAGTGCACTTACCCCGACGCGCCCTGCATTATCCCGGACAAAGCGCGCCCGTCCATCGAAGCCTGCGGCATCAACGTATCCGCTCTTTGCGACATAGCAGGGATACCATACATCTACGGCGCCAACACGGTGGCATACGACGCCCTGTTCTTATTCTAAGCGGGCGTACTTAGTCTGCGCTCACAGGCGTGGCAAATAACAGAACTTCAAACCACTATTGCGCTTGCGTTGGTAGTGGTTTTGCAGTTGCGCCGACTTGCGTGCTTGCTGCCAATGTTTCTCAGACTATTATTTCGCACCAGCGGCATTAAATATGTGTCACCGCCACAGAAAACATAACACAACTTCCCTCTTTCCCTATTAGCTATATTTACATGACATACTATAAATTAGCAGAACTCTTCGTTAAGAGAATAATTACGCAGACAAACAAAACTACTCGATTTTTGTTCTAAAATGGTACAATATGGGATGAATCATGGGTTTTTTAGAGACATTATCGCTCCAACAAACGTTTTTATCATAATATATTGTCTATATTAATGATTATTGTGGCAATTTTATATAAGATTAATCCAACATCTTAGCGACTTTTATGAAACATATGAGTCAAGTCCATATAAGTGTGTAAATTCCTCGGTTACATTTATCTAAGCAGCTGATTGGTTAGCAGCTATCTGTTGA
>JABGQS010000014.1 GCA_018648645.1 Clostridia bacterium
ACAGATAGCTGCTAACCAATCAGCTGCTTAGATAAATGTAACCGAGGAATTTACACACTTATATGGACTTGACTAAATATATATATACAGGTATAGTACTCCTTAATCAAAGAAAATACAAAAAATTAAATATAATCCCTTGCTTTATACAAATTATGGCCTATGCCATCATAAAAAAATACTTACATGGGTATTAATACCATATGGAGTAGTCATAAGGGCACATCACTACCTGTGGTTGCGATTACTGTATGTATCTACAAGTCATCCTGTGCTGTGCTTTCTTGACGATAACTTCAAATCGACAGGTATAAAGGATAAAAACCCCATTATGCTTCCGCTCTTTATGGTTTCGGGATTCGCTCCGCAAGGCTTTGCCTTGCTATCACGCCCGGGCTTGTGCCTGTTTCCTCCCTATTCGGTCGGAGGCACAAACCCGTTCGAATCGGCAGGCATAAAACAAAAAGCACCCCAGTAAGCAATGTATATTTACACTGTTCCGGGATTCGCTCCGCAAGGCTACGCCTTGCTATCACGCCTGGGCTTGTGCCTGTTTCCTCCCTATTCGGTCGGCGGCACAAACCCGTTCGAATCGGCAGGCATAAAAAGAGAAGCACCCCAGTAAGCAATGTATATTTACACTGTTCCGGGATTCGCTCCGCAAGGCTTTGCCTTGCTATCACGCCCGGGCTTGTGCCTTTTCCCTCCCTATTCGGTCGGCGGCACAAACCCGTTCGAATCGGCAGGCATAAAACAAAAAGCACCCCAAAGGTAACAATTTTATATTAACTCTGGACCGGGATTCGCTCCGCAAGGCTTTGCCTTGCTATCACGCCGGCTCGGGCATACGTGCCACTGGCACGTATGCTTGTCCTCGCGTTCGAATCCCTCCAGGCCAAAAAAGAGAAGCACCCCATATGGGGTGCTTCTCTTTTTTGGCGTGCCTGGAGGGATTCGAACCCACGACCTTTTAGTTCGTAGCCAAACACTCTATCCAGCTGAGCTACAGGCACATACACCACGATTTTTGATGCTTTTCCATTCTAATATAAACATCGGTAGATGTCAATAATAATACGATGATAATATTGCTAATTGAAATAAACGAGATATAATAGTACAATGCAATTATATAAAAAATAACTCTTTAGGAATCTTATGATGACTAGAAAATTAGACGACCAAGAAAACCTGTGCGCCGGGTGTGATTACATGGTTAATACGTTTCACCCGATGCACTGCGGCGGCGCTTGTATGTTGAAGCTGCACATGAAGGACGGCGATGTCAGCAAGGTTACTTCTGCCGGAGATATACCTCGGCAAGGTTCATATGAGCATGATGAGTCGCTGGTGCCGATGCAGCGGCGTGCGTGCCTTTTGGGGCTGTCAGAAAAAAGACGCATATACGCTCCTGACAGACTCAAATACCCTTTGATGCAAACAAAACAAAGGGGCGATATAAGTGGATTTAAGCGCATATCGTGGGAGCAGGCGCTGGATACCGTTGCGGGCTGGTATAAGCAGATGATTGTGCGCAAAGATTCGCTCGGTTATTTGCCGATATGGGATGAAGGAGGGCTTGCCCCGTATCTTGGTACATATCTAAAGCGTTTCGGAAATCCTTCGGCAGGGAATGTGCAGGCCGCGATGTACGGCGCAATCGGCGATTATTATAATGTGATTGGAAACCCTGTTTTAGATATGCTGAACGCTAGGTATATTGTAGTTTGGGCAAATGACAACGTTGCTGCGTTTCCGGTATCGTCATTTATTATGATGAAAGCTAAGGAAGCGGGAATCCCGATTACAGTTGTGGATTGCAGGTACACCGACACGGCATCCACGATGGCTACGGGAGAGGGCGAAGTACCGCGTCATTTATGCGTACGCCCGGGCACCGACGGCGCTTTGATGGCGGCTATGTGCAACGTTATCTATCGAAAAAATCTGCACGATGAGAAGTTTATAAAGCAACATTGCTTTGGTTTCTATAAGAACGACACGGTTGTCAGCAGATCAAAGAAGCGACATCCCATAACAAATGAACCGTATAAAGGACAAACGTTTACTGTGCCGCAAGGCTTGTCGTTTGTCGAGTATCTAGATGAGCTGCAAGAGGAACACGGCGGGTACGAAGGTGTTTTAAACTGGGCGCAAAAACTCACTGGTGTGTCGAGCGTTGATATCGAGAACTTTGCAATTCACTATGCAACGGCTGATCCGACATTTTTGTTCACGAGATATACGGGCGCACAGCGTACAAACAACGGTATGTACTTTTCGTGGATGTTGATTGCTCTGTCTGCAATGACAGGCAATATCAATAAGCGCGGAGGCGGCTTTGGCGAAGTCAGCATGAGCGACGGTTATAAAATCGAAATGCAGAATCCACGCGAGCACTCACGAGCAAAGGAATATGAGCCAATACTGTTTTCCGGGTTTCGGCACAGCGATGTGCTGCTTAGCGGAAGTGACGGACGTACAAAAGCGCAGCTTCGAGACGATGTGATGCAGATGAACGGGATTGACCTTGGAGAAGATGCGCAGCTTTGTCTTGAAATGTACGTTAGAGGCGCTGTCGGCGGCGATGTAATGAACTCTACTCAAAACGTTAACAAAAGCAAAATTGCGTGGAAGCGGTTTAAGCACGTCGTTTCGTATGAGCGCTTTTTGACTTCGACGGCATCTTGGTCAGATATCGTGCTGCCGACTGTAGCCAATTTTGAGGAATCATATTTTAACTCTCAGGTTGTTTCGGACAGCTTTGTGGTAAACGGTCCGATTGAGCCAATGTATGAAGCGAAGCCTGACGAGTGGATAAACGAGCAGATTGCCAAGAGGCTTGATATTGACTACGTGCGCAAACGCAAGCCGGGCAAGAAGGCGATGAAGAAGCAGTGGGAGAAAGCCAAAGTTCCAAAAGAGTATTTGCAAATCAATCCGAAGTTCAAAAAACCCGAGTTTGATGAGCTTGTTGAAGCGGGCAGCTTGCAGCTTCCTGTGCCGCCGGAGAAGTCGCTGATTCACACAGCCAAGATAAGGCAGGGGGAGTTTGACACGGATACAGGAAGAATCAATTTCTATTCGCCTTATTTTGCCCAGCGAGGCCGCGCGGTTCTAAAAAGTCCGAGAGTACGTTATGTGCCGCTTAAAGGCGGATACGAGCATGTATTGGAGAACGGCGGGGTAGTTGGTGCAAAGAATATAAAGTACATGCTGCAGTTCATTACGCCGCATGTGCGTCAAAGAGCGCTGTCAACGTATGGCAACATGCCTGTTGTGCAAGAACAACACGTACACGCTGTAGAAATATCGGAAGTTGATGCAGACACGCGCGATATAGCTGACGGCGACATTGTTTACGTGTTTACCGATTTTGGGTGCATCAAGCTGCCTGCAAAGCTGACGAAGCGCATTATGCCCGGTGTCGTGTCGATTGGTCAGGGCATGTGGTATAGGGCGAGCAAGAGCGAAACGTATGAAGTGTGGCTGGATATAAAAGGTGAAGGCAACCCGGAGAAGCACGTAGTGCCTGTCGATATTGGCGGTTGTGTCAATACGATATCAAAAGATAGGAACTGCGGTATACTCGACCCGTTCTTCGAGGGGATGGGGCTGAACGCAGGCGGAGAGCTTTGCGAGATCAGCAAAGATAAACCAATATAGAAATGAAAGCAGGAGACTAAGTTGGAACAATGGGGTTTTTATTTTGACCAGACACGATGTGTCGGGTGCAAGGCTTGTGTGATCGCGTGCAAATCTTGGAACGAGGACAAAAGGGGTGATGCGCTTATCAACCCCGAGTTGAGCTGGATTGAAAACGATAAGTATGCCGAGCCGCGCGACTTAGAAAACCCAACCGACAGCGATGGCAGCCTGAATTTCGAAGAGAACAGTAAGTATCACATGAAGGAGAATTGGAGAAATGTCACCACGCAGGAGTACGGCACAGTTTTGCCGAACGTGGACGTGCTGCATTTGAGTATATCCTGCCACCACTGCGCAAAGCCAGCCTGCACTGCCGTGTGTCCAACGCATTTTGTATACAAGGACAGCGACAAAGGTCTAGTGCGCACCGATCCGCAAAAGCCGTGTTTGTCGTGCAGAGCTTGCCAAAGAAACTGCCCGTGGAAAAGCCCGCAGTTCTATGATGATTATATTGACGTAGGCGAATCATCTGAGAGGATAAGGATGACGAAGTGTACGCTGTGTGTTGAGCGCATAGGCGAAGGACTAAAGCCCGCGTGTGTTGCAGCGTGCCCGATGCGCGCGCTAGATGCCGGACCGATTGAGCAGCTTAAAGCGAAGTACACGCAGCATAGTGAAAGCGTCCGTAATTTTGAGAGTGACGAGAAATCAATGAGCTATAAGCCAAACATTATTTTTAAGAAGAAAGAGATTAAGTCACGATGACCGGTATTATATTAGCCGGAGGCAAAGCCACGCGCATGGGGCAAGACAAAGCGCGCATCGTAATCGACGGAAGGGCTATAATCGACTCTGCGATAGCCGTGCTTGCGCCGCTGTTTAGTGAAGTGATTATCGTCAGCAATTCTGCGCAAAAGTATGCGTATACAAATCTGTGCGTTGTGAAAGACGATTTTGCGGACAAAGGAGTGCTTGGCGGCATATACACCGGATTGAAGCGTGCGAGCTGTGACAAATGCTTTGTAACGGCGTGCGACATGCCGTATATTGAGAAAGACCTCGTTGCTCATTTGATGAGTTATGACGGCTATGACGTTGTAGTGCCGGTCGTGAACGGCTACTACGAGCCGCTGCTGGCACAGTACTCGAAGAACTGCTTGAGTAGAATAGAGAAAGCGTTGGAGGAAGGCAATTTAAAGGTATCGGATTTCTATGAAGGATTAAATGTGAAGGAAGTTGGCGAGGAAGAGATTAGCATGTTTGATAAGAAACTAAGGTCATTTGTGAATATGAATACGCCGCATGATTTGAAGCTTTAGAGCTTAAACACGGCAACTTGGTATACAAAAGGAGCAATCGAGAATTCTACTGCTCCTTTATAATATTGAAATACTGTTAGCTATACTATGTTACTCCGAAGCTTGCTCTGTTGGTGCGGGTGTTGGCGCAGGTGTCGGCTCCGGTGTCGGTGTTGGGTCCATAGATTCCGCTACGTCCTGCAAATCACCGAGGTCAAGCAATACGCCGCCCGAGCCGTCCGACATGTAGATCGGCAATATACCGTTCCACTTCTTAATCCATTCAAGCTCTAAGATTTCAGGATTCTCTGAAATCGCCGCTGCCAGTATCTCTTTCTCTTTGGCTTCAGCTTCTGCTTGTATGATGCGCGTCTCTGCTTCAATCTCCGCCCTTGTTCTGCGCTGTTCGGCGGTTTCGCCGGCTTTCTTTTCTACAGCCTCGTCGCGAATCGCCTGCTCGATTTGCTCGCCGCCGTCGGTGTCGAGGAACGTTATTGAGTGAAGATGCAACCCGTTGTCTTCAAAACGCGTTGTCAGGAAATCTTCGATTTTCTTGTACACCTGCGAACGCTTATCGCCCAAGATCTCAATAATGTTGTAATCGATCATTGCACCGTCAATCGCGCGCTGTGCTGAAGGGCGCACAAGTGTGGAGTTGATGTTGTCTAGTGACCTGAACTTCTGGAATACGTCAACAGCCTTTGTCGGATCCACGTAATACTTGACGTCGATGGAAATAGTCAGATACTGCGAGTCCTTTGTTTGACCGTGAAGGTTATCAAGCGTGTTCGTTTGGACTTCTGTTGATATGTGATATACGGTATCAAACGGTCCTTTTGCTTTGATTCCTTCGTTAAGCACGACTTCCTGCACACCGCCCGAGAACGGTGAGTAAACGATGCCTACGTTGTTTGCGGGCACGACGGTAAAGAACGCAGGGATAGCGAGCAGTATACCGAGCGCAGCCAGCCATTGCTTGGGGTTTGTCTTCCACCCAAGGTTCCCATTCACCTTTTTGATACCTGCGACAACAAAGATAACGAGTATCAGAATCGCAGATAGAATAATAAATGTCATAGTATTTCTCCTTTATTTGATAGTCCACATTATATTACATATTGATAGTGAATAAAAGTGAAACTTCTGTAAACGATAGCTGCGCATGCGCGATTTGTGAACAGAGCGTAAAAAAGCAAATAGAAATTTGAGAAAAGAGTTTGGTCGTGGTAATATAGGAAATGGTGAAAAAATAATGTTTGGATATGTACAGCCATTGCAGCCCGAGCTCAAGGTAAAGGAACAGCAAGCCTATAAGGGTTATTATTGCGGGCTTTGCAAGGCGATAAAAGAAAAATATACCAACACAGCGCGATTTATGTTAAGCTACGATTGTGCTGTGCTTATGCTGTTGCTTGGCTCTATGAGTGAGGAAGTACCAGAGGTCGTGCAGGAGCGATGTGCAGCAAATCCGCTGAAGCGAAAGACTGTTGTGCGCAGCGAGGTGGGCGAGTATGCGGCGGCGATAAACGTGATGCTCGGCTATGGCAAAGTGGAAGACACGTACGTGGACGACAAGAAGTTTTATGCGCGCATTCTGATGGGTGTATACAAGCGCGTGAACAGCAAGGCGTCAAGTGAATACGAAGCGTTGGCGGACGAGTTTGCAATGCGGATGAGTAATTTGAGGGAACTGGAGCGCAGCAAAAGCGACAATATCGACGCAGTGTCGGGCGAGTTCGCTAAGCTATTGGCGGCGGTGTTCAGCATGGCGCCGTTCGAGTTTATGGACGAGCGCGCGAAAAAGGCGATGTGGCACTTTGGGTATAACCTTGGGCGCTGGATATACATCGCAGATGCTGTGGACGACATATTAGAGGACGAGACACAGGGCAGTTACAATGTGTATTTGCAGCGCGAATACAGCGATATAGAGGCGCACAGGCAAAACATTATCGAGGAAGCGCGCTTTAACTTGCACTACTCGCTTTCAGAGGCGTGCAAAGCGTACGAGCTGCTGGACATAAAGCGGGACAAGGAGTTGCTTGATAACATTATGTATTTGGGTCTCGCAAAAAAAACTGAGGACATATTAAAGGGGGACATGAATGGATCCGTATAAAGTTTTGGGGGTCAGACGGTCGGATTCGGACGATCACATTAAATCTGCCTATAGGAAACTGGCAAAGAAATATCATCCTGATAAATATCGAGGTCACGATTTGGAAGACCTCGCTAACGAAAAAATTAAGGAAATCAACTTGGCGTATGATATGGTTCAAGGCGAGCGTGGGACCGGTCCAAACAGCACCAGAGGACCCTCGAACACGCGAGGTCCAGGCTCGAGCTATACGGGAAGCAGAACCGGCAGCAAGGCCAGTTATGCAAGGATTCGGCAGATGATACAAGTAGGCAATCTATCGCAGGCGGATGCGGAGCTTGACGCTATGGGCAATCACGATGCTGAATGGCATTATTTAAAAGGTGTGGTTTTGCAGCGCAAGGGCTGGTACGACGGCGCGCGTCAGCACTTTACAAATGCACGCAATATGAACCCCAACAACCCCGAATATGCAAGCGCGTGGAACAACGTGAACAAGAACGCCACGAGCTATGCACAAACGCAGTACGGCAACCAAACCAGCGGTGACGGCGGATGCAGCGTGTGCAACATATGCGCAGGGCTGATTTGCGCTGACTGCTGCTGCGATTGTATGGGCGGCGGAGGGTGCTGCTAACAGAACATTTTTGGAGGAGGGCTAATGCCTCGATTTAAACACACAGCTCACAGAATCAGCTTGACGGCGATGTTTGTAACAATGTCGCTGCTGTTTCTGTACCTTTCCTCAATTATACCTGTTATGCGAATCACGTTTTACTTTCTTAGCTCTGTTTTCATCATGGGCATATTGCTGGAAGACGAAGTCGGGTTAGCGTTCCTTATGTTTGCTGCGGTGTCGTTGTTGTCGCTGCTGCTGATGCCGTTTACCAAATCGCTGCCGTACATACTGTTCTTTGGACATTACGGCATCGGTAAATACTTCATCGAAAAGAACATCAAAGACAAAATCGTGAGATACGTGCTAAAGCTGCTTTATTACAACATCGCGGTTTTCCTCATATTTTTGCTGGCACGAGCGTTCTTTACAGAGGACATATTAAGCTCCGGGCTGCCGCTCTGGGTGATTATCATAATAGCAGAGGTCGCGTTTGTGGCTTATGACTATATTTATACTAAGGTGACGGGGTACTATTTTAATAGTATTAGGCGGCTGCTGATAAAGAGTTAGTCTTTATCATGCGTCAACCCACTATCGCCCAAAATCGGAATCTTATCACCCAAATACGTTGGGTCGGGACGGCTCACGTTCACGAAGAAGAAGTCTTTCACGCGAGCTAGGCTTTCGCGCAGGGCGTCGTAGCCTGCGTTTCGGTATCTGCGCGGGTCAGAGTTTACGCCGCTGGCGTTAAGCCCAAGGCTTTGTGCGATGTACACAGCTCTGCTGATATGAAAACGCTGCGTCACGATGATTGTGTCGGTGACGCAGAAAACTTCTTTTGCGCGAACCAAACTCTCATATGTAGAAAACCCGGCGTGGTCGAGGAAAATGTCTTCCTTGGGCACGCCTTTGCTTATCGCGTAGTTCATCATGGCGTTCACTTCGTCGTACTCGGTTTGCCCGTGGTCGCCGCTGAAAAGGATTGCAGCCGCTTTGCCCGCTTTGTATATCGCGATGGCATAATCGACACGGTCGAGAAGCACGGGAGAAAGGCGCTCGTTGGAGTATACTTTTGCGCCAAGCACAAGCACGCACTGTGCGGGCTCTAGGGTTTCAATATCGCTGATGTCGTAGATGTCTCTGCCTGCGCTGCCAATCACTACGGCGTTGATGATGACGAAAACGAGTGCAACAACTAAAAAAAGCGCCATCATAAAAATTAGACTAATGCGCAAATATCTCTTTAACATATTGATTCCTGCAACTTTCTCCACCGACATTTATGATACTTTAATTTGGGCATAATTGCAAGATTCATATTACGGGGATGCCTCTTCGGTACGCAAATAACGTAAAAACCGAGCATTGGTTATTATTTAATTAAATGGTATGATACGTATATGCACAAAAGAGTTAATAATCTTAAGGAGATGGGGAGAACTATGACAGAGAAGGACAAGAAAATACAAGAAGCAGCTGAAATGTTTTTATCGGGTTATAACTGTGCGCAAGCAACTGCCGCGCCTTTTGCCGATTTGGTGGGCATGGACAGCAAAACGATGATAAAGGCCAGCGCGGCGTTTGGCGGCGGTGTATCAAAGCTGCGCGAAGTGTGCGGCGTTGTCAGCGGAATGATGCTGATATATGGGCTTAGTCAGGATGACAATACCGACTTGTCTAACAAGGAAGTTAAGGGCGAGCTGTATGCAAACGGGCAGGTACTTGTCAAAAAGTTTTCGGATATGAACGACACGATAAACTGCGGAGAGCTGCTGGACGAGTTCGAGAAGAATCCGCCATCGCAGGAGCGTTACAAAGCCAAGCCCTGTTTAAAGCTGGTCGAGGACGGCGCAGGTATTCTTTGTGACTATTTTGGTATTGAATAGACAGAAAACGAATAACTACTCGCCGGTAAATTACTCAGCGGGCAAACTACTCAGCGGATAAATTACTCAGCGAGTAAGCTACTCTTCGATATAGTTTGGCTGCTCGCCGAAAAGCTGCTGCCAAAGTTTCGTTACGGTATCGTCAAACTCAGTCCCGTTTTTGCCGATGATGACGATGCCTTGTTTTGAAATTAGCTCGTCGTCAATATCTGCGACGGGTTTAAAACGGTAATCATCGTCAACAATATCAATGTGTATCCAGCCTTCGTCGGTATTGACAAAGCCTTTTATACGCAAGGCAAAGTTTTTCAAACCGCGCGCAAATGTTTCAATGTCAGTTTTGCTGTACTTTTTACTGAGCTTGATGGTATACGTCGCAGTCCGGTTTTGTGGTGTGTTGTACGAATCACTGTCAAAACCGCTGTTTTTCAGGTGTTCGCCCAGCAGC
This sequence comes from Clostridia bacterium, assembly GCA_018648645.1. Classification (GTDB taxonomy): domain Bacteria; phylum Bacillota; class Clostridia; order Christensenellales; family SZUA-584; genus JABGQS01. The sequence goes on from JABGQS010000014.1 coordinate 9,998, forward strand.
GAAATGGGCACATCTGCCTGCACAGCCTCAATCACAAATGCGCCGGGATTAAGTTTATTGACGCGCTGTCTGATTTGCGCGATTTTCTCTGCGCCCGCCAAGTCGGTTTTGTTCAATATGACAAAGCTGCTCGAAATGATTTGGTTGGTCAGCTGGGGGAGCATATCGACATAGCGCAAGAATATTGAGCTGTCCACCATGCAAATGCTGCCTTTATAGTCGTAACCGCGCTCCATAAGGTGATCCAGCTCGGTCAAAATACTGTTTATGGAAGAAGGGTCGGCAAGCCCCGAGTTTTCGATGACGAGCACGTCGATGTCTTGTTTTTGCAGCGATATTAGCGTTTTGAGGAAGTTGGCTTTGATGCAGCTGCAAAAGATTGAGCCGTTGTTGACCTCGACATATTCTATGCCGTCTTTGCGCAGCGTTGTGCCGTCCACGCCGATTACGCCGAACTCGTTGACCAGCACGCCGAGCCTCTCGCCCGAAAAGTCGGCTAGAACACGCTTTAGAAAAGTCGTTTTACCGGAGCCCAAAAACCCCGAAATGATGTACAGCTTTATCTTGTTTCTCATATGCCGCTCCCGTCAATTTCAATTAATATATTTATGATACCACAACGCGCAAAAAAACAATGTAAATATCAGCATAAAATTTGTACATATTTGCTTATTGTGATAAATTATTAGTGCGCGTACAACAAAAGTTGCAATAGCCGGAAAGCGATAATTTGCGACCAAAAATAAATTTAGATGTTTAAAAAGTTTTTGGAATGTGTTAATATATACATAGTTAAAAAGTAATTTTATATAATTTGTGAGGAGACGGTATGCAACCAAACATAATTGACCAAAAAGCAAACGAATACTTGCCGCAAATGACGAAGTTCCTGCGCGATTTAATCGCCATTCCGGGAGAGAGCGCAAACGAGAAAGAAACAGTAAAACGCATCAAACAAGAGATGGAAAGCCTTGAATTTGATAAAATCGAAGTGGACGACATGGGCAACATCTTGGGCTACATGGGCGAGGGGGAAAAAATCATCGCGTACGACGCGCATATCGACACCGTTGGCGTCGGCAACCTCGAGAACTGGGATTTTGACCCGTATATCGGGTACGAGAACGAAACCGAAATCGGCGGCAGGGGCGCAAGTGACCAGCTTGGCGGCATCGTCAGCGCGGTATACGGCGCGAGAATAATGAAAGAGATGGGATTGCTGGCGGGATACACCGTGCTGGTAACCGGCACAGTGCAGGAAGAAGACTGCGACGGACTTTGCTGGCAGTATATAATCGCTGAGGGCAAAATAGAGCCGGAGTTTGTTGTTATCACCGAACCGACGGACGGCAGGATACACAGAGGACAGCGAGGGCGTATGGAAATCCGCGTTGACGTTTCGGGGATTTCGTGCCACGGCAGCGCGCCCGAACGCGGCGACAACGCGATATACAAGATGGCGGAAATCATCACTGAGGTAAAGGAGCTGAACGAGCGGCTGAAGGATGACGAGTTTCTCGGCAAGGGCACGCTCGCTGTGTCAGAAGTTTTCTTTACGTCGCCAAGCAGATGCGCGGTGGCGGACAGCTGCGCGATATCAATCGACAGGAGACTGACAGCAGGCGAAACGTACGAGATGGCGCTGGAGGAGATTAGATCGCTTTCCGCAGTTAAAAAATATGACGCGGCAGTGTGCATGTACAAGTATGACAGACCGTCCTACACCGATTTGGTGTACCCGACCGACTGCTATTTCCCGACATGGGTGATAAAAGAGGACCACGATGCCACACAGGCGATGGTGGACGCGTTTACAGCGCTGTACGGCGAGCCAGTAGTGGACAAATGGACGTTCTCGACAAACGGCGTGTCCATCATGGGCAGATATAATATACCGTGCATTGGCTTTGGACCGGGCAAGGAAAACCAAGCACACGCGCCGAATGAGATGACATATAAAGCAGACCTTGTGCGCTGCGCGGTCGTATACGCGGCGCTGCCGACAAGTTACGCAAAACGAATATAAAGGGAGAGTTAAATGAAAGATATCAAAACCATCATCAATGAGATAAGTAAGCTGAACTTAGCAAATATGTATAACGATGATTTTCTGCTCACATGGGAGAAAAGCGACGACGAATTAAGCGGTGTATTCGCCGTCGCAAACGCGCTTCGCGGTATGAGAGAAAGCAATATATCGCCAAAGATATTTGTCAGCGGGCTTGCTGTTTCGCTGTTTCGCGATAACTCGACGCGAACACGATTCAGCTTTGCAAGCGCTTGCAACATGCTTGGGCTGACCGTGCAGGATTTGGACGAAGGCAAATCGCAGATTGCGCACGGCGAGACTGTGAGGGAAACCGCTAACATGGTCTCGTTTATGGCGGACGTTATCGGCATTCGTGATGACATGTATATCGGCAAAGGCAACGCGTATATGAAAGAAGTGTCGCGCTCTGTTTTGGACGGATATAACGACGGTATTCTCGAGCAGCGACCGACGCTGGTTAACTTGCAGTGTGATATCGACCATCCAACGCAGTCGATGGCGGACATGGCGCATATCATAGATCACTTTGGCGGTGTGGAAAACCTCAAAGGCAAGAAAATCGCAATGTCGTGGGCGCATTCGCCGTCGTACGGTAAACCGCTTTCCGTACCGCAGGGTATCGTTGGGCTGATGACGCGCTTTGGTATGGACGTATCGCTCGCGCATCCACAAGGCTATGAGATTATGTCGCACGTTGAAGACGTAGCGGCAAAAAATGCAGTGGAATCGGGTGGAAGCTTCATTAGAACCAACAGCATGAAAGAGGCGTTTGAAGGTGCAGACATCGTTTATCCAAAAAGCTGGGCGCCGTACGCCGCGATGGAAGAAAGGACACAGCTTTACGGCAACGGCGACACTCACGGAATACACAGGCTGGAGAAGCAGATGTTAAAGCACAACGAGCAACACACCGACTGGGAGTGCACAGAACAGATGATGGCTTTGACGAAGGACAAGAGCGCGCTGTACATGCACTGTCTGCCCGCCGATATAACCGGCGTTTCTTGCGAGATGGGCGAGGTTAGCGCAAGTGTGTTTGACAGATATCGCGTGCCACTTTATAAAGAGGCCGGATACAAACCGTACATTATCGCTGCGATGATATTTCTAAGCAAAGTGAGGAACCCTTCGCAGTTTTTAAACGAAGCGCTGGAAAAAAACACGAAGCGCTGGATAGGATAGCATCATGAGCAGGATTGTGATTGCTCTTGGGGGCAACGCGCTTGGCGCAAATCTTTCTGACCAGATGAAAGCTGTGCGCAAAACGAGCAGGAAAATTGCAGAGCTGATAAAAGACGGTCACGAGGTAGTGCTGACGCACGGCAACGGTCCGCAGGTTGGGCTTATGCTAGACTGCTTTGACAGCTATAAGGTGAACCACGACATCGACGCATTCACGATGTCCGTTTGTGTTAGCATCACGCAAGGCTATATAGGCTACGACCTGCAAAACTTTATGCGCGAGGCGCTGCTTGACATCGGGCTAAGTATCCCCGTGTCTACCGTAATCACGCAGGTAATCGTCGACAAAGACGATCCGGCATTCAGCAATCCGACTAAGCCAATTGGGCTTTTTCTAAACGAAGCGCAGGCGCAGGTCGCCAGAGCAAAGGGCGAGGATATCGTTAAAATTGACAAGCGTGGATATCGGCAGGTGGTTGCGTCACCTATGCCGCAGCACATTGTAGAGAGCGCGACAATTAAAACGCTGCTGGATGCAGGGCAGCTCGTAATAGCGTGCGGCGGCGGCGGAATACCTGTTATAGAGCAGGGCAATCATCTCAAGGGCGTGCAGGCTGTTATCGACAAAGATTTTAGCAGCGCAAAGTTGGCTAAATTGATACATGCAGACTATTTTGTTATACTGACAGCAGTGGAAAAAGTGTACATTGACTTTTGTACGCCTGAGCAGAGCGCAATCGATACGATGACGTGTAAGCAGGCGCAGGAGCATATCGAAAACGGTCATTTCGGCAAAGGTTCGATGCTTCCAAAAGTGCAGGCGGCGATGCAGGTTGTAAAGCAAACGCCAAGCTGCACAGCGCTGATCACATCGCTGGAAGGGCTGCTCGATGGATTGGACGGAATGACTGGGACACGAATCACACCATAAAACACGAGGTGCGCTATGACACATTTGATTGGCAACGGCATATTGATTACGAGAAACGCGGAGCTGCCGCTGATTGGTGACGGCTGCGTTGCGATTGAAGGCAACACGATTGTCGATTTTGGCACGAGCGCTGATATGAAACGCAAATACGAATCTGCCGCATTTGACGACGTGTACGGCAGCTTGATTATGCCGGGGCTTATCAACACACACGGGCATATTTACAGCGCGCTGGCACGGGGCATGAGCCTTTCGGGCGGCAAGGTGTCAAAAAACTTTACACAGATACTAGAGAACCTTTGGTGGCGTGTAGACAGAGCGCTCGGCATAGAGGAAATCAAATCGAGTGCGTACACAACATATCTTGATGGCATACGAAACGGCGTGACTACAGTTTTTGACCATCATGCAAGCGCAGGCAAAGTGCAAGGAAGTTTGTTTACAATTGCAGACGTGGCAAAGGAGATTGGCGTGCGCACGTCGCTGTGCTACGAAGTTTCAGACAGGGATGGGCAGCAAATCAGCGATGCGGGGATAGCCGAGAACGCAGACTTTATCGACTACGCAAAAGCACAAAACAGCAATATGCTAAAAGCCATGTTCGGGCTGCACGCGTCCTTCACGCTGTCGGACGAAACGCTGACTAAATGTGCTGATGCGGCAGGAGACACCGGCTTTCATGTACACGTTGCAGAAGGCATAGATGACTTGAATGACTGCATTGCCAAACACGGCAAACGCGTTGTACAGCGGCTAAATGATTTCGGAATCATAGGAAACAACACTTTGTCGGTGCATTGCATACACATTGACGAAGCTGAAAAAGACATATTGAAACAAAACGACTGCATTGTAGTGCACAACCCCGAGTCCAATATGGGCAACGCGGTTGGATGCAGTGATGTACTGGGTATGATGGACAAAGGCATATTGGTTGGTCTTGGAACAGACGGATTCACTACGGACATGCTGGAGTCGCTAAAGGTCGCCAACTTGATACACAAGCATCAACAGGGCGACCCGAGCGTAGGTTGGGCACAGGCGCCGCAAATGCTGTTTGAGAAAAACGCGAAGATATGCGCAAGATTTTTTGACAAGCCGCTTGGCATCATTGATCGCGGAGCGCTTGCCGATATTATTATTATAGACTACAACGCACCTACGCCGATTACGCAGGATAACATTGACGCTCACATGCTGTTCGGGCTGATGGGACGAAGTGTGACAAGTACGATGATAAACGGCAAGTATGTGATGAGAAACAGAGATATTATCGACGTGGACGAGAGTAAGATATACGCAGACAGCAGGCAGGTCGCAAAAGAGTTTTGGGACAAAGTGTAGAAGGAGCAGACATTGAGCGAGAAGATGACGCCAATTCCGTTTGACAAGCTGATCAAATGGATGATAAGTGAATACAAAACAAGCAGCAGCGTTTTTGGTATCGACAAAGGCAAGTTCTGCGAAGGCCAGAATGCGGGCGAGATGTTTGGCAGCGCGCTCGGCAGCTTTCTTGGACCTGCCGCCGGGCCGAACACGCAGCTTGCACAAAACCTCGTTGCGGCGTATGTGTCGGGTTTTCGTTTCATGGAATTGAAAACCGTGCAGACGCTGGATGGGGAGGATTTAGCGGCGCTGATACCGCGCCCGTGCATCAACGCAATGGACGAAGGGTATAACGTCGAGTGGTCGACAGAGCTGACGGTCAGTGGGGCGTATGAAGAGTACGTAAAAGGCTGGTTTGCGGTGCACATCGCTGCTAAAGAGTTTGGACTGAGCGAGCAGTGCGACGCGATATTCAATATGAGTGTTGGTTACGACTATGAGGGGATTACCTCACCCAAAATCGACACGTTTATAAACGAAATGAAGGATGCATCGGGCACGGATATATTTGAGCATTGTAGAACGTATTTGGTGGACAACATTGGTTTGTTCGAAAACGTCACAGTACAAGATGTTAAGCACATATCGCCGAGCATTTCCGCATCTATTACTTTATCCACATTGCATGGATGTCCGCCGCTCGAAATCGAAAAGCTTGCTGACTACTTCTTGAGCGTTAAAGGGCTGCACACGTTTGTGAAAGTCAACCCGACACTGCTCGGTTACGACTTTGTGAGGGACACGCTCGATAAAATGGGCTACAATTATATCGCTTTTGACCATCAGCATTTTGACCAGGACTTGAAACCGGATGACGCGGAAGCATTGATAGAGCGCTTGCAGACAACAGCGTCAAAAAGCAATCTCGAGTTTGGGGTGAAGGTGTCTAACACGTTCCCTGTACAGATAAAAAATGACGAGCTGCCGGGAGAGCACATGTACATGTCGGGCAGAGCGTTGTATGTGCTATCAGTCAACGTTGCTAAAATGCTTTCTGAGCGATTTGACGGGAAGCTGGCGATATCGTACTCGGGCGGAGCAGATTTCTTTAATGTAGAGAGGTTGCTTGCTGTAGGCATTAAACCCGTTACGGTTGCAACGACGATATTAAAGCCGGGTGGATATGCCAGAGCCAAGCAGATGTGTGAAACCGTAAGCGGTATAAAAACGCCAAAGGATATAGACGTATCAGGGCTTGCCAAGCTGGCACAAGATGCCTTGAGCGATAAACACCTAAATAAAGAATACCGCGCTGCGGACTCAAGAAAGACAGAAAGCAAGCTTAGTTTGTATGATTGTTATAAAGCCCCGTGCGCAGACGGCGGATGCCCTATAGGTCAGCAGATACCAGAGTATTTGAATATGGTGGAGCAAGGCAAGTATAAGCAGGCGCTGAGGATTATCACGATTGACAACCCGCTGCCGAGTATCCTTGGCGAGATTTGCGACCACGTTTGTCAAGACAAATGCACGCGGCTCGATTATGACCAGCCGCTGCAGATACGCAGTGCAAAGAAAATGGCTGCGGATAACGCGCAGAATAAGCTAATCGGCAACACAGAGGAGGCACCGCTAGTCACTGACAAGAAAGCCGTCATCATCGGCGCAGGACCTGCCGGCATCGCAGCGGGCGCATTCTTACGCAGAAACGGCGTTAACGTCACCATCATGGAAAAGCGCGACAGACCGATGGGCATTGTGCAATACATCATCCCGGAGTTTCGTATCAGCAACGAGCTGATTGACCGCGACGTAAATATGGCGCTTAAAGAGGGTGTACAGATTGAGTACAACTGTGATGAGAACTATGACATTACTAAGCTGAAAGAGAGATACGATTTTGTAATTGTTGCGACGGGGGCGTGGAAAGAAGGGTACTGTCCAGTTCAGTCGGGGCAGGAGCATTTGATCGAAGCGCTGGATTTTCTGCTGGAGTCTAAAGCAAAAAAATGTGCTGTTGACCTCGGGAAGAACGTGGCGGTAATCGGCGGGGGCGATGTTGCGATGGACTGCGCACGCGCCGCTAAAAGAGCGCCGGGCGTACAGAACGTGCACATTGTATACAGACGAACGCAAGAGTTTATGCCGGCGGAGCGCGAGGAGATTGCGCTTACATTGGCAGACGGCGTGGAGTTCAAAGAGCTGTTGTCGCCATTGACGTGCAGCCGTGATAGTCTTGAAGTCCAGATGATGCAGCTTGGTGAAAAGGACACGGATGGACGCAGGAAGACGCTGCCGACGCAGCAGACGGATGAACTGCAATACGACACGGTTATCAGTGCAATTGGCGCACGGGTCGATAAATCGTTATTAGAGTCAAACAACATCGACCTTAGTAAACTAAAGGACAACAACGAAAGCAACATAGACGGTGTATATATCGCAGGTGACTGCGCAAGAGGCGCGGCGACAATCGTACAAGCGGTTGCGGACAGCAAGACAATCGCTGTTGATATACTCGACAAGTGCGGTATCGCGAATGACTTTATAAAAGCGGATGTGCCGCTGGAGCAGAGCGCTATCAGAGAGCGTAAAGCCGTTTTAGCGGATGCGAGCGCGGACAAGGACGATTGTGCGCGTTGCCTATCATGTGAGCAGCTTTGCGAGATCTGCTGCGAAGTGTGTCCGAACAGAGCGAACATCAGTATAGTTGTAAATGGCAAACCGCAAATTGTGCACATCGACGGCATGTGTAACGAATGCGGAAACTGCGAAGTATTCTGTCCGCACACCGGCGACCCTGCGAAGGATAAACCGACGCTGTTTTGGGATACGCTGGCATTCGATAACAGTCGAAACAGTGGATGGGTGTATATGTCGGATGATAGGGTGCTCGTTCGAGACGCAGGGGGCGAGGAGTTTGAAGCGGCAATCGGCGACAAAAGTGTTTCGTCAATGCTGAGTGAAATCATAGAAGAAGTTAAGCGGAGTCGCGATTACATAATTGTTTAAGGAGACATATGTCGGCATTTTATTTGAATGACAACTTGATAGAAACCAATGTTGATAAGTGTTTGCTGCGCTTCCTGCGCGATGATATGCACATCAAATCGGTCAAGGACGGATGCAGCGAAGGTGCTTGCGGTGCTTGCAGTGTGTTGATTAACGGCGTCAGCAAGCGTGCGTGTCTTCAGCGCACGCAGAAGCTGGACGGTAAGCGAATTGTAACGGTTGAAGGGCTCAGCGACTATGAGAAACAAGTGTATACTTTTTGCTTTAGCAAAGCTGGTGCGGTGCAATGCGGTTTTTGCACGCCCGGAATGGTCATCAGCGCAAAAGCACTGCTCGATCAGAACAAGTCGCCATCTGTGAAAGAAATTGCGAAGGCGCTTCGGGGCAATATATGCCGTTGTACAGGGTATACAAAGATAATTGAGGCCGTGCAAATGGCGGCGCAAATGCTGCGAGACGAAACACAAATACCTGCACAGCCGATTTCAACAGGAGTAATGAGCGAGGTTTTTCGGCCGAGTGCTTACGCCAAAACGATGGGTACAGGTGTGTACACGGATGATATAGAGTTGCCTGACATGGCATACGCAAGCGCGGTTAGAAGCAGGCACCCACGAGCAGTAGTCGAAGAGATTGACATATCGCGGGCGAGTGCGCATAAAGACACGATTGCTGTGCTTACCGCAGCCGATATTCCGGGCAACGTGAAGGCTGGTCACATCGTCAAAGACTGGGATACCCTGATCGCAAAGGGGCAAACCACTCGATATATCGGGGATGCCATCGTGCTTGTTATATCACGAGTAGAACAATCATTGCAGCAAATCAAAAGCCTCGTAAGAATCAAATATACGGTGCTTGAACCAATTACAAATCCGCAGGCAGCGCTGGCAAAGGGAGCGCCGATGATTCATGAGAGCGGGAACGTGCTTCGCCACGACCATATTGTGCGCGGTGCGCCGATTGACGAAGTGATTGCACGCTCTGTGCACACGGTTACGCAAACGTACGAAACGCCGTTCACCGAACACGCGTATCTTGAGCCCGAATGTGCTGTATGCACGAGCGACGGCGAGAGCGTGACGATATATACCGGCGGTCAGAATATCTATGACGAGCAGCGCGAAATTGCGCACATACTCGGAATAGACAAAGATAAAGTGCACGTAATCACCAAGCTTGTTGGTGGTGCATTTGGCGGCAAAGAGGACATGAGCGTTCAGCACCACGCAGCGCTTGCGTCGTTTGTAACCGAGCGTACGGTAAAAGTGAAGCTGACGAGGCGCGAGAGCATTCGTGTTTCGACCAAACGTCATGCCATGCGAATAGAGCTAAGCACAGGATGTGACGCACATGGAAGGCTGACGGGAATCAAGGCAAACATAATTGCTGACACAGGCGCGTATGCTTCGCTTGGAGGGCCTGTAACGCAGCGTGCCTGTACACACGCGGGCGGGCCATATAAATACGATAGCGTGGATATAGAAAGCCGGGCGGTGTACACCAACAATCCACCTGCGGGTGCGTTTAGAGGATTCGGTGTGCCGCAAAGTTGCTTTGCGATTGAGAGCAACATCAACTTACTCGCGCAAAAAGTGGGGATATCACCGTGGGAGATTAGATACCTTAATGCGGTTGAACAGGGTGACGAGCTGCCAAACGGTCAGATAGCAGATGAATCGACAGCGCTTAAAGAGTGTCTGCTGGCGTTAAAAGACAAGTATGAAAACAACGAAATTGCAGGGATTGCCGCAGCGTTTAAAAACACAGGACTTGGTGTGGGTGTACCGGATGTCGGGCGCGCAATTGTATCGGTGCAAAACGGCAAAGTGCACGTGCGTACGGGTGCAGCGCGTGTTGGGCAGGGGCTTGACAGTGTGGTGCTGCAAATCGCGTGCCAAACGCTCGGGTTCACGTCTGATATAGTAGTAGTAGAACAGCCTGACACGCTTAGAACGCCAAATTCTGGTACAACAACGGCATCACGCCAAACGGTGTTTGCAGGGGAGGCTGTGCGCATCGCGTGTAGTAAACTAAGGAAGCAGCTTGATGACGGGAAATCACTTGAAAACCTTGACGGCGAGGAGTTCTATGGCGAGTTCGAATGCGTCACAGATCCCATAATAAACGACAAGGAAAACCCAAAAAGTCATCTCGCGTATTCATACGGCGCACAGGTGGTTGTGCTGGATGATAATGGGAAGGTAACAAATGTGTACTCTGCTTATGACATCGGACAAGTGATTAATCACAGCAATGCGCTGGGTCAGATGCAGGGCGGTATTGTGATGGCACTCGGCTATGCGCTGACCGAAGACTTCCCGCTGGACGAATGTGTACCGCAAGCAAAGTTTGGAACGCTTGGGTTGATGCGAAGCACGGCTGTGCCGCAGATGGACACGCAATTTTTACACAGTCGTGAACTCTCGAGTATCGCATACGGGGCAAAAGGCGTGGGTGAGATATCATCCATTCCGACAGCGCCCGCTGTCAGCGGAGCGTACTATAAAAAGGACGGAATCTTTAGAACACGGCTTCCTCTAGAGCAAACTGCGTACAGAAAGCAGGACAAGTAATGGTAATCAAAAACGGAAAAGTGGTTACAGAAAACAGCTTAGTCAAAACGGATGTGCTGATCCGGCACGGCGTCATTAAAGCGATTGGCGACAATCTTTCTGACCGAGACGAAATTGATGCAACCGGTAAGTACGTGCTGCCTGGCGGTATTGATGTGCACACACACTTTGACCTCGATGTCGGTATCGCAGTTGCGCAGGATGATTTTTATACAGGAACGATTGCGGCAGCGTGCGGAGGCACAACCACGATTGTCGACCACGTAGCGTTTGGTCCAAAGGGCTGCAATCTGGAGCATCAAATTAATCAATATCATAAACTGGCGCGCGGCAAAGCGGTTATTGACTACGGCTTTCACGGTGTGATTCAGCACATAGACACCGACGTGCTTTATAAAATGAAGACGCTGATCGACGAAGGAATCACCAGCTACAAGATATATATGACGTACGACTATAAGCTGAGCGATGAGGATATTTACACTACGCTTATGCGCGCCAAAGAGCTTGGGTTAATCATCGCTGTGCATCCCGAAAACGACGGCATTGTGAACAGGCGCAGAGCCGACTTTGTGCAAGCAGGCAAAACGGCGCCGATATATCACGCGCTAAGCAGACCTGAGCAGTGCGAAGCAGAAGCGATTGGGCGCGTTCTGCAAATTAACCGTATGGCAGGTGACGCAATGGTCTACATCGTGCATTTATCCAATAATTTGGGCATGCAGCAAATTAACATGGTTAGGCAAAACGGATATGAGAATATCTTTGTCGAAACGTGTCCGCAGTACTTGACGCTATCTGACGATAAATACAACGATGACGACGGCATCAAGTATATCGCAAGCCCGCCGCTTCGGCACGAGAGCAACAACGAGCTACTCTGGCAGGACATCGAAAACGGCGATATCGACACGATTGGCACCGACCACTGCCCGTTTGACTATGCGCTCAAACAAAAAATGGGCGCGGATGATTTTACAAAATGTCCGAACGGGCTGCCCGGTGTCGAGACGAGAATGCCGATATTGTTTAGCGAAGGCGTTATCAAAATGCGAATATCGCCAAAGCGCTTTGCAGATATCACAGCGGCAAACCCGGCAAAGCTGTTTGGAATGTATCCGCAAAAGGGCGTGATAAAAGAAGGAAGCGACGCCGATATAGTTATTATCGACCCGAGCAAAAAGGTAACGGTGAGACACGAGAGCTTGCACGAGAATGTTGACTTCACGCCATACGAAGGGCTGGATTTAGAATGTGCTATCGACTGCGTGATTTCCAGAGGCGATATCATTGTGCGAAACAACGAGTACATAGGCGCAAAGAAACGAGGAAAGTTTATCAAACGCGGATTACCGCAAAGCGTTTAATATATAAAGAACACAAAGGAGAGTTATATGAGCAAATATAATCTGATCGACCTGACCGTTATGGAAGATCGTCAAAAGCGAGCAGTAAAGCGTGCAAAGGAGCAAGGGATTACTATTCCGACTTTTGCGCAGATGAAAGATCCGGGACTGATTAGCGATGAAGTAAAAGAGGAGTTAAAAAACATCGGGCTTTGGGATATAAACCCGTTGAATTTGTTTCGCATATCGTGGAAAAACGAACCGAAGGAGAGCGGGGGCGGTTTTGGCGGTGTCAACTATATTGAGCTGCCGAGTGAGATTACCGGGGTCAAGGCAAAAATTGTCGTTATCGTCGGCAAATTCTTTCCGACAGGTTCGCACAAGGTTGGCGCAGCGTTCGGTTGTCTCGTTCCACGCTTGGTGACGGGTCAGTTCGACCCAACCACACAAAAAGCGGTGTGGCCGTCTACGGGCAATTATTGCCGAGGCGGCGCATACGATAGCAAGCTGCTGGCATGCGAATCAATTGCGATATTGCCGGAAGAGATGAGCAATGAGCGTTTCGAGTGGCTGAGCAATATAGCGGGGGAGACCATCAAAACGCCCGGCAGCGAAAGTAACGTAAAAGAGATTTTTGACAAGTGTCACGAGCTAAGGGACTCTGGACAGGACTTGATGATATTCAACCAGTTCGACGAGTTTGGCAACTATCTGTGGCATCACGAAGTAACAGGCGCGGCAATCGAAGAGGTATTGAGCAAAGTAATGGGCGAAAGTGATCATTATCACGGGCTTGTCAGCTGCACTGGCTCGGGCGGAACAATTGCGGCAGGTGACTACTTGAAGAAGAAGTTTCCGACCAGCAGGATTGCCGCCAGCGAAGCGCTTCAGTGCCCGACGATATACAATAACGGCTTTGGCGCGCACAGGATTGAAGGCATCGGCGACAAACACATACCGTGGGTGCACAACGTTAAAAACACGGATGTAGCTATTGCAGTAGACGACGAGATTCCGATGCAGTGGATACGAATGTTTAACGAACCGCAGGGCATTAAGCTATTGAAAGACAAGGGCGTGAAGCAGGACGTTATTGACAAGCTGAACTGGGTGGGCATATCGGGCGCTGCTAATATTATCGGAGCAATCAAATATGCCAAGTACTTTGAGCTAACAGAAAACGATGTGGTGGTGACGATGCTGACCGACTCGATGGAAATGTACGAGAGCAGACTAGCTGAGTTAACTGCTGAGCATGGTGAGTTCACCGATTATAACGCACACGAAGTAAACGCCAGATATTTTGACGGTATCGGTATAGATTATATTAAGGAGTTGAACTATTACGACAGGAAAGCTATTCACAATTTGAAGTATTATACGTGGGTAGAGCAACAGGGCAAAACGTATGACGAGATAATGGCACAGTGGGAGGACGACAGCTATTGGACGAACATTCCGAGCAAAGCGACGGAAATTGACGAGTTGATTGCAGACTTCAACAGCAAGGTTGCGAAATAAGAATAGACTAAATAAAAAATGCGCCGCTAGTCTTGGCGCATTTTTTCTATCTCGGTTTTAAATGTTTCAAACTCTCTGTCTGCGACAGTGGAGATCTCTTCATCGAAAGCTTCGTACAGCGCGATTATTTTCTTTGCTTCGGGTGTCAGCTTACTGCCGCCGCCGCTTATGCCGCCGATTTTCTGATTAAGCAGCTTGAACCCAAGGTTGGTTTCAGCCGTTTTAACCAATTTGAGAGCTTTGGTGTACGCCATCGACATCTCTTTGCTAGCCTTGTGCAGCGAATGGCACAAGTGCACGCGCTGCAAAAGCTCTACAACGCCGGGACCAAAGAACTTGACGTCCCTGTGCAACACTAATTTCGCAGAATACCGTAATTCGTTCATAATATCCTCCAAGCTTATTGATTGAGAAGCTCATCTATTTGTGTATCAGTTAGGTCTACGTGATAAAACAATGCGTAGAAGTTCCGTATGTCCTCGTTAGAGAAAGAGTAATTATCGGGATAAAGTATGCTTCCGAGCCACCCGATACCGATCAGCAGATTAACGCTTCTTGGTCTGTCTACCCAAGCAAACGGTGCTTTGGGAATGCTGATTACATTACCGTCTTTAACCGCCTGTACATTTGCAAGATGCGGGTCGCTTAACACGTTTTGTGCGGCAGTCGAACCTGACAGACCTTGCGTAGGTTCGCCATTCACAAATATAAACTGCGGGTTCCAGTCGATAATGTGCTCCTTGGTCACAGTGATTCGGTCGCCCGATTCGCTCTGTAAGTCACAGACATTGTCTGCCTGCACCATATCGAAAAGCTGCGAAGCCGCTGTGCCTTTTGCAGATGTGTCCAGCGACACCACACCATTAGCATAATATATAGAAGTCGGCTCGTCAATGGCGGCGATGCGCTCGATTGCATTGGTAGCATATGAGCTCAATGCAGCGGCTTGCTTTGTGTTGCCGGTAATCTGCCCAAGCAGAGCAAATACACTCGGTGCTTGTGTGAGAGCGTTGTCGAGAATCACAACGGGTATGCCGAGCTTTTCGGCAAACATATCAGCCTTTTCGACCAAACCGTCGCTGAGTGTTCCTGTCAACAGCGCGATGTCCGGCTTAGCCGCCAGCGCCGCTTCAAAGTTGATACTGCCGCCCATGCCAAACACAGGTAAATCCCGATACTCCTCCAATATGTACGCCGACTCAAACTCATTCAAAGCGTAATTCCATCCGGCGAGCATGTCTGGGGCAACAGTATAAAGCGTTATTGAGCTCATAGGATCTATGCAGAAAATCGTGTCTATCTGCCCGGGTATCTCAATCTCGCGTCCCATCATATCTTCAATAATAATAGTTTGCTTATCCTGCGAGTCCGCTGCGCACGCGACAAGTGAGGCGATCATTGCAATTGCAAGTAGAAAAAGCAGTATTTTTTTGGTCATATCGGGTATCCTTCCTATTGACAAAAATGCAAAAAAGCGTTATGTTTATTAAACAACAACGATTAAATGTTACCACTTTTATAGTATGCTGTCAACACGGAGGCAGGAATGAGAAAGCTTCATCACATATCACAGAAAAATACCAAGTATTTAGTACTAGGGTTGGCGATGACGAGCGTTTTATTAATCGTGCTTTCCCTTGGCTTCGGTTATTATCGCATGAACATAGCGGATGTCTTTCATGTGATTACCGGCGCTTCGGGTGACCCAAACGGCTGGATTGTTCTCGGCATCCGTTTTCCTCGAATAATAGCGGCGTATATAATCGGCGCAGCGCTTTCGGTGTCGGGCGCAACGTATCAAGGCGTTCTGAAAAACCCGCTTGTTTCGCCAGATATACTGGGCGTTGCATCCGGCGCAGGCATGGGAGCGGCGCTCGCCATTATGCTTGGACTTAATAACCTGATGATACAAATCTTCGCGTTTGGTGCAGGGCTGGTTGCCGTTCTTGCCACTTATATATTTGCCAAACACGTCAAATTTGACCGGCGAGTCAGCTTGATACTGTCGGGTGTGCTCGTGGGCAGCCTCGCTTTTTCGATAACAACGATGATGAAATACTTAGCGGACACGACCGACCAACTGCCCGAAATCACGTATTGGTTGATGGGGAGTCTGTCGCGGGTCAGCACGAACTCGCTGCTGGTATCGCTTCCGTTTATGGCGGTGGGGTTTGCTTTGCTGTTCGTAATGCGCTGGCGAATCAACGTGTTAACATTGGACGACATCGAAAGCAAGAGCCTTGGCGTCAACACAAAGCGAGATATGCGCATTGTAATTGTCGGCGCAACGCTTGCTTGCAGCGCGGCTGTGGGGCTGGGTGGGCTAATCGGCTGGGTCGGGTTGATGATACCGCACATCACCCGCGCGATTACAGGACCGCAGTACACGCGGCTGCTGCCAGTTTCGGCTATGATAGGCGGCATATTCCTGCTGTTGATGGACGACATAGTGCGCTCGCTGTTCGTGATGGAGATTCCAATAGGGCTGGCCGTGGCGTTTATAGGCGCGCCGTTCTTCTATATGCTTATCAGAAGGAGACGAAAATGCTGAACGTGACTTCGCTTTGCGGCGGCTATTATAAGAATATCGTGGTGAATGAAGTGTCTTTGCAAGCAAATGAGGGCGACATGATATATGTGCTTGGTGCTAACGGGTGCGGTAAAACGACACTGCTCAATATGATTATCGGCTACAAAAAGCGAGAATCGGGAAGTATTGAGTTTGATGGGATAAACATTGACGAGCTTTCCGTGAAGCAAATGGCGAAGCTCGTGTCGTACATTCCGCAGCAGCATGTTCCGGCGTACAACTATAACGTGCGCGATGTCGTTGTGATGGGCAGAGCAGGCAGTCTGCCGATTTACGCAGCACCGAAAGATAAAGATTTCGCTCTGGTCAACGAGTCGCTCGATATGCTTGGAATAGCACACTTTATCGACGCGCAGTATAGCGAGCTTAGCGGTGGGGAGCGTCAGCTTGTGCTGATTGCGCGGGCGCTGTGCCAGCAAGCAAAAATAATTATTATGGACGAGCCGCTGCAAAGCCTCGATTTCGTAAACCAAGCGATGGTGCTGCGCGCACTAAAGCTGCTGATAAAAAAAGGTTACAGCGTAATGATGTCCACGCATACCGCTATAAGCAATTACGCGGACACCGACAAAGTGCTGCTTATGAGTCGCAAAGGCAGCGCAGTTTTCGGCAGCATCGAGGACATTTTAACGCGCGAGAACATCGAGCGTGCTTACGGCACACCGCTGCAAGCGATATTTAGTATTGACGAGAGAGGCGGCAAGCACATTATTTGCATGCCGACGAACGTATGAATATATTTTTGACGGGCGAGATAAACGCCGGGAAAAGCAGATTGATAGACGCATTTCTGAAAGAATACTCCGGCAGCGTTGGGGGGTATAAAACGGTGCGGGAGAAAACGAGTCTCGACGAGTTCTTCGGAATATATCTGCTTGATATACGCGATCTAGATGCGCCGCTGACTATCGACAACAGAGTCGGTACGTGTTTTCCTGACAGAACGCTCGGCTGCCACTCTGATGTGCTAGAAAAGGCGGGCATATACGCGCTTACCTTTGACGTGGTGCCAAGTCTGATTGTCATGGATGAAATCGGCGTGCTTGAAAAAAACTGTACTGCGTTTAAAAACAAGATATCCGAATGTCTTGACTCGGACACAAACGTGCTGGGGGTAATAAAAAAGAAGCGAAGCCGCTTCTTAGATACTATATCTGCCCGACCTGACGTCACCACTCTTGAGGTAGCCGGCATATCGCGAGAACAATTATTACACACGCTGAAGTGTTACTTATCCGTTTGACAATCTCTAAAATCGTGCTTGGTGTCTATGTCGACAAGCTGCTTTTCGTCCGCAATGTCATACAGCTTTAAAATTTCGCTGTGGCGGTTAATCACGCAAACGCCGTTTTCGTTTATTGATAGATTCGACAGCTCTTCAAGCAGGAATGCCGGAAAGATTACGGGGTTGCCGCGCTTGCCGTGAAAGCTAAGCGATAGTATTGACCCGCTCACATAGCTATCCACCATGTCGATGAGCGTAACGCGTGTCAAGTTTGGCTGATCGCACACCAAAAACATGCATGCGTCAATATCGCCCATCTGCTCTATACCCACGCGTATACTGTGCGCAAGCTTAAGCTCGGGTTTGTCGTTAATAACGCCGCCTATTCCATATTTGCCCGCCAGCTTAAAAATCTTGCTGTCCGCCGCAACAATCGCGCAGTCAGCGAATTTGCTCGTGGGCAGCGCCTTTAGAATGTGCTCCAAAATAGGCACGCCATTCAGCTTTGTTAAGAGCTTGTTGCCGCCAAATCGTTTTCCTTCGCCGGCTGCTAATAGAATGCAACCGAATTTCAAATCATTACTCATGCCTATATTATACATCAACAATTTTACATTGACAAATATTTTTTGTGACATGTCTTTTAAAAAACCACGTTTTGTGATAAAATAATTTTTAGATAGCATCACAAATTCAAAAAGTTTTTGAGGGGATAAGCCAATGGAGCAGACATTCAAACGTGCAACATGGGAGCAGCTTGCCAAAGGGATTACCGGGCAGTTCGGCGAAAGCTGTGAAGTTGTGATTCACGACCTTACGCAGGACATGGATCATACAATAGTGTATATAGAGAACGGTCACGTAACGGGCAGGAAAGTCGGCGACGGTTCGTCAAAGATTGTGATTGAGACGCTAAACAGTCCGTCAGAGGAATTAAAGGATCGCATCAATTATCGTACGCAGACTGAGGACGGCAAGATACTAAAATCTACAACGCTTTATATCAGAAATGAGGAGGGTGTTGTGGTCGGTGTGTTTTCTATTAACCTTGACATCACCAGCTTCATGAAAGCGGAGAGAACGCTTAACGAGCTGATTGGCATTGAAGACGCGACAAAAGAAGTAGACTGCATCCACAACGGCGTTATGAGCACGCTGAACGATTTGATTGGGCAGTCTGTCAAACTTGTCAACAAGCCGGTTGGCGAGATGACGAGGGATGATAAAATTAAAGCTATCAAGTTTTTACAGGACTCGGGCGCGTTTTTGATAAAGAAGTCGGGTGACAAAGTATCGAAGTTCTTTGGGATATCCAAGTTTACGTTATACAATTACATCGATGTTAAAGATACAAAGACGCAATAGTCGCAGGCGAGAACAAGAAGGGGAATGCTAATGAGTGTAGGCAAGGGCATACATCGCGTAGATGCACGTGGAAAAGTAACGGGCACGGCTGACTATACCGACGACTTGTGCGGCAAAGCGCTGGTCGCCAAGGTGCTGCACGCCACGATAGCCAACGGAAAAGTGCTTAGCATCGACACGAGCGAGGCGAGCAAGATTAAAGGCGTTGTCAAAATACTAACGTGTTTTGAGGTGCCGGATATTCGGTTCGGGACAGCAGGGCATCCTTTTGTGCTGGAAGCGGGTCACAAGGACGTAGAGGACAGAAAGCTACTTAACGAGCGTGTACGGCTGTACGGCGACGAGATAGCGGCTGTGGTTGCTGTGGACGAGGTTGCTGCAAAGCGCGCTCTAAAAGCCATAAAGGTAGAATACGAAGAGTATGAACCGATTCTTACGTCGCAGCAGGCTATGAGCGATAAAGCAACGCAGCTGCACGAAGGCTATGAGAAAAATATACTGAAATACTCAGAGCAAAACGAGGGTGATTACGACAGCGCGGTAAAGCGCGACGATTTAACGATCTTTGAAGAGACGGTAAGCACGCAGCGCGTACAACATGCGCATCTCGAGAATTCGACATCATTCGCGTATATGGAGGGCGAGCGAATTGTCATAGTCGCATCCACCCAGATACCGCACATTATGCGTCGTATCGTAGGTCAGGCGCTGGGGCTTCCTTGGGGCAGAGTTCGCATTATCAAACCATACCTTGGCGGAGGCTTTGGAAACAAGCAGGACATCCTCTACGAGCCTCTGAACGCATATTTGTCTATGATACTTGGCGGCAGGAAAGTTAAGCTGGAGCTTACAAGAGAAGAAACGTTTATGTGCACACGAAGTCGTCACGCTATGGAATTCAAGCTCAAAACGGGCGTTGACAAAGACGGCAGACTGGTAACACGATATATAGAAATAATCTCGAGCCAAGGCGCATACGCTTCGCACGGGCATACGGTTACGGGAAACTGCCTGACGAACTATTCTCAAATATATTCGCAGACAGGCGGGTTTAAAGGACAAGCGTACACGGTATACAGCAACCTTGGTGTCGGCGGCGCTATGCGGGCATACGGCGTGCCACAGGCAGCGTTTGCAAGCGAAGTGCACATGGAGACAATTGCAGATAAGATGGGAATTGACCCCATAGAATTCCGCATGAAAAACATGATGACGAGTGACTATAAGATGCCGGGCAAAGACTTGCAATGTCACTCCACCGGTCTGCTTGAGTGTCTGCAGCAGGGCAAGAAGTATATCGACTGGGATAAAAAGAGAGCTTTGTATAAAAACCAGACAGGCATATTGCGACGAGGAGTCGGGTGCGCAATATTCTGCTATAAAACGGGCGTGTATCCGTTTGGTCTAGAGATTTCGGGCTGCCGCATGACGCTGAATCAGGACGGCTCGGTTCAGCTGCAAATGGGCGCAACAGAGATTGGTCAAGGCGCGGACACTGTGTTTACGCAAATGGCGGCACAAGCGATTGGGCTGCATACCAGTCGGGTGAACATCGTATCAACACAGGACACGGACGTAACACCTTTTGACCTTGGAGCTTTTGCATCGCGGCAGACGTACATTGCAGGCAAAGCAATAAAACAAACTGCGGGCATACTAAGAGACAAGATATTTGCCTATGCCGAAAAGATGCTGGGTGTCCCGGCAGAAAAAATGGATTTGAAGGACGGCGACGTGATCAACAAGGAAAACGGTGAATTGATAGCAGACTTGACTGTATTGGCGACAGACGCGTTCTATAGCTTAGAGAACGCAATGCACCTAAGCGCAGAGAGCACTGTAAACGTCAAACAGAACACGTTCAGCTTCGGCGCTACCTTTGTCGAGGTAGAGGTGGACATGGAGCTTGGACGAGTCGATATCATTGACATTATCAATGTACACGACAGCGGCAAAATCATAAACCCCGCAACCGCGCAGTCTCAGGTTCACGGTGGAATGCACATGTCGCAAGGCTACGCAATCATGGAGCAGATGAAGTATAACGAGCGGGGACAGCTGATAAACGGCAACTTCCTCGATTACAAGATGCCGACAGCCGTGGACACGCCCGAGTGGAGCAACGCTTTTGTAGACATAGACGACCCGACCGGACCGTTCGGCAACAAGTCGCTCGGCGAACCTACGACGGTAGCACCTGCTCCCGCTATACGAAACGCAGTTTTCCACGCGACCGGAGTAGCGTTCAATTCGCTGCCGCTGGACAGAGAAAAACTTGCGCTGACGTTCAAAAAGCAGCTGAAGGGAGACGCTTAATGTACGATTTAAACAGCATTTACATAGCAAAAACAATTGACGATGCAATAGGCGCGATGATAGCAGCCCCCGATGCGACGCTGATTTGCGGCGGTACAGATATTTTGGTGGGGCTGCGCGACGGCGTAAAAGTGGGTGGCGACTTTATCAGCATAAAGGATATTGAAGAGCTGAAAGGGATTTACATAGACAAAGACAAAAACATTCACATTAAGCCGGGGACGACGTTTAACGAGATATTGAGCAGCGATATAATTAAGCAGCATGTACCGTGTCTTTTAAGCGCTGTTATTGACATAGGCGGCTCGCAGATTCGGAACATTGGAACAATTGGCGGTAACATATGCAATGGTTTTACAACTGCTGACGCTCCGCCGATGCTGCTTGGCTTGAACGCGATTGCTTGTATCACCGGCAAAGGTACGTATCGGCAGAAGCCTGTTGAGTATTTCTACGTAAAGCCGGAAGTCATGGATCTGCAAACCGGTGAGCTGTTGACAGATATAATTATAAAGCACGAGGACTACAGTGGCTATGTCGGTCACTACATAAAATTCTCGTTGCGAGATGCTATGGATATTGCCATAATCGGCTGCTCGGTGGTGTGCAAAACGGACGGCGATGTTCTTCAAGACATACGCATATCGTTCGCTGCAGCAGGACCGTTGCCGATGCGTGCGAGGTCGGCAGAAAAGCAGCTGATTGGCGTTAAGATAAACGTCGAGCTGTTTGAGACAATGGGCAAATTGTGCTTGCCTGATGTAAGCGTGATAACGGACAAGCGCGTTTCAAAGGAGTTCAGGGAGCACTTGGTCGAAGTGTTGCCGGGCAGAGCGTGCAAGCAGGCGTTGAGCAAATCAAACGACAAGGTGGTGGATGCGCGATGATGAAAATAATCAATTTCAACGTAAACGGCTCGGATATAGAGCTTGCAATAGACGAGAGAGAATCGCTTGCCGATACACTGCGCGAGAGGCTCGATCTTACCAGCGTTAAGAAAGGCTGCGAGGTCGGCGAATGCGGTGCGTGCACTGTGCTGATTGACGGCAAGGCAACCGATACGTGTTTGTATCTTTCGGTGTGGGCAGACGGCAGAAGTATAATAACCACAGAAGGGCTGCAAGACGAAAGCGGCAAACTGCATCCTGTTCAACAAGCGTTTATCGAAAAGACGGCTGTACAGTGCGGTTTTTGTATCCCCGGAATCATTATGACTTGCGTAGAGATTGTCGGGCGCGGTGAGAGCTACACACGTGAGCAGCTTAAAAAAGAGATTGAAGGACACCTTTGCAGATGTACAGGCTATCAAAATATAATCAACGCGATAGAGCGAGCAATCGAAATCATCGAGGAAGCAAAATAAAAGGAGGATAAGCGTTATGCCGGTCCTCCTATAACGTTCACTTATGTGGGCGTTTTTTTATTCCTCAGGTGGCTCCAATTCAAAACCGTCCACCTTATTAAGCTGGCGCTCAATCGTGCGAGATTTTCTTGATGCATCGTCAAGGTTATTCTGCGCAGCGTTCAGGCTCTTCTTGGTTTTATCGATAGCGATGCTGAAGTTGCCAAAGGCTTTACGTGTAGACTCAAGCAGCTTTAGCACTTCGCTGCTTTGCTGCTCTATAGCAAGCGTTCTAAAGCCCATCTGCAGGCTGTTAAGCAGCGCAGTCAGCGTAGACGGGCCTGCAATCGTTACATTGTGCTTGCGTTGACAAACGTCGGATATGCCGAGCGATATAGCATCGGCATACAGCCCCTCCGTCGGCAGATACATGATGGCGAAGTCTGTCGTGACGGGCGGATTGATGTATTTTTCGCTGATGCGCTTGGCTTCGAAAATCATACGCTGGCCTAAAATTTTGGTAGCTTCGTCGATTTGAGCTTTATCGCCTGTATTGGCGATTACATTCTCCTTGCGTATAAAGTCTTCCATAGGAAACTTTGAATCGATGGGCAGCAGCACCTTGTCCTCGCCGTTGCCGGGCAGTATAATGGCAAACTCGACGTTCTCGCGGCTGTCGCCTGTCTGCACGTTAGTGACGTACTGGACGGGGGAGAGCATTGTGGAAATTAGGTTACCGAGCTGCATTTCGCCCCACGTGCCGCGTACTTTGACGTTGGTCAACACGCGCTTTAAGTCGCCAACACCTGTAGCAAGAGATTTGACCTCGCCCATGCTTTTAAACACTTGCTCAAGCTGGTCGCTGACTAACTTAAACGAGCCGGTGAGTTTTTTCTCCAGCATGTCGGAAAGCTGGTCATCCACAGTTTTACGTATCTGCTCCAGTCGCTTTTCGTTAGATTCGGACAGCTCTTTAAGCTTTTGCTCTACAGCAAACCGAAGTTTTTCCATACTTTCGCTGTTGTTTTTTGTGGTCATCGACAGCGTTTTAGTCGAATTCTCGCCAAGCGTGTTAAACATGCCAATCACTTCGCGCCTAAGCTGATACGCGTTGTCACCGCTGATGCGCGTCATGTCAGCCAGCTGCTTGTTTAAGTCGCGCGACAGCTTTGTCAGCGTATAATCGATGTTAGTGCGGCGCTTGGCGCTCACAATCACCAATATCAGAACCGCTATCAGCACAACCAGTATGACTCCTGCAATTATATAAAGAATTTCATTCATATGTCTCCGCCTTTCTGCTTAAATTATACCACAAATATGTTCGTTTGCCCAAATATTAAATTTATCGAAAAACAATAAATAAT
Organism: Clostridia bacterium; assembly: GCA_018648645.1. Classification (GTDB taxonomy): domain Bacteria; phylum Bacillota; class Clostridia; order Christensenellales; family SZUA-584; genus JABGQS01. The sequence continues at coordinate 34,147 of JABGQS010000014.1, forward strand.
TGTTGACAGTTATCTTTGGCTGTGTTAGTATCACACCGAATGGAGGCGAGCCTATGTTTAAATCCAAATGGAATATCCCTCATATACTAAAACGCATGCTCGAAGCATTGCTGATATTGAGCCCGCTGGTTATGATAGCGCTGCCTTTTCTTTTTGCTCCGATAGAGCAGGATACAGTTATTACGCACGTGTCCAGCGCTTCGCAGAACAGATGGGTGACGTTGGCGTTTCTCGAGGTATGCGGCGCAATATGCTGGGTGATAATTCTGTTTTTGCAAAGGCTGCTGACAACTGTAATCAAAACATCTCCGTTCGTAATCAAAAATGTTAAGTATCTAAAATATATATCGTATCTGTGCGCAGGCGCGGCTGTGGTGCTAATAGTAAAATCTTTTGTAGATTTTTCTATACTGACACCTGTTATCGCGGTGCTTGCGCTGCTTTCCAGCATGTTTTGTCAAACGCTCGCCGCAGTTTTTGACAAAGCCATACGCTTAAAGGCAGAGAACGATCTTACGATATAGAACGGAGGAAAAACATTGGCGATAATCGTAAATTTAGACGTAATGATGGCAAAACGGAAAATGTCGCTTAACGAGCTTTCGGACAGAGTCGGCATTACCAAGGCTAATTTATCTATATTAAAAACAGGAAAAGCGAAAGCAGTACGTTTTTCCACGTTGAACGCTATTTGCCGCCAGCTAGATTGCCAGCCCGGCGACATCTTAGAATATAGGGAGGACCAAGATGACTGATACCAATTATCTTTACGAATACTTTTTAGAAAAAAGTGATGACGATAGCAGCGAAAAAGACTCAGAAGAAAATAAGTGAATAAACGCAGGATAAAATAGTACGTGCATGTTGCATGTGCTATTTTTTTACGGAAAACTGGTAATCAAAATAATCGCAGGTCAGTTTGATAAAGAAGACTGATAATGATACAATATAGATGAAAATATTTTGGAGGTGGATTAATATGAAAAAAATCATCTTCGTAATACTCATAATCGTTGTATTCGCAGCCTCGGCTTGTACCACTCCTGTTGCAGTTCCGCAGGAGAGTGATCCGGAGCTGCCATCACAAGAGCCGACAGCGGCACCGACAGAGGCTCAAACTCCGGCACCGACAAAGGCACCGACAGAGAAACCAACGCTGCAGCAGCAGCCAAACACGATTGTCATTGTAGTGGCAAAGGCAGACTATCAAGAAAGAGAATTCAACCCGGTATTTGACGCATTGACAGCCGCAGGCTACGACGTAATTATCGCAAGTGATGAGATGGGTACGGCGACCGGCGGCAGCGAAACAGTTCAGGTGGATGCGACATTTGACGAGCTGAACGGACAGGACATTTTGGGCATCGTTGTTATCGGCGGAGGCGGCGTGCGAAATCTTTGGGAGAACACACAGCTTCACCGCGTAATAAACGAAGTGGATGCGCTGAACCGGACCGTTGCGGCAATCTGCCTTGCACCGCTGACACTTGCGAACGCGGGGGCCATATCATCCGGCGAAAATGCGTGCTGGTATAACAGCTCGGATATCGATGCTGGTATGAACGCGCTTGGCGTAGTTGATTCAAGCAATCCGGTTACGGTTTTTGAAAACGTAATTACCGGCAACGGTCCCGACGCAGCACCGGCGTTTGCTGTCGAAGTAGTAAACGCACTTGAGATGTTAAAGTAACGTGTTCAGACAATAATATAGAAGGATACAATTTGCGGTTTCGATTGACAAAAATTCGCCCGCATGATAAAATACGCCCATTAAAGGGGAGTAGCGCCCTAACCTTGAGGTAGCGATGTTCGTCAACACGATGGGGTTACCCATCCGGGCACGCTATAATTGCGAGACTTTTGATGCTTTTGCATTGAGGTCTTTTTTTATGAAAGGGAATCATATGGTTTGGACAGTATTACTTTTTGCACTCGGGCTTGCAATCATCATTAAAGGCGGTGACTGGTTTGTCGAAGCCGCGGTTTGGCTTGCAGAAATTACGGGCGTGCCCAAGATACTAATCGGCGCGACTGTCGTTTCACTGGCGACGACACTGCCGGAGTTTTTTGTATCCGTGCTGGCGGTTTCGGGCGGGCAGGCAGGGCTTGGGATCGGCAACGCGCTTGGGTCCATCATATGTAACACCGGTATGATACTTGCAATATCGCTGGTTGTAAGACCGTCAAAGGTAGAAAAAAGTCTTTTCTATAAAAAAGCGATTATCATGTTCGTATCGCTGGTAGTGCTAGTTGTCGCAAGTCTTGACGGCGTGCTTTCAAGGCTGGAAGCGATTCCGCTGCTCGTACTGCTCGGCGTTTTCGTATTTCTCAACGTTTATCACGTAAAGAAGTCCAATTTAGAGCAGCAAAAGCAGGTGCATCATATCGACACGCACCGAAAAAAGAAGTGGATCAACATTGCAAAATTCGTCGGCGGTGCTGCGGGCATCGTTGTCGGTGCGCAGCTGCTCGTCACATACGGCTCGAAGATTGCACTTGCGCTCGGCGTGTCCGAAGGCATAGTAGGCGTCACCATCATTGCGGTCGGCACATCGCTGCCAGAGCTTGTCACGACAATTACAGCGATACGCAAAAACGAGGCGTCACTTGGCATCGGCAACATTCTCGGCGCGAACATTCTCAACATGACGATGATACTGTCTACATGCGCGCTCATTGCGCCGAGTGGGCTTGCTGTGGGTGCAGAGAGCATCACTCTCGGAGGTGCGGACATATCGCGTACGTTGTTCATAGACCTGCCGGTTGTGGGGCTGCTGTTCTTGCTGCTTATAATACCGCCAATCATATTTAAAGGTAAATTAAAAAGACTGCAAGGCATATCTATGCTCGCAGTCTATATTGCGTTTATTGCATTGCTGGTACTAAATGTATAGCGATTTTCTGCTATTGAATCTCTGTGCCGGCGGCGCTTGCAGCTGTGGCAATGTCCTCATCCAGCATACCGTCGGTGATTAGCACATCTATGTCTTCCAATGAGCCAAACGTGTACGGTAGGCTTTTGCCGACTTTTGATGAGTCCATCAGCATAATCACTTTGGACGCGCGTTTAAGCACTTCGCGCTTCAATTCGCATTCAGAATATGTGCCGCTGGTAAATCCGTTTTGCAACGAAAATCCGCTCGACGCCATAAAAGCTGTGTCGATATTCATGCCGGACAGAAATATGTTAGCGTTGACTCCCGAGACAGACAACGTGTTTCTGCCAAGCTGCCCGCCGATAAGCGTGACGTTCGGTTTGCTGTTTTTGATAAGCTCGAGCGCTATGTTAGGTCCGCTGGTCAATATCGCGAAATAGTCGTCAGGAACTTCTTTTGCAAACTGCATCAGCGTTGTACCCGAGTCGAGATACAGCGATCTGCCGCTTTCGATGTATTGCACGGCCTTTAGCGCTATTTCTTTCTTTGCGGCAGTGTTGTCGAGCGCACGCCGCGAATACATATCCTCGGCTGTCATAGAAAGCCTGCTGAGTGCAACAGCACCGCCTCGCGTTCGCTTAACAAAGCCGGTATCTTCAAGAAACTTGAGATCGCGCCTTAGCGTCATGCTGGAGCAGTCGGTAAATATCTCTTCTAAATCCTTTAGAAGAACTTCACCTTTGGTATTTAGCAGCTCTTTGATTTCCTCGCGTCTTTTTATATTCACAGCATCTCTCCAAACTTATAAATATTGCATACATAATATCACTTTGTAACACAAATTACAATGAAAAGCGACTGAAAATCACAAGATTTGTGAATTATGTTCAAACTATGTACTTTGTTTTTTAGCTATTTTATAGTATAATAGCCGCATGAACTCTAACTCGATGTACATGGAAATAGCGTTATCCGAAGCTCAAAAGGCTCAAGCAAAGGACGAAGTGCCCGTTGGCGCTGTGATTGTTCAGCATGGCAAGGTGATTGCAAAAGCGTTCAATAAGAGAGAGAGCAGCTTAAGCCCGATTGCGCACGCAGAAATTCTGGCGATACAAAAGGCTGCCAAGAAGCTAAAAGGCTGGCGTCTGCCGGGGTGCTCGCTGTATGTCACACTAGAGCCGTGTCCAATGTGCGCCGGCGCGATTATTAACGCGCGCATCGACAACGTGTATTTTGGCGCGTATGACAGCAAAGCGGGCGCATTCGGAACGCTGTACGACCTGTCCGAAGGCAAATTGAACCACGCTCCGAGCGTTGTTGGCGGCATTTTGGAGGAGAAGTGCGCATCAATACTAACAAACTATTTTAAGGGCAAACGAGGCAGGCACAAATAGCGGTTTTACTTTCAATTATTTATTTACTCATTGTGTTTCAAAGCGGCGCATTTTGTTTATCAATACAAAGCGATTATATCAAAGAAAGTATTTGATTTGGAGCTAGTATATACGAGGTATTTATGAAGTTTCTTAAAGTTCTCAGAAAGAAAAAAGGTTTTACTCTAATCGAGGTTATTTGTGTTATTGCGATTCTTGGAATACTTATCTTTTTGGCAGTCCCACAGTTTACATCAATTCGAGACAATGCGAAGCAAGCCACAACGGTTGCCAGCGCAAGAGCAACTGTAAGCACGATCCTCGGGGCAACTGCACATTACGAGAAAGACGATTGGTATGCACCGCGTGCCGGTTCTGTACCCGCGGCTTATTCTGAAGGTTCGATGAACAACTATCTCGAAAAGGTTTTTGAGGGCGGAACACCGGAAAATAACACGCATGGGTACTCGAACGCATATAGCGACAGCAGGTTTATTCTAAACTGGACATCACCAATATCAGGATCGGGAAAAGACCCGGCGGTTTTCCTGACAAACACTACGACATATTCGTTTGCCAACAGCAACGAATCGAACATGGAAATGCTAAAGGGGACAATCGTTGTATATTTTGCAACAGAAGGAGCAGGGGAGTCAATGACAACAAAGCATATTGAGGTTTACTACACTGACGAGAATGGCACCAAAAGTGAAAAACCCTTTATTATAGTGTTGTAGCATAAAAAGAGCACATCGATTTAGTATCGACATGCTCTTTTTACTTGCTTAATTATTGTTTACTCTAAGCCATACTCACCAAAGTCAAAAGTGCAAAAATAGTCCTTCGGTGTCTCGGCGCGCCGTATCATCGAAAACGTGCCGTCTTCGTGTAGCAGTATTTCGGAGGATTTCAGTTTACCGTTATAGTTATAGCCCATCGCGAACCCGTGCGCGCCTGTGTCGTGGATAACCACCAAGTCACCGACTTCAATAAGCGGCAGCATACGGTCGACTGCAAATTTGTCGTTGTTCTCACACAAACCGCCTGTTACGTCATACATATGGTCGTGGGGCAGCTCGTCCTTGCCCATCACAGTGATATGATGATACGCGCCGTACATAGCCGGGCGCATAAGATTGACAGCACACGCGTCCAGCCCAACGTAGTTCTTGTGGATTTCCTTCATGTGCATAACCTTGCTTACAAGATGTCCGTACGGTCCCAGCACATAGCGCCCAAGCTCCGTATAAATAGCGATATCACCAAGCCCCGCAGGAACTAAGAGTTCTTCAAACGCTTTTTGCACACCGCGACCGATTTTACGAATGTCCGCTTTTTCCTGATCCGGCAGATAGGGGATACCCACGCCGCCCGACAGATTGATAAACTTGATATTCGCGCCCGTTCGCTCTTTCAGCTTAACAGCGCGCTTAAACAACACTCTGGCAAGCTCGGGATAATACTCGTTGGCAACCGTGTTGCTGGCAAGAAACGCGTGCAGCCCAAAGTTTTTTACGCCGTCTTTCATCATCGAGGTATATGCGTCGGACATTTGACGTTTGGTCAGCCCGTATTTAGCTTCCTCCGGCGTGTCCATAATCGAGTTGTTGATGTTAAAAGTGCCGCCCGGGTTGAACCTGCAGCTAACCGTTTCGGGCAGCGGCATTTCCTTCTTAAAAAAGTCGATGTGCGAAATGTCGTCAAAGTTGATGATGGCACCCAGCTTGTTAGCGTACACAAAATCCTCCATCGGAGTCACGTTGCTGGAGAACATAATCTCCTCGCCGGCAAACCCAACTGCTTCGCTCATCATAAGTTCGGTGTAACTGCTGCAATCTACGCCAAAACCCTCTTCCTTGAGAATCTTCAAAATAGTGGGGTTGGGGCATGCTTTTACAGCAAAATACTCTTTGAAGCCCTTGTTCCAGGAAAACGCTTCATTGAACTCTCTGGCATTTTCTCGGATACCCTTCTCGTCGTATAGATGAAACGGGGTGGGAAACTGCGTTATAATCTCTTCCAGCTTTTCTTTGTTTACAAATGTCTTCTTCATCTTGCTATCTCCATAAATATTTATTAATCAGCTCTCTGATTTAGTTTTCTGCATCTCAATTAACGTCATTTCATTCTTGATAGAATCCTTTATCAAATCCACAAGGTTCTTCTTTTCTGAATACAAACACGAGGCATCGCGGCTCTCGTCAAAGTCGCCTGTCAGCACTTTGGTTGAATCAGAGATAATACGAACCTGTTTAATTGGCGTATCAGATATATATATGCTGGTGTTATCAAGCTCTGTTGCCTCATCGGTAATAATGACCACTTTGATACCTTTGCCTGCCAGCGTTTTAATCTCGTTGCTAAACAAATCGAGCAACTTTTTTGACGCCGACAAATAGATTCTTTTCCTTGTTTCGCTCATCATGTTTTTGATTTTATCGCGTATGTGCAAGCTTCCTGCAATGGTGATGTAGCCTTGTTGGTCTTCGCATTTTTGCGGAGCAAGTGCAATCAGCGCGTCTTTGGCAAGCTCGAGCGTGCGCAGCCTGTTGCTGCAAAACTCGTCGATGCTGAGTGGGCTGTACATCGTAGACTCGCCTTCGATTACATATGCGCAGCCCATTTGTACCAGCGAGCTGAGTGTAGTATACGTGTTAGAACGCGATATACCCGACAATTTTGCGAGCTGATATCCATTCATGCTGCCATGGGTCAGAAGTGCATAATAAATCGTCGCTTCGTTGCGGCTCAGATTAAATTGTGATAATAATTCTATTGCCCTCATATGCTAACTCCTAAAATAGTGTTCCTGTTAAGCAACACTATAATACCAAACCTACGATTTGTCAACACAATTCTTGATATGCACACAGCGTGATGGTATACTTTAACAAATATATATTGATAAGGAGACAGCGAAAATGAAAATTGTGAAAGAGTTCAAGGAATTCATCAGCAAGGGCAATGTTATGGATCTAGCTGTTGGTATCATTATCGGCGCAGCGTTCAAGGCGATTATTTCCTCATTTGTTGCAGATATTCTAATGCCGTTCATATCTCTGATTCTAGGCAACATCAACATTTCGGCGTTAAAGGTTGTGTTGAGGCCGGCCTTTGGAGACGTACCCGAGCTTGCTTTGCGTTATGGGTTGTTCATACAAAGCGCGATCGACTTTATTATCATCGCGTTCGTCATATTTATGTTCATCAAGCTGGTCAACAGGATGAAGCGCAAAAAGGAAGAGACGGAGGAGCCGCCTGCACCGCCAGAGCCTACAAAAGAAGAATTGTTGTTAACTGAAATCCGCGACTTACTGAAAAAATAGATATTGACAAGGAGACAGGCTATGAACGACTGGAACTTTGACGAGTACTGCGCGAAAACCGCTGCCGAATTGCAATTATTTCTGCCAAGCAGGGTGTTTGATGCTCATGCCCACCCCGGCGAGAAAAGCGAGCTTGACCTAAAGCGTGTCAGCATACTAAACGAACTGCCGCAGGATGTCGGTATTGCGACATGGCGGGAGTTCACATCGCTGCACGTAGGTAAGGAACGTTTGAAGGGCGGGTTGTTCTTTGCGTTGCCACTTTTTGATGAGCAGGCGGACATAAGGCAAAGTATGCGGCGCGCAAACGATTTTGTAGTAAGCGACTTGAGAAACTCGGGTGAAGCAAAGAGCAAGTGTTTGCTGTTGGTGTCGCGGCTGCTTAAGCCAAGCGACGTTGAGGAACACCTAAAGGAAGATTGTGTGTGCGGGTTCAAGCCGTACGTAACGCTCAGCCCCGGCTGTGATGCATCATCTCGCATTAGTGATTTTGTGCCCGATTGGGTGTTTGCTCTGGCGCACGAGCGCGAGCTTGTCATTACTCTGCATATACAAAAGCACGGCGCGCTCAGCGACGCTGGCAACATACGTGACATTCACGAAATCTGCAAAAAGTATCCTAACATGAAGCTGATTTTGGCGCATTGCGGTTGCAGCTTCAACGTCTATAACACATTAAACGGCGCGAAGTACTATACCGATATCGACAACATCTACTTCGACACGTCTGCGTTGTGCGAAGGGCTCGCGTTAACGCACATGTTCAAGCTATTCGCTGCTAACAGGTTCATGTGGGGGACGGACTTCCCGATTTCGGTGCGACACGGCAGATTTGTCGGGCTCGGAGACTTCGTGTTCTCGCTGCAAAACAATACTGTTGACGGTGGGAACCTGCCGGACAATATAATGACGATGCATCAAGGGCTTGAGAGCCTGCGTGCGCTCGTTTACGCCATCAAAGAGAGCGGCTTGAGCGACAGTGAGGTAGAGGGCATATTCTACGACAACGCAGCAAATCTGCTTGGGATACAATAATATTTTTTGGAGGACATCATGCAATCTATACGCACAGAAAAACTGACACTACGACCATTTGTAATGGACGATATTGAAACAGTTCATTCCTATATAAGCGACGGTGAGAACGCAAAGTATTTACTTTTTGCAACGGATTCGCGCGATGATACAAAAGCGTTTATTGAAAAAGCAATAGAAGATTACAGCGAAGTACCGCTTAGAAATTACAATTATGCGATTGAGTTAAACGAAAACAGCAAACACATTGGCGGATGCAGCATAATGATTGATGCGGACGGCAGCGAAGCAGAGGTCGGTTGGGTTATTCGCAAGGAGTATTGGGGGCGCGGGCTGGGCACTCTTATCGCGCAAATGCTCATCAAACACGGCTTCGAGCAACTGGGTCTGCGCAGAATATATGCGGCTTGCGACAGCGAAAATGTCGGCTCCTACCGCGTGATGGAAAAGAACGGTATGCGCAGAGAAGGGTATTTTGTCAAAAGCAGGCTATCGCGCGGGCAGTATAAGGACGAGCTGTATTATGCGATTTTGCGAGAAGAGTGGGAGGGCGCGGAGTGAAATAGGCAAAATGCTATTAGCATTGCTTATCTATATGTTAATATTCAACTATACGATTTAAAGGAAGTGCGAATATGAGTAATTTTTATGAAACTGAATTAGACGGGCTTTTTAATCAGGCACGCGATAATGGAAGGATTGAATTCATTTATACGTTAGTGAGAGTTTCTGGAATGGGAGAAGGAGAAGACAATCTTATTTCCCTGAAATTAGGCTTAGATAAGTTGGATAAAAATGAAGTTAAGAACATTGCTTTTTTTAACACTTGTAAATTAGCATTAAGTAGTGATATTTTTTTAGTATTGGTAAACTTAATTAATTGTTCCAATAAAAGATTTTTTGATTGCAATCCATTTTTTCATCTTCTAAGAAAAGATTCGTTAGAATTAATCGAGGCAACTCCTTTTGAGATAGTCTGCGAACTAGTTAATATTATTAAGAAAACTGACAAGGTAAAACTGCAACAAATAATGGAGAAAGTTTTCAATCAAGATGTATTAGATTATTTGCAATCTGATTTTTCATTTGAGAAATCAAAAGAATTGGAAGGGGCTTTAAAAGAACTTCGAGAATTTATAAAAGTTTTTATTGATTTATATTTTGAAATGCGGTTGAAATATAAGAATAATCAACGACTCTTCAAACGACAAAATTTCGAAGTAATAGAATTATTAATTGATGAGGTTTATAGATTAAATGGATTTAAAATGTATTTTTCTAATGGCACTTCAGCTCACTATATTAGAAATCTAGAAAATACGACATGTTCTAATGTTTTTTCAGGCAAAACAGTGAGTTTCTATTTAGGTAACGTTAGTGAATTGAAAAAAGAATATATGGTTGAAAATAAAAGATTATATGAAATTGGGCTCCCAGGAAAATTCAATAAGCATGGTGAGTGGAAACCTTTATTCTTTCCTGGAGATTCAGAACAATTTATTAAAGAAGCAAAATTAGTATCAGAAGACCAAGATGTGCAAGGTATTTACTTTTATATGCTATGTACTGGTCATAGAGTAATAGAATTCATCGTTCGCACGACTCTAGAAATACCTTTGGAGTTTACACATCTAGGAGAAAAGTTCCATCTTTATAAGTGCCTAAAAGAGAATAATGAAAAGAGTTCAAACAGTACAATACAAATCTACGATGGATGGGTAGAATTAGAGACAGGTAGTATCCAGGAAATAGAAACGCAACTAAACGGGATAAGATATGCATTAAACGTTATTGGTTTTACATATCGTGTTTCTATTGATTGGCGAACTAAGTACAAAATAGCTGAAAATATGGAAGCTTTAGCAATTCCAACAAACGATGATTTGACAATACTAGACATGGTATTGAAAGAAATGTCTAGCGATGAGAAAGAAGTTTTCGTATTAAGCTATGCTTTGGATTGGTACGTAAAAGGCAGAACAACAAAGAATATTCTAATAAGCTTCCTAAGCTATTATATAGCTTTAGAAAGCGTCGCATCAGCTATAGCGCGTGGTGATGTCGTTTTTGGATTAAACTATCAAAGTGAAAATAAGGGATTGCGTAAGGAAAGAAGAGAAAAAGGTATTCAGGATTTACATGAGCAATTCTATGAAAGTAATCCTATTCGCTTTGTTCAAGAAGCATATTTGAAATATGTTACTAGTATTACCGGAAACACTAAAAAAATTGCTGAACTAGTGCTCGGAGAAAATAGCGAAGAGGTTCAATTATTATTTGACAAAACAGGGGATAACGAACCTTCTTTACATCAAATCCGTGGGAAAATAGCTCATGGAGATATAGCACTTCTATTAAAAAAAGATGTGGATCTTGTCATGAAACATCTACATGAGATTAGAAGTATTTCTTGGAAGTTTCTAATGAGGATAATTTTAAAACTCCAACCGACTGAAAATTTGCCAACTTGGTCCAATACATATAAAAGCGAATATAATATGGCTGATCCAAGGAGCACGCTTTGCTATAGTAATGAAAGTTTGTTACCAAAAGAAGTTGTATGGAATATCAAATCCGAATGGTTTGATTAAAAAATAAACTTTAAGGATTATGGGAGCGAAGGGAGGTTACGCTAACCTAAACCCGACCAAACTGCCCACGCCTGAGCGTTAATATAACCAAAAACTAAACAAAAGCCACCTCACTAAAAACGTGCCACTGGCACGTTTTTTATGCTACGCATACCGTTCGCTTCGACTCCACCTCCCGGAATCAGAAACGAAAAAAGCACCCCTTGGGGTGCTTTTCGTTTCTGGTGGAGGGAGGTGGAGTCGAACCACCGAAGTCGTAGACGGCAGATTTACAGTCTGCTCCCTTTGGCCACTCGGGAATCCCTCCAAAAAACACGCTAAGCGTGTGGAGCTGATGATGGGACTTGAACCCGCAACCTGCTCATTACAAGTGAGCTGCTCTGCCAAATTGAGCTACATCAGCAAAATACTTTGGTGCCTCAGGACAGAATCGAACTGTCGACACATGGATTTTCAGTCCATTGCTCTACCAACTGAGCTACCGAGGCACGTAATGCGGTGGCTTTCACACCGCGTGTTTTTATGGCGACCCGGAAGAGATTCGAACTCTCGACCTCTAGCGTGACAGGCTAGCGTTCTAACCAGCTGAACTACCGGGCCACGTGATTGTTTGCAGGCAAGCCTGCTGGTGGGGCCTCAGGGACTCGAACCCCGGACCGATCGGTTATGAGCCGATTGCTCTAACCAGCTGAGCTAAGGCCCCAAATACTTTGTCACTATTAAATAAAAATTGGTGACCCCTAGGAGAGTTGAACTCCTGTTACCGCCGTGAAAGGGCGGTGTCTTAACCACTTGACCAAGGGGCCACATATATTGCGCATACTGGTCGGGGTGAGAGGATTCGAACCTCCGGCCCCATGGTCCCAAACCATGTGCGCTACCAAACTGCGCTACACCCCGTCTAAGTTTTTGCAACGAAGTATAATATACAATATTATCGGGTCAATGTCAACAGATATTTACGCATTACGCTGTATTTTGTGCTATTGTGATTTTGCGGTTAAAAGCGCGCTACCAAATACTAAATATATTGTCATTGATATATTATCACAGTAGTTATATAATTAGTATCACAAAGTAGCAAATAAGAGTAAAAAAGAGCTCGTACATTATTGAAAAGGCGGTAGACATCATGATTAAATTGGGCGCAATCGGAGCCGGTATGATAGCCGGTGTCAACCTCGAAGCTATCCTGAATTTCGATGTGGAAGTGGTCGCAATCGCAAACAGGACTGTTAGCAGGGCGCAGGCGCTGGCAGACAAACTAGGCATAAAAGACGCGTTGTTCTACGCCGACTATAACGAGATGATTGCGAAGGAAAACCTCGATGCTGTGCTCATCACGCTCTCGCACGACCTTCATTTAGACTCGTTCAAAGCGTGCGCCAACGCCGGAGTTGACGTTATCATCGAAAAACCGCTTGCGATGACGTTTGAGGAGTGCGAAGTCATACAAGAGTTGGCTGAGAAAAACAACATCAAAGCTTGTGTCTGCCACACCCAGCGCTATAACCCGAGCATGGCGACAGCGCGGCACTTGATGGACACTATGGACTTTGGCAAGGTGCACCACATAGACGACACAATGAGCATTTTCTATTACCACGACGAGCGCGCAGACTGGATGCTGAGCAAAGAAATCTCCGGCAACGGTCCGATGATAAACTACGGCGTGCATCAGTTCGATCGCGTATATTTTCTTAAAGGTGCTCTGCCCGACCCCAAATCGCTGTACGCGCAGCTGTCTTACTGCATACCCGAGCAGGAGTGCATTTCGGCATACACCATCAGCGGAAGCGACAACGACGGGTTCACGTATAACTTCAGCTTCTCGGGGTATAGCGGTCCTGTGCTCGGCGGTACAGATGTGTTTTGCGAGAACGGCGTAATCCGCGTAATGGTGGGCGATTGTCCACGCTCCGGCGTGTTCTATAGCGTCGATAACGAACAGTTTAAAGAAGCACCGCTTTTGTACGAGAACAGCGAGATGTACAAGCATCAGTTCAAGGAAGCTGTGGCGTGTCTAAACGGCGAGGAAAACAAAGCAGTTGATATAAACTGGTCTGCGCAGATGGTACGCATGATTGATATATGTAACGAATCGGAAGCAAAGGAAACGGTAATTAAGGACTTTTAGTCTACAGTAGAAAGGAAACCACGAGTTCATTGATAGAGACGGTAAAAGCAAAAATAGTGCAGAATAATCTAACATATTTTATAGAAACGTACGGATGCCAGATGAACACCCACGACAGCGAGAAAATCTGTGGCATCTTGGAATCGATTGGGTACTGCCATGCACAAAGCAAAAAAGACGCTGATCTGATACTTTTCAACACGTGCTGTATCAGAGAGCACGCAGAAGAGCGACTTTACGGCAATATAGGCGCGCTAAAGCGTCACAAAGACAAAAAACCAAACGCGATAATCGGCGTTTGCGGTTGCATGACACAGCAGAAGGATACTGCAGAGGGGCTGCAAAAGCGCTTTAAGTTTGTCGATATCGTTTTTGGCACGAACAAGATTCATATGTTGCCCGACATGTTGCACGATGTTATGATAGACGGCAAAAGGGCGGCGTACACCGACGAGGACGCAAGTATAAACGAAGGCGTGGCCACCAAGCGCAAAAGCAACGGCAGCGCATACGTCAACATTATTTACGGATGCAACAATTATTGCACGTATTGCATAGTGCCATATGTGCGGGGGGCGGAGCGCAGCAGAAAATCTGCCGATATCCTCCGGGAAGTCAAAACACTTTGCAGCGAAGGGGTAAAAGAGATAACGCTGCTCGGGCAAAACGTGAACTCGTACGGCACGGATTTGCAAAACGACCTCTCTTTCCCACAGTTACTACGCGAGATTGACAAGCAGACCGACGTTAAACGTTTGCGGTTTATGACGTCGCACCCAAAAGACTTAACAGACGAGCTGCTTGCTTGCTACGGCGATTTGCCAAGTCTGTGCGAGCACATACACCTGCCTGTGCAATCGGGCAGCAACAGCGTTCTCACTCGCATGAACCGCCGCTACACGCGCGAGCATTACATAGGACTCACTGAGCAGCTTAGAGCGCGAGTGCCAAACATCTCGATTACCACCGACATTATTGTCGGGTTTCCGGGCGAGACGGAAGAGGAGTTTTCGCAGACGATGGATTTAGCGGAGCAGATAGGCTTTGACTCGGCGTACACATTCGTTTACTCGAGCAGACCGGGTACCGCGGCGGCAGACATGAGCGATCATCTTGATCAAGACACAAAGAGCGAGCGTCTTGCGCGGCTGAACGTAGTGATTAAAAGCAGCATGAGGGACAAGAACAGTCTTTATGACGGACAAATCGTAAAGGTGCTGGTAGACGGTGCCAGAAAACGCACTGATGGCGAGGTCGGCGGACGCACACGTACAGCGAAAACGGTAAACTTCTTAGGCGAAACATCGGACATAGGCAAGATTGTAAACGTGAGGATTAACAAAGTGAAAGTGCACACGCTGTACGGAGAGAAAATTGGCGAGGAAATGACAGATGCCTAACTACTACAGGAGCAGAAAAGTTATAATAATTATTATTGCGCTCATTGTGCTGCTAACATTAGTGGTTGGTGCGGGTGTCTATTACTATGTGAAAAGCAACAACACGGCGAAAAGAATGAACGAGATAGATACTGAGGATTATTCGGTAAAAATGCTGTCAGCACAAAGCGAAAGCGCTGCGCAAGCAGTTGGCATTTCCGTTAAGGAGACAACAGGAGAGCAGCTTGGCGATGGTATATACATCACACCCATTGGCTTTCCGATTATCAGTTACAGCGATAAATGGCAGGGGAGTCGGTTGATTGAGATCTATGACGAGCTGCTAAAGAACACGCACGGTGACGAAATCAACTACATTTCTAAGGTTGTTGTGCAGCCGGGGCTTTCTTCGATGGGCACAGCCGACAGCATCGTAGCGGGCACGCACTCTACCACGCAAGAGCGCTACATGGTGTTTTTTGACGTGCCGCTGCTGGCTCCAAGCTCGCTCGAGTACGGGTTTTCGTCAAAGCAGAGTGTGATAGAGCTGTTCGGCATGGACGAATATGACACCATAGAGCAGGCGGCCAAAACGATAGCGCACGAGTACGGACACCATTACACGATATTTTACTTTTTGGCTGACGAGGAAGGTGCGTTGAACTCGCAATACTATCAATTGCGTAACTTTGCCGATTTTGGACATCCGATATTTTTTAGTAACCAACAGGAATACCTTAATAATCACCAATGGAGTATATTTGAGCTTGCGGCAGAAGACTATGTGCAGCTGCTTGGAAGCGAAAACGCGAAGCAAGTCAAGTTCTACATGGACATCTACGATGCGCTTCGTTCCAACGACGGCGAGGACTATTTTGCAACGGCTGATCAAACAACCTCCAACGTGTTCCCGCAGGAAAACCTGTTTGTTCCGCTTGCAGAGCAGGTTGAATCGCTGCGTGATTATTACTTTTCGTTTATTGACGCACAGAACGAAATGGAGCCACTTGAAACGGTCGATTTCAATTTGCAAATCAAGAAAAGAAGCTCATACGGTAACACGTATTATGATATAACATGGGATAATGTATACAGCGGCAAAGATGTGTTGTACACGCTAGTATGCTTTGACAAGGATTATAACATCTTTTCGCCGATAAAAACGCTCTATGGAAACGAGAAGCCGATTGCACGAGTTGGCACCGTGTCAAGAGTGTCCGGAAGCACCCTATTAACGTACTCCAATACCGTTACTGACGAGGATAGATACTTCCGGCTGCACATCGTATTGCCGGACGGGCGAATCATCGCCTCAGAGTTTTTCTTTGTCGAGTTTTAAGCTCGCCTGTTTCTCACACGCCTGATAATGAATATCAAAACAAGCGCAAGCGCAAAAGCGCCGGCGGCAGCGATGCCGATTCGCACAAACATGTCGCTTTGACTTTGCGTTTTTTGCAGCTGCTCATAAGCAAGTATATTTTCCGTATTGACGATAATTGCTCGCAGATTAATTTGAGTCGTATCACCGTACACTAAATTCCAAGTACACTTCTGCCCATCTATTTCATCCGCATTGGTAGACTCGATCTCGCCGGGAAGCGAAACGCTGAAAGTATAAGTACCATTTTGTGCGCTCATAAGAAGCTCGTCCAAATCCTGATCAGGGATGTCTTGAATCTCGTTTTGGCGGATTACGTCATCAATTGTAATGGAAGCGCTGAGGTAAAATGTATCGCTCTCATAGCTTGGTGTATACTCAAAAACGACATTTGTCAGCAGAGAATCGTCCGCTGTCAGCAAATCGGATAATCTTTTGGTGGCAATAGCTCTATCCTCGTAAATTACTGCTGATTTGCCGACTATTAGCACGCCCTCGTCCTGCAATTCAATTTGAGTGTCAATGCCTTTGCTCTCCCAAAAGCTCTTAATCGAATCTGCATATGTGCGCGCAGGCAGCTCCATATTGTCAATGTACACAGTGTAGCGCTGCGAGACAGCGTTGTTGTCACTCAGCCCATAGTACACCTGCGCATCTGCGCAAGAAGCACAAATCAAAACGATGAAAACGCTAAAACCTAAAATAATTTTTCTCATGTTATCCCTTCAAAGCTCTAATAAAAAAATTATAGTGCAAAACACGAAAAAAAACAACAACAACAGATATTTGTGATATAATTGTAAAAACAAAACTGGAGCGGATATATGGCAAAACTTACACCAATGATGAGACAATATATAGAAATCAAAGAGAAGCACAAGGATTGTTTGCTGTTGTATCGGCTAGGTGATTTTTATGAATTATTCTTTGAAGACGCTGCGACCGCTTCAAAAGAATTAGGACTAACACTAACAAAACGTCACGATTATCCTATGGCGGGCGTTCCGTATCACGCGGTTCAAAGCTATATAGACACGTTGATTAAAAAGGGTTACAAAGTAGCCATTTGCGAGCAGACGAGCGACCCCAAAGCGGCTAAAGGCATTGTAGACCGCGACGTCGTGCGCATCATCACGCCCGGCACGGTGATAGAAAACGCTATGCTCAGCGAGACGGAAAACAACTATATTGTGTCTGTGTTCACCGAGGAAAATAAAGTCGGTATCGCATACGCCGATGTGTCCACAGGTGATTTTTATATCGGCGATACTACAGCCGATGGTGATTATTCGCAGGTTATCAGCGAAATTTCAAGAATATTGCCCAGCGAGATTATATATGCGCAGAGTGACAAGGCTCTTATGGACATTTTAGCTCCGATGATAGCCGAGCAAAGCATTTATATCAGCGAATATCCTGCGTTCACTTACGAGAAGGATACGGCTGCAGACTCGCTGATGTCACATTTCAACGTGCTTAATCTGGCCGGCTTTGGACTTGCCGAAAACAGCATAGGCATATGCGCCGGCGGAGCACTGATAGATTACTTGCGAGAAACGCAAAAGAACGCGCTCGCTCACATCAACACTATCAAAGTAAACAACAAACAGGAGTTTATGGCACTTGACGTTTTTACGAGAGCGAATTTAGAGTTGACCAAAACGCTGAGAGAAGGAAAAGTTAGAGGATCGCTGTTTGGCGTAGTCGACAAAACGCGAACGGCTATGGGCGCGCGGCTGCTTAAGCGATATATAAACGAACCGCTGCAAAACCGCAGCCAAATCGAGCTGAGGCTGAATGCGGTGCAAGAGTTGAAAAAAGACTTGCGGCTAATGGACGACATCGAAAACGCGATTGACGGCGTGTTTGATCTTGAAAGGTTGATATCGCGCATATCCTACGCGTCGCTTGACGCCAGAAACTGCCTTGCGCTAAAGGCTTCGCTAATTAGATTACCTGCGCTCAAAAGTGTGCTTTCCGACTGTCAGAGTGCGCTTTTACAGCGGCTGCACGGCGAGCTTGACGTTATGGAGGACATTCACGCGCTGCTCGAAGTCTCGATAGAAGAAAACCCGCCAATCGGCATCACGAACGGCGGCATCATAAAGCAGGGCTATAACGCGCAGATCGACGAGCTGAAAGTCGCATCGCGCAACGGCAAGGAGTGGATTGCATCTCTGCAGGCCAGCGAGCAGCAGGCAACGGGCATCAAAAAGCTGAAAATCGGTTACAACAAGGTTTTTGGGTACTATATCGAGGTAACTAAATCGTATTTGGAGCTTGTGCCGTATCGCTATATAAGAAAGCAGACGCTTGCAAACTGCGAGCGATTTGTCACGCCCGAGCTTAAGGAGATGGAGGAAAAGATACTCGGCGCACAGGAGACTTGCATCGCGCTGGAGTACGATTGCTTTGTGCAGGTCAGAAGCACGCTCGCGCTGAATATAAAACGTTTTCAAGACGCGGCAAAAGTGATCGCAAATGCAGATGTGCTGCGCAGCTTTGCGGCATTGGCGTTCTCGAAAAACTATGTGAAACCGACGCTTATCGACAGCGGAGATTTGACGATTCATGGCGGTCGGCATCCTGTTGTCGAGTCGTTTGTAAAGCAGTCTTTCGTGGCTAACGACACCACAATCACCGATGACGATAAAATTATGATACTCACGGGGCCGAATATGGCAGGTAAAAGCACGTACATGCGCCAAGTCGCGCTCATCGTTTTGATGGCGCACATGGGCAGCTTTGTGCCGGCTGATAGTGCTACAATCTGCATCGTGGACAAGATATTCACGCGGGTGGGCGCGTCGGACAACTTGGCATCAGGGCAAAGCACGTTCATGGTAGAAATGAACGAAGTTGCGCATATCCTGCACAATGCAACACCGAACAGCCTGCTGATTCTTGACGAAATCGGCAGAGGCACAAGCACTCTCGACGGTTTGTCGATTGCGTGGTCGGTGGTAGAGTATCTAAGCGCGAATATAAAAGCGAAAACGTTGTTTGCAACCCACTTTCATGAGCTGAGTGAGCTTGAGGGTATTGTTGACGGAGTCAGCAACTATTCAATCAGCGTGAAAGAGCTGGAAGACACGGTTATTTTTCTGCACAAAATTGTGCGGGGGGGAGCGGACAGAAGTTTTGGAATAGAAGTCGCGAAGCTTGCGGGGGTGCCGTCTGCCGTCACGGAGCGAGCCAAAGTGCTGATGAGTTCGCTTATCGAGAAGGACGAGAGTATACTTGGTATCAAACCTGCGAATCAGGAGAAAAAGGCAATCAGCAAGGATGAAGTGACAAAAATGCTGGAAGCAATTAACCTTGATAACATTACGCCGCTGGATGCGCTGAAGATATTGACCGAAATAAAGTATAAGATGTAGCATGGAGAAGCAATGATTAGAGTACTCGATAAAAACGTATCGAATAAAATTGCTGCAGGCGAGGTTGTCGAGCGGCCGCTTAGCGTTATCAAAGAGCTTGTTGAGAACGCAATTGATGCGGGAGCCAGCGCAATCAGCGTAGATATAACGGACGGTGGCATCAAGCAAATGTGCGTTACGGACAATGGTGTAGGTATACCGAGTGATGACGTATTGCTGGCTTTTGAAAAACACGCGACCAGCAAAATTTCTACAGTGAATGACTTGAACCATATTGTTACGCAAGGGTTTCGGGGAGAGGCTTTATCCAGCATCGCTGCTGTAAGCGTTTGCGATATGAAGACCAAAACGAAAGACGAGGAAGCAGGCACGCATTTGCGCATATCGGGCGGGCGAGTAGATTTTTGCAGACCTGCGGGATTGCCCGGCGGTACAAGTATTACGGTCAGCAACCTGTTTTACAACGTACCCGCGCGACTGAAGTTCTTAAAAAAGCCGGGGAGCGAAGCTGCGTATATATCCGACCTCATAAGCAGATACATACTCGCATTTGCTGAGATATCGTTTCATTATCGCGCGCAAGGCAAAACTATGTATCACAGCGCAGGCAACGGCGACTTAAAATCGGCTATTTACTGTGTTTACGGCAGCAACTTAATGGACAACATCACCGCTGTGGACGAAGTGTTTAACGATATTCGCGTTTCGGGTTACGTCAGCAAACCCGGTATGACGATGAAAAACAGACGCTCCGGTTCGATTTTTGTCAATCGGCGCTATGTGCGAAGCACCGCGATTTTTGATATGGTTACATCAGCGTACGGGCAAACGCTCGTCAAAGGCGAGTTCCCGTTTTTCGCGCTTAACATTACGCTGCCGGCGTCGCAAGTGGATGTAAACGTACATCCAAACAAGCTGCAAGTTCGCTTTGTTGACGCAGCGGCAGTCGAGCACGTAATCAAGGAAGCGGTATCAAGCGCAGCCGTAAACATACGCGGCAAGGTAGATATTTCGTTGAGCAAATCAGAAAATATACCTGTGCAAAAAATAGAGATGCAAACACAGGAGAGCTTTGAGCAGCCCGACTTGTTTACCGGGTTTGCACGCAGCGAAATGAAGGAAGCAAACGGTGTTTTTGGTGATTTGCAAATGCAGCAGGCGGAGGAGCAATGGGAGGATGAGGACCTTTATGAGGAGCAAATAAGCAAATCGGGCGTTATAGTTCCGCAGCAATATCGCGTTATCGGCAGCTTTGGTAACACTTACGTGCTTGTCGAGCAGGCGGGCAATCTGCTGATGATAGACCAGCATGCTGCGCACGAGCGGCTTTTATACGACAAATTTATCAGCGAGAAGGATGTGGTTTCGCAGCCGCTTCTCTCGCCGCAAATCATCACGTTGTCACACGAGCAGAAGAACTTGATTGACGATAACATTGATGTATTCAGCGAGCTAGGGTTCGACATATCGCCATTTGGTGCGCTCGAGTATAAAATAAACGCATTGCCATCCTTGTTGAAAAACGCGAGTGCAGAAGAACTTATTGCTGAAGTACTTGCTGACGTTAAGAACCCTGTGCTTGGGCGCGAAGATTTGATACGACTTGCGTGCAGACGCGCAGTAAAAGCAAATGACAAGCTGAACGACATGGAGCTGTCAAGTATAGTAGACAGCTTTTTGAAAACGGATGTGATACCAACATGTCCGCATGGGCGACCCATAATTACTGTGATCACGAAAAAGCAAATCGAGAAAAGCTTCAAAAGGATCGTATGAAGAAGTTTATTGTTATTACCGGTCCGACGGCGACAGGAAAAACAGCATTGTCTGTATCGCTTGCAAAGCGCCTGAATAGCGAGGTTATTTCAGCCGACAGCATGCAGATTTACAAGGGTATGGACATCGGCACCGCGAAAGTAAGCCCGCACGAAATGCAGGGCGTTCGTCACCACTTTGTTGATATTATAGAGCCAAATGAGGATTATTCTGTTGCGATATTTCAGAGAGACGCGCTAAAAGTAATCGACGAGATTAATGAGGATGGTCGCGTTCCGATAATCGCGGGAGGCAGCGGATTGTACGTCAATGCGCTGGTTTATCAGCTCGAGTTCAGCAAAGTACAAAGAAACGACGATATCCGACAAAAATATACCAAAATGGCAGATGACAAAAGCGTTGAATACCTGTATAATGAGCTTGAGAAAATAGACCCAAAATATGCAAGTATCATCGCAAAGCAGGACAAACGCCGCATTATACGTCGGCTGGAGATTATCGAGTCGGGTGCAGATACGGATTACGACTTTCGGCGGTATAACGAGGACTACGAGATTATCATCATCGGGCTTACTATGCCGCGAGACATATTGTACGAGAGAGTCAACAAGCGCGTGGACGCCATGATGGAATTAGGACTCTTGCAAGAGGTCAAAAGTGTGTATGAGAAGTTTGGCATGACTACTGCGCTAAAGGCAATTGGCTATAAAGAAATGATTGGCTATCTGGACGGCGAGTACGATTTGGACGAAGCGGTACGCCTTGTTAAGCGCAACACACGACGTTTTGCGAAAAGGCAGCTGACGTGGTTCAAAAAAGACGAAAGAATTAAATGGTTTGATGTAATAAATAGGCAGGGCACAGGGGACACTTTGAGCGACATGCTCGATTACATGAAAGAAAAGGGGTTTCAACATGCAAAAATCAATGATTATACTTCAGGATGTTTTTCTGAATCAAGTCCGCAAGGAGAAGGTCGTCGTAACAATCCACTTGACGAACGGGTATCAGATTAAGGGCGTGATCAAAGGCTTTGATAACTTTATAATCATTCTTGAAAGCGAAGGCAAACAGCTGATGATATACAAACACGCTGTGTCCACAGTTTCGCCGTCAAAAACTGTGTTGTTCCCGTTCACCGACAAACCTGCAGTAAAACCTGCAGAAAAACCCGAAGAAAAACCCGATGATTTGGAGCCAAAGCGGCGTTTCGTAAAGGAAGATTGATTTGCCGCAGCGATTTAATATAGACAAGAAAATCATATCGCTTGTCGAGGAATCTGAGGAGCAACTGACCCGCGTATTTAAGGTCGTCGATAAGATAAGTGAGCATAACCAGTACAAAGTTATTGACGCCTTTCAAAAGTGCAATATTGGCGCGCATCATTTTGCGCAATCTACAGGCTACGGATACAGCGACATTGGCCGCGAAGCACTCGGCAGAGTTTTTGCGCACACTGTAAAGGCGCAAAGCGCTGTTGTCAGCCCGCACATAGCCAGCGGCACTCACGCCATAACATTGGCGCTCTTTGCGCTGCTGCGCCCGCTTGACACGCTTATAAGCGTTACCGGGCGCCTATACGACACGCTGAACAGCGTTATTGGCAGCGAGAAAGGCGCTGATACAGGTTCGCTCGCCGATTTCGCAATCAAGTACAAGCAGGTCGAGCTTACGAGTGATGGCGATATCGACTATGAAAACGTCATCAAAACAATAGAAAAGTGTGACAAACCAAAGGCGTTATTCATTCAACGCAGCCGAGGGTACGAATGGCGCAAAGCGTTGTCCAATCAGCAGATCAAAGAGTTTACACAGAAGTTAAAGAGCGTTTATCCGGATATAATTGTTATCGTAGATAATTGTTACGGTGAGTTTTGTGAAACGAGCGAGCCGCTTGAGGCGGGTGCCGACTTGATTGCGGGCTCGCTGATAAAGAACCCCGGCGGAGGCATCGCGCCTACAGGCGGATACGTTGCGGGAAGAGCAGATTTAGTAGAGCTTGTCGAAAACAGATTGACCAGCCCGGGTCTCGGTGCGCAGGTCGGTTCATACGAAGCGTCGTATCGACCGTTTTTTCAGGGGCTGTATTATGCGCCGCACGTTGTTGGGCAGGCGCTGAAAGGCAGCATACTTTGCGCCAAAGTGTTTGAAACGCTGGGGTATGAAGTGTTTCCGACGTCGCTTGCAAGCCGAAGCGATATAACGCAGTCCATACGCTTAAACAGCGAAAAGTTACTTTTAGCATACACAAAAGGTATACAAAAAGCGGCCGCCATAGACAGCCGCGCAGTACCTATTCCTGATGATATGCCCGGATACGATGACAAAATAGTCATGGCAGCAGGCACTTTTGTTCAAGGTGCTTCGATAGAATTATCTGCCGATGCACCCATAAAGCCGCCCTATATCGTTTACGCACAGGGCGCACTCACTTATCCTCACATGAAGCTTGGGCTCATGATGGCACTTAGCGAAATGGGCATCATCTAACAATTAATCAATTAAAACATTCTTAAGACACCGATAACCTTGCCAAGAACATCAACTTCCTTTGAATAAATCGGCTCATAGTTCTCGTTCTCGGGTTGCAGACGAATTGAATCCTTTTCTTTGAAAAAACGCTTTACGGTTGCTTCCTCGTCGAGCATCGCTACAACTATGTCGCCATTCTGCGCAGTTTCCTGCTTTTGCGCGATGATGCGGTCGCTGTCGAGTATACCCGCTTCAATCATGCTGTCGCCTTTGACGTTAAGTATAAACACGTCTTCTGTACCAAGCATAGAATGGGGGAGAGTCACATACTCTTCGATGTTTTCCACCGCAGTAATCGGCATACCTGCCGCAACGTTGCCGACAACCGGCACTCTGATCATGCGTTCGCTGCAACGCTCGTCACGCGGATCCTGCCCGTGCAGTATGGTTGTTGTGCGTGGCCGCGCGTTGTTTCTGTAGATATAGCCTTTTTTCTCGAGCTGAGTAAGATGCGCATGAGCGGTCGAAGTAGATTTGAGATTCAATGCGTCGCAAACTTCTCGTACACTGGGTGCATAGCCAATCTCAGCAATGTAGTTTTTCATGTAATCAAATACGTCTTTTTGCCTTGTTGTTAACTCAGTCATTTTAAATCACCTCAGATTTATAATACCAAAAAATATATTCTATGTCAACAAAAAACCAAACATTCGTTTGTGAAATAAAGCGCTATTGATTTTTCTTGATTTTTACAATGTCAGCTGCATCCTTACGCCGCTGCTCGTCTATTGCAGCATAGTGTTTCTTTGTGGTGTTTACGTCTTTGTGACCCAGAACATCCGCAACCAAATATATGTCGCCGGTTTTTTGGTAAAGCATCGTGCCATAAGTGCTTCTAAGCTTGTGCGGAGAGATATTTTTAAGCGGAACAGCGATTTTCGCGTACTTCTTCACCAGTTCTTGCAGTGCACGCACGCTCATCCGTTTGTTTTGCATAGACAAGAACAAGGGGGAGTCAAGGCTATACGTCGATTTCTCTTTGCGCTCTTCTATATATGCGCCAAGTGCATCGTCTGCTTCGTCGCCTAGGTATAAAAACACCTCATTTCCGCCCTTTCGAAGCGCTTTGAACTGCCCTGCTTTAAAGTCAAAATCGCTGATATCAAGCGCACAAAGCTCGCTGATACGTATTCCGGTGGTCAAAAGCAGCGTGAATACAGCGATATCGCGCAATTTTGTCTTTTTTTGGTAGGCGAGCTGACGACTTGACAAACCATAACCAGTATTTACCACATGGAGCAGTTTTTCGGCTTCCTCATTGGTAAGACGCAATATCGGTTTCTCGTGTATTTTGGGTGTTGTCAGCTTAGAAGTGACGTTAAAGTCGATAATTTCCTTGTTATAGAAGTATTTATACAACGAGCGGATGGACGATAATTTGCGCGCAATGCCGTTTTCGTTGTTCTGAATCACTAGGTCGTCTTTATAGTATAGCGTTAAATACTGCATGTAGATTTCGAGATCGCGCATGGTAACGTTCTGCAATTCTTTTGCGACGGACACGGGTTTACCAAGGTCGTTGTCTAAAAAACTGAAATAAAGGCGCAGGTCGTACGCATAGTTAATGCGCGTTAGCAGCGAAGTGCGTTGCTCGATGCCGCGGAAGAAGTCGAGACAGAACTTTGGCAGCGTGTCAAGCACGGCGCGCAGCTTTTGTGTTTTTTGTACGATCAATTCGTTTTTGCTCAGCTTAGACATAGATACCAGCCTTAGTGTGATTATGCGGTAATTATACCATATAAGGCCGTACAATGCAACAACTATGCGCAAAACATGTCTTTTACGCATAGTTGGAAGTATCGAATTGTCCCCTATTTGATGTGTTATTGGCGTTATTGGCGCAAATTATTACTTTAAGCTATACCTCGTCCTCCGCGTTAGCGTTGTCAGTAATCGCTTTTCGCGCTAGCTCGTCGCATATATTGTTGTATTTATTCGTTGAATGCCCTTTAACCTTCTTGTAATGCACCTTGTGAGCGTCCATTGCAATGAGAATGCCTTTCCAAAGGTCTTGGTTCTCGACATCCTTCTTTGCGGTCGTTCGCCAGCCGTTGCGCTGCCAATTGTTTATCCACTTTTTATCAAATGCGTTGAATATGTACGCGCTGTCGGTATGCAGAACAACGTGGCAAGGCTCTCTAAGCGCCTCCAATGCCTTTAATACGGCGGTAAGCTCCATGCGATTGTTGGTTGTGTCCGACTCATATCCGCTGAAATTTTTTTCGTTACCCTTATGTATTAAAACGGCCGCCCATCCCCCGGGTCCGGGGTTAAACGAGCACGCGCCATCTGTGTAAATCGTCACTCTTTTCATGTTATTGCGCCAACTTCTTAGATTTTTCCGTGGCCTTTTGCACAGCGCTTATAATCGCAGCGTTAAATCCGTCTTCCTCAAGCGATTTTACGCCCTCAATCGTTGTGCCACCGGGCGAACATACAGCTTCTTTCAACTCGCTCGGGTGTGTGCCTGTCTCCTGAACCATTTTTGCTGAGCCGAGAACCGTTTGCGCTGCGAGCGTTGCCGAAAGCTCCTCCTGCAAGCCGCAAACCACGCCTGCTTGTGTCAAAGCCTCGATAAACATAAAAACATATGCCGGACCACTTCCGGACATTGCTGTAACCGCGTGCATCAGCTTGCTTGGCGCATGTGCAACCTTGCCGAGAGCGCCAAAAACGCCCTCCACAAACGTGAGAGTCTCGCCGTCTGCATTGCTCGGAGTCTCAAAAACGCTCATGCCCTCCCCCACCATCATGGGAGTATTTGGCATTAATCGGATAACGTGTTGGTCTGTGCCGACAACAGATTTAATTTTGTCAGCATCCCATCCTGCGGCAATGGAAACAAGTGTTTTACCGCGCGAGAAGTCCTTTATCTCACTCAAAACATTGGGCAGCACGTTGGGTTTGACTGCAAGAACGATAATATCGCAGGCTTCGCTTAACGCTTTTGCGGATAATGCAAGTTTAACGCCATTGGAAGCATTCAGCGCATTTATTTTGTTGTTGTCTATGTCGAAGACAAAAACATTGTCACTTTTAACAACCTTTTTTTCTATCGCGCCGCTGATAATAGCCTGCGACATGTTGCCCGCTCCAATAAACCCCAAAATATATTCTCTCAAATCAAATCCTCCTATTGACTACTTACTCGAAATTGTTTATAATACGATTTGTTGCACTTAGGGGAGTGGCTCAATTGGTAGAGCATCGGTCTCCAAAACCGACGGTTGCAGGTTCAAGTCCTGTCTCCCCTGCCAGCAGGCATCGCCTGCACATTCTGTTCGCGAAATTCACATTATGCGGGCAGTTTTTTATTACCCGCGCTGTTGCTTATAATTAGAAATTTCTGAATGCTTGAAGCCGGTTACGCTGTTCGCGAAGTTAATTCCTCGAGGACAGTTTTTTATTACTAAAAAATACTCATATTGTGCTTGCATGTGCTATTACTAATCGCCCGGTTCAAAGATATCTCATGTGCAAAGTGAATAATCTATTTCGCTAAACCAGAACGTCACCTTTAGCCCCGATAACGTCAGCATATTCTCTCAGCAGCGGCTTTATCTGCGTGTCTATAAAGTCCTTTGTCTGCTCGCTTGCACATCCTGTGAACTTGACCGGGTCAATCAGCTTGTCAATCTCTTTATCGCTTATGCCAAAGCTCTTGTCTTGCTTAATAAGGTAAATCAGGTTGTTGCTTTGTCCGTGCATCTTAACGCGCGCGCCGGCCGCCATAGAGTGCTCGCGAATTCTCTCGTGAAGCTCCTGCCTGTCCCCCCCGCGTTTAACAGCTTCCATCATTATCGTTTCGGTTGCCATAAACGGCAGCTCTTCGTTCACGTGCTTTTTGATAACGTTCTCGTACACTACCATGCCGCTTGTGATGTTAAGATACAGGTTTAAAATCGCATCAATAGCCAGGAAGCTCTGTGGCACGATTAGCCGCTTATTCGCAGAATCGTCCAGCGTTCGCTCAAACCACTGTGTGGATGCCGTTACAGCGGCGCTCATGGGCATACAGAGCACGAAACGGCACAGTGCGCCCATTCTTTCGCTGCGCATAGGATTGCGCTTATAAGCCATCGCAGAGCTGCCAATCTGCTTCTTGTTGAACGGTTCCTCGATTTCCTTTAAGTTTTGCAGCAATCTTATATCATTGCTGAACTTATAAGCGCTCTGAGCAAGCAACGAGAGCGCATTGAGCACAATGGTATCGAACTTTCTCGGATACGTTTGTCCGGTCACTGCGTAGGAGCTATTGAACCCCATAGCCTTGCATACCAGCTCGTCGAGCTTTTTGACTTTATCTGCGTCCCCGTCAAACAACGACACAAAGCTGGCTCCCGTGCCTGTTGTGCCTTTGACGCCCCTCAACTTAAAGTCCTTCAATATATCGCGAATCGCTACCAAATCCATCAGCAGATCCTGCATCCAAAGCGTGGCTCGCTTCCCGACCGTTGTCAGTTGCGCAGGCTGATAGTGCGTGAACCCGAGCGTGGGCATATCCTTGAACTGCAATGCGAAATGCGACAGATTGGCGATAACGCTGACGAGCTTGACTTCGACCAATTTCAGAGCGTCGTATATGACAATCAAATCGGTGTTGTCACCCACAAAGCAGCTTGTTGCACCAAGATGAATAATCGGCTTAGCTTTTTTGCACTGCACGCCATAAGCATACACATGTGACATCACATCGTGGCGAACTTTTTTCTCGCGCTCCAGTGCCACGTCATAGTTAATATCGTCCTGATATTCGATTAATTGCGCAATCTGCTCATTGCTAATGTCGAGCCCAAGTTTCTGCTCTGCCTGAGCCAGCGCAATCCATAGCTTACGCCATGTTCTAAACTTTTTGTCATCCGAGAAAGCCTGCGCCATGCTCTTTGAAGCATATCTCGTAATCAACGGGTTTTCATACACATCTTTCATTTTTCGACCGCCTTTTCATAATCTATAAAGCTTAATATATATTTGATGAAAATATCTTAGCAAATTGAATCTACAGAATCTCTCCTCCACCATTATAAGCGTAATTGGTGAATCTTTCAAACTTATTGAAGTAAAAAATGAAATTACTTGCAAAAAAAGAAGAGCCGCACTTGTCGGCTCTTCTGATAATCCATTTACTTAGCAAAATCTACTGATCTGGTTTCTCGGATAACGTTGACTTTAATCTGTCCCGGATAATCCAGCTCTTTCTCGATTTTCTTTACGATGTCTTTTGCCAGCAGATGCATTCCATCGTCGTTCACGTCTTCGGGCTTAACGAGTATTCGCACTTCCCTGCCTGCTTGAATCGCATAGCACGAGTCTACGCCCGAGAACGAGTTTGCGATCTCTTCCAAGTTTTCGAGACGCTTGATGTAGTTCTCAAGACTCTCGCGCCGTGCACCCGGTCGTGCTGCCGATATTGCGTCAGCCGATTGAACGAGCACGGCTTCTACCGTTGTCGCGTCAATATCGCCGTGATGCGCTTGGATACAGTGAATCACGTCAGCGTTTTCGCCATACTTCTTGGCTAGATCTGCACCGATTTGGATATGCGGACCTTCAACTTCGTGGTCAACCGCTTTGCCGATATCATGCAGCAGTCCGCCGCGCTTTGCCAGCGTAACGTTTGCGCCAAGCTCGCTTGCCATCATTGCAGACAGATGGGCGACCTCCAGCGAATGCTTAAGCACGTTCTGACCGTAGCTCGTACGATATTTAAGGCGCCCTAATAGCTTGATAATCTCGACATGCAGATTGTGAATACCGGCATCAAACGCTGCCTGCTCTCCTGCATCTCTGATTTCCTTATCCACCTCTTTGCGCGCTTTGTTTACCATTTCCTCAATGCGTGCAGGATGAATTCTGCCATCGATGATGAGCCTCTCAAGAGCAATTCGCGCAACTTCTCTGCGAATCGGGTCAAAACCCGACAGTATTACCGCCTCAGGAGTATCATCAATAATCAAATCGATACCTGTTGCCGTCTCAAGCGCGCGAATGTTGCGCCCTTCTCTGCCGATGATGCGGCCTTTCATTTCGTCACTTGGCAATGCAACCACAGATACAGTGTTTTCTGCAACTAAATCAGCTGCATACTTTTGTATCGCGTTTGCGATGATATCGCGGGATTTTTTGTCGGCCTCGTCCTTTGCCTTGTTCTCAATCTCCCTGACGTAAACTGCCATGTCGCGACGAGTCTCCTGCTCTACCTTCTCGAGCAGCAATCCTTTGGCTTCATCGGTTGTCATGCTGGAAATCGTTTCCAACTGTTCAACCTGCTGCCTAAATGTTTGATCAATTGCGTCTTTCTTTTTATTGATCTCTTTTAAACGGCTTGCGCTTTGCTCATCCTTACTTTCAACGCTTTGCAGCTTCCTATCGAGAGTCTCTTCACGTTGAATCATTCTTCTCTCAACACGTTGAACTTCACTACGCCTGTCTTTAGTTTCTCTTTCCAATTCGCTTCTCAAAACGTGAATCTCTTCTTTTGCTTCAAGAACGGTTTCTTTTTTTACAGCCTCGGCTTTTCTTTGTGCATCTGATAAAAGCCGTTTTACTGAATCCTCTGCTCTTCCTACTTTTGCTTCAGCGACGCTTCTTCTATAAAAATATCCGACTAACGCACCAATAATAATCGCAACTATAGGTAAAACAATGAGTAAAATAGTAGTCATTAAATGCAGTCCTCCTTATTTAGTTTTACTATGCAGAAACAAGATATAGTATGCTCAAATATACTACCATACTATCAATAATAATCTTGCGAAAAACGCAAGTAACTTCGTCAATGCATAAGAGTTTGCCAGCTTCGAGTAATATATCAATAAAAAGTTGAATAAACTTCACATAACAAACCATAGTAATTCTATTATCTGAGTTGTTTTTTGTCAAGCGAAGATATGCCAATATCCGCATATTTGGCGATTTTAACTCTTATTTAACACTTTATTATCACAAGTGCAATGCAAATAAGCAGAGCTAAGCAACCGCGCCCGGAAATCCTGCACTTTTTGGTGCGTAAACATATGAGTGCCATCTGCACTTGTAGATAAATTGTCACTGGTGTATAATAGTTGTTGAAAGGGAGCTATATGCAAGAGTATCAACAAATTGGTTCAATAATGACGGAAGCACAGAATCCAAACCGAAATAAGATTGGTTTGCTTGGCGGCACATTTAATCCGATACACAACGGGCACATAAGAATGGCCAGTATTGCACTTTGCGAGTTTTTACTTGGCGAAGTTATTTTTTTACCAACCGGAGACCCGCCGCACAAGCAAAATAGCCTTATCGCACCCAGCCGGCAGCGTATCGACATGATAAAACTTGCGATAGAAGACTATCCGAGCTTTTCGGTAAGCGCGATAGAGACGCAGAGAGCCGGTACAACGTATACCATCGACACGCTTGAAGCGCTAAAGAGAAGCAACGTTAAGAGCGAGTACTACTACATCATCGGAGCTGATACGCTTTTTGAGCTTCATACATGGAAGAACATAGACAAGGTATTATCGCTGACAAACTTCATCTGTATACTGCGACCGGGAACGGACGACGCGGATGCAAAGGAGTACGCAGCTGTATTGAACGAGAAATACCATCACAATATTTATATAGCTAACGATAAGGGCCCCAGCATCAGCAGCTCGCAAATCAGAAGCCTGGCAATGCGCGGCGAGCTTCGACCAACTCTGGTGCCGGACAAGGTTGCAAGCTACATTGCACAAAATCGCATTTACTCTGGTGAAACGTGAATGGATAAGTACATCGATTATTTAACCGAGAACCTTGATGGGCGAAGAGTAAAGCACAGCATCGGGACGGCAGAGCAGGCGCAAGAGCTTGCAAGGATACACGGTGGAAACGAGCAAAAGGCATACATAGCCGGGCTGCTGCACGATGTGGCAAAAGGAAAATGCGAATGCGGGCCGGAGAAACTGGCGAAGGAGTACGATATTGTCATCGACGAGGTTGAACAGAGTAACCCCGAGTTGATTCATGGCAAGCTTGGCGCAAAAATTGTGTCCGAGCAGCTTGGGATCGAGGACGAAGACATATTGAACGCTATCTGCTGGCACACCACCGGGCGCGCGGATATGAGCTTGTTGGAGAAAATCGTCTATATCGCCGATTTGACGGAGCCTAGCAGGCAGTTTGAGAACATTGATGTTGTGCGGGAGTTGGCAAAAAAGGACATCGACGCAGCTATGATATATGCGTTGAATTGTGTGATTGAGTTTGTGCAGTGCAAAGGATATACGCTGCACCCAAATAGTACGAAAGCACAAGAATATTTCTTAAAGGAGGAAAAAAACAAATTTGAATTACAGTGAGAATGCATTAAATGTGGCAAAACAGTTGTTTATGAAAAAGGGTGAGGACGTTAAGCTGCTAAAAGTAGATCATCTGACGATACTTGCAGACTACTTTTTGATCGTCAGCGGCAGAAGCGACGTTCATGTCAAGTCGCTTTGTGACGACATCGAAAAGCTGATGGAATCACAAGGCAGGCAGCGTCTTAGAATCGAAGGGTATCGACAAGGCAGATGGATTGTGCTCGACTACGGCGATATGCTGATACACATTTTTCATAAGAGCGAGAGAGAATTTTATGACTTGGAGCGGTTGTGGATAGACGGAGACAACTGTATCGAGATCACTGACGATATGGTAATGGCATAACAAATACAAAAAAGTCGGCTGCATATCGTTATAACACGCAGCCGACTTTTATAATACCCAATTTGTTAAAATACGCGCTTTGCACTCCTGAAGTTTCGCGTCCAGTATGATGAAGCGAAAATATTTGACCTAATGACGATTTTGCCGTTGCTCGATGATGCGTCTATCATTCTGCCATCACCCATGTATATTCCAACGTGTCCGTTAAAGCAGAGAATATCGCCCTTTTTTATGTCGTTCATGTTTGTGATTGTAGGATAATCTGCACTTCTCCACGTTGTGGATGTCATGTATCTAATCTTGAAACCAACAGAGTTGAGACTATAGTATACGAAACCGCTGCAATCAAACGTGTCTGGACCCTTGCCGCCGCGAACATACGGTTTGCCGAGCTGTGTTATCGCAAATGCTATCAATGCATCGGCAGAAGCGTTGTCCGGGTCGCCGACAACAACAGGCTGGTTACCGGTGCTGGAGCCGGAGCTGCCGGATGAGCTGCTAGAAGTGGATGCTGCCCGTGCGTCTGCAGAATAGAGCGCTTCTCTGGTCTGCTCCCCCACGTTTCCGTCTGCATAAAGCCCGTTGCGTTTCTGAAAGTTTTTTACAGCCGCTTCGGTGTCTGTGCCAAAATATCCTGTACTGCCTGCTTTAAGATAATTAAGCGACTGCAAGCGCTTTTGCAAGCTCGCAACGTCTGTGCCTCTATCGCCGATTTTGACGGTGTATAAAACTGCGTCGCTTGAGAACAGCATGTCGATAGTATTGTCGCCAAGAATACCGTCTACTTGCAACCCGTGCTTTCTTTGAAACAACTGGAGCGCAAATTCGGTGCCAAAACCGTAATAGTCTGACGGCTCGTCGTAGTCCATGTATCCAAGCTCCATCAAACGCTCTTGAATTTTTATAATGCGTGCGTCGGAACGTCCGGGGAGTAAGTCCTCATCTACCGGCTCTGTTGTCGGAATGGGCGTTTGCGCAGGCGCAGTTGTTTGGATAGTCTGCTCAGTAGAAGTCGTGTCTAAAGACACTTCATTTTGGTTGAGCGAAACATTTGCACTCGAACCTTCTTGACTCTCGGAAAGCTCGGAAGAAACAGCGTTCTCGATATTGCTCTGCGCGGCAATAGCGCGGTCCCGGTCATCTCCCCCGCCGATCGCTGCCACAGCTGCGGTAATAGCGACAGCGGCAATAATTGCTGCAGCTGTTGCGAAGATGACAACTTTGCTCTTCCACCAGACTTTTTTCGATTTTGTTTTGAACGCGCTGCGATGGGTTGACCGTTTAGCTGCGGAAGGTTTTTTAACATTGACCTTTACTGCGCTTGAAACCAGCACTTTGCTGCCGGC
Organism: Clostridia bacterium; assembly: GCA_018648645.1. Lineage (GTDB taxonomy): Bacteria > Bacillota > Clostridia > Christensenellales > SZUA-584 > JABGQS01. The sequence goes on from JABGQS010000014.1 coordinate 67,953, forward strand.
TTGCCTTTTTCGATTGTGCCCAAACAAACCTACAAAAGTGTAAAGCAACTTTTGCGTGCCGTCTTTGATTTTGCTGAGCGCATTATATGTGCCTTTTATTATGATACTGAGTATTTTTTTCAACTTGTCCCTCACAATGTTTGCGACTAATATATTCTGTGTAACAATAATGTAACACATTGGTAAACAAATAGCAATAATACAAATTTCTTTTATATTATATCATAAAACTTTATTAAGTGACAATTGATTAACGCAACATTCCGTGATATAAGATAAAGTCCGTATAATGGTGTAAAAAGGGAATTCAAATAAAAAAGAGCCAAAGAGCTGATAAAGTCCGTATAATGGTGTAAAAAGGGAATTCAAATAAAAAAGAGCCAAAGAGCTCAACCTCGGTTAAAATAA
>JABGQS010000015.1 GCA_018648645.1 Clostridia bacterium
GAAGCGATACCGACGCTTGACAAAAGCAAGCCGTATCTCGTGTATTGTCACTTTGACAGTGCGTCGATACCGGGAGCAACCAAGCTGGCTGAGGCGGGATTTGATCCGGTTTACAGACTGATCGGGAACTACTCGGCTTGGGTAGATGCGGGGTATGATGTGGAGAAGTAGAACCCGCTGAATTACAAATAAATATTAGTATGTTCTAGCTCCGCACAGTCAGGTTAATAAACCGTACTATGCGGAGTTTTTATTATCGAGCTTGCTTGAAAGGAGAAGGAAGTACTTGTTTAGTGTGGAAGTAATCGTGCGGATGAGCGAAAGGGAAAGCTATTCCATAGGAATTGTGCGTAGGGGGTTTTTAGGACAGCGAATTGGTGGTATAATGGAGAAAATGCATTACGGAAAGGTGTAACAGTAATGAGTGATTATAAGCTGCTGGAGCCGATAAAGGTTGGCAATAGAGTATTACGAAACCGCATTGTGCTGCCGCCCATGGAAACGCGGCTGAACATGCCAAATGGTGACGTTACGCGAGAGATGATAGATTATTATGCGGAGCGGGCCGGGGGCGGTGCTGCTGCGTTGATCGTCGAGAATACGTTTATCGACGACAAGGAGAGCAGAAGCTCGCTGATATCGTCGGGGCTGTACAGCGACCATTTGATTGCGGGCAAGAACCTGCTTGCCGAAGCCATCCAGGACGGCGGGGCGCTTGCGATATTGCAGCTGAGTCACGGGGGCAGGCAGGCTATTGAAGCGGCGACAGGTTTGCAGCCGGTTGCACCCAGCGCGATTGCGTGCAAGGTGATTGGCAGGATGCCGCGAGCGCTTGAAATAGATGAGATAGAAGTAATCGAAGACGCGTTTGCCGATGCGGCAGAGCGTGCGCAAAAAGCCGGGTTTGACGGCGTAGAGATTCACGGTGCGCACGGGTATTTGATATTCTCGTTCCTCTCGCCGTACAGCAACATACGCGAGGACAGCTATGGCGGGAGCGTAGAAAACAGAGCGCGGTTTGCAAGAAACATATTGCGCAAGGTGAGAAAGCGGGTTGGGGAAGACTTTATCGTCGGGTTTAGGATAAGCGGGACCGATTTTATTCCGGGTGGATTCTCGCTCGATATGGCGTGCGAGACTGTACCGATGCTCGAAAAGTATATCGATTACATCCACGTGTCGGGCGGCATATATGAGACGAGCAGCTTTGGGTCGATTGTGCCGTTGTATGGACCGATGGGCGGGCTGATTGAGCACGCAGCGGCGGTTAAGAAGTGTGCTCAAATTCCTGTGATTGCGGTGGGGTCGCTGGACGTGCCGCTCGGCGAGAAGGCTTTGCGTGACGGCAAAGCGGACATCGTTGCGCTGGGCAGAGCGATGATAGCCGATCCCGATATTGCGAACAAGATTGAGCAAGGCAGGGAGGAAGACATCCGACCGTGCTTTAGAGGACACGAAGGATGTTTGTCGCGGTTCCCGGCAGGGTGCACGATAAGGTGCGAAGTGAACCCTGCGTGCGGCAGGGAGCGCGAGTATAAAATGCAGAAGGCAGCAGAGCCAAAGCGGGTCTTGATAGCAGGCGGCGGATTAGCCGGTATGGAAGCGGCGCGGGTGGCAAGCTTGATGGGGCATGACGTGACGTTGATGGAGAAGAGCGATACGCTGGGCGGGCATATTATTGAAGGAAGTGTGCCAAAGTTTAAGGACAAGGTAAGCGAGCTGCTAGTGTGGCTGAAAGTTCAGCTTAGCAAAAGTGACGTGCAGATTCGGATGAGCAGCGAGGTTACAAAAGAGACGATTGAAAGCATATCGCCCGATGCGTTGATTGTTGCTGTTGGGTCGGAGTATCAAAGCTATGGGATTGAAGGTGCGGACAACGCTGTGTTTGCAGACGAGGCGTTGCTTAGCCCCGAGAGTCTTGGCAAGAACGTGGTGGTTGTAGGCGGCGGTTTGATTGGCGCGGAGACGGCGTTGATGCTGTCGCAGCAGTACGGCAAGAAAGTTGTGATACTTGAGCAAATGGGCGACATTTTGACGGGACACGAGAGCGGGTGCAAGGAGTCGCTGGTGCATTACTTGAATGAATCGGACGTTAAAATTATGTGCGGGTATAAGGTGGATAACATTGAGAGCAATAGCGTGGTGTGCAGCAATCGAGAAAGCCAGACGTGCCTAAACACAGACAGCGTTGTGCTTGCCAATGGACTGTTTGCAAAGCGAGATGCGGCGGCGCAGCTTTCGGGGTTGGTTGACAAAACTATCGAGATTGGCGACTGCGTAAGCGCAGGCAGGATATATGACTGTTTCCATGATGCGTGGAAAGCGGCGCGGAAGATATAGCGGGTGCATGTAGGAAAATAGGGAGGCTGTTTTGAGACACACGATTATTTACATCATCATAATTGCGATGCTGGCGGTGAGCGCGGTGGGATGCGTGGGGCAGGAGATGACTGAGCCAACTGCGTCTGAGCCAACCGTGGTTGCTGTTGCGCCGACAGAGGTGCCGATTGCGACACCGATGGCGACGCCTGAGCCGACACCGGTTGTGACGACTACGCCGGTGCCGACACCGACACCGACGGTTGCACCCACACCTTCGCCGACACCCGAACGTGTTGGGCTGGTAACGTTGACCGAGGGGTTTTATTATTACGAGCTGGACGACGAGCTGATTGAGCGGATTACGGGGTTGAGCTATCCGATTGAAGGCAGCGACATTATAGGTTATGACGATTTGCGGTATATCAAGATATTGCATTATGATTTTGACGGCGCTATTCATGAAGGTGAGCTGATGGCGAACGTGAGGGTTGCGGACGAGCTGCTGGAGATTTTCTTTGCGCTGTATGAAGCGAAGTATCCGTTGACCAGCGTGAAGCTGGTGGGTGACTTTGGCGAGCCGTTTGACGATGGGCTCTCTATGGCGGCGAACAACACGTCGATGTTTTGCTATAGGTTTGTGACGGGGACCAAGAAGCTGTCACGACACGGCTATGGCGGGGCGATTGATATAAACCCGAGACTGAATCCGTATATCGACGGAGACCGAATTGTACCCGAGAACGGTATTCAGTATGCTGACCGCTCGCTGGGTGAGCCGGGGATGATTGACCACGACGATTTGTGCTATCAGCTGTTTATCGAGCACGGCTGGACGTGGGGCGGCGACTGGAGCGGCGACAAGGACTATCAGCATTTTTCGAAGGATCTAGGTTATCGGTAGGACAGCGAATTTCGCGCAGTTATTTATTGCAGAATCACAATAAAAATGTTCAACAATGGTAATGGTAATTGCTTGATTTTTGGTATAAAATAAAGTGGGTTAGCGGCTGCGGTCGCACAGCCGAAAGGAGCTGATTATTTTGAAAGATTTATCATATGATGTTGTTGTTATAGGCGCGGGAAACGGCGGGCTTGCGGCGGCGGCTACCACAGCGCAAAAGGGGCTGAAAACGCTGCTTGTCGAGCAGCATAATCTGCCCGGTGGGTTTGCCAGCAGCTTTGTGCGCGGGCGCTTCGAGTTTGAGCCGAGCTTGCACGAGATGTGCGATGTGGGTGTTCAGGGATGCCTTGGAGGCGCGGGTGAGTTTTTTGAAAGCATCGGGCTTAAGGTAGAGTGGCTGCGGATTGCCGATGCGTACAGGATGGTTGTGGACGGCGAGAGTAAGCTGGACGTGACAATGCCGTTTGGCACGCAGGCGTATATCGACAAGATGGAGGAGTATGTGCCGGGCAGCAGGGAAAGCGTGACAAACTTTTTTGAGCTGAGTCAAGAGGTCGTGGACGGTATTGGTTATATCGGCAAGAGCAAGGGCAACCCCGACAAGCAGGTGCTGATGAGCAAGTACGCCAATTTCCTCAAAACTGCTTCGTATACGCTCGACCAAGTGGAAAAGGCGTTGAAGATACCCGATAAAGCGTGCGAGATACTAAACGCGTATTGGTGTTATATAGGTACGGAAACGAGCAGGGTCAACTTCACGATATTCGCGGCGATGATGCTCAAGTTTATCGCGGGCGGCGCTGTGATACCAAAAAACAGGTCGCACGAGATATCGCTGGCGTTCGAGAGCCGTATACGCGAGTTTGGCGGAGACATAATGTATTCCACAAAAGTAGACAAAATATTGGTGGAGGACGGTGCAGTTGCTGGAGTGTTGACAACCGGCGGGCGCAAGATAAAAGCAAAGCACGTTATAAGCAACGCGGCAAAGCATATTGTGTACAGTCAGATGCTGGAGCAAACCAGCGAGATGAGCAAAGAGTGCAATTCACGCAGAATTGGCGGAAAAGGCTATGTTGCGTACTTTGGGCTTAACAAGACGATGGAGGAAATAGGGCTGACTGACTACAGCTACTTTATTTATCCATCGACCGACACCAAGAAAATGTACGATTCGTTTGCGTCGCGTGATGGCGACCCATTGCAGGCTGTAGTGTGTCTTAACAACGTGAACCCGGGCTGCTCGCCAGAGGGGACGAGCATGTTGACGATTACCACGATTTATACCGATGATGCTTGGGATGACGTGGAAGAAAAAAATTATGTGAAAGCGAAGAACGATATCGCGAGAAAAATGATTGCGCGGTTTGAGAGCGTGATGGGCGTGAGCATAGCGGACGCGATTGAAGAGTTTGAGGTGGCTTCGCCCGAGACGTTTGCGAGGTATACCGGCGCGTACGATGGCGGGATTTACGGGTATGAGCCGGAGGCTTTGGACTCGATTATGCCGCGCTTGATGATGCTTGATGACGATATGCACGTGAAGGGGCTGCGGTTCTGCGGCGGGTTCGCGTTTAGGTGTCACGGCTATGCGTCTTCGTATATGTCGGGGAACACGGCAGGGCTGTTGACGTATCGGGACAGCACGGAGGTGAAGTCATGAGCGATCAATTGAAAGTAAACGTGAAGCCGATTGGGCTGCTAAACTTACTGGCGTTTAAGAAACTTGTGCCGGGCAGGAAGAAAAGAATAGGCAAAGCGTCCGATGAGAAGATAGTGGGGACACCGCCAATGAACGCGTTGGCGCAAAGCATGCATCCCGATGTGCAGACGTTTAGAATAACGGGGATAAGCAAGTGCCCGAACGATGTGACGATTTATGAGCTGAAAAGCAAGCACGTTGCGTATTTTAGGGCGGGGCAGTATTTGAGCGTGAAGCTCGATATCGGTGGATATAAAGTGACGCGACCGTATTCGATCCTAAGCTCTCCTAAAGACGCGAGCAAAGGCAAGTGTGCGCTTGGCATAAAAGCGGACGGATTTGTGTCGGAGCACATCGCGAAAACTTGGAAAGTAAATGATATTATAACGACCAGCGGTCCGGAGGGCACATTCTATTATGACGACATCAGGGACGCGGGCACGGTGGTCGGCATAGCGGGCGGATGCGGTATCATGCCGTTTTATTCGATGGCACAGGCGATTATGCAAATTACAGAGAAGTTCAAGTTGGTTTTGCTGTATGGCAGCAGAAGTGCAGAGGATATCGTTTTGCGGGATGAGCTTGATGATATGGCGGAGCGCAGCTGCGGTGCAATCAAAGTGGTGCATGTGCTGAGCGAGCAGGAGAGCGAGGGCTGTGAAACGGGCTTTGTCACCAAAGAGCTGATAAGCAAACACGCCGGAGACGAGCCGTATTCGATATTTATGTGCGGACCGCAGGAGATGTACGACTTCGCTAATAAGGAGATTGCGGGTTTGGGGCTCGCGAAAAAGTTTGTGCGGGCAGAGCTGTATGGTCAAATCAACAACATAGAAACGTATGATAAGTTCCCGAGCGCGGAAGAAGGCAGAAAGTACAAAATGACGATACTGGCGTCAGTGCAAGAGCTTTGAGACGCTTGCACTGACGACGGAGAGCGTGCTTGTGGGAATTGAGCGGGCAAAGGTGGCCGCGCCCTCGAAGTGCAGAACGGGCGAGTGCGGGTATTGCAGAAGCCGTCTTATTAGCGGCGACGTGTTTATACCCGAGGATACGGACGGCAGGCGGGCAGCGGACAAAATTCACGGATACATTCATCCTTGTGCCAGCTTTCCGATATCCGACATTGTTATCGAGATACCCAAAGAGTAGAAGGGTTTATGCAAAACACGAGATTATAAACAGCCCGGTCGAAGGATAACGCTTTGATCGGGTTTTGTTTTGCGAGTGAATCAGTCTACCGCTTTGGTTTGCCGGCCCGGTTTTATGAATCGGTTGAGCACCAGACACAGCACCCCAACAACTACAAACAGCGCGGAAATTGAGAGAGTGTCAGCGATAAACCCGAACAAGGGTGCGAAAATTGCCACAAACAGCGCTCTAAATTGGCTCTCTATGGACAGCGTTGTGACGCGCTGCTTTTTTTTCATGATGTCGCCGATGGTGTCTACAAACAGCGGACGGCGCGCGTCTTTCAGAATGTATACGATGAAGTAGAGAACGATGATGACGTAGATTGCGTTGATTTGCACGAAGAGCGCCAGCAGCAAAAGAACGATCGCCAGTATGTCCATGAGTATGTGCATCAGGCGAGGCGAGGCGATTTGCTTTTGAAGACGGTATACGTTTCGCGATGCAAAAGCGCTTAGCAGAAAAAGCACGCCGTATATGGCGGCGAGGTATATGGATAGCGTATCGTCACCGCTTAGATTTTTGATGATTGTGATGGTTGAGCCGAGGATGATGGCTTGCAGTATCGGCTGAATATAATCCTTGATGCCGACGACCACAGCGTTGAACATCGAGGAGGACACGACCGTTTTCATCACAGCTTTTTGCCTGCTGATGGACTTTAGCTGGACGAGGGTGGCGCGCGCAAAATCTTTGAGAGTGAACTTGCCTGCGTGGTGCTCGTTGAACCGCTTTGGGTAGGACAGTATGAGCACAAAGTCGATAACGTATGGTACGATGCACAACAGGAAAAGCAATCGCAAGCTGCCAAAGCTAAGCAGAAACACTACGGACACGAATGACGATATGGAAGAGCCGATGAGTGAGAAGGAGCGCGTTCGCCCGTATACAAAGCCTTTCAATGAGAACCAGTCTTTCTCCTCCAGATACGACATGATGATTGCTTTGTGGGTGCCCGAGCGAAACGCTTCGCCGAGCCCGAATAACACCATCGCGATGCACAGCACGTAGAACCTCTCGCCGATGAAGAAGAGCACGAACGAGACGATGTAGAGCAGGAAGCACAGCGCGAGTTCCGTCTTTTTGCCGTAATGGTCGGCAAAGACGCCGGAGGGGATTTCGAAAATGTAGTTGGTGATTTCACGAATGGAGTAGAGTATACCGATGTAGAAAAGCGATAAGTCCATCGACAGCAGATAGATTATCAAAAATGGCTCGAAAAAACGCAGGTTTCGAAAGAACCCGTACGCGCAGAACTTTTTGATTAGTCCGTCCTTTTTGATGGCTTTCTTTATGTCCATAAAATTCGCTCCACATTGTTTGCCGCATCATTATTTTATCATACGCAAAGGGAATTTGACAGCATCGGGGCAAAACAAAAGCACCCTGAGTTGCGTGTTTAAAATGCTTCGCCTATATTTTGCGTTCTATTTTTTGTGTGCCTTGCGGCGATAGTGTGGATTTGCCGAGGGAGACGCTTGTAACGAGCTTTTCGAGCTCGGACTCGCTGCCCGGCATAGCGCTCAGAGAAGCTTGTACTGTGTCGCTGAAATCCAAATTGCCAACCATAAAGCCGCGCTCTTCCAGTCGCTTTTGCGCCTTGGACCAGTCGGTGTAGCTGAACGTGGTTTTAAACACATTGCACGTGATGACTTCGATTTTCTGGGCGACATCCAGAGCGCTCGCTGCGCTGCCTGTGTATGCGCGCACAAGACCGCCCGCGCCAAGAAGCGTGCCGCCAAAGTAGCGCGTGGACACGACCAATACATCAGTCAGCCCTTTTTTTCGTATGACGTCCAGCATGGGAAGCCCTGCCGTGCCTTGCGGCTCACCGTCATCGCTGTATCGCATCACGCCGTTTTCGAGAACAAACGCAAAGCAGTTGTGCGATGCGTCGTAGTGCTGTTTTTTTCGCGCAGATATAATCTCCTGCGCGTGTGCCTCGTCATTAACTGCGCAGGCAAATCCGATAAACCGCGATTTCTTGATGACTGTGGTTGTCTCGACCTCGCCCACTATTGTAATCATTTTAGTGTTACTTTGTGGAACGCTTTCTTGCCCTTTTTGATCATCAACTCGCCGTTGTCGAAGGAATCCTCTGTGATTGGCATAAACTCGTCTGTGACCTTCTCGCTGTTCACAGAAACGCCGCCTTGTTTGATCAGCCGTCTGCCTTCGCCGCGCGATTTAGTCAGCCCGCATGTCTGCATGAGGTCGATCAAAATTAGGTCATCTAAGTCGGACTGCGAAATTGTGGATTCGGGTATGGAACCGCCTTGCCCGCCGCCCGAGAAAAGAGCTTGCGCTGCGGTTTGCGCCTTGATTGCTTCGTCCTCGCCGTGCACTTGTTTTGTGACTTCGAACGCCAACACCTTCTTGGCTTCGTTGATCTGCTCGCCTTCCAGCGCGCAGAGGCGGTTCACTTCGTCCATCGGCACGAACGTCATTAAAGACAGGCACGTGTGTACGTCTGCGTCCTGAACGTTGCGCCAGTATTGGTAGAATTCGTATGGAGATGTTTTGTCTGCGTCAAGCCAAACTGCGCCCTTTTCGGTTTTGCCCATTTTTTTGCCTTCGCTTGTAAGCAGAAGAGCGAACGTCATGCCAAAGGCGGGTTTGCGCTCCTTACGGCGAATGAGGTCTGCGCCCATCAGTATGTTGGACCACTGGTCGTCTCCGCCAAGCTGCAATGTGCAGTCGTATTTCTTGAACAGCTCGAGGAAGTCGTAGCTTTGCATCAGCATGTAGTTGAACTCGAGGAAGCTGAGACCCTTCTCGAGACGGCTTTTGAAGCACTCTGCGCCGAGCATGCGGTTGACAGAGAAGTGCGCGCCGATATCGCGCAGGAACTCTACGTAATTGAGCTGCAATAGCCAGTCAGCGTTGTCTACCATAATCGCTTTTCCGGGTGAAAAGTCGAGGAACTTGCCGATTTGATCCTTAAAGCACTGCACGTTTTGCTCGATGGTCTTAACGTCCATCATTTTGCGCATGTCCGTTTTGCCGGAGGGGTCGCCAACCATCGCTGTGCCGCCGCCCACAAGCGCGATTGGCTTGTGACCGAAGCGCTGCATGTGCGACATCGCCATCAGCTGTACGTAATGCCCAACGTGCAGACTGTCTGCTGTCGGGTCAAAGCCTATATAGAACGTTACGCTTTGGTCATTGAGGGTTTGCTCGAGTTCATCGTGCGTAACTTGTTTTAGGAAGCCGCGCTCCTTTAGTACATCAAAAACATTTGCCATTATTGTCTCCTTTAGTGTGGTCTCGTATTGTATTATAGCGAAAATGTGCATCAAAGGCAATTGCGATTTGGCGAAAGGAGGTGTGGATGGTAAAAATAGCGCAGTTATTGGAAAATTATGTGTTTTATTGTCCGAAACAGGGCAGGTTTTGGGGGAAAAGAAGGAATAACCCTTTTGTGTATCGAACTTTAACAGTAACTCAACATAGTTTTATGCAGGAGGTTCTATGATGGAAATCACGGACATTCGAATTAGAAGGATTGAGACGATGGGCAAACTAAAAGCAGTGGTTTCTGTGACGTTTGATGACATGTTTGTTGTACACGACATGAAAATTATCGAAGGACAGGAAGGCTTCTTTGTAGCAATGCCTTCGCGACGAACACCAAGTGGAGAGTATAAGGACATTGCGCATCCGATTAACAGCGAGGCGCGTGCTATGATTCAGACTGCGATTCTTGACATGTTCAAAGATTTGCCGGATGATGAAACTTATGCAACTCTTCAAAAGTAATTAGCCCAAAACAAAACCCGCAGGGTTCACGGGTCTTTTAATATGCATAAGCCATGCATATCTCTATTTTATTTTGGCAAAAATCATTCTGCCTGCTGCGGTTTGCAGCACACTGGTGACGATTACGTCAGTTGGTTTATTCAGCTCGTTTCTGCCGCCTTCGACAACAATCATCGTGCCGTCGTCGAGGTACGCAACGCCTTGACCTTGCTCTTTGCCGTCTTTGACGATGGTGACGTGCATCTCCTCGCCGGGCAGAACAACCGGCTTTACAGCATTTGCAAGCTCGTTGATATTGAAAACACGCACGCTTTTTACAGCGGCGACTTTGTTTAAGTTATAGTCGTTGGTGACGACGATACCCTTCATGTCCTTTGCGAGTGCCAATAACTTTGAGTCGACATCAATCGCTTCGTCTACATCTGCGTGCACTATCTTGACGGGCAGATCCAGCTCGGTTTGTATGCGCTTTAGCACATCGAGACCTCTGCGACCGCGGTTTCGCTTTAGGTCGTCGGAAGAGTCTGCGATGTGACGCAGTTCATCCAGCACGAACTCGGGTATAATCAATGCGCCTTCGATGATGCCGGTTTGGCAAATGTCGAATATCCTTCCGTCGATGATTACGCTGGTGTCGAGCAGCTTTGGACGCGCAGACTCGTCGTTTTTATCGTGGTCCTTATCCCTTCTGAAAAAACCGGGCTCAAGAAAGCCGGGTTTGTGGCGTACAAGAATCAGAACGCCAAGGTATCCGCATGCGATATATATAACTACTTGAATGACGCTGCCGAGCCAGCTCAGCAGATTGGTTAGTATCCCGCTGACCAGTGACGAAATGAGCACTGCGACAACCAGACCGAGTATGAGCCCGATGATTGCCGGAAGCACGGCATTGGCCGGTAGTTTTGCGATTTCCTCGTCTGCTTTACCTGCAGACTTGAATATAAGTGTTACGAGCGGTTTGGATAAAAGGAAAAATATGAGTCCTGATACGAGAGCTGAAGCTGCGTAAACCAGCAGCATCCATGGCTGCAAAACAGCGATATCGATATTTGCCCCAGACAAAATGCCAAGGACGAGTGCGACAATGCCCGGACCGACAAATAAACCTACAAACGTTATTAATGCTCTGGAAATTTTCCTTCCCATTATTCACCTCAAACTATGATTTATGACCCGTTAGGGCAGTAAAAACTGTTTATCCTAAAAAAGCTAACCAATAATTGATTTAGGGCTAAACAGTCTGCTTGATGATCTTCTTTACTTCGTCGTCTTTCTTGTTGCTGGCAAGCGCAAGTTCGGAAACTAAAATCTGCATCGAAGTACCAAGCATCTTCTTTTCGCTCGAAGAGAGGTTCTTGGTAGATTCGCGCTTTAGCAGGCTTTTGATTACGGCTGCAATTTCGAAAACGTTGCCGGACTTCATTTTTTCTAAGTTCTCGCGGTTGCGGCGGTTCCAGTTCGTGCTTTCTTCCTGCGCGCTGTCGTCCCCAAAAGATTCGATTACCTTATCGTATTCCTTTTGCGAGATGATGTCGCGTAAACCGGCCTTTGCCGCGTTTTGTACCGGCACATGAACTTTGATGTCTCCCTCGGCAAACTTGAGTACGTAGTAAGCTCTCATTTCCTCTAAAAACAGCTTATCCTCTATCGCTTGAATATATCCTGCACCATGCATTGGATATGATATTTTATCACCCTCATTAAACATAAAATCCCTCTACTTTCTCTTTACTATAATATAGCAAAAAGGGCGTTTTGTCAATCTTGGCGGGGCCTGTTCACAATATGTTTTTATTGTCTAAAACCGCCGACAATGACCATTTATGCGGATGTTTTGGGCGCAGGACGTAATGCTTTCAGAAAGCGGACGAGGCGTCAATATACCATAAAATGGAATGGAGTGTGGTGGTTTTTGGTATATTTTTTAGTATGTTTACAAACTATTTGGGGGAAAATAGTTGATAATGTGGTACAATTAACTTAATGGAGGCAGATGTTTTATGCTTTATGAAGCGGCCAGTCTGGCAATGAGATATTGGTTTGTGGTTGTGATTGTGATTGTGTTCTTTGGTGCTGTCGTTATCTCGGTTAAAGAGTACAGACAGAAGCATTTTGTTCTTGGCGTCGCCCAAAACAGCATCGGGTATCTCTCGATTTTGTCGGGACCCGACGACGTGCTCGGCGAAAACCTGCAGCTGATGCAGGAAAACACGATTGGCAGATCGCGCCGTGTGGATATTGTGCTGGCTGACCGAAGCGTTAACAAGGCGCACTCGCAGGTGTACCTCGACGAGTACGGCGATGTTTGTATCAATCGCTTGGGGGACGGCGAAGTCACCATTAACGGAGAGTCGCTTGAGGACAATGCGCTTATTTTTACCGATGATATTGTTTGCTTTGGAAACGTTGTGACGCAGGTGCATATAAAAGAGGATGACGGCGATGATACTTGAGAGAAGAGGCGCGGGCGCGCTGTTGACATTCACAGTACTGTTTACGCTTTCGGCTTGTGGGCTGCTTGCTTTCTCGGGCGGCGCGTTTGATATAGGTGTTGCGGCATACGGGCTTGGCGCGGCGCTGCTGCTGATATTGACATACGGCATTTTTTCTGTAGTCTTTCGGCACATCGACAGGCTAACGCTGGTATTATGCTTTTTTCTTGTCAGCATCGGGTTGGTGCTGCTTGTGCGCCTTGATATGGAAGTGGCGTTAAAGCAGCTGATAATGCTGGCGATAGGCATCGGGCTGATGTTTGCGACGATTGCGGTTATAAAAGCCGTGAAGGATTTTGGCAAATTAAACTACGTATTTATGATTGCTTCATTTGGGCTGCTGGCGTTTGCATATTTATTTGGCGACGCGGTCGGCGGCGCAAGAAACTGGGTAAGCATCGGCGGCGTATCGTTTCAGCCGAGCGAAATAAGCAAGGTGCTGTTTGTTGTGATATCGGCATATTTCTTTGCGAAAAAGCGTCACAAATTTGCGTCAGTCATGTATGCGCTTTATGTGGGCGCGTGCGTCATTTTATTGGTGCTGTCCAACGACCTTGGTGCTGTGCTGCTGTATGCCGCCACGTTTTTGATAGTGTTTTTTGCGGGGACGGGGCGCACGGGATTGACGCTGCTTGGAGTTGGCGTGGCGGGTGCGGGCGCGGTGGCAAGCTATTACATAGTACCGCATGTGAAAACGCGCGTGATGATATGGCGCGACCCGTGGATATACTATCACAATCAAGGCTATCAGATTGTGCAGGGGCTGATGGCGATTGCGGCAGGCGGCGCGTTTGGAGCGGGGCTGGGGCTGGGGTACCCCGAAGCTATCCCGGTGAACACGAGCGATTATATATACGCGGTGATTTGCGAGGAGTTTGGAATAATATTCGGTATTATTGTGATACTGCTGTATCTTGTGTTTATCGTGCGAGGGATGATTATCGCGCGGAACGCAACTAGCAGGTTTGACGCGTTGTTGGTGTTTGGCGCAACTTGTATGCTGTCGCTGCAGTCGTTCATCATAATCGCGGGGGTAATCAAGCTGATACCGTTGACGGGCATCACTTTGCCGTTTATCAGCGCGGGGGGAAGCTCGCTAATTGCGTGCCTTGTGCTGGTTGGCATTATTGAAGGTGTTGCCGTGAAAAACGGTAAGCGCGACGAAAAAGATGTTGTGGATGCGGGAGGCGAAGTGATATGAAAAACGTATTGCGCAGAAACATCAATGTATTGCTCGTCGTTTTCATAATATTGTTTGTCGCGTTGATTGGGTATTTGTGGTTCGTGACATCGACTTATGGCGAGCGGTGGTTTGTGACGCCGTATAACCCGCGCATACAAAACATGCAAACGACGGTGAACGCGGGCGATATATATGACCGCGCAGGCAGAGCGCTGCTGTACACTAAAGGCGGTGAGCGCGAGTATATCAGCGACAAGGGGCGCAGAACAGCGGTGTCGCACATTGTGGGCGACGGGTTTGGTTTGACGTATGGCGCGCAGACTAACTTTGCGAAGTATTTATATGGGTTTGACAAGAACGCATTTAGCAGAATAGAAGACCTTGTGAGTGGCAACGAGCGGCAGGGCAGCGATATTGTATTGACGATTGACGCGAAGCTGAGTGAGGCTGCGCTTGATGCGCTGGGGGACAATCGCGGCGCTATCGTAGTGATGAATTATGAGACGGGGGAGATACTGGCAAGCGTGAGTTCGCCGAACTTTGACCCGAAGGATATGTCGCTGTTTCTGGACGGCGGCGGAGAGAGCGAGCTGGTCAACCGAGCGTTTGTGGGGTTGTATCCGCCGGGCAGCATATTTAAGCTGGTTACAGCGGCGGCGATGATAGAGAACGACTTGACCGATTTCACCGCGAACTGTGAAGGCAGCGTCGTCATTGGCGGGCAGGAGATTGCTTGCTGGGACGTGCACGGCGACATTGATTTGGCGGGCGCGATATCGCACTCGTGCAACGTGTATTTTGCGAAGGCGGCGGATGTAGTTGGCGTGCGCGAGATTAATGAGACTGCGCAGGCGTTTTTATTCAACAAACAGCTACTGACGGGCGATGTGATTATGGGCACGAGCGTGTACGAGATGACGACCGATGAAACGAATGCCGCGTGGTCGGCGATTGGACAGTACCACGATTTGATAACGCCGCTGCACGCGTGTATGATTGCAGCAGGAATCGCGAACGACGGTGTGATGATGGCTCCAAAGCTATTGCTGGAGGTTGTGGATGGGGAGACGGTGACTTATACGCTGAAGCCGACAACCGCCGCAACGCCGATGGACGACACATCGCTGCTTAAGCAAATGATGCTGGATTGTGTGCAAAACGGCACGGGCAGCAATGCCGCAATAGACGGATATATCATCGGCGGCAAAACGGGCACAGCCGAAATTGCGGGCGACGAGGAGAACGCTGAGCACGCTTGGTTTATAGGGTTTGTGCAGGACGAGCAGCACCCGATTGCCATTGCTGTGATTATTGAGAGGGCAGGCAGCGGAGGAAGCAATGCGGCACCGGCGGCACGTAAGGTGCTTGCGGCGGCGCTTGATATAGGATATTGATATGGACGAGATTAGAGAAAAACTAAAGACACTGCCAAAAACGCCGGGTGTGTATCTGATGAAGAACGCTGCCGGGGCGGTGATTTATGTCGGAAAAGCGCTGTCGCTGAAAAACAGAGTGAGCAGCTATTTTGGGAGCGGGAAAAAAGACGCGAAGACGGCGCGGCTGGTGGGCGAGATTGTCGATTTCGATTATATACTAACGAGCACCGAGATTGAAGCGCTGATGCTGGAGAGCAACATGATTAAGCGGTATGCGCCGTATTTCAATATTCAGCTGCGCGACGACAAGCATTATCCGTATATACGGATAGATTTTAACGAGAAGTTTCCGCGCGTGTGCGTAACGCGTAAGGTGGAAAACGACGGGGCGAAGTATTTTGGACCGTACATCGCGGCGCATATTTTGCACGATTTGCTGGACACCGTGACCAAAACGTTTCCTGTGCGCATGTGCAAGAAGGATTTGAGCAGAAAGAGTCGTCCGTGTATCAACTATGAGATGGGCAGGTGTTTGGCACCGTGCGCAGGCAAAGTTAGCGAGTATGAGTATAAGCGAATGGTTAATGAAGTCGCGGACTTTTTGTCGGGCAAGTATAAGGGACTGGAAAAGCAGCTGAAAGCGGACATGGACTTAGCGTCGGAGAATATGGAGTACGAGAAAGCGGCGACATTGCGCGACCGTATAAACTCGATGCATCGGCTGTTCGAGAAGCAGAAAGCCGGGTTCCCGGATCTCAATGACAAGGACGTGTTTGCTGTGTTTGAGAGCGATGACGAAGCGGTTGTGCAAGCGATGTTTGTGCGCAAAGGCGAGCTGAACCACACCGAGCGGTTTTTTATTAAGTGTGCGGGTGAGAGCAAGCAAAACGTGTTGGCGCATTTGATTAAACAGTATTATTCGACGGTAAGCGGTATCGCAAAGCAGATTTATGTGAACGTGCAGCCTGCCGAGCACGATTTGATTGAGAAGTGGCTGATGCAGAAAAGAGGCAGCAAGGTTATCATTCATGTGCCGGAGAAAGGCGCGAACAGGAAATTGACTGACATGGCGCTTGGTAACGCGAAGGAAGCGCTGACGCGGCGGTTGATGCGCATCAAAAGAGATTATGATGCGACGATTGGCGCGCTGAGTGAGCTGCAACAGGCGCTGGGAATGCAGAGCGAGATTGACCGTATGGAGTGTTATGACATAAGCAACACCGGGGGAACGGACAGCGTGGGCTCGATGGTGGTGTTTAGCGGCGGCAAGCCGAATAAGAAGCAGTATCGCAGATTTAAGATAAAGACGGTGGAAGGCAGCGACGATTTTGCTTCGATGAACGAGGTGCTGACGCGGCGGCTGAAGCGCGCTTTGAGCCGCAGCGAAGGATTTTCTGAGTTCCCGTCACTGATTGTGGTGGATGGGGGCAAGGGGCAGCTGAGCGCAGCGTATGACGCGCTGGCGTCGCTTGGGCTCGAGGACCTGCCGCTAATCAGCCTTGCCAAAAAAGAGGAAGAGGTTTTTGTGGTGGGGAGCAGCGAGCCGATTATACTTGAGAAGGACAGCAATGCATTGAAGCTGTTGACGAGAATCCGCGACGAGGCGCACAGGTTTGCGATTACGTATCACAGAGGGCTGCGACTTAATAAGGTGGAGGACTCTGTGCTGCTGAAAATCCCGCACGTTGGCGAGACGCGGGTAAAGGCGCTTTTGCGGCAATTTGACACGATTGGCGACATTGCGGAGGCGAGCTTTGACGACATCGTGAGCGTGCCCGGGCTGGATGTTAGGTCGGCGAGCGCGATAGTGGAGTATTTCGAAACAGAAAGATAATATTTGTGATGTTGCCAGTGTTGCAATCATCATGTAAAATATCAGTATAAACAGATATGGAAGGTGACATGGACAAAGCGATTTTGCAGGAGTTGAAAAAGCAAATAGAAGACGTGCGCATTGGTGAGAAGATGAGCAAGCACACGTCGTTTAAAGTAGGCGGACCTGCGGACGTGATGGTGTTGCCCAAAACGCAGGCAGAGATACGAAGTGCCGTAAAGATTTTGGGTGCGCAGAATATGTTTGTAATGGGCAAGGGGACGAACTTGCTGGTGACGCAAAAGGGCATCCGAGGCGTTGTGATGAAGATTGCGGGCAACTATTCGGGAACGAAGTTTGAAGACGACTGCGTGAGCGTGAAAAGCGGCACATCGCTGAGCTCGTTCGTGAACGCAGCCGGTAAAAGAAGTCTGGGTGGTGTCGAGTTTTTGGCAGGTATACCCGGCACAATGGGCGGCGCGATTGTCATGAACGCAGGCGCGTTCGGCGGCGAGATTTGCGAGTTTGTGCAGGAAGTGACGCTGGCGACGCGGGAGGGCATCATTGTATTGAATCGCGATGAGATGAACTTCTCGTATCGACACAGTATTCTTTGCGATATACCGATGGTTGTGGTGAGCGCAAAGCTGAAATTGATTGATTGCGACAAGGAGCAAAGCAAGTGCAGGCAAAGCGAGCTCAGCGCACGACGCAGGGACAAGCAACCGCTGGAGTATGCGAGCGCGGGAAGCACGTTCAAGCGACCGGAGGGGTATTATGCCGGGGTGCTGATTGAGCAGGCCGGGTGCAGAGGGCTGTGCGTAGGCGGGGCGCAGGTTTCGCAAAAGCACGCAGGGTTTATCGTCAACAAAGGCAAAGCAACACCGGACGATGTGCTTGAGCTGATTGAGCAGGTGCGCGGCAAGGTGAAAGCGCAGTGCGGTGTTGAGCTTGAAACCGAAGTGAAGGTGGTTGGAGAGCGATGAGGCTGAGCGCGGATTATCATACGCATACACGCTTTAGCCATGCGAGCGGCAGCGTGGAGGACAACGTGCGCTCTGCAATTGCGGCGGGGCTAGAAACGGTCGGGATTGCGGATCATTCGATTGCGCACGCACTGTATGGTATAAAAAAGAGAAGACTTAATGACTATGTTGCCGATATAAATAGAGCAAAGAGGAAGTATGAGAGCCGGATTGAAGTGAGGTGCGGGATTGAGCTGAACCTCATTGGGCTGGACGGAAGCACGGACATGCCGAGCGATTACGATTTTGATTTGGTGATACTCGGGTATCACAAGGCGGCGATATGCAAGGACTTTGCAACAACGTGGCAGTTTTTTACGGGAGCGGACAAGCAGAGAATTACGGACAGCTATGTGAAAGCGATACAGAAAGGGAACATCGATATCGTTGCGCACCCCGGGTACGGTGTGCCTGTGGACTATACCAAAATTGCCAAGGCGTGCAGCGAGTATGGCACTTGGTTTGAGATTAACAATAAGCATGCGGATTTGACGGAGGAAGACATCGCGGTGGACACCAAGTTTGTTGTGTCCAGCGATGCGCACTGTGCGCAAAACGTAGGGCGTGCACCGCGGGCGTTAGAGCTGATTAAGCGGGCGGGTATAGGCATAAGCAGGATCGTCAACGTGGAGGAGGACTGATATGGAGTTTATCATCGTAACCGGGCTGTCGGGTGCGGGCAGAAGCCAGGCGCTAAAGCGTCTTGAGGACATGGGGTATTTCTGCGTCGACAATATGCCGCCAAAGTTGATTCCTGAGTTTGCAAAGATATGCCTGAAAAACGACGATATACGAAAGGCGGCTGCCGTTGTTGACATGCGTATGGGCGTGATGTTTGACAGCGTGTATGACGCTATAAAAAAACTGAACGATATGAGGGAGATTAAGGTCGCGATTTTGTACCTTGACGCGAGTGACGAGACGATTGTGAAGCGGTTTAAGGAAACACGGCGCAGGCATCCGATGTCGGGCGATAATAATATCGTCACGGGGATTACGCGGGAGCGCGGTAAGCTGAAGCGCATCAATGATTTGGCGAACATCATCGTGGACACTTCGACCTACAGCCTTAAGAAGCTGGGGGAGGTGTTGGACGAGCTGTTTAGCGATGAGCACGAAAAAGGCATACTGATTACTGTAACCACGTTTGGGTATAAGCGCGGGATACCGATTGATGCCGATATGGTGTTTGATATGCGCTTTATACCGAACCCGTTTTATAAAGAGGAGCTGCGCGCGCTGACAGGCATGGACGAGCTCGTGAAAGAGTACGTGATGAGCTTTCCGCGAACGCGCATATTTATCGATAAGATTAGTGAGCTGGTTGGCTACGTGGCGCCGTATTATTTGGAGCAGGACAAAAAGCAGCTGATTATCGCTGTAGGCTGCACGGGCGGTATGCACAGAAGCGTGGTGGTAGCGCAGGAGCTGTATCGCATGTTTGCTGAGCAGGGGCTGCGCGTAATGATTGAGCACCGCGACATCAAAAGAGACTTGCAGCAGCGGAGGGAGAAATGACGTTTTCTGCAAACGCAAAAAGCGAGCTGACGAGGATAGCGCTTGATAAGGAGTGCTGCGAGCTGGCTGAGCTTAGCGCTATAATGCACACCGCCGGAACGATTAGCATATCGGGCGGCGCGTTTTCGCTGCGAATAGACACGGAAAACCCGGCTGTCGCGCGGCGGATATTTTTGTTGGTAAAAAGTCTTTACGGCTTGCATATCAAAACAGAGATGCACACCAACCAGCTAAAGCACAACCACATATATTCGCTGTATATCGACAAAAGTATCGCGCGAATGGTGGCGCAGGACACGCGGCTGATTGGCAGCGAGGGGATACGGTTTGGCGCAGACGAGACGTTTATCAGCAGCACTTGCTGTAGAATTGCGTTTGTACGGGGCGCTTTCTTGGGCGGTGGGTCGATTACCAACCCGGAAAAGCGCTATCACATGGAATTTGTGTGCAGTCAAGAGGAGTTTGCCGATAGTTTGTTGAATATTATAGGTGAGCTAGGTATGTGTGCCAAATCGATAGTGCGAAACAAGAGTTATGTGGTCTATTTGAAGGAAAGCGATGCCATAGTGACGCTGCTGACCATGATGGGCGCGCATTCGACGATACTCAAGATAGAAAATATTCGCGTTGTCAAAAGCGTAAGGAACAAGGTGAACCGAAAGGTGAACTGCGAAACGGGAAACCTAAGCAAAACGGTGAACGCGTCGGTGCGGCAGAGCGAGAACATTGTTTATATCAAAGAGCACTTGGGGCTGGAAAAGCTCGACGAATCGCTAGTAAGGGTGGCGCAGGCACGATTGGAGAATCCGCAGGCGTCGCTGGGTGAGTTGGTAGACATCTTGGACGCGGCCAGCAGGTCGGGTGTGAATCATAAACTACGGAAGCTGAACAGTATAGCGGAGCAGTTGAAAGACGACAAGGGGGGAAAAGTATGAAAGCAAAAGAGTTAACGATTATGAACGAAGACGGGCTTAGGGCCAGCAAAGCGGCTATGTTTGTGCAGGTGGCGGGCAAGTTTTCGTCGCAGATTTTGGTCGAGAAGGGCAACAAGAAGATTAACGCCAAAAGCATTATGGGCGTGTTGTCGCTTGGCGTGAAGCAGGGCGAGAAGATTTTCATCTTTGCGAACGGCAAGGACGAGGAGCAGGCTATTGAGGCCATGGAAGAGTTGATTACCACATCGTTTTAGATAGGGTAGAATAGTAAAAGCCGCGGGTGGAATTGCCTGCGGCTTTTTTGGTGCGAAAAAGTCTGTTAAAGTATAATAACATGAAGTAAATATGAACGATAATGCAAGAAACATGTAAAATAATTGACTATATGTTATAATTGTAGTATTATATAAGAACATTTTACGACAATTTTGCAAAATCAGGAGGAAATGAAAATGTTATTAGAATTTGCGATTAGTAACTATAAGTGTTTTACTAAGGAAATTGTTTTTAAGATGACACCTTCACCTAAGATACAAGATTTGAAATATAGCATTTTAAAAGCTAAGCACAATAAGAATATCAAAGCGTTATCTTCTGCTGTAATTTATGGTCCCAATGCATCTGGTAAAACTAACTTAATTGGCGCTATGGAAGTATTGAAAAGTATAGTTAAGAGAGGACACATTAGGAATGAAGAGAATGAAAGCAATTCTCGAAATATAGCACAGTATAAATTAGAACTCATTCCCAATATCAAAAGTAGAAGGAATACTCCTGTTAAGTTTAGAATTAAGTTTATTTGTGAGTCTTATTTAGTGGACTATTCGTTATCTATTGTTTTAGGTCGTTTTTTAGATTTGAGTACGGCAAGAAAAGTAGCTGAAGAGAAACTCATGATTAATAATAAAATAGTTTTTTTAAGAAAAAATAACTCATTGAAAATTGGTAGTATTGAATCAATAATAGGTAAAAAGTATTTTGCTGATAATTTTAATAAAGCCGCCATAAAGGAGTCTGCGGAGCATAACTTGGATGAAAAGGAACTGTTTTTGAATTCGTTTAAAGCTTTGTACTCGAATACTTTTACAAGTCTAATTCTCAACTGGTTTGAGCAAAACCTATACATAATTTATAACGCTAACACTTTGAAAAGCTATCCGGAGATTGAGCAAAAGGCAGACGATAAAGAAGCTCTAGCTATCGATGAAGAAGTAAATAAAGCGGTTTCTGAGTTTGGTTTTACAGGAGATATATTAGCTTATGAGAAGAGAGGAGACTCCGAGGAAACGGAACCTATATCAATAATTAGGGGTAAGGACAAACGGGCAATGGTTTTGAACCTCGAAGTGTTTGAATCATATGGTACGATGCGGTTTGCAAATATATTTCCTTTACTTAGAGAGGCAATGTTTTATGGAAATACTATAGTAATAGATGAGTTTGACGCTTCGCTTCATCCAATGGCACTTATGAGTATAATCAATGTGTTTCATAATGAGGATATTAATAAAAAGGGGGCTCAGCTAATCTTCAATACACATAATCCTATCTTTTTAAATAGAAACTTATTTAGGAGGGATGAGATAAAATTTGTGGAAAGAAATGAAGAGTCTGGAGTTTTCGAGCATTATTCATTGGCTGATTTCGGTACTAGCGGCGAAACAAGCGTGAGGAATACAGAAAACTATTTAAACAACTATTTTGTCAGTAAGTATGGTGCCATTAAGGATATCGATTTTACTCCAGTGTTTGAAAGAATAATGCGAGAGGGAGATAGTGGAGATGAGAAAGCTTAGCAAACAGTTTTTTATTTCTGTTCCAGGCGAAACAGAACAATGGTATTTTGAGTATTTGCAATCACTAACCTACAGAGATGATAGAGCAAAGTTTGTCGCAAAAATAAGTTCCAAAAAATATACTTCTCCTAGAAAGCACGTTAGAGCGCTTCCCGTATTAAGTGATGATATTCGAGCCTCCCATATTTGTGACTACGAGAGTAATGATGGACAGCATGTGACTGCATTTAAAGGCGTAATGGATGAAGCAAAGGAGATTAGAGATAATTGTGGTACTTCCAGATGTATTGCGGATTATACTTTAGGATACAGCAATTTTACGTTTGATTTGTGGATGGTTTTACATAAAGCAACAGGTTGTGCACCTGTATCTCATCGAAGACAATATATTGGTCATATTAATGATGCATTTGGGACGGATTATAGTTTTATTGATGATTACAAGAAGGAAGACAATTTTAAGAAGATATTGTCACAAATAGAGCTAGATGATGTATTGCAGGCAGTAATAAATGCTGAGAAAATCAGAAGTTACAACTTGGAAAATAAAAGACAGTGGCACAGGCAATATAAAGGTTTTGAGTATAATTTAAAGAATCCGGATTTAACAATAAATGAGGTAGTAAAAAGAATATTGAGTGAGTGTGGTGTAATAGAATAGAAAAGTATTATTCGTATTAGCCCCAATGATAATCCTTGACCGCTTCAACCAACGCCAACACGTTATTGACGGGGATGTCGGCGGTTATGCTGTGCGTTGGCGAGAAGATGTAGCCGCCATTCGCACCCATGATTTGCAGCGTTTCGCGAGCTTTGGCTGCACACTGCTTGGGCGTTGCGAAGGGAAGAAACTGCTGGGTGCTGACACCGCCGTAGAAGGTGATGTGTGCGCCGTATTCTTTCTTCAATGTATTAAGATCGTAGATTTCGGGTTGGACGGTGTTGTAGACATCCATACCCATATCAACGAGGTCGTCCATGATTTCGCGCAGGTCGCCGCAGCTATGGAGCACGACGTATTTGCCCGCGCGTTTGACTTTGTCGAAGATTGCGCACATGCCGGGCTTTATGTATTTGCGCCACATATCAGGACCCATGATGAGGCCCATTTGCTGACCCCAGTCGTCGCCGAAATATACGGCTTCGTAGTCGTATTGCAAAACGAGATCGAGCAGCTCTAAATGGTGGTTTAGGATTGACTCGAACAAGCCGTAGGTGAAGGAAGGGTTAAGGCACATATCGACCAGCAGATCTTCCATGCCCCGAAGGCTCCATGCGCGCTCGAAGTATAGCATGGTCAGCGCGAACATGCGGAAACGCTCGGTTGTGTCTGCTTCGAGGTTTTTGCACAGAGTCGTTGCAAAGTCTTTTTGAAGAGCGGGCATCGTGTATGCGCTGAGCGGTTTATCACGTAGCGGAAAACCGGTTACCACGCCGATGTCGTCGTCCGGGAGCTTTGTCCATGTGACGCTGAAGATGTCGTTTTCCCGCCCATCGGGCAGCTTTATATTGTTTTTGTATTTTTGCATGTACAGATGGTTGCCAAGCAACGCGTCCGCGTCTGAGCCCAGACGATTGCCCGCGGCTTTGACAAACGCCGAGGTTAAGTTTATTTGCCAAGGTGTTACGTCGGTTTGCTTGTGGTTGATGGCAGCTATAACGCGTTGTTTTCTTGTAATGTTGTTCATGTTTACTCTCCCTTATATGCATACTATTCTACGCGAAACTTGCAATGTCCTCTTTAGAACAGAACCAAATAGACAACAGGCACAACGATGATGAGCGAAAGCGTGGACACTATCCAACACGAGTTACCGAGGTCTCGGTGAAGACCGTAAATGTTGATTGGGATGAGTGCGTTGAACCCGACCGGCAGGAAGCTCATGATGACGAGCGCTTTGAACAGCGTACCGTCGCCGTAGCCCTGAAGCCCGAGAAGCAAGCTGATGCCGATAATCAAGATTGGCGTCAGCACGTACTTTATTGCGAACATCACGGCAATCTCCTTGGGGTATCTGCGGATTTTTGAGAAGCGCATGGTGTAGCCGAGTGCCGCAACCAAGAAGAATGACGATATGGGGATTAGGTACTCGTTGAGCGGGGCGTAGAACGCAGGGCGCTTGACACTAAGAAAATTGAGCAGGAAGCCAACAAACATCGTAGCAAAAAAAATGATAATGGCCTTATCGGTAATTAACTTTTTGAAAATGCCTTGCTTGGCTGTGGTTCTCGAAAAATAGCCGGATACCGGGAACACAAAAGCATACATAAAGGGAGCACCCAGCACAAAGAACAAAACGCAGAATGCGTAGCCCGGCTCTCCAAGAAACGCGAACGTCAATAGTCCACCGAAAGCGCCGATGTTTGTGGCGCTGCCACAGCAGAAAAAAGCGCCTGTTTTTAGTTTGTCGTGCTTCGCTATTTTTGAGTACAGCAGGGCAAGAGCTGAACCGAAAAGAAGCGAAAGTATGCAAATGAACGGCAGCGAAATGAGCGCGGGGTTTCTTATATCGACTATCCAAAAAGCGCCAAGCAGAATAATTGGAGTCACGTAAAACACAATGATATTGCGTATAGTGGTCATGAGACGGTCGTTTCTTGTTCTTGTCCTCTCGTTTTTGACTGCAAGGTGAAATATCTGCCCTACAATCAAACCGCCTACAATTATGCCAAGTGATAATATCATTCTGCCCATAGAAAATTCCTTTTCAGATTTTTGCTATATTCCCGCACATCAAAACAGTATGATGTACACGACCGGCACCACTACGACGAGTGAAACCGTTGTGACTATCCAGTTTGAGTTGCCTAGGTTCTTGTCGAGCCCGTACATGTTGATGGGAATAAGTGCGTTGAACCCGACAGGCAGCGCGCTCATTATGACGAGCGCTTTGAACAGCGTGCCGTCGCCGTAGGTGTTGAGACCAAGAAGCAAGGCCGTGCCGATAACAAAGAGCGGCGTGATTATGTATTTGACGATTGATATGAACACGATTTCCTTCGGGTAGCTGCGGATTAAGCCAAAGCGCATTGTGTAGCCGAGCGCAGCGACAAGGAAGAATGACGATATCGGTATCAGGTATTCGTTGAGTTTGCTGTAGAATGCAGGGCGCGGTACACCCACAAGGTTTAGTATGAACCCGACAAGCATGGTCGCAAAGAACATCATGATGAGTTTGTCTTTGAGTATGCGCTTGAGTGGGTGTGTTTTTATGTGAGACTCTGAGAACGAGCTGGCGACCGGGAAAACCACAGTGTATAAAAACGGCGCGGAAAGCACGATATAGAGCACGCAGAAAGCGTAGCCGGTTTCGCCCAGAAACGCGAACGTCAGAAGTCCACCGATGGACCCGAGGTTAGATGAACCGCCGCAGCAAAACATGGCGCCCGTCTGCAGTCGGTTGTGTTTAGCGATTTTGGAGAAGAGCAGGGAAAGCGAGCTGCCGATACCAAGCGCGAAGATGCAAATGAAGGGCACGGTGATTAGCGAAGCGTTGCCGATGTCTACGACCCAAAAGGCGCCGAGCAGAATGACCGGAGTTACTGAATAAACAATAATGTTGCGAATTGTCGTCATGACGGCATCCGTTTTTGCTCGTGCTTTCTCGCCTTTGACTGCGCCGTAAAGTATTTGACCAACGACCAGAGCACCCACGATAATCGCGAGTGAAAAAATCAGTTTTCCCATGTACGCTCCTTCTTTATCGCGTGCATTATAACACACATTACAGCAAATGGGTATTTATATTGCGAATAAAAAAACCGACCGCAGAGTGGCGGTCGGCTTGCGCAAATTTCAAATAGCTAGAACTCGTTGAACACTTTGACGACTTTGCCTGTGACGATAGACTCGTATGCAGCAGAGCAGGCGGCGATTGTTTTTGCGCCCTCGAAAACGCTCGGCTGGGGAAGCGTGTCGTTCGTTAATGCGATACCAAAATCGATGAGGTATCTAATCGATGTGCGACCGTGTCCAAACGCGCCTTCGGTCTCGGGCGGGTAGAGGTCTTCCACAGGCTTTTTATCCTCGAAGTGGTCGAGCACGGTTGTTACTTTGCCGCCTAGGAAATCGGCAAACTCTGCCGTGCTGCTGCCCGAAGTGCCGAAAAGGCTGATGCCCATCATGGGCTGTGGCGGCTCGACAACGCCGAACGCGCCAAATGCGCTGGCGACGAGACCGTTCTTGAACTTTAGGTTGACCATATAGTTTGCGTAGTCTTCGTAGTGCTTGCCCGTGTTTGGGCACTTTAGCATGGGGGCTTTGCTGCCGACTGCGTGGACTTCGTCTACATCGCCAAAGAACCAGCGAAGCGCGTCGATGGGGTGCGAAAGCCCGCCGTAGACCATGTCTTGGGGCATATTGATCCGCCAAGGTGTGGCTGCGTATACCGGGCGCATGTCGTGGATATAATGCGCTTGACCCATGAACACGTCGCCAAGATCCCCGCTGTCGAACAAGTCGCGCAGGGCAGCGAACTGTGGCTCGTAGCGCATAGTCTGACCGACCATGAACTTGACGCCTTTTTCTTTAACCAGCCGTACGATTTCTTTGGATTCTTCCAGCGAGACGACCATCGGTTTGGTGCAAAGCACGTGCTTGCCTGCTTTGAGAGCGGCCTCGCAATGCTCGAAATGCAGGGGGTCGGGCGAAAACACCCCGATGATGTCGAGACTCGTATCATTGACCATTTCCATGTAGTCGGTTGTGCAGCGATCCAAGTTGTATTCGCTTTGTGTTTTTTTCAAAGCTGCTTCATTCAAATCGCATATTTGAGTGACGTTTATTGGGATGTCGTTGCGCTTATTAACCGGGAGCATGTTGATGCCCATGCCAAGACCGATAACACCCATTGCATAAGTTTTTGCCATATTATAAAACCTCCTATTATAGAATTATTCTATACTAGGAGGCTTTGGTTTTCAATGCTTTAATCTCCGAAAGCTATTATTTAAGGTTGAACCATGCGTCAAGACCCGGGTATTGTGCTTGGCTCCCAAGCTCTTCTTCGATACGAAGCAGCTGGTTGTATTTTGCTACGCGGTCTGTGCGGCTTGGTGCGCCTGTCTTTATCTGACCGGCGTTCATAGCCACAACGATGTCGGCGATAGTTACGTCTTCTGTCTCGCCGCTTCTGTGCGATACGACTGCTGTGTATCCTGCGCGGTTTGCCATCTCGATTGCGTCAAACGTTTCGGTGAGTGTGCCAATTTGGTTAACTTTGATGAGTATGGAGTTGCACACGCCCATGTCGATGCCCTTCTTGAGGCGGGTGGTGTTGGTAACAAAGAGGTCGTCGCCGACGAGCTGTATTTTGTCGCCGAGCGCTTCAGTCATCAGCTTCCATGCTTCCCAGTCCTCTTCTGCCAAACCGTCTTCGATTGAGATGATAGGGTATTTGTCGCAAAGCATCGTCCAGTAATCTACGATTTCCTGTTTGCTCATCATGATGTCGGACTTCCAGAAGTAGTAGCTGCCGTCCTCGCCCTTGGCTTTGGCTTCTTCGTACATTTCGGTAGCTGCCGGGTCCATAGCGATCATGAAGTCTTTGCCGGGCTCAAAGCCTGCCGCGCCGATAGCTTCGACGATAAGCTGCAATGCTTCCTCGTCTTCTTTAAGGTTAGGCGCAAAACCGCCCTCATCGCCGACTGCCGTGCTGTACCCTTTGTCTTGCAGCACTTTCTTCAGGTGATGGAAAACTTCGGCGCTCATACGAACGCACTCTTTGAAGCTGTCTGCGCCAACTGGCATAATCATGAACTCTTGGCAATTAACGCTGTTGTCTGCGTGCTTGCCGCCGTTCAGTATGTTCATCATCGGGACAGGAAGCTGCTTTGCGTTTGCGCCGCCTAGGTACTTATACAACGGGATGTCCGCTTGAATCGCTGCTGCTTTTGCAACCGCCATCGATACGCCGAGCATCGCATTTGCACCGAGATTCGCTTTGTTTTCCGTGCCGTCAAGGGCTATCATCGCTTGGTCTACAGCAACCTGGTCTACTGCGTCCATGCCGAGGATATTGTTTGCGATAACTGTATTGACGTTTTGCACCGCTTTGTTGACGCCTTTGCCAAGGTATCTTGCTTTGTCGCCGTCACGAAGCTCTACTGCTTCGAAAGCGCCTGTTGATGCGCCGGACGGAACTGCTGCACGCCCAAGCGCGCCGCCGGACAGGCCAACTTCTACTTCGACTGTCGGGTTTCCTCTTGAGTCGATAATTTCTCTGCCTTTGATCATTTCGATTGTAAACATAATTTATATCTCCTTAAATTTTTTGCACTTTTAAAGCACGGCAACTGCTAAATTGCCGAACATGGGTATTATAACGCATTTTTTGCCGGTCGTAAATTGTTATTTTTGATTGTTGGGAGAAAAAGTGATATATGTTTAGGATTTAGGGACGTCATCTTGTATATGAGCAGTTCCGTAGAGTAAAGTGTAATATATAAAGCACTAATTCATTTGTATTGTTTGCAGCGTGGGCGGCTATCCAAAAGAAACCCCTGTATAGCGATATATTGCCATACAGGGGTTTGATGCTACATGGTATTTATTACCAGTTGCCAAACCCGGGGCGAAGAGGTGAGCAATAGGTTACTTCTCCGTCTAGGGTCTCCTGAATTATCGCGAACTCACCCCAGATGTCAGGGCCTATTTCAGTACCGTCAGCTGCATACCATACTCCTGATACTTTGGTTGCATCCGCAGGCACCGCGATAATCTTGCTTGAGGATTCGTAGATAACGGCACCTTGGTCGTCAAGCAGATAGTCTCTGTAGTATTCCCATGCGCCCGAGCCGATGTATGTGTCGTAGCCATAATGCCTGTCCAAAGCGCCGTCGCCGTCTTGGTCTTTGTTGGAAATCCATGCATCGTTCCATTTCATCTCAACCATATATTCTCTGTATGGCCAAGCCCAATGACTTGCAGCGGTTGGGTTTGCTGCAAGATACGCAGCATCGTCGCCCATGTAAGGCGGCAAACCGGCTCTGCCAAGATATACATTTACATACGAGCCTTTGAAATAGTGCGCCTGATAGTTGTAGCCAAAGATGTCATAGCCCGTTGTAATTTCCTGTCCCGCAAGATAATGCCCTGCGGAGTAGAAAACGCCGCCCGTCGTAACTGAGTTACATTTTTCTTTCGGTGCCGCTGCAGCGATTGTCGTAAACAAAGACAACGTAATCAGCATGACTAAGATGAGTAGTAACAGTTTCTTTTTCATGAGAGTCCCTCCATAATTAAATTTAATTAAGGATCGGTTGCGCCACTAGCTCATTAACTGCAAGGCGCCCAAAATATGCAGTTAGATCTTTGCTTTCCTTATATATTACTATCATCAACAGCAGCAATGAAACACATATGCAGATGATATATAATGCAGAAATTTTGGTATTTACTTGAAGTGACGACGCGGATGTATGGACTTGCTTACTGATACAATTATAATATTAAATGACTAATAATGCAAGCCGATTTATGTAATAAATGAAAAAATTTGATAAAGTAGCGTGCCGCAAATATTACGACTACCATATGATGTATCAAGTAGGTTTCTTCATAAAATAGGAATGTCGAAAAACGCGTGGAAGGGAACGTTGCCTGTGAAATAGCGGGGAACGGAATGCAGAGCTATTGAAAAGCCGCAGACAAAAAACAGCACGAACAGAATGCTTGTGAAGGTGGTTTTTGCACGAAAAATCGGCAGTTGATTAATTCCCCTGCGACTCACCTTCCTCAACAGCTTTTAAGTCGTCCAGCTTCTCTTTGCCAATCGAGTGGTCGGCGTGCACGAGGTGGGACGCTATGAAGGCAGTTAATGGAATGGTCATGACCATGCCGATGCTGCCGCAGAGCGATTTGGCGACCTCAATGACGATGTAGCCTTGGTTGAGCATGTCGAGGTACGATGTGCTGTAGACCGACCAAACGACCATCAGCATTATGCTGCCGCCGGTGTATGCGAGAATCAGCGTGTTTGCCATTGTGCCGATGATGTCTTTGCCAACGGAGAGACCAGACTTGAACAGCTTTTTGCGGCTGATGGCGGGGTGGATGTTGACCATTTCGTTTATGGATGAGGAGATAGACATGCCTACGTCCATTACAGCGCCGATGCAGCCTATAAGAATGCCTGCGGTCAGTATGCCTTGATAGTTGAAGATAACGTCTGTGTCGGCGACCATCAGCATGCCGACCGAAGCGGTGTTGATGCCCGAGATGCGCATGAGTGCGCTGAACACGATGGTGATGACGGCTGCGCATATCAGCCCGCCGACTGTGCCGAGAACGGCAGAGAGCGATTTTCTGTTGAACCCGCCCACGAGGAACAATGTGACCACGCTGATGACAACGCAGATGAGCGCCGCGGAAAGAATGGGGTTGTAGCCTCTGGCGATGAGCGGGACGAGCACGAACACGACTGCGCTTACCGTGAAGACCAGCGCAAGTATCGTTTTTAGCCCTTTCATGCGCCCGATAACGCCGATCAATACCAGAAACACGAGCGCCAGTATGATGATGTATGGCAGACGAACGAGGGTGACCACGCTGACGTAGTCGATCTCGTCTTCCGCAGTCTCGAAAACGGCGACCAGAACGGTGTCGCCTGTTTTGTATAGCGCGATGTCGGTGTAATTGGCGGCATCGATGAAAACGCCGGCTTCCTGCTGCTGACCTTCGAACGGGCCTTCAGTGAAAACGAGCGTTAAATGCTGCGTGCTGTAATATTTGCCCGTGGATTCGTCTTTATATGAGTCGTCGGTTGAATCTACGACTTTTGCTCTGTATTCCGTATCTTTTTCGGAAGAATCTGCGCCGCAGGAAACGAGCAGAATGCTGACGGTAAGTATAAGGATGATGATCAGTAATTTTCTCATGGTTACCTCGTAAATCTATTTATGCAAATCCTATCATATCATACCACTGCTCTGTTTGCACATCGCGAAAAATGCGCCGAACTGTTTTCTTTGACAGCAAGCGTTGCTGTGTTATAATACTTTGGCATACAAAGAAGCACCGAGAGGGCATTCATGAAAAGACTTAGCATCGACAAACCATTCTATAAGCGATTTATGATTGTTGCGCTGCCAATTGTAGCGCAGCAGTTTTTGCGGTCGGTTATGTATTTCATAGACAACATTATGATAGGCTCGCTTGGCGAAAGCGCGATTGTGGGCGTAGGGAACGCGAACCAAATCGCTTTCTTCATACTGATTACCATGATTGGCATTTGCGCGGCGGGCTGGGTGTTTGCGGCGCGCTTCAACGGCGAAGGCGACAAAAAGGGGATTAAACTGACTCTTGGCGTGTGCTTGGTTGGCACGATTACTATTGGGGCGGTGTTCTTTATATTGGCGGTGACTATTCCGCAGCAGTTGATCGGCATATTCAGCAAGATTCCGAGCGTGAAGCAGGCGGGTGGCGACTATATCCGTATCGTCGGGGTATCGTATATATTTACCGGTATATCGCTGTCGTACTCTAACGTGTTGAAAGGCTGCGAGAGAACGCGGCTGCCTATGATTACCAGCCTTGTTGCGATTAGCGTGAACGCGTTTTTGAACTACGTGCTGATTTTCGGTAAGCTTGGGTTCCCCGAAATGGGTGTGAAGGGTGCTGCCATCGGCACAGCGGTTGGAGTGTTTCTCGACGCGGCTTTGCTCGTCATTATTCCGCGGATTAGGAAAAGCAGCATCGCAGGCGCTTTGCAAGCGCTTGTTAAGTATCGACATGAGCTAAGACCGTTTATTCGCCGATTTATTAAAGTTGGGACACCGATGATGATTAACGAAGTGCTATGGGCGCTTTACAGCATGGTGCTGGTTGTGTTGTATAACATAATGGGCATTGAAGTTGCGGCGGCAATGGCGATTTATATTGCGTACGAGAAGATGGCAATAGTCATATATATCGCGGTTGCACACAGTAGCGGTGTGATGGTCGGCAACCAAATCGGCGAAGGTAAGCCGGAGCGAGCGTATGAGTATGGCAAGCGGTTTTTGAAGATAGGACCGATTACCACGATATTTGTCGGCATTGTGATGTTCTTTATGATGCCGTTGTTTTTGTCGCAGTACGACATTTCGCCGGTGACGATTGAGCTTACGCGGTATGTAATATACGTGTTTATCGGCATCGCGTGCTTGCTGGTGTTCAACTTTGTCAACATGGTCGGCGTGCTGCGCGGCGGGGGAGACACGCGCTTTTGCATGTGGCTGGACATCGCCGCAAGCTGGCTGATCATTCTGCCTGTGGCGTACGTTACCGCGCTGGTGTTGCACTGGCCGGTATACTTCGTGATTCTTAGCGCGTACGTGAGCGGTGAGGTTGTCAAGCTGATAATCGGGTTTAGACGCTTCGCTTCGAAGAAGTGGTTACACGACATTACGTCCGGCATCCGAAACGAGCATATATAGCAGTTATGTGCCAAAATCGCGCGAATATTGACGCATAAGCGTATAAAGAGTATAATTATGAGAGATACTGGGGGTTTATGCTTTTTTATTCTTGTACCGCCCTATTCAAGTGAGGTGAAAAAGGCGAGTGTACAGCGCTAGCTACAAGACATTAAAAAGAATATTCTTAGGCTTGATTGTTGTCGCTTTGATTACGGTTATTTTTGCTGTGTCTTCCGGCGACACGCAGGCAAATGACTTCTCGACAGTACGGGTAAAGCTTTCTGTGGGCACTCCGACATCGTTTGATTTTGTATTGCAGGGCAATTATGGCGTTGAGCAAGATCCGTCAATTAATCTTTCGACAGGCTCGTACCGAGTTTGGGTGGACGCGGGCGTGGTTAAGCTATACGCGGGGTCGCAGCTACTTTATGCCGGAAGCGATATATACGTGCACGAGAAAGCGCCTTTGCCGAACACCTATAACTATGCAACCATTAGAACAACCAAATACGGCACCAATAAATATCTAGGTGATATTCGTTTTGTGTACGACCGCGGTCATATCGACGTGATTAACCACGTTTATCTTGACTATTATCTGTACGGCGTTGTGCCGCACGAGATGAGCAACACTTGGCCGCTCGAGGCGCTGAAAACGCAGGCTGTTGCGGCGAGGACGTATGCTGTGCGCTATATGGGCGGCGGAAACTACGATTTGGTGGACACGTCGGCGAACCAGGTGTACAGGGGCTTTGACGAAACGAAGACAAACGCGATACGCGCGGTTAATGAGACTGCAAAGATGGTGCTGATGAGCGAAGGCGCGCTTGTGCCGACGTATTACAGCGCGAGCAACGGCGGGCAGGTGGACATTCCGCAGCATGTTTGGTCTACGCGAGCAACAGTATTTCCTTATCACGTAATCAGCGAAGACAGCTTCGACGTGCTTAACGCTTGGAGCAGGCAGGAAGTGTTGATTGTTCCAAAAGTGTTTACGAGCGTAGAATATCAGTATAGGCAGTCGGGTAAGATGCTTGTGGGGGATGGAAACGAGGCCGCGAACCTTGAGCGCTATTTGAAGATATCGGCATTGGCGGGCGTGGCAGAGCAGGGATACATCGCGGTTGTGACGGGCGATATCGAAATAGCGGAAGTTAGCAGCATTGTCGCCAACACGCACGAAGGCAACCACGGACTTACGAACGATTATACAGGCGGCAACGATTGTATTTGCTATGAGCATGCGCAGGTCAGCATGAGCGTGCTGGCGTATAGGGACGCTACGCAGGAAGAGCAAGAGGATTTGGGCGAGGCGCTGGTGCGCGAGGAAGTAACCGTGACGTTCGGCATCGACTTGCACGAGCTTGACAAGTCGGGCGGGCTGTATCAAGCGTTTAACGACACGAGCCTTAGGCTGTTTGTAATAGAGGAAACCGAAACGAGCATCAACATATATCACAGAAGATATGGACACGGCATTGGCATGAGCCAGCGAAGTGCGCAGGAGCGTGCAAAGGCCGGGCACACATATATTGAAATATTGACGTTCTATTATCCGAACACTTACTTGGAAGAGCTGAACATCGCGCCGCCCGATTTTGAGGAGCCGCCGCCGGTGGTGGACGAGCACAACGCTACGATTATCAACTGCAACTATAATGTGAACGTGAGAAGCACGGCGAACACATTGAACCCGTCGATAGGCAAAGTGGATTTGGGTGAACGCATAACCGTTTTGCAGCCGTTCGTATCTGAGGAATGGCACAAAATTGAGTATGATGGTGCACAAGCGTATGTCTATGCTTATTACGTAGCGCTGGACCCTATACCAACCGAAACCGCGACACCGACACCGATACCAACACCAACACCGACGCCGACACCGACACCGACGCCGACGCCTACGCCGACACCGACACCGACAGCAACACCGACGCCGTCGCCCGACCCTGTGATTGTGCAGACGGGAAGCGTTTGGGTGAGTGTGCTGAATATTCGAAGCGGACCAAGCACCGCTTACAGCAAGGTTGGTAGGTTTGATAAAAACGACAGCGTCAGCATCATAGAAGTGGGGCAGAAAAACGGCTGGCATAAGATTTGGTACGAGAATCAGGTTGCATATGTGTATGCCAACTATGTGCAAAGTGTCAATACGCCGAGCATCGAAGCGACGGGCGTGATTACTGCGTCTGTGCTGAACATTCGCACGGGGCCGGGGACATCGCATAGCATTGTCGGGCAGTTTGGCAAAGGCGATAAGGTCAACATCACGAAGGTGAAATATAGCAGCAGCTGGCATCAGCTTTTATATAACGGCGAAATCGTATATGTGCATGTGAATTATGTGAGCGTGGACGGAGCAGGCGCGGATGTGCAAGTCGTCTATGCGACAGTAGACGCGAGTGCGCTCAACTTTAGGGAAGGCGCGAGCACGAGCTCGGGAGTTATCGATACGCTAAAGCGCGGCGACGTGGTGCAGCTGATTGAAGCGGGCGGCTCGTGGCACAAGGTGAGGTATGGCGGAAAAGAAGGGTATATGTTTGCCAAGTATCTTGACGTTTCCACGGCGGTTTACGGTAAAGTTACGACGAGTTATCTTAACGTGCGCAAGGGAGCATCGACGTCATATTCGATAATCGGAAGGCTCAGCAAAGGTGACGTTGTTCAGATTGTAAGCAAGGGAAGCAAGTGGTACAAGATTGTTTTTAAATCGGGAGTCGCGTACGTTTACGCATCTTATATTGATATCCAGTAAAAAATCGAAACAATGAGCGGATGTTTTGTCGCGTCTGCTTTTTTTTATCCACAATTGGCAGAGCGAGTGATGCGGTGCTACGTTTGCCGCGCGATGGGGCAAAAAAGGAAGTTCCTTTACAAAATAGGCGTGACGCAAAAATTCACTATACAATATATTGCGATGGGGCAAAAATGATACATCCCTGTAACATATTTTTCTGAGGGGTTATCCACCGAAAATGAGGGGTTATCCACTAATAATGTGGACAACTGAGGTCAAAACCGAACATTTTGATGCAAAACATGTGTTTGGAAAATTTGCGGGAAAACGACATCTGTCACAAAAGGGCACCAAGCACAAAGGGTGTTTTGCTTAAGGAATAGAGAGAGCCGGCGCGTGGGTGAGCGCGGATTCGACTATTCACAAAGCTGACAAGCAGAGCGCTGCGCAAATATGAGAAATAAAAAAGCGGCATTCCATATGGAGTGCCGCTTGTCTGTATGCCACTACTAGAAGTTATTTCTGTCCCGATAGTTTCTGGATGGTTTTTTGACCGGCTTGCGCGCTGTCGGTTTTTTTCTTGGCGCGGGCGATCTGCCCGGCGAGCCGCCGGATGAAGATTTTCCTCTTCTCCACAGAGCGAGCAGTGCGAGACCAACAACCACGACCAGCGCGAGGAGCACGATGGCAACAATGCCGAGTGGACCTAGAGAACCGACTCCGGTCGAGCCGTTATTCAACGTAAGCTCGTTGCCGTTTTCGTCGATTACCGCAGCATCGTCAAATGGTGTCGGCGTGGGTGCTACAGAGCTTACGGTTACTTCGATGGGCTCTGCATTGATGATATAAACTTTGCCGTTTCTGTCTTTGGCCGTCAAAACAAAGTTGTACGTTGTGGTTTCGTTGATGTCGGCAGTAAAGGCCAATTGCTTGGTTGCGCTGGCAGTAAGCTCGGTTGCGCTGAACACGTTACCAAGCGTTTCCTCGTCTACCGATATGTCGGTCAGCTGGTACACCGAAGCGTTTGTAACCGTGCCCGTAAAGTTGATTGTGCCTTCTGAAGTTAAGCGCGGTCTGTCTACGGTCATCGTGAAGCGCAGTTTCGACTGCAGGTCCGCTTCGTCCACCGGCAGCTGTATCGAAATCGTGTTGGATGAGGTGGACACTGTTAGACCGTTATGGTCTTTCAATGACACCTTGAACACGACATCCGTAGAAACGGTGTAGCTGCGCGTATATTGCTCGGTGTAGTCGTTGCCGGGGTTAAGATTGTTGGCAGGGAAATCGACCGGTTCACCGTTCATTGTTACTTTCATGTTGGTGTATCGTACGTTGC
This sequence comes from Clostridia bacterium, assembly GCA_018648645.1. GTDB lineage: Bacteria > Bacillota > Clostridia > Christensenellales > SZUA-584 > JABGQS01. The sequence continues at coordinate 36,488 of JABGQS010000015.1, forward strand.
CGTTGTTGGTAATGCGAAGAGTAAACGTAACTTCCTCACCGGCGACAGGGTTCTTGTTATCTACGGTCAGCAGCGTTTCAACGTTGCGACTCTCGAGCCGCAGCTCTATCGGAGTAAGAACGATTGGAGGCTGGTCAACCCCGCCGGACGTGTATGTTACGACCGGGTTTACAATAATCTCCTCGTCCATCGTGTGTTTGTATACCACTGTATAACTTTGCGTAGACACGAGCGAGAACTCTGCCCTAAGTGGGTCTCCGTCGTTTAGCTCCGGCGCAGACACAACAATTTCGTCTACGGTCGCTTCGCCCTGGTTTTCGAGCGCGAACGAGAACGTGATGAGGTCACCGACTCCGGCAAGCGTTTTGCTTGCTGTACCCGATGCTGCCAGTATAATGGACGCGATTTTCCGCGTGATAGTCAGCGTGTCTGTCGGAGAAGAACCGGGCGCGTCAGACTCGAACGAGAAGCTGAACTCGCTGTCTATCATGTCTTCTGTGACAAAGCATGTGAATACGATTTCTGCGAAGTCGCCGTTTGCGATGGGCGCGTCGTACAGTTCGTTGAACAGATGCCCGTTGCACGAGTACAGAATGCCGGTCGGGTATATGGTGGAGCCTGTGTTGTTGGTGACGGTCGCTGTAAACTCTACCTCGCCCGCTTCTAATAGCTCGGTTACGTTTGAAACAACGTTAAACTCGACATCGTTTGCGGCAAGCGCAGTTGTACCGAGTCCAATAAACGATGCTGCAAGCATCGCGATAATGACAATTAGTGATAAAACTTTTCTCAAAATATATTCCTCCCTGTCGCAATAGTACCACTACGAACATACAAATAATTTTATAGCATTGCACGAAAAATGTCAATGAAACCAAGGTCGGTTTGGTGATATTTACAGTGTATTAACACTTTTACATAACAAAAAAACAAGACCGGTACAATTGCGCCGGTCTTGTTCGTATTTGTATAGTTTTTACGGCATGTAGTAGAAATCGTCGCCCGGAAGCTCGCCGCCTATGGAAGCGGGGGCTACGTCGAACATGATGCCAAAGTAGTCAGTGAGCATCGCTTTTGCGTCCTCGCCCGTGATGAAGGAGATTGCGCAGCGCGGTATTGCAGAGCGCGCAATGGCTGCCGCGGCAATGATGCCTGTGTCCTCTATTGCCTGCGAGGCTTCACCGAGATTCGCGGCTACGAAGTTTACCGAAGCTGAATAGTCTGCGATAATCTTATCCATCGCGGCTTTGTTATCGGCCAGCTCTGTGCTGACGACCGTTACGCCCATCGGGATGTCGGTGCCGTATATGCTCTTCCATTCCGCGTTTACGTCTACTTTGACCTGCACGTCGGGATTGTTGGCAAGCACGATGGACACGAAAGGCTCGGGCACGAGCGCCAGCGTGACTTCGCCTGCTGCCATCGCGTTGGCTAAATCTGCATGTGCGCCCATGTAAACAACCGTTACGTCATCTAGACCATTTGCTGCAAGCACTTCGTTAAGCACGTATTCGGGCGTTGCGCCCTGGCCTGTGGCGTAAATCGTTTTGCCGGACAGGTCGCTAAGGTCAGCTACGGTGTTGCCGTTCTCGAGGATGTAGAGAACGCCCATTGTGTTGACGGCGACGACTTTGATTGCGCCGTCCATTTTGTTGTACAAGACAGCTGCGAGGTTAGACGGCACCGTTGCCATGCTGACTTCGCCGGTGATGATCTTTGGTGTGATTTGGTCGGGCGCGCTGTATACGCCGATGTCATATGCTTCGTTTTCCAGCATCTGCACCATGCCCATGCCTGTGGGTCCCGCCAATGTTGCGGCGGCGATTGGAGAAGTTTCATCAAACGGCGCGCTTGCGCACGAGATGAGCATTGCAGCAACCATTACGATTGCGAGTATTAGTAGGATAATTTTCTTCATAGGTTTCCCTTTCTGTTTGCCCTGCGATAAAAAGGCAGAGCGGTCGTTTTAAACTTCCTTCTTTGAGATTGATGTCTTTACCTGTACGCCGTCGATAAGACCGATTTTCCCGGTCAGCGTGTTGATTTCGTCAAGGTCGCCAACGAGTGTTATCGAGATTACTGTCACATTATGCTCGGGCAATGGCAGACCCATGCGCCCTTTGATGAGCCCTTTGAATGCGGCAATCAGCTCGTTAAGCTCTCGCTGGGACTGCTCCGGATTGTCGAGGATCGCGCTTACCACGGCTATTCGTTTCATATACTTCTCCTTCCGATAAATAAAAAACCTACCATGTCGGCAGGTTGAAAAAAGCTTCTTTTACAACTGCCTTCTGGCTAAGACGACAAAGCATCTATACCGTAAGTGCCAGTTTTTATGTTTTTTGTGACGGGGGCAAGGCGTCTCGCCCGCATCATGTGTGAATAATATCACAAAGTTGGGCGGGACGCAAGCACAATTTGAGAAGTTGCGCAAAAAAATCGTTCTTTACAAAAAACCGCACGTACCTTATAATAAGGCATAATATAGATAAGAAGTGGCGAAAGCGGCAAGGCGGGACAAAACGGCAGCATTTTATTTTGCAAAGCGAGCGGGGAGACGGTGAAAGCCCCGACAAAATGTGCACAAGTTATCACCTGACCTATATTTTTACTGAAAGGCAACGAGTAAGCGAAAACGGATTGCGTACGTTAGCACGCAGCAAAGATACGGCAATTCTTGTCGTAATTTTGGGTGGTACCGTGAAAGATATGCGTCTTTTGCCCCGATTGGTGGGCAAGGCGTTTTTTATTTTACCGGGGTCCCCGACGAAGCAAACTTCGTTGGGGTGGATATGAAGGAGAAACGAATGTTATACAAACAGGTAGAAAAGGATTTAAACTTTAGGGACAGAGAAGTTAAGACGCTGGAGACTTGGAAGCAAAACAAGATATTTGAGAAGACTGTGGAGGCGGGCGAAGGTAAGCCGGCGTTTACGTTTTATGATGGACCGCCGACTGCAAACGGCAAGCCGCATATCGGGCATATACTGACGCGGTGTATCAAAGACTTGATTCCGCGATATAAGACGATGCAGGGCTTTGACGTGCTTAGAAAAGCCGGGTGGGACACGCACGGGCTGCCTGTTGAGCTAGAGGTCGAAAAGGCGTTGGGGCTGGACGGCAAGGAGCAGATTGAGGAGTACGGCGTTGAGCCGTTTATCGCCGAGTGCAAAAAGAGCGTTTGGAAGTATCAAGGCGAGTGGGAAAAAATGAGCGAGCGTGTCGGGTTTTGGGTGGACATGGAAAACCCGTACATCACGTATGAGAACGATTATATCGAGTCGATATGGTGGTCGTTGAAAGTGATTTTCGAGAAGGGGCTGCTGTATAAAGGGCATAAGGTTGTGCCGTATTGCCCGCGCTGCGGAACGAGCCTAAGCTCGCACGAGGTTGCGCAAGGGTATCAAGACGTTACTGAAGAGTCCATCTTTGTGAAGTTTAAGCTGGCGAAAGAGGACAATACGTATTTTATGGCGTGGACGACGACGCCTTGGACGCTGCCGAGCAACGTGGCTTTATGCGTGAACCCAAAAGAGACGTACGTGAAGGTCGAGCTTGACCGTGAATACATCATCATGGCGAAGGCGCTGGTTGATACTGTGCTTGGCGAAGGCGCACGGGTTGTGGAAGAGTATGTTGGTGCGGATTTAGAGCACATCGAATATGAGCCGCTTTATGATTTTGGCGAAGCGGACAAAAAAGCGTGGTACGTGACGATGGATCCGTTCGTCACGCTTAGCGACGGCAGCGGCATTGTTCACATTGCGCCGGCGTTTGGTGAAGACGACGCACGTATTGGTAACACGTATGGTCTGCCGTTTGTACAGATGGTGAACGAGCAGGGCAAGTTTAAGGAAAACACACCTTGGGCGGACGTTTTCGTCAAGGACGCGGACAAAATGATAATCGACGATTTGAGCGAGCGAAAGCTGATGTTCATGGCGAAAGAGTATGAGCACAGCTATCCGTTCTGTTGGAGGTGCGACACGGCACTGCTGTATTACGCGAGAAGCACGTGGTTCATCAAAATCACTGCGCTGAAAGACTTGTTGGTAAAAAACAACCGTGCGGTCAATTGGCTGCCCGAAAACATCAAAGAAGGGCGCATGGGCAACTTTGTCGAGAACGTTATCGACTGGGGGCTGTCCAGAGAGCGATATTGGGGAACGCCGCTTCCTGTTTGGGAGTGCGAATGCGGACACTTTACCGTGATTGGCTCTGTCGCAGAGCTGAAGGAGAAGGGCGACGACGTGAGCGACGATATCGAGCTGCACAAGCCGTTTATCGACGGCATCACCATCGAGTGCGAAAAGTGCGGCGGGCGCATGAACCGAGTGAGCGAAGTTATCGACTGCTGGTATGACAGCGGGTCTATGCCGTTTGCGCAGTGGCACTATCCTTTCGAGAATAAGGAAGAGTTTGAGAAGCGATTCCCTGCGCAGTTTATCAGCGAAGCGGTTGACCAAACGCGCGGCTGGTTCTATACGCTGCTTGCCATCGGCACGTTGGTGTTTGGCGAGACACCGTTTGAGAATTGCATCGTACTTGGACACGTGCAGGACAAGAACGGGCAGAAGATGAGCAAGCACACAGGCAACGTGGTTGACCCTTGGAGCGTGCTTGACAATCAGGGCGCAGACGCAGTGCGATGGTATTTCTATAGCAACAGCGCGCCGTGGCTGCCAAACCGATTCTATGAGGACGCGGTCAGCGAAGCCCAGCGCAAGTTTATGGGCACGCTTTGGAACACGTACGCGTTCTATATTATGTATGCGGACATCGACGATTTTGACCCGACCAAGCACAGCAACTCGGGTGAGAACGTGATGGACAAGTGGATACTTTCGAGGCTAAACACGCTCGTCAAAGACGTGACCGAGAATCTGGATAACTATAAGCTGACCGAGTCGGCGAGGGATATGGAAGCGTTCGTGGACGATTTGTCCAACTGGTATGTGCGCAGATGCAGGAACAGGTTCTGGGCGAGCGGAATGGAACAGGACAAAGTGGATGCGTTTATGACGCTCTACACCGTGCTTGAAAGCATGTGCAGACTGTGTGCGCCGTTTATACCGTTTATGACCGAATCGATGTATCAGAATCTCGTATTGAGTGTAGACGAGGATGCGCCAGAGAGCGTGCACCTTTGTAGCTATCCAAAGGCTGACGAAAGCAAAATCGATGCGGAGCTGGAGAGCAGCATGGACGCTGTACTCAAAGCGGTGGTGCTGGGACGAAGCGCAAGAAACTCGGCAGCGATCAAAATCCGTCAGCCGATAGCCAACATGTATGTGTCGGGAATCGATGCGCTCGGCGATATGTACGTGGAGCTGATTGAAGGTGAGCTGAACATCAAGAAAGTGAGCTTTGGCGCGGACGCGAGCGAGTTTATATCGTATAATGTGAAGCCGCAGATGAGGACGCTTGGTCCGAAGTACGGCAAGCTGCTTGGCGTAATAGGCAAGCATTTGAGCGAAGGCAATGGGCTGGTGATTGTGAATACGGTACGTGCCGATGGTGTGTATAAATTTGAAGCGAACGGCGAGGCTGTGGAGCTGCTTGAAGAGGATATGCTGATTGAACCGACGCACAAAACCGGCTTTATGGTGGAAAGCAGCGGCGAGGTGAGCGTGATACTGGAAACGACGCTGAGCGAAGCGCTTGTCGAAGAAGGCTTTGTGCGGGAAATGATTAGCAAAATTCAAACGATGCGCAAGGAAGCGGGCTTTGAAGTAGTTGACCATATCAAACTGGCTGTGACGGGCAACGAGAAGCTGAACGATATCGTGGAGAAAAACGCCGACGAGATTGGCAAAGAGGTGTTGGCTGACGATATTGGCACAACGCTAAGCGGATATGAGAAGGAGTGGGACATCAACGGCGAGAGCGCGACGTTTAGTGTAGAGAAGGTGTAGGATAACAGAATGCAGGAGGGGGGGCAGTGATGCTCCTCTTTTTTTGTACAAAAAAAAGAACCGCATGATGTATGCGGCTCTCTCGTAACCGATGTTTAGCCGAACAACGGCAGTTCCTCGAAATATTCATAGGCATTCACACCGTCTATCATCTCGATCCAATCGCTGTCCCATTCAAAATAAAATTCGCCGTCTGTACCGTCGTCAAGGACGAACCAAACGTATGATTCACCGTCCGTCTCAATAAAGCTTAGTGCTGTGCCCGGTGCTAAGTTTGTGTAGACATCCTCGTCGTTTTGTATGAGCAGCACAGGCAGATTCATCGCGGTTATCGCTTTTGTATATGCATCACCGTCTTTGTCGAGCACATACGTCCCTCGCCATTCTATCATGTCCTGAACAAAATAGACGCTGGTACCGGCTGCCCATGTGCCGACTGCTTGTATATACCCATAGGCATCAAATCCGAATTCGTTAATTTGGGTGACGTATAGCGGCAATTTGAATTCCTCATAAGGCTCAAAGCCGGTGAAAGTAAAAACTTTAGTCTCATAATCGTCTGAAATATAGTCATAACTCACGATAACGAATGGGTACCCATCAAAGCTTTTCACATAATAAGCATTTGTTAGATAACCGGCGGGTATGTTTGCTATTTGGAGGGCGTTTTCAACACTGCCTTGCGCAGACATCAGAACAAGCGCACCATCCTCATCAATGATTTTGATTTGCGTTGCCGTGCCGTCGCCGTAGAGGTCGACCATAATCGGCTCACCCAAGAATAGCTCTGTGGCGCCGGGCTGCGATGAAGGCGATTTTGATTCTTGTGGTGGGTCTGTCGAGTCAGGTTTATCAGTAGGTTCTGGTTCGTCTTCAGTAGGTTTATCCTCTTCAACCGATTCTGCAGTTTCCTCTGTTGTATCACTGGTAGGCTGGGGCATAATTTGGATGCAGGCGGTAAAGAGCAGCGGAATGAGTATTATGCAAATAACAAAGATGATAAGGGAACGTATACGTTTCATATAGGGGTCCTCCTTAGATGTTATTTTGTTTGACATATTATATCATATTTTTACAATAATGTATACATCGTATCAATAGTTTGACAGCCTTTTTTTGATAATAGATGAATAGTCTTCTTATAGTCTTCTAGTAGTGCGGGGCAAAGCATAATCGGATTCACTACGGGCGAGCTAGAGACAGTGTAAACAAACCCGCTTGTATGACAATACAACCTAATGTATAATACAGCTATGAAAAAAATACTGATGATATTGATTGTGATGGCGCTTGCGTTGACGGCGAGCGCCTGCAATGATGCGAGTATGGAGCAGGTGCAGCAGACGGCTGTGGCAGCGCCTTCGCCGACTATTGCTGTGGCGACACAGGCGCCGACGATAGTGCCGACGAGCGTGCCCACAACTGTGCCGACACTGATACCAACAACTACGCCTGCGCCGACACCGACATATATTTTTGTCGGGCAGGTGATGTGCAGCGCGAATGAGTACGTTAACATTCGAGAACATGCGAGCACGGACAGCGAAATTGTCGGAGCGTTACCTTCGGGCGAGAGCGCGGATGTGATTGAGTTTCTTGACGGCTGGGTGCACATATCATACGGTCGCACTGTGGGATACGTGAGCTCTGATTACACAATTCGATTGTGCATACCCGATGTGCCCGTGCCGATGGGCGAGTGGGCGATGATACTCGTCAACCCGACCAACTTGTTGCCGGAGGGGTTTGTTGTAGAGCTTGCTGATTTTGAGGGCGGGCAGGTGGACTCGCGCATTCTTGAGGTTGCGACAGCCATGTTTGCAGATGCAAAAAAGGCGGGTGTGGACTTGATGCTGGTGGATGCGTTTAGGAGCGAGGCGACTCAAAGTGCGCAGTTTGAAGCGAAGGTGCAGCAGTATATTGACAAGGGGTATAGCAGAGCGGACGCGCAAATTAAGGCGGCGACCATCACGGCGCGCCCGAACACCAGCGAGCATCAAACGGGACTTGTGCTCGACATCGTGACGCCGACGTACACAAAGCGCAACAGCGGTTTTGCGGACACGGAAGCGTTCAAATGGCTTGACGAAAACGCGCACAACTATGGGTTTACGTTGAGGTATAAAGAGGACAAGCAGGACATCACGAAGGTGATATTCGAGTCTTGGCACTGGCGGTTTGTAGGGGTAGAAGCGGCGGATGCCATGAAAGTAAGCGGGGAGTGTTTGGAAGAATATTTAGGTATACTCGACTAGTACTAACGGAGGGCTGACCTATGAAAATCAAGTACAGCATCGACACGGAAGTTTTGGTGATTGGCAGCGGTGGCGGCGGTATCAAAGCGTCGATTGAGGCGAGCGAGCTTGGCACAGATGTGCTGCTTGTCTCCGAAAAGAAGTTTGGCACATCCGGCTCTACGTTTTATCCCGGAGTTCCCGGGTGGGGTATGTGCTGCGTGCTGTATGACAGTGACAGCGAGAGCGAGTATCTTAGTGAGATACTTGAGGCGGGCAGCGGAGCTGCCGACCCAAAGCTGTCTAAGATATTGACAGAGAACGCGACCCAGCGTTTCCGCGATCTGGAAGGCTATGGGTTGCAGTTCGCGAAGATAAGCGAGGACGAGTACGCATCGTGCATACCGTGCTTTGGCAAAAACAAACGCGGTGCGACGACGTACGGGCTGAATAAAATACGCAAGGTGATGTGGCAGCAGCTGATGAGCCGCGGTGTGAACGTGCGCAATGGCGTGACCGTCGTGAGTCTGGTGGTGCGGGATGGCGTTTGCGCAGGCGCGGTGGTGATTGACGAAACGGACAACTTTTGTTTTATCAAAGCGAAATCGACCGTGCTGGCGACAGGCGGCGCGTGTGGGCTGTATAAGTATAGCCTTGCAACAAACGAGCAGACGGGCGACGGGTATTTGATGGCACTGGAAGCGGGTGCTAGGCTTATCAACCTTGAGTTTATACAGTTTATACCCGGGATAACAAAGCCTGTATCAAAGACGCTGTTTCAGGAAAAGAATCTTGACACCTTCCCGAAAATCACAAATCGGAACGGCAAGGAGTTTCTATATGACTATCTGCCGGATGGCGTGAGTATGGAGAAATGCTTGACGCAGAGGGCAAAGCACGGTCCGTTCACCAACGTGGACGCGAGCCGATACATGGACATCGCCATGATTGAAGAGTGGCGAGCAGGCAGAGCGTTTGCTGAAGGCGGGCTGCACATGCAGTACCCTAAAGAAGTGCTGACCGACAAGCGGCATGCAATCACATCTTGGCTTGATTGGATGAGCGGAATGGGCATTGATGTTGTGGGCGAAGGATTTGACATACTGCCGCACGCGCAGGGCTTTAACGGCGGTGTGTATATAGACGAGAACGCCGGAGCCGGAGTGCGCGGACTGTTTGCTGCGGGGGAGACCGCCGGAGGACCGCACGGCGCAGACAGGCTGGGAGGTGCTGCAATCGCCGCAACGCAGGTGTTTGGCAAGATAGCCGGGCAATCGGCGGCAAAGCACGCAAAGGGTACGGAACACTCGGATGTATCGACCGAGTATGCAGAGCAGTATATGAGCCAACTTTTGCAGACAAATGGCGGCGGAGTCGTGGACATAGGCGAAGCGACGGCGCGAATCAAAGAGATTATGTGGAACTGCGGCTCGTTGGTGCGCAGCGAGGAGCGGAGCAAAGAGGGACTAAGCAAGCTGGAGCAAATCGAAAAGTCGTTTAGCCCGCTCATGCACTTTGAAAGCGGTGCGGATATACGAAAGGTGTCAAAGCTGCGCTCGCTGATTAAAATAGGCAAGCTGCTGCTGAACATTATGGATTATCGCAAGGAGAGCAGAGGACCGCACTATCGTATTGATTATCCCGATATAGAAGAAGAGTTTAGAGGCGCGATTGTGTCAAAGTATAAGGACGGACAGATAAGCCTGGAGCTGATTGATCCGGCGAAGTAGCGCTGTTGTAAATTTAAAAGGAGTGTTAATGCACTTCTTTTTGTTTGCCAGTATTGCAAAACGTGTGGCTTTTGTATAGAATAAATGCATGGAAAAGAAAATTGTTTTGGTAACGGGTGCAAGCTCGGGAATAGGGCAGGAGACCGCGAAACTGATGGCACGGCAAGGCTATATCGTTTATGGTACTTCTCGTCTCGCAAACTTTGAGAAAACGTCGTACACCATGATTCCTATGACGCTGGAGGACGAGGGGTCAGTTGGTGCAGCTGTAAAGCACGTGGCCCAAGCGCACGGGCGTATTGACGTGCTGGTAAACGCGGCGGGCAGCGGCATTGCGGGCGCGGTTGAAGAAACGAGCGCGGAAGAAGCGAAAGCGCAGTTCGATGTGTGTTTGTTTGGCGCGCTGAGCGTGCAGAGCGCGGTACTGCCATATATGCGAGCGCAAGGCAGCGGTATGATTATCAACATAGGCTCGATGGCGTCGTGTTTCCCTGTGCCGTTTCAAGGCATGTACAGTGCTGTTAAAGCAGCCCTGTTTATGATGAGTGCTACGCTTGCTATGGAGCTTAAACCATTTGGCATCAAGGTTTGCGTGGTTGAACCCGGCGACACAAAAACGGGATTTACCGACAAGCGCGAATACACTAAGAGAACTGCAAAAACAGCGTATAACCCGTATTTCGAGCGGGCGCTTTATGAGATGATACGAAGTGAGCTAAATGCGTACGGACCGCAAAAGTGCGCTAAGATGGTTCTGAAAACCGCGGAGCAGAAAAATCCGCCAATAAGAAAATCGGTCGGCATCGGATACAAAACGCTTTACGCGGCGTCGAAGCTGTTGCCATGGCGCGCTAAGATGGCGGTTATCAAAATGATATATTTAATAAAAGACCCGCCAAGCGGTGCGGTCTGGACATTTGACAAACAGTTTGGTAAAGCAGCAAATCAGCAGAAGGATTGAGGCATAATATATGAACGAGCTTAATGTGATGGCACCACGCAAAGACTTTTCGCGTATAGGAATCGCGATGGTTGTTATGCTGGGCTCGTTGATAGGATTGCAATATTTGATTTCTGCTGTGTTGACGCATTATTACGGAGAGCAGGTGCTCAGCATCATGTGGGTGTCGCTGCTTTTGGGGCTGGCTCCGCAGTATTTGATTAGTATACCTGCGGCATACTTGATTATTCGAGGATTGCCAAAGCAGAGCGTAGAGCCGATGAGAATCAATTTCGGTAGATTCTGTATTCTTTTTTTAATATGTTATTTTCTGATGTATGCCGGAAACCTCGTTGGGATTGGCGTTACATCTGCGATAGAGTTTTTTACGGAGAGTCAAATGCAGGTCTTTTTGGACGACGTGTTTACAGGTACAAACATTTGGATATATTCCGCATCGGTCGTGGTTGCGGCGCCCATTGTAGAGGAGCTGTTTTTTAGAAAGCTGCTGATTAGCAGAATGGAGCGGCACGGAGAGAAAGCGGCGATTCTGATGTCCGGGCTGATATTTGGTATTTTTCACGGCAACTTTTCGCAGTTTTTCTATGCGTTTGCGCTGGGGATTGTGCTTGGGTACATATATATCAGAACGAGAAAGATAGGTATCACCATCGCGCTGCATATGCTTGTCAACCTGCTTGGGGGCGTACTGGCGCCTTTAGCTGTGCAGAACTCGATTCTTTTGATGACGCTGGTAAGTCTGGGCGTAATCGGTATTGCGATTGCAGGACTGGTGCTGTTTATACTGCAGATAAGAAAGGTGTCGCTGGTGAAAAGACCGACGCAGATGCTCGGCAGTCATTGGGGCGAGTACGCCTTTGTAAATACGGGAATGATACTGTTTTTGGTCGCGGGAGTAATTCTGTTCGTGACGAATACATTGGTGTCGTTAGTGTAGCAAACTTATAGAAAAGAAAGAATGAGGAGAAAAACAATGGACATGTTAAAGCCGATACTTGAAAGAAGAAGCCACAGGTCGTTTTTGGATAAGAGCGTGCCCGAGGACGTGTTAGAGAATTTGCTGAAGGCGGGGATGTTTGCGCCGTCCGCGATGAACTCGCAGCCGTGTGAATTTTTGATAATGAAGGATGACGAGAAAAGGGCAAGGACAGCCGAGCTTATTCATACCTGGAGCATGCTTAAAAACGCGCCGCTTGGCATATTGGTGCTTATGAATACGAATGGGTACAGGGCTTCGACAAAAGAGTTTATTGTGCAGGATTGTGCGGCAGCCACGCAAAATATATTGCTGGCAGCGCAGGCGCAGGGGCTTGGCGGTGTGTGGCTGGGGTTGTATCCAAAGCCGGATATTATGAAAGAGATCAGCCGTATATACGATATTCCTGACCACGTTAAACCGTTTTCGATTACGGCGATTGGGTATCCGTACAAGGAGCTAAGGCCGCACAGGACGTTTATCGAACACAAGGTGCATGTAGACAAGTACTAGAGCGAATATTTCCACCCTCGGCACTGCCACATGCGGTGCCGTTTGTTTTGTTTAGAATAGTGATAGCAAGCATATGTACGGTATAAAAAAAGGAGACACAGTTGTTGTGTCTCCTTTATAATACTATATTATGTTCTCTCGCACAAAAGCATTGTTACGTCGTCTTCTTTCTTTTGTGCAAATTTCTCTTTGATGGCAGCCAGCAGCCCGTCGCCTTTGTGCGCTTTATTGAGCAGCATTTCGTGCAGACCGTGCATCACATCAATATCTACGTGAACATCATCGAGCCCATCTGTATACAGCAGCAATCTTTCGCCTTTTTCAAGCTTGCCGTATTTTTGCTCGCGCTCCTCGTTCATTCTCCATCTGCAAATAGGGTTGCCAGGCAAAAACAGCTCGCGCACACCGTCGACGCCGGCGATAAGCGGCGTTACGCTATGCCCTGCGTTTGCGTAGACGAACTGCCCTGTCAACGGATCGAGCACAAGTGCAAATATGGTGATGTATATGTTTTCGTCAATGTGCAGATCTTCGAAAGAAGTTTGTATGTTGGAGAGAACTTTGGTGGGCGAAATGCCAGGTTGTTTGCACTGTGCGAACATTTCCTGTCGCAGGTAAACCGTCAGCATGGCCGGCATTACACCGTGCCCCGACACGTCTGCGATGTACATAAATATGCGACCGTCTCGCATGACAAACGCATCGTACATATCGCCGCCAAGCGCTTCGCAAGGCAAAAACTCTGCGCAAAAATCGTAACCTTCTACTTTGGGCAGTGTGTTGCGCAGTATTGAAAGCTGCAAAGAGCGCGCTACTTCAAGGTCGTGCGTCATGCGCGCGTTGGCGGAGACCAGCTTGTCTTTCAGGTTGTATTCGGAAGAAATGTCGGTAATAATCTCGAGCGCGTAGGTGTCTTCGTTAAACGTAATTGGTTTGGTATTAATCTCGTACATTCTGCCTCTGACATTTTGGGTTGCTGTTGCGCTGTCCAAGGTTGAGATGCAATCGAGCGCGGCGCAGAGCACGCAATCGTCAGATGCCCCCGGTATTCGCTTGCATGCCGTATCAAAATCGCTGCCAAAGCGCTGAGCAAAGGCTTTGTTGGCATACTGTACGTTTGCGCCCTTATCAAGAACACGTACCATGTTTGGCATTTCATCGAGCACTGCCGAGCAGAAAGAGTCTTGTGTGAAAATATTATTGTCCATTTTACTACCCCTAAAAATATATTATATATGATTGCCTAAATCTTGTCGGTTGGTGCTTGCCTAAATAAACATATTTCAACCCACCGAAAAGGTTATTTCTTCTTTTCATCTACAACCTGTGCCGCAAGTATACTTTCAGTCTTAAATGTGCTGATTCTGCGCCGCAATCGGCAATAAGCAACAACATGGGACTCGTGTATGCTTTTTACTTCGATTACGCGCTGCGTGATTTTATCTTGACCTTGATAGATAATCTTGACAGGCTGCGCAGAGTTAACAGCTACGCTGAGTGTTTTGCTAATCAAATCTTTCATAATATCTGCTTATATAATATCACAAAACGCGCGGTTCATGTAGACCGTTTTGTTAAAAATCCGATTTTTCTTCAACAAAAAGACCGAAACGGCATATACGCCGCCTCGGTCTGATTTCGTGTGAATTCGCTGCAAGGTGTTGCTAGTCGTTTACGATGACCGCAATCATTTTGAGCGTCTCGTCGTTCTCGTTGCTGACAGAGTGAAAATCTCCGTCGCCGCAAACATTGCAGTCGCCTGTTCGAAATGGGCGAATTGTGCCGTTGTCGTTGATGATGCCCTCACCCTCGATCACGTAATAGATCTCGGTCTCGCCCGTGTGGTCGTGGCGACCTGCGCTGCACCCTTTTTCCAGAACCATCACGGAAAACAGTCTGCACTTTTCAGGTCGGAATCCTTCGGGTACGATGTGCAGAAAATCGGTAGTGCCGAACCCGTCCCGCAGCCTTGGTCTGCTTAAGGTTTTCATGTCCTCTTTTTTAATAATCATAATATATCTCCCTTAACTTTCTACTCGAATTGCATTTGCGACGCTCGTAACTTCTTTGATTTTGCTCAGCTCACCAAGCGCCTGCTTTACTGACAGCTCTTTAGCTTTGTGCGTGATTAGCACCAGCGGAACGCTTTCACTTCCGTGTTCTTTTTGCATGACGGAAGCGAGACTTACACCGTGACTGCCAAAAATGCCGGCGATTTTTGCCAGAACGTTTGGTGCGTCCAGAACTATGAGCCGCAGGAAAAATGCAGACTCCCAGTTTTTCTCGAACGTCATCTCAGAAGACGCGTCTTTCTCGTTATAGAACGTGGTGTATTTGTGCGACGCTTGATTCGCCGCGTATATGACATCCGACATAACCGCGCTTGCTGTCGGCATGTCGCCTGCGCCTCTGCCGTATAGCATGATGTCGTCCACGATGTTGCCGTGCAGATAAATTGCGTTGAACGCGCCGCGGATGCTGGCCAGCGGGTGCGTGTTTGGGATCATTGTCGGGTGAACGCGCGCTTGCACTGTGTTGCCTTCGCGCTTGCTGATTGCGAGCAGCTTTAATGTGTACCCAAGCTCTTGCCCGTACTTGATGTCTTCGAGCGTGATGCCCGTGATGCCTTCGCGATAGATGTATTCTACAGGAACCCGCGCGTGAAACGCCAACGAGGACAGTATGGACAGCTTGTACATTGCGTCGTAGCCTTCAACGTCGCTTTTGGGGTTAGCTTCTGCGAGACCCTGCGCCTGCGCCTGTGCCAAAACCTCTTCGTAGCTTAGCTTCTCCTCTGCCATTTTGGTCAGTATATAGTTGGTCGTTCCGTTGATGATGCCCATCATTGACGTAATCTCGTTTGCTTGCAGGCTTTCCCATATTGTGCGAATAATTGGGATGCCGCCGCCGACGCTGGCCTCGAAATATAGCCCTGCGCCGCTTGCTTTGGCGGCCGCGTTAAGCTCGGGCCAATGCTGCGCCAAAAGGTCTTTGTTTGCCGTTACCACTGTTTTGCCTGCACCCAGTGCCGCAAGTATAAACTCTTTGGCAGGGCTGATGCCGCCAATCAGCTCGATAACAATGTCGATACTCTTATCAGATACGATGTCGGCATAAAAGTCGGTTGCTTTCAGTGAATCGGGGATGTCTATTGCATACTCGAGTGCCAGCACCTTTTTCAGGTTCAGCGATATGCCTTCTTTATGTTCCACCCTCTGCTTTTGCAGGCAGATGGTTTTGTATACGCCCGACCCGACAGTGCCGAGTCCAATGAGCGCGATGTTTACTTCTCTCATTTTGTCACCCTATTTACCTTTATTCATTTCGTACACACGGCTTAGCCCGATTAGCGTCAGCAAACCGTTCATTTCGTCGATTTCTTTAGACTCTTGGGAAACCACCTCTGCCAGACCGCCGGTAGCAATCACTTTCGCGGGTTCACCAAGCTCTTTCTTGAACTTTCCGATAATGTAGTCCACCTGACCGACATAGCCGTAGATGATGCCTGCCTGCATACCGGTTATCGTGCTTTTGCCGATGATGCTGTCGGGTTTGTTAAGCTCGATATGTGGCAGCCTTGCGGTATTCAAAGTCAGCGCTTCTGTCGATATTTTGATACCCGGGCATATCGCGCCGCCAAGAAAATCGCCTTCGCTTGTGACCGCGCCAAACGTGGTCGCTGTGCCAAAATCGACTATGATGCAAGGCCCACCGTACAGATGGTACGCTGCGATTGCGCCGACGATACGGTCTGCACCAAGCTCTTTGGGGTTGTCGTACTTGATGTTGATGCCCGTTTTGATGCCGGGGCCGACAAACATCGGTTTTTGGTCGAAGTATATTGCGCACATGTGCTGCAACGTGTAGTTGATCGACGGTATGACCGACGAGATGACAATGCGCTGCACATCCTGCGGGCGTTTTTTAACGTGACCAAAGAACGCCATGATGCGTATGCCGTATTCATCGGCGGTGCGCTCAAGCCGCGTTGTCATGCGCCACGAGTTTATTAGTTTTGTGTCTTCAAACAATCCACATTTGATGTTTGAGTTTCCTACGTCCAGTACAAATATCATTTAGCTCTCCGTTGGTTGTTTGCGCTGCCTGCGCTTTATTTTTGAAATAGCATATACAATCGGGATACACAGTATTACGGCGACCGCAGCTTCCGGCAGTCCGTTTATTGCGCCGATGGTTGCAACCACGCCGAACAACGTATCGGGTGATGCACCAAACGCTGTGCTGATTTCGTTTACCTCGGGTTGGAAAATCAGATACAACGTGCCAAGAAACAGTATCGTGTTGGTCATTGAGCCGACAAAGGCTGCGACGCCCGTTGCTACATTTTTTCGGGTTTTCGACTTTTCTATAATCTTGATATCCGCCCCGTCAATTGTGCGTGGGCTCATCTCGCCGCCTATAGCATTGTAGACGAGCCACGTTGTGATCGGTATAATCATCCGCGGCGCAAAAACAATAATAATCGTCTTCCAAGCACTCAAGTTAAACATAAACTGGCTGAATGGTGTGGGCCTTAGAAATATTGTTAAAAAACTGGTTAGTCCAAAGACGAACCCCAGAATCAGCCCGGTTCTTAGTCCTTGTGTAATCGTGCCGACAATAACAGGGATACACATCAGCGTAATTGCTACGGGTGGTATTTGGATGTACCCGATGGGTGTAAGCCCAAGCAATAAGCAAATTGCAGCAAGTACTGCGGTAATCGTTAAATCTCTCGTTCTAATTCTCATGTTGTTACCTCCGTTCGAATTTCATCAGGGGCGTGCCCTTTTGAATATCCGACTTCGTATTATTTTTTGGTTTCTGTGTGTGCTCGCGTGGCGCTGCGCAGTGCGCATGAACCCGCAAACCAAAAACCTAGAAATCAATTATACCAATAACGTGCCTTTCGCGCAATCATAATTTTGCATTGTCGTCCCGCATGTAGTCGCGCGTCTCTTGTATTTTCTTCTCGTATCCTTCGTCAGATGGCGTGTAGTACACCTTATCCTTCAGGTTATCGGGGAGGTATTGCTGGGGTGTGTAATGCCGCTCGAAGTCGTGCGCGTATTTGTAGCCTTTGCCGTTGCCAAGCTTGTGTGCGCCGTTATAGCTTGTGTCACGAAGATGCACGGGCACCGGTTCTTGGTAAGCGTGCTCTGCGTCGTAGCCTGCGTCGTTGATGGCTTTATAGACAGCGTTGCTCTTAGGGGACTCGCACACGAAGATAATTGCTTGAGCGATGGAAAGGCGCGCTTCGGGCATACCTACGAACTCGAGCGCATTGGCTGCCGCTACCGCCTGCGACATTGCCGAGGGATTCGCCAGCCCCACGTCTTCGCTTGCGTGGGCGATGATGCGCCGAACGATTAGCCGCGGGTCTACGCCTGCATAAATCAGCCTTGCAAACCAAAACAATGCTGCGTTACTGTCGCTGCCGCGTAGTGATTTGCAAAACGCGGAAAGCATGTTGTAGTACTCTTCATCATCGCACCGCACTGCGCGCCGCTGTATCGACTCCTCCGCTGTATTAAGGTCTATGTGTATGCTGCTATTCTTTCCGGGCGGCGTGGTAAGCACAGCAAGCTCTATAGCGTTGAGTGCTGTGCGCGCGTCGCCGTTTGCTACATTGGCAAGGTGATTAAGCGCGTCGTCGTCGATGGTGACAGTCAGCCCCGGAAAACCGCGTTCGTCGTCGCTTAGCGCAACTTTCATTATTTGTATGATGTCGTCCGCGCTCAGCGCGAAGAACTGGAACAGTCGGCATCGGGACACGATAGCACTCGTCATGCTGACCATCGGGTTTTCTGTTGTCGAGCCGATGAAGCGGATTGTGCCTTGCTCGAGAGCAGGGAGGATGCTGTCGCTTTGCGTCTTTGACCAGCGGTGGCATTCGTCGAGCAGCAGATAGGTCGGTGTGCCGTACATGCTTAGCCTGCCTTGCGCCAGCTCGATAATTTCTCGCACGGCTTTGACGCCCGTTGTGACAGCGTTTACTTTCTCGAATGCCGCGCCCGTCACGTTGGCGATGACGTACGCCAGCGTTGTTTTGCCGCTGCCCGGGGGGCCGAAGAATATGGACGAAGTTAAGCTGTCTGTCTCGATTGCGCGGCGAAGCAGCTTGCCGTTTCCGACGACGTGCGACTGCCCGAAAAACTCGCCCAATGTACGCGGGCGCATTCTGTCGGCAAGCGGGGCTGTTTTGCTTCTGTCAAACTCAAACAAATCGTTACTCAAAGCGTTTTTCACCTTCCTGTGTTATGAGCAAATTATATCATAAACGAATAAAGGAAACAAGTTTTCGTGCCGTGCGCCGGGCGTGGATATTAAAAAAAGAGCAGCGTACTAAGCTACCCTTCTTATATTATGTTTATATGCTATTTTGGCGCTGTCACCGTGATTTTACAAGCGGCTTTGTCGCTTTGACTTAGGTCGATGTCATAAGTGTACCCGAGCGGCTCGAGGACGTTGCGGTAGAGTATATCGCAGTGGTCGCAGTAGTCGCTGTACGGCGTCAGGTGCTCGAAATTCAGCAGCAGACCTTTGCTTGGACACTCGTGCATCTCGATGGAGAACAAGCCGTTTTCCTCGTCGAGGGTCATCGTGAAGTCGGCCGCTTCTTCGTTTAGCGTGTGCGACCAATAGTTATAACAGCCCCGAAGACCGTTTCTGGTGGCTTCTTCTTTAAGCAGCGCGAGACCGTCTTTGCTGATGGTTGCCCAGTAATCGACCACCGCCTGCTTGCCGCCCTTTGCCTCGAGGAACTTGAACAGCTCGCTGTATGCCGGTATAAACTCTGTACATGAAATCATTTTATTTGTCCGCCTTTCCGATAAACTTTTGTATGGACGCGCCTGTCGCTTCATCGTATGTAACCAGCTCGTATGACAAGCCAGTTTCCTCAGCAAGCGTCAGCCCAATGGTGCGAGTTGTCTCGATGAACATTGCCGCCGGTGTGATGTTGGTTTTCTTCATGTGCGAGAGAGCCGGGCACTTTGATATAACGATGGTCAGCGTATCTACGCCCATCTCGAACAGAATATCTTCTTCGACTTCCTCAATCTCGAATATCCTCTCGAAATACTTTTGTATCGCAGACAGCCCATCTGCTTTGACAGCGTCAATCAATGGCTTGTGAAACACTCGCGTGTACTCTTGCAGGTACTCGATTACAGCGTCGTCGCCGTACTGCTCTTGCAGATACTCTATGCCGAGATTCAGGATGCCGTGAAAATCTCTGTGCAGATATTTGTTGTCGGATGCGTGCCGTACCATTTTTTCCATAGTGTTGTCTCCTTTTATATGAATTGCTTATCGTCCGTTCAGCTCTGCCGCAACTTCATAGAACCATCTGCAATATTCGGGTGATGTGTCGAATATCAGCAGATACCCTGCAAAGTCGGGATTGTCCACCGGCGGCATGGGGAAAGACCCGTCTTCTGCCTGGATGGAGAAGAAGAACTCGCAGAGTCGCGAGACGACTTGCTCGAAGCGTGTGTCGCCCGTGATGCGATAGAGCAGCGAAGCCGCCCACATCGCTTTGCCCGCGCCGTACGATACAAACGCTTCGTCGCCGATTTTGACGAATGCGTCGAGGTATTTGATTGCGTACGTGAGGTACTTCTGCTTGCCTGTCGCTTGATACAGCTTGGCGAGCGCGGCGCTTGGGAAACCGAGCATCCATGTCGCCTGCCCCGGCTGCCCGTATGCGACGGCGGTAAACAGGGGATATTTTTCGTCCATTGTTGTTTGATAGTTGAAGTCTTTATCGACAACGTTGTAGAAATAGTTGCCTGGATCGGGTTGGTTGTCTATCAGCTTGATTAGAAAGTCGGCTGTGCGCTCTGCCCGCGGCATGTCCGTAATCATTTGGCAAAGCACGGCAGAGCCTGCGCTGCAAACATCGAATAGCTCGCTCTTTGGCTGCGCGCACGTTCGGTATGTGCCCATGTCCTCGTCGTAAAAGTTGTCGATCATACCTTGGTTGAGACGGACTACGATGTCGCGCTGACCGAGGAGCTCTGCACCCAGCACAATCCAACCGTTCGGGTAGGTCTGCGAAAAGCGGCTCGTGTATGGTTCGAGCGTTTTCTGAGCTTGCGAGTTTCGCAGATCACCGGTGTCTGTGCAAAACTGCTCCATGATTTTCTTTAGCACCAAGGACGCTTTGTATGAGTTGCCCGAACACCGCAGCGGATACGTGCATTTGTAGTATGCACCAAGGTCGGTTGTATGGATGTTGGCGCCGGTGTCGTCAATTTGAGCGTCCAGCCACTGTGCGCACTTTTTGCCCCGCTGCATCAATTCCTGCGTTAACTTATGCATAGTTAGCCCTGCTTTCATCAAATTTTGATAATGGGTGGGGGTCTATTTCTCCTTTAGAAAGTCGCGCTCTATTTTACCCCAGCCCTGCTCATAGTCCATGCACGAGCGCGATGCTCCGATAATCTCTGACGGCTCTAATCTGTAGATTTCCGAGTTACACGACGGCGCGAACTCGACCGTGCCGGCGCACTCGTAGAAATATTTGGTGACGGGCTTGTCGATGCCGCACGTGGTCAGCTGCTTAACCTCGGGCCACGGACCTTCGATAGACGGAATCATCTTGAGATTGTAAACCGGGAAAACCGGGAGAAAATCGTCCGGGCTTCCTTCGCCCAGCACCTTGGTGGTGATTTTGAGAAACTGCACGTCGGCGCGTGTTGCGCTTGCCGTGAAAATCTCGTTGTTGTTTTTGAAGCTCATCTGTGCGTGCTTTTTGGGGCTGCCGTAGATCTCGCGCCCTGCCGCGATGGCGCTGTCGTTGTCTAGATAAAGCGCAGGCAGATAGAAGCACTGTTTGCCTTCGTATTCGACCTGTACAACGACGCCCATTTCGAGAAACGGACCATAGCACGAAGAGAAAGGAACGTTGACGCTGAACGCGCAGCATATGCCGTCACGCCCCGGAGCAAAACATTCGGGCAGCAGCGGTGCGATGTTTTTGGGGTCGGTCTTGAAATAAACGTAGTCAAAAATAACGTCCTTGTAGATTGTTGGCTGCGGACCGTATGCCGGCGCGTCCACGGGAGTGGTGTAGTTCTCTTGCTTTTGTGAAATGACTTTGTACTGCATGGCATTTCTCCTTAAAAATATTAAATTATTTTGCTTTGTCGAGTAAAAAAATGAAGTCGGTAATCGGTAAAATGAACTAGTAATTACAGTAGTAATATATAAAATGGAGGGTAAAAAGTCAATGATTAAATAGAAAAATTCTATTTTTATTTTTTATAATAAAATAGTGTGTGTACTTTGTTATTATTTTCTGGTATAATCGCCGTGTTGTTTGGACATTTTGCGTGTAAAATAATGCGACTTTTAAGGAGAGCTATGAAGACAAGAAAGCAATTTTACGTGTTTCCGCCGGTGATGGTGTTGGCGCTGTTTTCGTCGGTACTGGGCGCTATGATGACAGAGATTGTCGATGCATTCAGCATAACGCTTGCGCTGGCCGGGCTTTTCTCTACATTGCAGGCGGTGGGCATGTTCATCTGCTTGATTCTTTCGTTCTGTGTTTTCAGCGCGTTTAACAAAGCGAAGCTGATCAGCATCGGCTCGTTTGCTTTTGCGGTACTGATTGCGCTTATCGGAATAAACGAAAACTTATACTTACTATACGCAATATTCCTGCTTTTAGGCTTTGCCATGAATCTGCCCGACAATTTGTCGCACGCGCTGCTGGCCGATATGTCCGGCAGGCAGACGCGAAAGTATATCACGCTGCTGCACGGCGCCTGGGCGCTTGTAGGTGCAGTTGCGCCGTATTTTGTGCTGACGGTGCAAGGCAGCTATAAGACAGCGTTCCTGATTACCGGCGCTGTTGTGGCTTTTGCGGCGCTGATAAATTACTTTGGACTAAGGCGCGAGATTAACAGCCCCATGATGGAAGATAGAAACAGAATGGGGCATTTGAGAAAATTAATCGATGTGTTGAAACGAAGAGGAATGATATTGTTTATTTCGATTAGCTTCTTTACCTGTTTTGTGCAGGTGCCCAATTTATATTTTCTGTCGGCGTTCGGAGAATCTTTCTTTGGAATTCAAATGCATGGGCTGCTTGTGCTAAGCCTATACTTTGTCGGTGTTGTTGTAGGCTCAGCTATTTATGCGCGGGTTTCGCACGTGGTTTCAAAATATAAAATTATAATCATTGTGAACATTGCGGCGTTAATTGTGTTTGTCCTGCTGCCGCTGATGAACAACATGGTTGTTGTGATTGTGCTGGCTTTCCTTGGGGGAGCGCTATTGTCGCCGACCATGCCTATTGTGTTTGGGCAGGCGAGCAAAGCCATCAAAGAGGATACGGCCGCGGCTTCGTCACTCATATTCGTGGGCGTTGGGCTGGCCGCGCTTATAGCACCGCCGATACTTGGCGTTCTTGGCGACGCGTTCAATTTGCGAATTGCGTTTTTGATTAACTCTGCTGCGTTTATACCTGTCATCATATTGTCCGTAATTATGTTTTTGCGATATGGAAGAGCCAAAAAAGGAGCCGCGTAGATTAGCAGCTCCTTGTCGTATATTACACTAGAACCAGTCGGGCAGGATTTGTTTCATCTCTGCTTGGAACGCGGCAACCTGCTCGTCCGTGAACCCGATGTAGGGCGGGTGCAGGCTTTGCGGAAACTCGGGAATGCCGAACGTGACAAACGTTTTGTCCCACGCGCCGTCCATTTTTCCGTTTCCCGGCGGACAGTTTTTCATCAACGCTTTGTGCCCTTTGAAAAACCCATCTGCGATTTTCAGACAAGTGTCAAAGTCTTTGTTTGTTCCCGCTTCAAAGTACTGATTTGCAATTTTGTAGCTGACGTTAAGAAGCGAAATTAGCAGCCCGAACTCGCCAAGCATGCTTGCATATCCGTACAATCCATCGAGAAGGAAAAACTGCAATGGGGAATTGAGCGCGGCAAGTTGGTGAACTTCGTTGACCGAGTTCGTGATGAATTTGACCGCGACGAGGTTCTCGAACTCGTCCGCCAAAGCAACGTAGTCCTCGGGGTTCAGCTTGGTTTTGGAGCGCATGAAGTTGTTGTAGTGCATGAACCGCAATTTGGGGAAACGGTCGCACACGCTGCGGAAGAACAGATGCGCTTCGTCAGCAGTCACGCTGCCCCAGCTTGGGAAGCATATCTGGAAGTCTGTGATGCCAAGATTCGCCGCCATTTCGATACGGTCGATGATGTCGGTCAGCGAGAGCGATATAACGCCGACCATCGGCATAACAGTTTCGTCTTTGCCGGTCTGGTCTTTCAGAATACGCGCGAGGTCGGTATACTGGCTGTGATTGACCGCGTAGCCTTCGCCCGCCGTGCCGAAAAGATAGATGCTTCTGCTGCCTGCATCCATAAGCATGTCGATCTCTTTGCGCAAAAGCGGCTCGTCAATTTTGAAATCGCTTGTCCAGGGAACGCACGCCGTCGTCATCAGCGTCTTCGGATACCTTTTTTCCATAATGGTTCTCCTATTCGTATTGATAGTTTAATGGGGGATTATTCGCGTACAGCATACCACACACGCAAGCGGAATTCAAAGGGTAATTTAGAGGTGGCGGGCGAAGCTTTCTGAATGCTCAAATTCTCATTAAATATATTCCCTTCAGCGTGCAAATAAACGTATACACCTGCTTTGTTTCGTGGTATAATCGCCGCGATGTGAATTGCACGAGGTGAAGGATGAAGAGACTAAGCAGGCAGCTTTTTGTGTTCCCGCCGGTCATGGTGCAGGCGCTGTACACAACGGCACTTGGGTTTATGGTTCTGCCGATGCAGGAGAAGTTTGGGCTTACTTCGGCGCAGGCAGGGCTTTTTTCTACCATGCAGTCGATTGGCAGCGGGGTTGCGCTCGTGCTGTGCTTTTGCATATTCTCTGCAATGAACAGATCGCGGGTGTTCTTGGTTGCGGCGGTGCTGTTTGGCGGGGGTTTGATAGCGCTTGGATTCAGCAACGATGTTATAATCGTCTATGTGCTGCTTGCGATCATCGGGCTGCTTACCGGCACTTCGACGACAATCAGCAACGCGCTTATGGTGGACGGTGAGTCGAGCCGAAAGTCGAGCTTTTATATTGGAATACTTCACGGCATATGGGCAGGCACGTCTGCGCTGGGGCCGTTTTTTGTACTATTGTTCAAAAGTGATTATACAGCAACGTTCGTTTGGCTTGGCGCGTTAACGCTGGCATCGCTGCTGATATTCACATTCGGGTATCGTGACAGGTTAAAGATGCCGATGTGGGAGGACAAGAGCAAAGTCGGCACAATCGGCAAGCTGATAAGAACGTTTCGATACAAAGGTATGGTCGTGATATTGATTATCGGGTTTTTGACCACAATCGTGCGCACCGGGTTCACATTCTTTATACGAAGCTATGTGAGCATACTCGGCAGAGACCCGCTGGACGGCGCGTATGTGCTGGGCGTGATGCTGGTCGGCATGATGATAGGACGTATGGTATACGGCGCTGTTGCGCACAAGACTTCGGCAAACAAGACGCTGATGCTGGCAAATATAGTTGCGGCAGCTGCGTTTTCGGTGATGCTGCTTGCGCAGAACATGGTGCTCATCGTTGTGATGATGGCGGTTGGTGCGATATGTATGTCGATTAACATCCCGGTGATGATTGCCAAGGCGTACAAAATTATACCGAACGATGCCACTTCGGCGACCTCATTTGTGTTTTTTGGTATCGTGTTTGGCTCGGTTGCCGGACCGCCCTTCATTGGATGGGTTGGCGACTTGGTGGACATGCGGGTTGCGCTGTTTGTTTGTGTGGCGATGCTGGTTCCCGTGATTGTACTTGCGGGCAAGAAACTGAGACGAGAGAGACTGAGCAAAAACAGTTAAGTAATGATACGATTGAATAGATAAGACAAAGAGACTTGCAAGAGGTGAAGGATGCGTATAACCAAGAAACAGTTTTTTGTATACCCGACCATGATGGTGCTGGCGATGTATTCGACGGTGCTGGGTTTGATGGTGCCTGAAATACAAGCAGCGTTTTCGTTTACTTTGGCAGAGGTGGGGGTGTTGTCCACGCTGCAGTCGGTCGGCATGTTGGTGTCGCTGGTACTGTGCTTTAGCGTGTTCAGCGCGTTTAACGCTATAAAGGTGTCGGCGATCGCTGTCGTTGTGTTTTCGGGTCTTATGATATGGCTTGGTTACAACACGAACGTGGTGCTGCTGTATTTCTTGTTTTTCTTAATCGGGTTTTTCCTCAATACTATCGACGCGCTGTCCAACACTGTTATCAGCTTGACAGCAAAGACGCACATCAACTTTTATTTGGGGTTGCTGCACGCGCTGTGGGCGCTTGCCGGTGTGGGCGGGCCGTTCCTGGCGATTGCGCTAGGCGGCAACTATACTCCCGCGTTTTTATGGCTGGGGATTATAATGGCTGCGGCTGCGGTTTTGTATGTGTTCGGGCTGCGCGCGCAGATAAAAATGCCGATGGTTCACAACAAACACAACTTTGGTGGTCTAAAAAAGCTCGCTAAGCTAATCAGAAAAAAAGGTATGTTCACGTTGGTCGCGATCAACTTTTTCAGCTGCCTGACGATGAACACTTATATATTCTTTATATCTAAATATGTTGAGCAGTCACCCGATGATAAGCTGAGCGGTGCCATTATGCTCTCGTCGATGTTTTTGGGACTGTTGATTGGACGCTTGATATTCAGCAAGTTCGTGGAGAGAATACCCATACTTAAAACAATGGCGATTACAAACGCGCTGGCGATTGTTGCGTTTGGTCTGATGTTGGTTACAACGAACCCGGCGCTAATGGCGGTGTTTGCGGGAGTTGGCAGTTTGCTGATTGGGGCGAACTTCCCGGCGCTCGTCATCGAGTCGCACAAAATTGTTCCGCATGACGTTTCGGCAGCGTCTTCGCTCATCTATTTTGGGCTGGTGATGGCGTTGTTTGTAGGCCCTGCCGCTATCGGCGCGATTGGCGACGCGACCGGTTTGCAGATAGCGCTTTTGATTAATGCGGCGATGCTCGTGCCTGTGGTTGTGCTGGCTGCGAAGTCGTCAAAACAGTTCGATTCGCCAAATGGCTGAGGCTAATAGCGTTTGCGTGCATAAAAACGACAAAAGACGCCCTTTTTAGCCAAAATCGCTTGACACACACGGTGACAATGTATAGAATGAAGTTTGCGCGTTTATTGTTCACTAGCCCCGAATGATAGCACGTAATTAATTAATATGCTTATTGCATTAGGAGGACGGCCTTATGAAGTCATATATGGCAAAGCCCGGCTCCGTAGAACGCAAATGGTACATAGTCGACGCTGACGGAATGGTTTTCGGCAGACTGGCAAGCCAAGTTGCATCAATTCTGCGAGGTAAGAACAAGCCGGAGTTTACGCCACACATAGATACAGGTGATTTCGTGATTGTAATCAATTGTGAAAAAGCTGTGTTTACAGGTAAGAAGTTGGAACAGAAGCTACAGAGAAAGCATTCCGGATATGTTGGAAGCATGAAAGAAACCAAGTATGGTGATTTGATGCAGACGAAGCCGGAGCAGGTAATGTACGACGGAATTCGTCGTATGCTGCCAAAGAACAAGCTCGGAAGAGCGATGTTGAAAAAACTGAGAGTATATAAAGGATCGGAACATGACCACGTTGCACAACAACCGATTGCTTTGGAGCTTGAAGGCAAAAGGAGGGCGTAGGAAATGGCAAACGTACAGTTTTTAGGTACAGGTAGAAGAAAGAGTAGTGTTGCAAGAGTTATTCTTACGACCGGAGACGGCAAAATAGTTGTTAACAAGAAAACGCTTGATGAGTTTTTCGGGTTTGAAACGCTAAGAATGGAAGCGAGAGCTCCGTTAGTTCTAACAGAGCGTCTTGGTAAGTATGACGTAATGCTGACAGTCAAGGGCGGTGGCTACACCGGTCAGGCAGGCGCGATTCGTCATGGTATCAGCAGAGCGCTGATTGCAGCAGAACCTGAGCTGCGACCAATCCTTAAGAAAGCGGGTTTCTTAACAAGAGATTCTCGTATGAAGGAAAGAAAGAAGCCGGGTCTCAAGTCGGCAAGACGTGCACCACAGTTCTCAAAGCGATAAAACTCAACGATACAGCACGATATAGCACAGTACTGGACAATATAAAACGCTCCTGTATGGAGCGTTTTTTTATTGGAACATTTATTACAGATAATCAAGATGGCTAAGCTTAGTGAAGCAAACTGTCCATTTATTAATAAGATGCGAATCCGCAGCTTCAGTCTAGTTCAGTTGGGCGGGGTAGGGTCATATGAAAACGAACTATTTAGCTCTATCCTTTAGCTGTGTTCGAAAATGTGCTGCTAGAACGAGCCGATAAACTGCTCCAATTCCTTTTGCATTGCCTTAATAGAATGGTCAATGTCAGCATTTTCGCGGACGACATTCTTAATGTGTTTATATACAATCTCTTCGATAGAGGTTATTGGAATCACCTTGTTGTCAAACACGAGACTTTTTCTCTCTTTACAGTTGTTATATGTTTTCAAAATGAGCGGCATCCAAGGATAGAGATTGATCAACTCATCATTCTCATATACCTCTCTTAGCGCAGACTGACCCTCGAGTATTGTAAAATAGTTGTTCATTTCCGGTCCGCACGCCCACGAAATAAACTCGAACGCCTGCGTCGGACACGAGGATTTGCTTGATACGCCAAAGCCCCATGCACCGAGGATTGAAGCACCACCGGGGATATGATCATACCCAATCTTGCCAATAATCCTCGATTTAAGATGGTTATTTGCATCAGAAATGTATCCGGCGAAACCGACCAGCATTGCAGTATTGCCCATATAGAATTCCTCGACGGTTTTCTCGATATTATAGCTGAGGGATTCGGGACTGGTTGTCTCAAACGTATTGACGAAATTGACCAATGCTTTTCTAAAGCTCGGTGTATTAACGGTTACGTTGTTGTTTTCGTCTAATACTCTGCCTCCGTATGACCACAACCTCGGGAGGAACTCGGGCATTAGTGTTGTCATCGCAGAGCACGCAAGAGACGTGCCGTATTGCACCGGCGAAGATGGATTCAAGCTTTGGTTAAAAAATTCGCATATTGCACTAAACTCGAGCCAAGATTTGGGTGGTCGCAGCGGTGTTTTGTACTTCTTTTGGAATTGCTCCCTCAGCTTCTGGTTCTCGAATAAATCTTTGCGGTATAGGAGGAGCTGAGGTGCATAGAACAAAGGTACACCGTAATAGCTTCCGCCCGTTTTGCCTAGCTTGTCCATTAGGTCACTTAAGAATATTTCCTTGTCAAAATCCTTTGAGTTTACAAATTCATCGACATTTAAAAGCACATTATTGCTAATCAGTATGTCTTTCCAAGGGATATCGTACATGTAAACATCGTATTTTTTTTCAACCTTGTTGTCTTTAAACATGGTTTCCAGCAAATACTCTTGTTTACAAGTATCAATGTTAACATTTATCCCTGTTTTCTTCGTGAAATCGAAAATCATTGTTTTAATGGCAGTTGAATTTGGCGAGGATAAAAGCAGAACATTTAGCTTTTTGCTGGTGTTATTAGGTTTTCTTAAATGACTATTTTGTGCGGTTTCAAATAAACTCTTATCCGTTATTTTGTCTTTCAGTATGATTTGCTCTTTCTCGAACAGGACGGGGCTTTTGATATTTTTTATCAGCAGCGTTGCTGCTTTTTTCCCGAGTTTGTATGCCGGACGCATTGTGTTTATAGTGCCGACGCGGGTATAGTAACCGCTCCATCGTTCCTGACCAAGCGAAATAATCATGACATCGTTATCTGCGTTGAGCCCGAGAAGATGCGCAGCTTGCTCAACTCCGCTTGAAATAGATTGCGATGTGGTTATAACGACGGGTGGAGTTTGCTCTTGAAACAAAGAAATTGCGGTTCGAAAAGCATCTTCCTTCGAAGATTTTGTGTGCCCAATCAAGTTTTCATCGACTTCGATATCATTTTGCTTCAGGCAATCTCTATAGGCCGAAACGCAATCGTCCTCAGGAGAAAACCCTTTTTGTCCAACCAACAGTCCAATTTTTCTATTTCCATTTTTAATTAGTTGAGATACCAAAGATTTTATCGTATTATAAGTGTCGAACGAAAGGTAGTTGGCGTCGAGAGATTGGACTCTGCGATCAATAAATGTAACAGGTATATTTCTGGAAATGAAATTCTCCTTGAAGTAGTCCGCTTTGTCCGGTTGGCAGGTAACAATAATCAAGCCCGAAATATTCTTTTGCAAATACATGTTAAGTATATTGTTTTCGTTTTCCGGGATATCGCCCGATAGAGCTACATTAATATAATAACCCGAAAGAGTGAGCTCTTTTTCTATTCCAGCGAGAATAATAGAATAGTAATTATCGTGGGTATTGGGAAGGATAACCCCGATTTCTTTGTTTGTGTTAGATTTTAGGTTTCTCGCAAAGGCATTGGGCTTAAAATTCAAAACGTCGATAGCTGACTGAATACGGGCTGCGGTGTAAGGACTTACTTTCCTGGTGCTGTTTATATAGTTGGACACCGTGCCGATTGATACCTCTGCAAGTTTTGCTACATCTTTAATATTACTCATTTATGTCATCTCCAGATAAAGCTATTTTATACCAATGAATGCATATTGGCAAGCAAAATTTAAAACGTTTTAAAATATATTTATTTTAGAAATGCAGTATCTATCGGCGTTGAAACGTTTTAATGAAATAATATAAAAAAAGACTTGACATAGCACTATGAATATATTATAATTTGCAAATCATAGGAAAGTACAAAAAAACACTAAATAACACAAAACTATTAATTACTTTTCATACAACCTGATTAACAATTGCGTAGTTTAAAAGTCAAGTCCATATAAGTGTGTAAATTCCTCGGTTACATTTATCTAAGCAGCTGATTGGTTAGCAGCTATCTGTTG